>JACQDB010000149.1 GCA_016201275.1 Acidobacteriota bacterium
CAACTATTTTGGGCGCGCTTTCTCCTCTTGGCGATGCTCTTGACGCTGGGCTTGACGAGCCTGCAACCGCAAACCTCAGCACAAGCGCCTGCGCCGAAGGTGCAGCAGGAAACGGTTAACTTGGCGAATCCTCACCCCAAGGCTGCTGCTCCGAATTGCGCTCATCAATGTGAACAGGCGTATGTCGAGTGTTTAGCAGGGGGTGGCGGAGGAACCTGCGGCAAACAATACGATGTTTGTATTGCTGGCTGCCAATAATCCGTTGACAGTTAGCCGGTGGGGTAAATCTCTTAGCGATTAACTAAACATGGAGATTTATCCCACTATCCACCTACCTGATCGCTTGTCTTATAGCGAATTTCATTTGCCCACGACCATGACACCTGGTTGAGAGGCGGTCTGTGACTGCTGTACGGCGGTCGGAGACCGCCTCTCAACCAATCGCACACCTCTGCAAGCCGCTATAACGGCTCAAAAAAATATGTCAGAAAATATATGCGGGTTGTGAGAAGTGGTCTGTGACCGCCTTCCAACCCAACTGATTTTATTCTGCAATTCGGGATTCTTTATAAATTCGGCATTGTGTTCTTGCTCGCGCCTTCTCGATGCTATAATGCCTCATCATTCTGAAGGAGTAAGGAACGCCTTGCTACGAAAATCTTCCTCAAAATTCCTCTTCACATTCGTCGTGACTATCGCTTTGCTGTACGCTGCGAACTCCGATACTTTCGCGCAAGGCGATAACACAGAAACCAAGCGCCAATCATCGGAATCGGCAAGTCAGGCGGAAGCCTTGTTTCAAAACGCTCTGCTTTTATTCGATAAACAAGAGAGCGGGTCAGTGCGGCGGCAATTACAAGAAGCCATGCATTTGTGGGTGCAAATGCGCCAGCCAGCGAAAGCCGGGAAGGCGGCTCTGCAAATGGGGGATCGGTATAAACAAATCAGAAAGTATCAGGAGGCTCTGGAATATTACCAGCAGGCGTTGCAAGTAAAATTACTCCCCGGTGTGGTCAGGGCGAATGCTTTGAACGCTATTGCTCTGATTTATGCCGATCTGTATCTGCACGATTTGGCCGTGAGCTATTTCAAACGGGCGCTCGAATTGTCGCGCAGCTTACACGATCTCCCTATGCAAACATCTGCTTTGATGGGACTGGCCGATATTTCTCTTCAGCGGGGCGCGCTGGAGAATGCCTTGGAGTTGGTTACCTTGGCGCTGCGGTTAAACAAGCAAGGTAGTGCTGACGCTGACCCGGCCTTGTTACATTTGAAGGGCTTGGTTAATCAGAAACAAGGGCATATTGAAAATGCGAAAGAGGCTTTTGAAGACGCTCTGGTTATCTATAAAAAGAATGCCAATGTGGGAGGGCAAGTCAAGATTTTATGCGCGATGTCAACGCTCTATCTGCTTGCCTCGCAAAAGCAAACCGCCCGCGAATATGCAGAGCAGGCGGTGGCATTAGCGGAAAAGCAGGAGGATCGTACAGTAAGTTACGCAGATGATGTGAACACTAGAGAATTGCGATGGAGGGCTTGGCTCAGTCGCGCACGCGCTGAACGTGCGCTGGGGCAAAAAGAGCGTGCGCTTGATTCGTACTCTTGGGCAAAACATCATATGGCGGGGATGTGGTGGGCCGTTTATATGGCCACCGAAGCCAGCGCCGTTTCTTTTCGAGAAGAAGCGCAGGCGGCTTATCGGGAATATACAGCTCTCTTAATCGAACTAGGGCGAATTCAAGAAGCTTATGAATTATCCGATGAGGCTAAAGCGCGGACAGTCCTGAACTTCACAGGAGCGCGGCGAATGCGGCCATCTTCCGTTATGGAGTCGCAAACGGCAACAGAAAACGAGCTATCTCAAACCATCTTGCGCCTGCGTCTGCGCTTGCTCGAGGCGAGCCTCAACCGGGAACAGCAGGCGAAGTTGCAAAAAGAATTGGAAGAAGCCGAATACCGGAAGCAAGAGGCGCAGGCACAAGCTGAAATGGCGCATTCCGTAGAGCGTCTGGTTTGGACCAATCTAATCACCGCCGAACAATTGCAAAAGAAGATGGCTCAGGAGCAGATGGCGTTGGCGGAATTCACTTTGGGCGAGAGCCATTCCTTCGTCTGGCTCTTCACCCGGGGCGAAATTTTTTCGGCCATATTGCCGCCGCGCCGGGAGATCGAAAAAGCGGTCAAGGCATATTTAGACGCTCTAGCGACGCCTCCCAATCACCTGCAACTTGAAAAAAGTGTAGCGACGCTGAAGCCGCAAGCCGCAGCCTTGTTTGCCATGTTGTTTGGCGACTTGTCCCTACAGTTAGAGACGGGCAAGCCTTTGCTCATCGTACCGGATGGCCTGCTCCATTATTTGCCTTTCGAGGCGCTGATGCAAAATGGTCATTACCTGATCGAAGACCACGAGATCAGCTACGCGCCATCGGCGAGTATGCTGGTGTTATTGCAGGAGTCCACTAGCCGTATAGCCAGCCGCGACAGGCTGGAACTTTTGGCCGTTGGCGATGTCGTCTTTGAGGCGAACGCGACAACCAGCGACGGCAAAGAAGCGCCGCACGGTTTAAGTAAACGCGCCAGACAGATGCTAGCGGCTCGTGATTTCCATTTAACCCAACTGCCGAGGACGCGAGATGAAATTTTAGCGATAGCCAACCTCTTTGCCGCTGACCAACGTAAAGTGTTGATGGGAAGTGCCAGCACGGAAGAGGCGATCAAGCGCGAGCCGCTGCGACGTTATCGGCGCTTGCATTTTGCTACCCACAGCTTGATTGACGAGCATTCACCGTTTCGCTCGGCGGTGATATTGACTCCGGGAGAGCAGGGCGAAGAAGATGGTTTGCTCGAAGTCAACGAGATTGCCAGGCTTGATCTGGATTGTGATCTGGTGGTGGTGAGCGCCTGTCAGACCGGACGCGGACAATTATTATCGGGAGAAGGCATCGTCGGATTGAGCCGCGCCTTTTTCTATGCCGGAGCGCGGTCGGTGGTTGTCAGTTTGTGGAACGTCAGCGATATTTCAACCGGGCAGTTGATGAAAGATTTCTATCAAAATCTAACCGCCGGTCAATGCCACGCGGCAGCGCTGCAAAAGGCCAAACTGGAGATGCTGGGCAGCGGCAAATCAACGCGCCATCCGTATTACTGGGCGTCTTTTGTGCTGGTGGGCAAGCCCTAGGGCGCGAAGCTTGGGCGCTATGAGATGCCGCTGGTTTCATTCACCCTTGGCGAATCTACTCAACCCTTGCTGGGCAAGTTCGCTGCGTCTTTACAGGGCTTTTCATCTGTGTTTATAGGTATTCCACTGTGGTTGCTTCTCGGTCTGCACAAACGGCATGACTCTGGCGGATATGGCGCTGGCCGGTCCGTCGGGCAAGAGGTGAAGGTGGTCAAAGCGACTAATGATAAAGAGTGGCTGGCGTGGGTGCAGCGCATTACGACTGGCGATAGAGATGCGGAAGCGGAACTGGTCAGCCGCTATAAAGATGGCATAGCCGTCATCATAGGTCGCATCGTGCATAATGAGTCGGTCAGTGAAGACCTCTCACAGGACACTTTTAGAATTGCGTTGGAGAAGATACGCGATGGCGAGGTGCGCGAGCCGGAAAGGCTTTCGGGGTTTATCTGCGGCGTGGCGCGCTTTGTTGCCATCGAACACATACGCCGAAGGCGACGGGCTATGAATCAGGAGGAGTTGGGCAACGCCGAGCAGATTCGAGATTCTCAACCGGATCAATTTGATCAACTGTGGCGCAAGGAACGAGCAGCGATTGTGCAGCAGACGCTCACCGAGATGAAGATGGAACGCGACCGGCAAGTGCTGCTTCGTTATTTCATCGCCGAAGAGGAGAAAGACCAAATCTGCGCCGACTTGGGTTTGACCAGTTCACAATTTAATAGCGTCGTTTCCAGAGCGCTCAAGCGCTTCAAGGAACTATACCTGAAACGCTTTGGCAACTTATGAATTGTCGTAGGGCGAAAGAATTTCAAACCGGCTGTCATAATTGTGCTGGTAAGCACACTTTTAGTTTAGGGTTGAAGAAGTAGCGATGAATCACGATCACATAGACCAATTCGATTTTATTGACCGCTATCTGATGGGGAAATTGCCGGAAGCGGAGAGCCTCGACTTCGAGGCACATTTCATTGATTGCCCGCAATGTATTACCCGTTTGCAAACAGCAAACCACTTTCGGCAAGGTCTGCGTCTGGTCGTCACACAGCCACCTCTAACCGGCGCTCGTCCGCAGCCTGGGCGCACCTTTCGGCACGTTCCGCAAAGGCTTTTGCGGCAACCTATGGCTTGGGCTGTGGCCGCTATGCTGATCGTAGCGCTGATTGCTGGCCTGATATTTGGCGCTTATACGCGGCGCTTGCGGGCTGAGGTTGGGCAGGCAGAACGCTGGTCTGAGCAATGGCAACGCCGCTACGAAGAGGCGCATCAGGCCGCGCAAGCGGCGGCCAACAAGCAGCAGGAAACCGAGGCGCAACACGCCGCGCAAGTGCAGCAGTTGGCGGCCAAGCTCAAGGATGAGCAAGCCCAACGCGCAAAACTGGCGACCGCCATTAAACAGCAGATGGGGGTAGAAGGAAATGTGCCGATCTTTGTGTTGACCTCGGTCAGAGGGGTTGACCCCAAGGGTTCTACGGCGGCGAATGCGGTTGCGCTGGCCTCGTCGTCTGCATGGTTTCTCCTCTCTGTAGCGCTTGAAGGTGAGCGGCGATTTGCCAACTATCGCCTTACGGTTTTTGCTGAACCAGGTCGGCGTATCGGCAAGAGCCGCATCTTGACGCCAGACCGGAATGACGCTCTAACGCTGCTTCTCCAGGCGAACCGCTTTCGCCCCGGCCACTACTCTCTGCGCGTTGAGGGCATTAATCAGGATGGCAACAGCGAGTCCTTCGGCATATACCCTTTTGATATACACAAGCTGCACTGATCTCACCTGATTTCGCGCTCTGTTTATTCAAGTTATTCAAGCTGGCGGCACGAACGGGCAACCTTGTTGTCTAGGCCACAAGCATTTGATGGACACGCTATAGCTACCCAGCCTGGTTGTGAGAGTTGAACCTTGTGCGGCGGTGCCGCTTTGAGGTGCGGAAAGGCTGCGCTTTTCCGTAAGCTATGCTCCCAACTCTTGTGGCTACGCCGCCCAGAGGCTGTGCCGCCAAACTTTTTGAGGTACAGCCGCATAAGGTTCAACTCTCACAACCAGGCTGGGCAGTTATTTTTTTTTCAAGCGCTGCCATTATTTTCCACCCACCGCCACTTTATGATTGTCTGGTGTCCGATTTAAAGCGCCCACTTAGGGCGGGCTAATCCAAAGATGAGACCGCCACTCCGGTCTGTCAAACCAGAAATCGAACCATGCAGATGGTCGGTTGCTCAAAAGGAGTAGTGCCAAAAGTCTGGTAGAAACCTCACTGTAAGGGTAGTGACTACGCATCGCGAAAGTTTCCGGTGCGACCCAGAGGGTTCCCTTGCTGTGAGGTTTCTACCAGGTGAAAGTTGATCTGCCACATCCTGCAACTCTTCCTGTCGGCCAACGCCTTCGTGCCATGATCTGGTGCTATAGCGGCGGTCTGCTGGTTAAGGAGAAGCGTAGACGATGATCGCCTGCGGCAGCGGATGCTTTGGCCTACGCGGCCTGATCTATGCCAGATGAGAATTACCTTCAGCAGTTTCCTGCTATCGAAAAGGAGAATACCGAAATGATGTTAAGACCTTTGACCATTAATCAAAAACGCTCCATGCGAGCGAGTTTATTGAGCCTGTTTTTCCTGATGTTTATGGCTGCGCCGCTATTGGTTCCGCAGGGTCTGGCCGGAGTCGCCAAGCCCAAAGGGCCGGTATATGACATCGTTCCAGACAACGCGCTTTCCACCTTATCGGCGGCCTCTTCAAGAGGCGCGACGTTTTATCTGCAAGGCACGATTTATCAATACCGTACCTTTAATCAAGGCGACTGTACTCCACTCTTCAGTGGTAGTGATTTGCAGAATCGGGTACTGGGCACCTGGCGTGCTTGGGGAACGGTAGCCGATTCAACGGGCAAAATTACTTTGCACCAGACGCTTTCATTCGATTTCAATGCCACCATTGAAGTTCAAGGCGTCAACGGATTAATCGCACCCAATGGCGCAGCCTTGGTCGCCGACAATAAAGGCAACACCACAGGCCCCAGCGAAGTCTTGGCAATCGTCGGCGGCAGTGGCGAGTTCAGAGGCTTGAGCGGTGAAGCGGTCGTTAGGCCGTATTGCAACCCGACTCCCGCCGGAACCAATCCGTTTCGTTTCGACAGAGCGTTTTGCCTAGGAGTTGAATAATTGAACCGCGTGCAACTTGAGTTGGCGCGGCCAACTGCTTTTGTAGGCCGCGCCAACTATTGCGATAAGCTGATAAGCAGGAAGGCGTGAAGCGACTCCTCAGCGCGCCACAACAAATCATCAAGCTGAAAAAAAGCCTTGCTGGAAGCGGTTTGGTATTTCGACGGACCGCGACATATAGATGGAAGGCCGCTATGATTCCACAACAAGAATTAAAGAGAATAGGGGAAGAATTCCACCATCGTTTAGTGCTGGGGAACGACCGTTTTGTTAGCGTAGAGCTTTGTGAATTTTTTCTGCCGCTGCTCACCCAGGCGTTGAGTCGGCGTTTTTACCATCTCAAGGATCCTCACCTCGCCGAAACTTTCGCTATAGATACCATGTTGAAGTATCTGGCAGCACCGAAAAAATTCCAACCGGAAAAAAGTAGTTTAATCGGTTATCTCTATATTGATGCGTTTGGCGACCTCTTGAATTATTTGGACAAGCACAAAAAATTTGTCGAACATCATATAGACATTTCCGAAGTTGACCGAAGAGGCATCACGGCTAGTAGCAATCCAGAAGCGACTGTGGTCGAGAAATCCGCCTCCTTGGTGGATGAGGTGCTTGCCAAAATCACAGACCCTATAGATGTAGAGTTGATTGAATTGCTGTTGCAACGCGAACATCGTACCGCACGGTTTGCCGAGGTTTTAGGAATTCAAGAGCTATCCAGGGAAAAGAAATTTGCTGAAGTAAAAAAACACAAAGATCGCTTGAAAACCAAGCTCAAGCGGCAAATAGAAAAAACTTTCGGGAAACACCTTGAGGCACTCTTGCGCTATGCAAAAAGTCAAAAAAGCAATCGCTGAAACAATGCTTCTATAGCCAGCGCGCCAAAAGAGATTTCGCGGAGACTCGCAACAGCATTCGCTCATGAGGCGTTTCAAGCGCCAGCCGCGCCAGCGTGCAGCGCGACTTGATGGCGTGCCTCAATGACCGCTGCTGAATTTTTCACTGTCAGCAAGAACTTTGAAGGTGCGTTCGGTGTGGTTGTAATCAAGATGACCAACCATAAACGGCACAGGCTTGTTGTTCTTGTCCACTAAATCCAGCACCACTTTGTATTCCCCCGGCGGCAACTCTTCCCACTTGATCCACACCGGTTCCCAGCGCGTCACAATCTGTGGCCGCGAGCCGTTGATCGAATACTGCACCTTGTAATCATTGGCGCTGATCCTGGCATTGGTGACATAAAAATCGAGCATCAAACCGCGCGGGTCATCTTTGAAACGGTATTCGCCTTTCGGCCTTGAATAGGTCAACAGCGGCTTGGTTTTATCAACCGTGACATTAGGGGTTTTGGCGTTCACATAAAAAGTGAGAAAGGCGAAATTCGCGCCATCTTCCTGCTTGATGGATTCGTGCCATTCTCTGGAAGGGAAGGCGCGCAAAGTGTGTGTGCCTTCCTTCAAATTCTCAAACCTGCCGCTCTCCGGTTTGAAAGGCTGCGTCGGTTGATAGTCTGCTTCATACGGCTCGTTATCCAAAATGACGTGTATATGTTGCCCTTTGTTGCGTTCTTCGTCTTTGTAAATCGGATAGCCGGTGATGTTGAAAATCGGGTTGACGGCGTTGCCGGTCAGGGATTTTTCATTTTCGGGTGCGGCAAAACTCAAAGAGACATTGCCGTGCGGCCCAGCCGAAAAATATCCGGGGGCGACGCTGCCCATAGGCTTGGCGTCGGCAGGCGTTTTGCCGTTTGCAGGGGTGTTTTTATTTTCAGCATTTTTATTGGCGACGGGTTGCGAACAACTGATTACGAAAAGCGCGATAAGCATCAGGCTGACCAGCGTCAACCTAGCGGATGCAGATGATCTACACATTCTTGAACCTCCATTTTTGCGCGCTGCAACAGGCATTTGCAGGCTAATGTAAGAATGAATCGCCGGTGAGGAAAAAGCAAAGGCCGTAACACGATTTCATTGCTACTACGGCGACGAAATTTATGGCTTGCCGGTAGGCTGGGTAAAGGCACTCAACCTATAGGGGTTTACAAGGCAATCGCCTACAACATCTTGGGAGTCTTCACGCAACCTACCGGCAAGCCATAATTATTTTGGCAGCACGAAGACGCCCAGATGTGGCCCTGGGTTATTGAGCGTCGCCTGCAAAGCCAGTTGCAGCGCCGAGCGCGTTTCTTCGGGGGTCAAGATGGCGTCCACGAAACCACGAGCAGCGGCGAATTTGGCATCGAGTTCGCTTTCATACTGGGCGCGCACGCGCTCCATCTCGGCCTGCATGGCCGCGTCCGGTTGTCGGTTTTGAGCTTTCAATTTTTCCAGTTCGGTGCTGAACAAAGCCATCACTGCCGAATCGCCTTCCATCACGCCCATACGTCCGGTCGGCCAGGTGAAAATAAAATCCGGGTCAAAGCCTTGTCCGGCCATAGCGTAATAACCGGCTCCCGAAGCGTGATTGAGAGTCAAAACAATTTTGGGAACCGTCGCTGTAGCCATCGCTTCCACGAATCGCGCTCCGGCGCGAATGATGCCGGAATGCTCGGCGTCCGTGCCTACCATAAAACCGGACACATCCTGTAGGAAGAGCAGCGGCGTGTTGTGGCGATTGCAGGTCTCTATAAAATAGGCGACCTTTTCCGCTGAATCGGCATAGATGATGCCGCCGAATTTTGGCGGCTTGCCGGGTGCGCCGCGAATCAAGCCGCGATTGTTGGCGATGACGCCTACAGGGATGCCGCCTATGCGGGCAAAGCCGGTGATCATCTCTTTGGCATATTCGGCTTGAAATTCGTTCAACTCGCCGCCGTCCAATAAACACGCCAGCACCTCGCGCATTTCATACGGGTGGCGGTGGTCTTCCGGCATGATGGCGTAGAGGTCTATTGCTTCACGCGCCGCCTCAAGAGCAGCGCTGATCTGCACGTTGGGCAATTCTTTCGGCGGCAATTGCGTCACCAGTTGGCGCAGTTTGGCTATGCACTCTTCATCGTTTTTGGCCATATAATGTGCCACGCCGGAGATTTCATTGTGTACAAGAGCGCCGCCCAGGGTTTCGGCATCAACGGTTTGTCCGACCGCGCCTTTGACGAGGTTGGGGCCGCCCAAGCCCATAAACGAAGTGCCTTCGACCATGATGATGACATCGGAGAGCGCCGGTAGATAAGCGCCTCCGGCAACGCATTGCCCCATGACAGCGGCCAGTTGTGGGATTTTCAAATGGCGACGCATCACCGAGTTATAAAAAAAGATGCGTCCGCCGCCGTGTTGACCTGGAAAGACTTCGCTTTGATAGGGCAGATTGACGCCCGCCGAATCCACTAAATAAATAATTGGTAGGCGACAACGCATAGCCGCTTCCTGAACCCGCAAAACTTTCTTGACGGTTTCCGGCCACCACGAACCGGCTTTGACGGTGGCATCATTGGCGACCACTATGACCTCGCGTCCGGCTACCTGACCCAGCCCTGTGATGACACCAGCGCCGGGAGCCTGCCCATCGTATTTATCATAAGCGACCAGCAGGCCGGTCTCTAAAAAGTAAGAGTCTTGATCGAGCAATAGGCGCAGGCGTTCTCTGGCGGTCAACTTGCCGCGTTGATGCTCTTTGGCTATGCGTGTAGCGCCGCCGCCTTGACGCAGCTTGTCTTCGAGGCTTCGCAACTCGTTTACCAGTCGTTCAAAATGTTTGCGGTTGGTCGTAGCGGTTTGAGTTTCCATAGAAAATCGCATTAATCTGTGTCGAAGAGCAAGAATATCATGTAGGCATTGGGAGTTGTCCAATCCGTGGTTGGCAAACGGTCAACTTTGTCTGGCATAATTCAAACGAACAGTCCGTGTTTCCATCATTCCAACAAGCGGAGAGTATTTCGATGCGCTGGTTTTGGCAAACCTCTATCACTTTGGTTCTCGCATTTTTTGTTCTCGTCAATCTGCTGGCCGCTGCACAATCGGGCAAAGGCACAGGCACAGGGCGACGCAGCGTTACCTTGAACGCCATCGTTCACGCGCCAGATAATAAGCCGGTCAGCAAAGACGATTTCGAGTTGTATGACGCCAGCGTGTTGCAGGAGGTCGAAAGTTTTTATCGTGTAGATGCCGGTTCGCGCATAGTCTTGATGATAGATGACAGCAGCAATATGCGTATCGAACCCGAAGTGTTGCAGAAAGTGGTTGCCGCCATCATCAATGAACTCTATGAAGACGACCAGATGATGATCGTAGGTTATAACGAGAGCGCCGATATTCTCGAAGACATGACGCCGGAGATGGCGAAGTTGCAAACCTGTACGACCAAGCTGACGCGCAAAGGGTTTCCGAATCTCTATGACGCTTTGGTGGCGGTTGCAGATGCGTTGGTGAAGCAGGCCAAAACCGGCGTCGAAAAACGCGCCATCATTTTAATCAGCGACGGCTATGACAGCGAAAGCAAAACCAAATTTGATGACACCTTGAAGACTTTGCAGGATGAAAATATTTTGCTTTATGTGATGAAAGCGCCCGACCGCACACGCGGAGCCATGCTGCGCGACAAACCAAAACCGCCTATGGCGTTGGAGAAATTGACCAAAGGCACAGGCGGCACCATCTTTCCGTTTGATAAATATGCAGAGGCCGCCAAAATCATCGCCGATGATTTGCGGAAGAATTGGTATCGTCTGACCTACAGCCCTGTGGGCGTCAATACCCTCAATGACCGCCGCCTCTTGATTGTCCCTGACAACAAGAATATCGAAATACACATCAAGGGATCACACCCAGGGAAATACAAATAAGGTAAAAGACAAATTTCAGAGATAGAGAAACCATAGAGGAACACGGCTACACACAGATAGGTATAGCCGTAGATTTTTCCCGCTTTCTTTTATCTGTGTGTAGCTGTGTTCCTCTATGCTTGCCAATTATCCTGCCGTAGGTTTCACTGGACCGGCAAAAATTGTGGCTCGCTTTCCACCTGCTTTTCTGCTTGGGCTTGATTGGTCAAAGCGTTGCGATGCGAAAAGGCCAACAGGATGCCGAGCATGGCAAAGGAGGTGATGAGCGACCAACCGCCGTGACTGACGAAAGGCAAAGTGATGCCTGTCATAGGCAGAAAGCGCAAGACGCCGCCGATGTTGACGATGGCTTGAAAGCCTATGAAAGCGGTAAAGCCTGCGGCCAGCAATTTGGTAAACATATCGGTGGCACCTATGCTGATGGCGGTGCCGGAAAAAATGATCACCGCCAGGCCGAGCAAGACCAGGCCTCCTCCCAACAGGCCGGTCTCTTCGGCAATCGCCGCATAGATGAAATCGGAATCGGAGACCGATATGGTTTCGGGATAGCCCAGCCCTAAACCTGCGCCGGTCACGCCGCCTTCATTGATGCCGAACAAACCTTGCGAAGGTTGGCGCACTTTGTCGTTCCAGGCTTCCTGATTGCGTTGCTTGATCTCTTGCTCGTCGTTGGGGTCGGGCTTCAGGTTCTTGTCCTTTAAATATTTTTCATAACTTTTTTTCCACCACCAGGTATTGGGTGGCGGCGGTTCCCATATATGTTGCCAGGAGTAAAAGCGGAAATAGAGGCGTCCGGGGATGATGGAACCGGCGGCGATTTTCGAGACGCCCACAAAAATCAGAAACAATAAAGCGACGGCGGCCACTGCATAAGCCAGTTGAATTTTTTTCCGCACGGCGATGATGTAGAGCATACAATAGACGGCGAAAAAAACCAGCATCTGGCCGAAATCCGAGAGCGCAAAGAACGGCACTACGGGCATGGCGGCGATGACCAGAAAGGGAAAGAAATAACGCGCAGGAGGTAAGCCCCAACGGGTTCTTTGCAGGTGGCGAAAGGTGTCGGCAAGCATTCCTGCAAAACTCAGCAGGAAGAAAATCTTGACGCCTTCCCAAGGCGTGGTCTGGCCTAAAAATTTTCCTTCATCAGAAAAGACCAAGACCAGCAAGGCAAAAGGAATCAGCGTGGCAAGCCCCAGAATTAATGAATGCTGCTGCAACCAGAGTAAATATTTATCCTCTTTGAAAATTAGAAAGCCTGCTACCAGCGCCAACATGGCGACCATAGGGATATAGGTATTGGGCGAAGTAGCTATGCCCAATATGGTGATGGCCGAAGCCTTGCCTGTATTGGCAGGCTCTTTAGGCACTTGCTTAGGACTGCCGAACATAAAAGTTTTTTTCTCATCATCATAAGCCGATTGAATATTGAGCAGACGCACGGCTTGCGCTTTGGCCTTGCGTTCTTCGGCCTGTTTAGCGCCGCGTGCGCCGTATTCGGGGTCTGTGAACAGGCGAAACTGCATGAGCATACCGATGGCGAAGAGCAAGATTGCAGCGGTCAGCAGTAGCATTTCACCGCGAAAGCGTTGCTTGCGGGTCAGCCAGAAGAAGATGCCAAACACCGGCAGCAGAAAACCTAAATTGCGTATGGCGATTAAGGCGCTGGCATCATAGCCGCGCAGGTTGCTGGCCCATATGATGGCCAGATAGCCTGCTGCGGAGACCGCCGCAATCAATACGAATAACAATAGGTGCAGCGTAGGGCTGGTGCGTTTCACTTTCAGCTTGGTGGTTTCCATATCAGCGCTCGATTCTTCACAGTGATTGGAGAAAAATAAGTAAGTCTTGCTGTTTTTCCGCCGACAGTTTTTTATAAGCGGCCATGACGAAAGCGGCTTCACCTTGATGGCGGGTGATGGCCTGGTCAAGAGTTCTGGCCGAGCCGTCGTGCAGAAAAAGCGCTTGGTTGCCGAGGCGAGCCAGGCGCGTCCCTACTCCCCACAAAGGCGCTGTGCGGATTTTATTGCGCGTGCTTTGCCATATGGTTTCGACTATGCCATCGCCGGTTCCGATGTCGTGCAATAAAAAATCGCTGTAGGGGTGAATGATTTTATTGCCTAGGGCTTCATTGATTTTGAGCTTGCCGCCATTGGTAAGCGTGCCAACAGGCATCGTTTTGATGGTTTGCACATGACAAATCGCGCAGCCCAGCGCAGCGAAAATTTTTTCACCGGAGCGCGCCTCAGAGGTTTGCGCCAGCGTGGAATTTCTAGCTGGAGCTTTCGTGGCGCGGACGAAGTTGGTAATCAATTCCAGGCGATCAAGCTTTACTTCGGGGTCTGGAACTTTATCGAAGGCGGCCAACGATTTGCCGTTCGAGGTGATTTCTTCAGGGTACAAAGGGTTGGTCACGCCTAGTTCATTTCGCAGCGCCTCGCCGGTGAAGGTGAGCAGACTGGCGTGAGAATTTTTCCAGCCGAATCGGCCTAGGCGCGTAGTTTCTGGAGCTTCCAAGACCGGCACGTCTATGGCTTCGCCGTGTATGCGCCCTTGAGAAATTTTCGTTTGCTCAAGGGCGATGGCGCGCAAGGTTTCATCGGCTATCGCTTCGACAAATCCATCGCCTAGTAAACTGGTTGACAGTCGTTTCGCCACGACATTTTGTTCGGGCAGGATTTTTTCCGTAAGGGTTGGCGGAATGGCGACGCTGTGAATGATCGTACCACCTGCGGGAGCGATAAACCTTTGGCCGTCGAAGCGCCCGACGCGAGTGACAAAGATTAAACCGGAGCCGCCGCTGGTAGGGAACTGATGACAGCGCAAACAGGTTTCGAGATTATAGACAGGCCCCAAGCCTTCGCGGTCTATGTAATGTTTGTTGAAAGCCCCCAAGGCTTTGGTAAACATAGACGGCGAGACGAAGCCGTTGGTCTGATCGTCGAAGCCGCTGGGCGCTTCGCTGGCGGGCGCTGGAGTGCAGGCGTGCAGCGGCAGGCTTTGGGTTTGCCCTTGCTGGGCAAGAAAGCTCAAGGCTGCGAACAGCGCGCCGAAAAAAAATACTGCTTTGAGATTGCGCTTAGTCATGAAAAAATATTGCCTTAAGATTGGGTCTGTTCATGAAAAAAAAATACTGCTTTGAGACGTCGCATCTTCATAGAGGCTTGGTGTTGTCAGCAACCCAAATAGTGCTTTGAGACGGCGTTTGTTCATTTTGTCCTTTGCACTTTTTTCTTCACCTGCGGCAGGTTTGAAGAGTTGGCGTTGCTTCGCACATAGCCTAAAGACTGGGCTTTTTCGATGAGTTTGGCTGCTATGGGAGCGGCGCTCTTCGCGCCTTGGCCGCCGTTTTCCACCATCACGGCAAAGGCGATTTGTGGATTTTCGGCGGGGGCAAAACCTACGAACCAACCATCGGTAACGCCCTCTCTTTGGTAATGTGCGCGGCCTTCTTTATCGGTAAACTCAATCATGGGTTTGCCATTGCCATCGTATTTCAGCACCTCACGATCAGCGGTTCCGGTTTTGCCTGCGGCGCTGAGGCGATTGGCGAACGCGCCAGCAGCGGTTCCGCCAGGGGCGACAACCAGGCGCATCAATGCGCGCAGCTTTTCCGCCGATTGCGGTTTAATAAATTCATTGATGACTTTTCTAGGGCCGCCGGTTTCCATAGTGGGCGAAACATAGGCACCGTCATTGCTGGCCGCAGCAGCGGCGATGATGGCCATTTCCATCACCGTCAAATCGGCATACCCCTGACCTATGGATTGCAGTGCTATATCGTATTCGCTGGCTTTGCTGGAAAAATCGAGTTTTTGAATCGGCGGCGCAAAGATGTAATTCAAATCGTCTAGGCTGCCCAGGTCGGTGTGCCAGAAATCCAGAGCGCGGCGGATTTTATCATCTGGCGAAATCGAAAAGTGCAAACGCCTGGCATAATTTGCCAGCCGTTCGCGTCCCAATTTCACACCCAATCTGGCGAAGTATTGGTTGCAGGAGACCTGAAAAGCTTTTCGCAAATCAACCGTGCCATGCACTTCGCCGTGATAATCTTTGATCTCTCTGCCGGAACCGGGCGGTGTGAAGCCTTCGCCTGTGCATTGATAAACTTCTTCGGTGACGCCGCTATCAATAGCGACGGCGGCGATGAAGGTTTTGAAGGTCGAGCCGGGGCGATAATAAAATGCTGTGCCGCCGGTCATCAATGTTCCCAGAGCGCGATTGACCAGCGGACTGAGCGGCAGAGCATCTTCGACCTGATTGCTCAGTTTCAACCATTCGGCTTCATTGTGTATTACCTGTGGGTCAAAGCTGGGAGCGGTGGCCAAAGCCAGCACTTCATTGTTGGGCAACAACAGCACCACCGCCGCAGCAGGTTTTTTGGTGGCCTGCAATAAGGAGTAAGCTTCACGTTGCAGGTTGGCATCGAGAGAAGTTTTTAGGTCTTTGCCAACCGGCGTAGGAGATTGCCATTGATTGAGCTTGCTGATAGGAGTAGTCAGCAAATCCTGATAAGCGCTTTCGAAGCCACCTTGACCGAGTACATAATCGGAAAAGCCGGTCAGATGTACGGCGGCGCTGCCCAAAGGATATTCTCGCGTGATGACTCCGGCATCGGCGCGATAACGGATCAAGGCATTTTCGGGTTTGCCTGTGCGATCATAGACCCAGCCTTTCAAACCGCTTTCGGCAAGGCGGCGATGGCGCGCATCCAGGCGTTTGGCTCTATCAAATTCCGGCGTGTGATCGGCGCGGAAAATCCAATAGCCATGCACGACCAGCAAGCTTACCATTAGCACGACCAGTAACCAACGTAGGCCGCGCAGCCAACGATTGGTCGCTGTTGCGCCTAGTTCTTTCAAGTCATTTAGCCAGGCCGCAGCAGTTTGCGGATTGCGATGTTTGAACGCCGCTAACAGTAGTAGGGCAGCTAACAGCAAAGCTGTAAAGAGGTAGATCAGCGTAAGGATTTTCGGTATGAGCATAGTGGTGTCGTCACGAACCTTATGAAAATTCAACGCAAGGGTTTACGACCAAACAGTGAAAATAGTTTAGCCACTGACGGTTCGTGGTGTAGCTGTAGCGGCTTGCCCATCAACCACCTTCGGTATCTGCGTTGGCTTGTAAATCAACCACAGTGAGACGAACATCGCCCACGGAAATCACATCGCCTTTCTTGAGGCTGCGCGCCTCATGGGGTTTGATCGCTTGTTGATTGAGCGCCGTGCCATTCGAGCTGTTCAAATCGGCAAGCACCACTTGGCCGTTGCTGTACAAAGAGAAGGAGCAATGCACACGCGAGATGCTATGGTCTTCTATACGCAGGCGATTGCCAGCGGCGCGGCCTATGCAGGCGGGTTGAGAACCGGCTTGCAAGGTAAAGCGATACTCTTGACCTAGGGCGTCGCGCAAGGTCAGGCTAGAGGTTTCTATGGACGGCGAAGCGGTTTGAGAATTGGTGTTGCGTTCCTGCGTAGGTCGCGCCGGAAAGAGGTTGTCTGTAGGGTTGACGCTGATCTCTCTGGCATCGTAGGCAGCTTTCACCGTGGTGACTTTGGCAAAGTAATCTCGCGAGAGGGAGATTTGAATTTCGCCCTTGGTTTCATAACGTCGGTTCGTGATGTACTCAAGAATGGTTGCTTTCAATTCCGGGTAGAGGGTTTCAAAATACTTGCGATTCAAAGTCAAGGTGCGTTCATATGTGAACATGACCTTGAAGCAATGCGGCGCTATGCGTTTGATGCCGCGTCGGTCGGTCTGTAAGTTGGCGTCAATGGCGTGTTCGATTTTGGTGAGCAAGTCATCGAGTTCGCGTTTGCTGAGAATTTCCTGAGTGGATTTCGATAGCCGTTCGTCAACCTTTGAACCCAAGCGTTCAAAGACGCGCCGCGCCAAGGTTTCCGCTTTGTCCAGTATGCTCGTTTTGTCATCCGCCATCACAGCAGAATAATAATGAATAAACGGCAAAATAGAAAAGGCAAAGGCGTGGCAGGGGGAGAAGGAAATAGACTTGGGCTGATTGCCTTGCCTGGGGGGCGAATTATGGAACTACGAAATCTCTTTCTGCATGGCGTCACTAGCCAAATTTACTTGGCGATGATTGGGTTTGGCGGTTTACTCAGAGGGTGTCGCCGAATTGGATGTTCTGTCCAGATATTGTAGGTGATAGGGTAATGAACCACAATATCTGGGCGGTTGCTGAAATTTTGCGATACGCTCTAATTGGGCGGATTGATAGCCACGCTGTTGAAGTCGCTGTACCACATAGTGACTTCCATAGAGGGGCTTGATTTAGAGACTTTCATTTTGCGGGGAATCTGGTCTTCTTCGCCTATCCATAAGAGTACGGAATCGTTGCCTGCATTACCGGCTTTGATCTCGGTGATTTCGTAAAGGATGGTTGGGACATTATCAATGCTGGCCTTTCCCAGCATTCTGCCCTGCAATTTCAGATTCGGCGTTGAGGACATGGCGTTAAGGATTTGCTGGGGATCGAATTCCGGTTTTGGCAAAGGGCTATTGACTATTTTCCAAGCACCTTTGCCTTCTCTGGAATACAAAGTTGAGCCGATGATGATGGCCTCGCCGGTTTGACTTTGTATATGATAGCGATTGGGTTTTGCCGTCTCGATTACCATTTCCAAATCGCCTTGCGGTGCGCCATTGATTTTCAGTTTGAAGCGTAAAGAAGAGAGCGCGGCCAATTTTGAAAAACTATTTTTTACCAGGCTCAAAGCATTAAAAGATTCGCCTCTGCTGTTCTCCGGTTGATTAGGCGGGACAAACGCTTCGGTTTTGTCTTCAGCGGTGAGGCTGCCGGACTTGCCTGTCATCACATCTTCAGTGGTTAATCTAGGCGTAATGCGGCGTTGTGGCGTGGCTTGCTGCGCTACAGCTATAGAAGACAAGAGCAAAAACAGCATGAATTTGGCTGGCAGATTAAATAGGATTTTCATAAGCGCCCTCCGAAAACTTTTGCAGGTATCTGGGTTTCGCCAATGGGGACGAAATCCTCTCGAAGATAAGTTGAAAGGTGGTATGGGTCAATACAAAAAACAAACGGCAGAGTGGTTGGCAGAGTGGTTGGCAAATCTGTGGACTTTGCATTTTGCCTTTGGCGTTGATTATACTCAGCCCCTATGCCTGACGAAGAAATTACCATACGTGAATGTGTGACGAGCAAGGATTTCCAACAATGTATAGAGTTGGAGCGCTTAATCTGGAATGATGATGACATAGACATCATGCCTATACGTCTATACATGATTTCTCGCAACTGTAATGCCCCAACCTTCGGCGCGTTCAACGGCTTCGGCCATCTGTTGGGCTTTGTTCACACCGCTATTGCGTTGATTAATCGTCAAGCGGTGTATCATTCGCACCTTGCAGGAGTGGTTGAAGAGATGCGTCACCAGGACATAGGCTATCGTTTGAAACTGGCGCAACGCGAACACGCCATTGCCGCAGGGGTAGTGATGATCTTTTGGTCATTCGATCCGCTGCAATCGCGCAACGCGCATTTCAATATCAACAAACTAGGAGCCATCATACGCGCCTACAAAGAGAATTATTATGGGGAAGGGGTGTCATCGGTTTTCGATTCGCATCTGCCTTCGGATCGAGTTATTGCCGAATGGTGGATTCAATCTCCGCACGTTGACAGTACGCTTGCCGGTCAGCGTCCGCTGGTTGAGTCGCCCACTGTTGCCGTAGAAATCCCCGATCACATAGAGGCTGTTCGTGAACAATCGCTTGACGAACACATCAAATGGAGAATGAAGACGCGGGAGAATTTTTTACAGGCGTTGGACAAAGGCCGCATTGTGCGCGGTTTTGTACGCGATATGGAGAAGCGCAGCAGTTCGTATCTGTTTGGTGACGACGAAGCGCAATTTCATTTTGCGACAGAAGCAGGCGAGCCATTAGGTCAACCGTAGTGGTAAGGAAATTATGCAACTGGAAAAACTTGAACTCAGAGAGATTCGCCTGCCGTTGATTCATCCTTTTGAAACCAGTTTCGGCAGGACTACGCACCGCCGTATTTTAATCATACGCGCCTATGATCAATCCGGCGCGTATGGTTATGGCGAATGCACTGCGCCGGAAGAGCCTTTCTTCAATCACGAGACTATTGATACGGCTTGGTTGATGATCAGTAAATTTGTTTCGCAGTTGCTGGCGGTAGCTAAAATCGCCAGGGCGGAACAGGTTAACGAAGCCTTAGCACGCATACGCGGCAATCGTATGGCGAAAGGCGGTGTCGAATGTGCTATATGGGATTTGCAAGCGCGTTTGGCTGAACAACCTTTGTGGCGGCATCTGGGCGGCACACAGACGATCATCAATTCGGGTGTTTCGATTGGTCTGCAACCCAATCTTGAGATGTTGCTTGACCAGGTTGATAGGGAATTGAGTGCAGGGTATCAGCGCATCAAGATTAAAATCAAGCCTGGGAGGGATGTGCAACTGGTAAAAGCCATACGCGAAAAGCATCCGCACATACTGCTATCGGTGGACGCCAATTCCGCTTATACGCTGGCTGACCTGGAGGTGCTGCGCGAGTTGGACGGCTATAATTTGTTGATGATTGAACAGCCTTTGTCGCCAGGTGATTTGGTAGATCATGCCAAGTTGCAGCGCGTTTTGCAGACGCCTGTCTGTTTAGACGAATCCATCAAAACCTTGAACGATGTGCGCCATGCGTTGGAACTAGGCTCAGGTAAAATTATCAACATCAAATTGGGGCGCGTAGGCGGCCATAGCGAAGCGCGAGCGATACAGGCTTACTGCGCCGAGCGTGGCATAGCGGTATGGTGCGGCGGTATGCTCGAAGCCGGAATCGGGCGCGCCCATAATATCGCTATGTCCACGCAACTGGGTTTTACTTTGCCCGGCGATGTTTCGGCGTCGCAGCGTTATTGGGATGAAGATATCATCGAGCCAGCTGTGACAGTAAGCAGCAGCGGCACGATCTCCGCGCCGGAAGGGATAGGGTTAGGCTATGAGGTGAACGAAGCACGCTTGGAAGGACTGGTCGTGCGCCGCGAAATGGTGGCGCTAAACAGCTAGATGCCTAGTCAAGCGATTGAGCTTTCTTATCTTCACTCAAGGTACTGGGATGTTCGTAAACCAGCGTCTGATAACGTCGAGGGATGAGTATGTGATACATCTTATTTTTTTAAGACCACAGGAAGCAGAGGCGGTGATGTAGTTATGCGGTTCAACGGTACAAGCCACCGCTTCTGCTTCCTGTGGTAGTTGAGTTTTAATCAATAGGGAAGGGGAAATTCTATGGGGTAATCTATAGGGGGAATTGAATGTGATAAGCTTTGCTTAGAGATGGAGGGCTTAAACAGAAAATCATAAATATGAAATTCGCGGGTGTCGCAGAAATGGATGTTTTGTCCAGATATTGTGTGCGATGGTCTAAGCATCTACAAGATATAGATTGTTGCTGGAATTCTGCGATACGCTCAAATTAAAGTGGGAGGAGATATGTCTGAGTTTGCGGGGAAAACGGCAATCGTAACGGGTGGGTCGAGAGGTATAGGTAGAGGAATTGTGAAGGAGTTAGCCCGTCGTGGTACGCAAGTCGCCTTCAGTTACAGCCGGAATCAGGAGATTGCTGAAGCATTGATAGCCGATATTAAAGGCGAAGGCGGTAAGGCTGTAGGGTTTCAAGCTGACGCGGTGGATGTGAAGGCAGCTGAAAAGATGGTTCAGGAGGTCAAGGCTGCTTTTGGTTCGGTTGATTATTTGGTAAATAATGCGGGTATCACTCGTGATAATTTGATTATGCGTATGAGCGTAGATGATTGGGATGCGGTGATAAATACTAATCTCAAAGGTGTTTTCAATGTTACCAAGCCAGTCGTAGCGCTGATGGTTCGGCAACGCAAAGGCTCAATTCTAAATATCTCTTCGATCAGCGGTGTTGTGGGTATGGCGGGGCAGACCAATTATTCGGCTTCTAAGGCTGGTTTGATAGGATTTACGAAAGCTCTTGCCAAGGAGGTAGCGAAACGGCAGGTCACAGTCAACGCGCTGGCGCTAGGGTTGATTGAAACGGATATGACCAACATATTATCCGAAGAGTACAGACAGAAGATGATTGAGAGCATACCGCTGGGACGCTATGGCTCGGTGCAGGAGGTCGCAGAGATCGTCGCCTTTCTACTTTCTGACAGCGCCCAATACATTACCGGTCAAGTGATACAGGCTGATGGCGGTCTGGCGATTTAAGTTTTGTCTAGTAGTTTACCGGAGGAGAAAATCATCCGACGAAGAGTTAAGGATAGAAGAGGCTGAAAGCTACGGCTTAGACATAGAGGTTTCGACATGAAAGTGTCTGTGCTGGCATACGAACATTTTTATCTTGAATTTGAATCGGAAGCAGAGCTACAGAAGGAATATGACCACAATATTTCTGCAGGAGGTCTGTCCTTTCATACTACTATGCAACTGCCGGAATTTTCGGCGATGCAAATCACTTTGAAATTAACCAATGGCGGGGAGCTTAGTCTCGCCGCAACAGTGGTCAAGGCTTTGCCAGAGGGGTTGGCCGTAGCTTTTGAAACCAAGCCTGATTTGATATGGGCAACTCTTATGACAAAACCAGATGAGATTAATACGGCGACCACAAGTTCGGAGATCAATGTATGGGAGCGAGTTCGCCATCTGTCTCGCGTGGAAAAATTACTACTTGCGCCGAAAGCTGACCGTAGTGAACGCCAGGTATTACTGCAAGACAACGATGCTCAAGTTATTTTTTCGTTGTTGAAGAATCCACGGATTACCGTCGAAGAAGTGCTGCGTATCGCAAGGTCGTCACTACTTTCGGCTATCGCAGCAGAGACTATCGCCAAGACTACTATATGGGCAGGGAATTCGGAAATACGTGTTGCTCTGGTGCATAATCCGCGAACGCCTACGGCGATAGCCTTGAAGTTATTGCCGACTTTGCCGGAACCCGATATACGCCAAATTGCCAAAGCTACTGCGGTTAGTCAGGCGCTCAGACAAGCCGCCTTGAGAATTATCGTAAATCGAAAATAGCGATTATGTTGTGTAAGCGCTGGATTTTTTAGGGAATCGGTAAGATAGAACCAGGGTCTGATAACGAAGTCGAGTTGTCCAGATTATATGAGAGATTTGAATAATTGGGAATCTAAAGTTACCATAGTTACTATTCATATTTGTTATTGGGATATTTGCTTGAGTAGAGGGATAGAATAATGCCTAAAGTCAACAAGGGAAAGCATCCATCAAAAGATTTAGATATAAGGAGTCAAGGATTTGGCGTAGCCTCAGGGTATGAAAAAACCTACAATCAAAAAACTAATGCCATAGTAGAAGTATATGGACCGATCCCGCATTCCGGTTACTACGGAACAGGGATTGGTCAGCGGCCATTTAAAATTGGACAAGCTGGGTTTTCGGAAGAAACTTCCTGGTATAAGAATCAATATGGGGAATTGACAGCTAATTCAAAGAGTATAAAAAAGCCAGATGGCAAATAGTCAACAGGTTACTTGAGGGCTCCTGCCAATAGGTCTTTAGCCTTTTGCTCATTTAATGTATAGATGGTACTACGCTCTTGCTTCCATTCTTGGTCTTCATTTTTCAGTATGAATCCGAGATGTTCTTTTTGCGGTTTTCCATCGCTACTTGAGAAATTATAGGTAACGACAAGAGCTATATATTTTTTCCCCGGAACTGACGGATTGGTAAATTCAATCTCTTTCTGAATTTCCTGCGCACCATTGCTTCGCAAATATTCCTCAAGAGATTTTGGAATACCATTTTGAGATCGCGAACAGTTGACTAGAATGAGAGTAAAAAAGATCAGTAGCAGTGAGAAGACTTTCATTAATTAGGTATTCCTCCGTCTTGATATTCGTGTCACGGTAATCGAGTCCGATAACAAAGATTATGTAGTAACGGCAGTTACTTTTTATTTAGCCAAAAGCCGACTGACCAGTAATACTTTGACCTATGATCAAAGTATGAATTTCATGGGTTCCTTCGTAAGTATAGACTGACTCCAAATTTGCCATATGCCGCATTATAGGATACTCGCCAGTTATACCATTAGCTCCTAATATACTACGTGAAGTTCTTGCTACTTCCAGAGCCATTGCCACATTATTCATCTTTGCCATAGAGACTTGAACGGGCTTCAGATTTCCAGTATCTTTCTTTCTTCCCAAATGTAAGCATAATAGTTGGGCTTTACTGATTCCTGTTACCATTTTAACAAGCTTCTCCTGAGTTAATTGAAACCCGCCTATTGGTCTGCCGAATTGTACACGTTGCTGAGA
Organism: Acidobacteriota bacterium; assembly: GCA_016201275.1. Lineage (GTDB taxonomy): Bacteria > Acidobacteriota > Blastocatellia > UBA7656 > UBA7656 > JACQDB01. The sequence goes on from JACQDB010000149.1 coordinate 23,425, forward strand.
GTATCGTAAGGCTGTGTCATAGCATGACATTGCCGCTCCCAATGCTCCCCAAGCAATTCCATAGCGCGCTTGAGTCAAACACATTAGAGGACTCTTCAAGCCATTACTCTTTTCAAGCAAGTTTTCTTCTGGGATCAAGCAATCTTCAAATAGTAATTCCGAGGTGATTGAAGCTCTAAGACTTAATTTATGTTTTGTTAATCGCGTTGAGAACCCTCTAGTATCTTTATCAACCAAAAATCCTCTAATTTCTCCATCCAACTTTGCCCAGACAATAGCTACATCTGCAATTGAGCCATTGGTAATCCAAGCCTTAGCACCATTCAAGATAAATCCACCAGTAACACGATCCGCTTTAGTCAACATATCGGCTGGATTCGAACCAAAATTTGGCTCCGTTAAACCAAAACAACCAATGAGTCTTCCAGCAGCCATTTCCTTTAAGTATTTTCTTCTCTGCTCTTCATTGCCAAACGCATAGATTGGATACATACAAAGAGCGCCTTGCACGGAAGCGAAACTACGTATGCCAGAATCACAGGCTTCCAGTTCCTGCATTATTAAACCATATGCTACGTTGTTTAATCCTGCACAGCCATACTCCTCTGGAAGATTAGCTCCTAAAACTCCTAATTCACCCAACTGTGGAATTAAATGATCTGGAAATTTACCTTCTTCGTAGCATTCAGCAATTAATGGATTAATTTCTGCTTCTACAAAATCTCTCACAGATTTCCTGGATAGTAATTCTTCTTCTGATAGTAAGGCATCAATCTCTAAAAAATCCACACTGGTAAATGACATTCTATCTCCTTAGTGTTTCTCGTTAATACGCACTGAGTTCATAACTTTTATAATCTGAGCTAGTATAGAGATTGCTATCTCTTCAGGCAACCTAGCCCCTATATCAAGACCTATAGGAGCATAGAGTTGCTCCAGTTTTTGCTCCTCTACAGCAGATAACTGCGATTGTTTAAGACTTTGAATAATACTCAATACTCTTCTTTTACTTCCAATCATACCAATATATTGTGCTTCCGTCTTTAGAGCTTGCCTTAAAGCAACAGAGTCGTATTGATGGCCTCGAGTGACAATAACTATCGCACTATTTGAATTTGGCGTAAGACTTTCAAATGGTGCTGAAAAGTTTACTAGAGAGCAATTGATACGAGTATCTAGCTCTATCACTCTCCTTAAAAAAAGTTCACGGTCATCAATCAATACAATATGAAATCCGCTACTTGTACCCAGTACAGCTAGAGCTTTTCCTACATGACCAGCGCCAAGAATAAAAATTGTTCGTTGGCCTCCAATGTAGTCAACCACATAATATTTATCTTCCAAAAAAAAGCTATAGGAGGACGCATGATTTTCTAGGCCCTCTCGAATTTTAGCGAACACTTTATCAGATAAAAGACTGCTATTTTCATTAATCTGACTTAAAAAATCGGATACAGATAAAAGAAATCTCCTTACTTTATCACCCGAAGAAAACGAAGTAATACGAATATAATTTCCCTTTTCCTTGCGGTTAGATAAGCTTTCTAATAAGTCTCTATTAGTCTGTGATGCACTCATAATAATTATGTATAGCCATTCCTCGGACTCCCTTTCCTTGGACTCCCTTTCCTTCATCCATCGTCAGCACTTTATTCACCGTCATTCTCATCTTTCATTCCCATCTTTACTTCAACGCATCTCTACTTCACTACTAAAGCACCTCTTGAGCGTACTCTTACCCCCTGTCTATTTACAGAGAATCTAATCTTCCTGTCGTTATCAGACTCTGCTAACTCAGCCGGGTAGTAGCCCAGTAAATATTGCTGACGCAGTTCGCTGGCGATGTGACTAAAGGCATTGGTTAAATCGCCCAGACTATCGGCTCTTTCCAGTTTCCCTCCTGACAAGTCTGCTAGTTTTTCCAGATACTGATCGGCTTGCTGGTAGGTCTGCTCCAAGCCTTGCCGCTTCATTCGCAACTGCTCTTCTGTATATGCAGAACCAGCTAATACACGTCTTTCCACATCCGCTCTGGTGTTATATCGAATCGGATAAATTATCACATCCTCGCTCTCTATAACTGCATCCAACGTATCCTCTTCTTCAATTTCACTGCTCGCGTTATCTATGCCATCGCTGAATAACAACACAGCCTTTCTACCCGCCAAGCGATTTAGTTTTTCCCACACGGCTGTATAAACGGCTTCATACACCTGCGTAAACCCTCCTGGCCGTATCGCTCGCACTGCCCTCTTTAATACATCCCTGTTTCCAGTCATCTCACAATGCACCTGCACACTTTCATTGAAGCTGATGACCATTACTTCATCACTCGGTCGCAAGCTATCTATGAAGGCTTCCGCAGCGCGCTTAATCAATTCTAATTGTTCCGCCGTAGAGCCGCTGGAATCTAACAGCAAAGCTACATGAAAAGGCTGTTCCAACGACCCGAAAAAAGCGATCTCCTGCTCCACTCCGTCTTCATATAAATGAAAATCCTTAGCCTTCAGATCAGTGATGTAACGCCCCCCCTTATCACTGACCACTACAGGTATCTGCACCAGTGTCGAAGACAGCTTTATGGTTTCGTCATCCTGATTCTCTTGCTTTTGCGCCTGCCCAAAAGCCTGCACACAGAGATTGAGAATCACAACAAAAAATAGAATCAGAGGAAGTATTTTTTTATACGCCATCAGCAATCCTCCTCAAGCGTTTTGCCCCTATAGGTAAATCTTTACTGCCTGCCTATCGCTACATAAGCAAAGCCACAAGCTTTCACCGCTTCCGGTTCATAGATGTTCCGCAAATCTACTATGTTGGCCTGCCGCATCTCTCTTTTTAAGCGCTCTAAATCCAAACTGCGAAATTGATTCCATTCCGTCACGATAATCAAAGCATCACTGCCGCGTGCCGCTTCATATTCATCTTCGCAATAAGTAACTTCACGCAATAGCGTAGCCGCAATATTCATCGCCACCGGATCAAAGGCTTTCACGAAAGCGCCTTCGCCTTGTAACTGCTCAACAATTTCAAGCGCTGGTGATTCCCGCATATCATCTGTCTCAGGCTTAAATGACAAGCCCAGTATCGCAAAAGTTTTTCCGCTTATCATTGGCAACAGCTTTTTTACTTTTCCTATAATTGACGCCTTCTGTTTTTCATTCACTGTCAAAGCCGCTTCCACTATCTTCACTTCATAGCCAACCGAACGCCCTAGAGCCGCTAGAGCTTTGGCATCTTTAGGAAAACAACTGCCGCCAAAACCCGGACCAGGATGCAGAAACTTGCCGCCTATGCGTTCATCCATACCCATGCCTTTTGCCACATCATGAACATCTGCGCCCAGTAAATCACATAGATTGGCAATCTCGTTGATGAACGATACCTTGGTTGCCAAAAAAGCATTGGAAGCATACTTAATCATCTCCGCAGACTCCGGCGAAGTAATCACAAACGGCGTCTCAATCAAATATAAGGGGCGATACAAATCTTTTAATATCGCTCGCGCTTCCTGGTCCATACAACCCAGCACCACTCTATCCGGTCGCATAAAGTCGCTGATCGCTGCGCCTTCACGTAAAAATTCAGGATTCGCCGCAACCGAAAATCTACAGGCATTCGGTTTGTGTTCCTCTATAATGCCGCGTATAAAAGCGGCAGCACCGACCGGAACCGTACTCTTGGTCACCACCACTTTATAATCATTCATCGCCAGAGCAATCTCATGGGCAACCTGCGAAATTTGTGACAAGTCCGCAGACCCATCGCTCGATGGCGGCGTACCAACCGCCACAAATACCACTAGAGCCTTCTCTACAGAAGCTTGCAAGTCCACAGTAAATTCCAAACGTCCTTCGCGAACATTTTTACTGACCAAGGTTTCCAGACCCGGCTCATAGATCGGCATCACTCCTGCATTTAACTTCTTGATCTTCGCCGCATCTTTATCCACACAGGTGACATGATTGCCAAACTCCGCAAAGCACGCTCCGGTCACCAATCCCACGTACCCTGTTCCGATCACCGCTATATTCATTTCTTCACACTACCTTTTTCGATATGTTCAAAAGCCAAGCTGTCACAATATGTGCAAAAGCCAAGCTGTCACAAACTACGAAAATACTCTATGGTGTTCTTCAAGCCTTCATCCAAAGTGATACGCGGTTGCCATGCCAATAATTTTTCGGCGCGCCTTATATCCGGCTTTCTCACTCTAGGGTCATCTACAGGCAGCCTATGATATTCAATTGAACTGCGGCTAGACGTCATGGCTAAAATCTTATGCGCCAATTCCATAACCGTGAACTCGCCAGGATTCCCTATATTCACAGGCCAGTGAATATCTTCCTCTGATTCATCGTCCACTGATTTTTTTGCCCTTGAAGCATCAACCGTCAGCAAGCGAAATATACCCTCCACCAGATCGCTCACGTAACAAAATGAGCGCGTCTGACTGCCATCGCCATACAACGTCAAGGGCTGTTGCGCTAGCGCCTGAACAATAAAATTAGAAACCACACGCCCATCTTGTGGACGCATACGCGGCCCGTAGGTATTGAAGATTCTCACTATGCGTGTGTCCACTTGATGATACCTGTGATACGCCATAGTCATGGCTTCAGCAAAACGCTTCGCTTCATCATACACCCCTCTGGGACCTACCGGATTGACGTGCCCCCAATAACTCTCCGGCTGCGGGTGAATCTGCGGGTCGCCATACACCTCTGAGGTGGAAGCTAATAAAAATTTGGCACCCTTTTCTTTAGCCAGTCCCAAAGCCTTATGAGTTCCCAAGCTGCCGACCTTCAAAGTCTGTATAGGAAGTTGCAAATAATCTATAGGACTGGCCGGTGAAGCAAAATGCACCACCGCATCTATAGTTCCTGTATAATGCAGGTACTCCGTAACATCTTGTTTGAAGAAATGAAAATCGTCGCGGCCAAACAGGTGTTCTATATTTGCAACTCTCCCTGTAATCAAGTTGTCAAAAACCACTACGCCGAATCCTTCCAACAAAAACCTGTCGGCAAGATGCGAACCCACAAACCCCGCCCCACCCGTAATCAGCACCCTCATGCTTATATGCCCCTTATCAGAGTTCTGAGAACCATAGGTTCCCTTCATCTACACTGCGTAAAATGCTTCTATGCTCTCAACTACATATTGTTGATCTGCTGCCGTCAGTTCAGGATGAACAGGTATGGCCAGCGCAGTCGCCGCAGCCTTTTCCGAAACCGGAAAATCTCCCCTATGAAAACCCAGATCAGCAAAACAAGTCTGTAGATGCAACGGCAAAGGATAATAAATCTCTGTGCCTATGCCCTGCTCTTTCAAGTACGCCATCAAACGGTCTCTAGCTTCGACCACAATCACATACTGATTATAAACGTGCCGCATTCCAGCTACTTCAACAGGCAGTCTCACTTTGCCTGCCGTTAGCAAATTGGTTTGGCTAAATAAGTTTTGATAGCGCCTTGCATTTTCGCGTCTGGCCTCTGACCAAACCTCCAAGTACTTCAACTTGACGCGCAATATAGCCGCTTGCAAAGAGTCCAGGCGACTATTCAAACCCACATAATCATGAAAGTATTTCTTCCTGGCACCGTGAGCGCGCAAGGCTTGCAACTTTTCGGCAAGCGCGGCATCATCAGTCGTCAGCATACCGCCATCACCAGCACCGCCCAAGTTCTTTGACGGATAAAAACTAAAAGCCGCCAACGCCCCCAGCTTGCCCGCACGTTCTCCTTTATACTCCGCGCCTATAGCCTGCGCCGCATCTTCTATAACTGGAATTCCTATGCTCTTGGCCAGCGCCTTGATCGGCTCCATATCGGCGCATTGCCCAAACAGATGAATCGGCAGTATGGCTCTGGTCTTATCGTTAATCAACGCGGCCAACGCTTGCGGGTTCATATTGAAGGTGGATTCTTCTATATCTACAAAGACCGGCTTCGCTCCCAAGCGAACAATAGAACCGACCGTAGCAAAAAAGGTATAAGGCGTGGTAATCACTTCATCGCCAACGCCTATGTCATAGGCCATCAAGGCCAGCAAAATCGCATCGGAACCGGAGGCGCAGCCTATCGCATAATCACTATGACAATAAGCGGCAATCTCATGTTCCAACTCCTTGACTTCGCTACCCAATATGAATTGTTTACTGGCAAATACCCGTTTGATTGCCGTATCAATCTCATCCTGAATTTTTTCATAATGCAGGTGCAGGTCTAGCAGCGCGACCTTTCGGCGTAACTGTGGATTCATGGCGTTAGAATTTCCCTGTTAAAATTTCTGTATAGCAAAACAAGCGGGGCTATGCACCGGTTAATGGTGAATCATACATTGACCATTGATTCCCGTCAAAGCAGCCTGACCACTACTGATTATGAGCCGCCTTAATGGTTGCAAAGGCATTGGCAATCCAGTGATATTGCTTGATGTAATTTGAGGTTTCGTTGCGGAAGATGGATTGCGTGAAGCGCTTGGTCACATAAATCGTTTTCACTCGCGACCGCCGACTATTTTTCTGCTTCACACGAACCCGCACAGGCACTGTATAGGCCACCGTTTTGGTCGGCGCTTTCCCCGCATCCGGCTCTTCCATCCAGCCGATTTCATCATCTGCCAATACCGAGAAGACTCTGCCTACACCACCATTATAAGCCGCCGCCAGAAAAGGTCCTATGTTCTCTTTAGCAATGCTTTTGCGCGAAGCTATAGATTGCCAGTCCGAATCACACAATAAAATTTGCGCTACGATAGCATTCACCGGATCAACCATGCCGCTGGAAAAGTCCGGGTTCAAACCAGCCAGTGGATACTTGTTCATCAACATACGATAGGTCGAAGGAATCATTTGCACCAGCCCACGCGCCCCTGCCGAACTGACGGAATAGGCATAAGCACGTTCACGGTTGGTAGCAATAATCGTCAACACCTGTTCACTCAAAGGACGCGCCATCATCGGAGATTTGAAAAAGCTCGGATCAATATGTTCATTGAGGAGCAGAATTTTCAATATATCTTTAGGAATAACCGTAGAGACTTTCTGCGGCGGAAACGCTGCGGACATCACCTCTCTGGATTTCAAGCGGTCATAAGCTTTGTCTATAAAGTCGGCCTGAATTTTCAGACCTTCCTTGACCATCTCCTCGGTCTTGATTTCCGGCGAGAACGGCGTGTAGATCGCCTGTATCACCGCCGCACCGCTGCCAAAGCGATTATTTTCGTTCTGCACAGGGTAGCGCACCGCCAGCACTTTGCCATTCGCCGGTTGCAGACAGGCGATGTCCGAGTTAATGCCATTCTCTCTACGCAAAGAGAGCATCACTCCTGGGGTCACAACTTCCAACTCTTTGCGATGCTCTTTCTTGATGGCGCGAACGATTTGAATATTGCCTTGTTCATCCATCAAAGCCAGCGCCATCTGTCTAGCGACAACTCCCATCACAGAGATTTCTTTATAGCGATGGCGACCAACTTTTATACGCCTGACGGCAACCACATCTTTCAACAGCTCAACCGACTCTGCCTGTAAGCGTGCGCGTGCCTCCTTAATCTTGGCCAACAAATCGGGCTTTTCCTTATCCTCCGCATAGGTTGAAAAAATCGTGCTACCAAAATAAAAAAGAGCGATCAAAAAATACTGCATAAATCGTTTCATCATACCTGCGTCTCCATCTACTGCTAAATCATGATTTCAGAAGGTCAAGTCCGTCACTTGAAGATGACCATTCGACCTCTACTCTAAAGCGTTGAACCCCAGAATACGGTTAACCTTATATACCTCTGGAGAGTCAACCAATAGCGTCCACCACTAACCTGCTGCCAACTCCTGCGCTCATCTATTCAGACAACCCTTCAATACAGGTGATGCTCACCTGTATCAATTTCCGTCCGATGAAAATAGGGAAAAATAGGAGTCAGGCCATTATCATACAATCACGCCTTCCGTGTAAATACACTATCGCCAACTCCTCTTTCTATACTCAAACCAGACCTACGGCTCTTCATTCTACACCAACCCACTGATAGCGAATTGCATTTGCCCGCCTCTGGAAGCCGCTATATTTCTTCTCCTCGACGTGATAAGGAGAAAGAAAAAGTAAAATTCTCCGCCGCAAGCAGCGGAACTTTCCAAGGTACTTGATAATTTCTGTAACTACCCAGCTTGCTTTGCCCCGCAAGGGGTGTAGGAAATTAGCCAGTGCGGTAGGCACTGGCATCATGTTTGAGGACAAACGCGGCGCGCCCTGAAAGGGTGAAGGAGATAGATTGCCGCCAGCCTCCGGCGCTCTGCCAGAGCGCGACCGTCATGCCGCCTGCGTCTTCCCGTGGCTCCACCAAGAGCTACTCTCCTATGCGCCTCTGGCGCAAAAACGAATCCCCGTGGCTTTCCCACTGGCTACTCTCCGCTACGCCTCCGGCGCAAAAACTAAGGGAAAGGGGAAGAACATATAATCCCCTGATCTCGTTGACAAGCGGTCAGAGGCCGCTGGCTTGGCTCTCTGGTGCGCCGACGGCGTAACAATGAAGCGACCGGCAATTTTCAAACCGGCTGGGGAGTCACGAATTTCTTTAGTTCATCGTTTCGAGGCAGTCAGAAACCGCCTCGAAATCAATCGCATTGGCGATGACATAGAGCCTCTCACCAAAATCAGTCCCCCCTCTCCTCCACGCACGCCATCGCAGGCCAAAGCGCCTTCAACAAGGTCTGCCACCAAGATCAGCTCTCCCCTCTCTTCCGCGTAGGGCATCAATATATTGCGCTATCCATCGCAAAGACATACAACATACGGTACATATAGAACATCTGGAGAGCCAAAACCATTATGCGAATCAAGAGTGGAAATCAACGATAAAGAAGCAACGATTTACAGGCGACATCTGGGCAAAAACCCAAAAGCCGAATTCATAAGTCCCTAGTCCTTTCTTTTCCACATGGACATTTTTCCACTCAGCGTGGACATTTTTCCACTCAGCGTGGACATTTTTCCACTCTTGATTCGCATAAATATATACCTCCACGGCGTTATCAGACCCTGGTTGCCCGATAAATCAGGGCGCGCCGACAGTGATGACCCGGTCGGTGAAGCCTTCAAAGGCATCATCGTGGCTGATGACAAACAGTTGATTGAAGTCTTTGATGCGACCAATCTGCTGGGCGAGATTGCGGCGGCGCTCCTCATCCATGTTAGTCGTCGGCTCATCAAAAAATGCTATACGAATTTCCGATAACTCTTTCAACAATGCCAGGCGTATGGATAAGGCCGCCGACATCTGCTCGCCACCGGAGAGATTGAGAAACGGTCGCTCGTGACCATCCTCCTCCAACACCACTTCATACCCTGCATCCCAGCGCAAGGACACCATAGGATTGCCTGTCACCTCTCTGTACAAGTGATTCGCCTCTATAGTGATGGATTGCAAATGGGCTTCGGTAATAAACGGGCCGGCCTTTTTCAACAACTCGCGTATGAAGTCCGAAAGATCGTAAAGATGAGTCAGCCTCTGCTGTTCTCTGACTAACGCTTGGAGCTTTTGTCGCGCTTCTAACAAACGCTCTATGTCTTGATTCAACTCTTGAATTCTTGATGCGGAACTATTCAACTCCGAAGACAGCGTAGCAATTTTCTGGATTACTTCTTCAAGTTTCTCTCTACATAGGTTCAAGCGTTTCTCATCGTACTGCGCCAGCGCCTGCTGCAATTGCTCTTGTACCTCTATTAAATTTTGCTGGCAAACTTGCAAGTCGCCTTCGACGATTTTCAACTCCTGAGTTTTTTGCTCCAACAAGGCGGCTGGCGGTTGATTCACTATATAGATTTGATAGTCTCTGGCAGAGGCGGCGCGCCTCTCTTTCGCTTGCAGAATCTGCTCGTCCAGATTGGCATAGTTAGCAAGCTCTTGCCACAGCGCCTGCATAGACAACTGGAAATCGGCTTCCTGTTTCTCGGTTGCAGCCAGTAGCTTTTTGATTTCCAACTCTCTGTTGATAGCCGTATCCAATTGTCTGGCGCGGCCTTTGGGATCAGCCAATACGTCAAGCCGACCATTGATTAGCTTCAGCTTTTCCTGTAGTTCACTATCGCCGCTGAGTCTTTCATCCAACTTTGCCAGGCTCTCTTTTTTCGTTTGCCCTGCCATCCGCAAGCGCTCCAAATGCTCCTGCAAAGACTGCACCGAAGCAACCTGCGCCAGTGCTTGACGCGCCGGTATTAACTGCTGATCCAACTCGCTCAACTGTTTTTTCAAAGCGCGACAACTCGCTTCGCTCACCTTGATGCCATCAATCTCGTTTTGGAGTTTACCCAAGGCTTTGCTTTCCAGTTCGAGTTTCTGCCGCGAGCGCAACAACTGCGTCTGCTGACCGACAAGCGCAGAGACTTTATGTGAAGCCTCCTTAGCCATCTGCAGCTTTTGCTGTAGAACTTTTTGCGCCCCTTCCAAATGGCGCAATTGCTGTTGCTCATTGCCCAGTTTTACTTTGAAAAACTGATCCAGCCCCTGCCCTTCCGGCATATTCAAACACCTCTGTGACAGCAAAGGACATAGCCCTTCCTTGACCTCGCCGAGTATCTTTTTCTCTCTGGCAACACCTAAGCGAACTTCGGCTATCTGTTCTAAAAATGACTGGTTTTCCTGTTCATACTCAGGTAACGCCTTAGCCTTTGCCTGCCAATCGGCGAGTCCTTTGAGTTCATGTTCAAGAGTATGTATCTCGCCCTCAAGATTGCCTATACGTTCGGCAAGCATTCTGGCCTCGCGCTTTTTTGCCTGCAATCTTTCGAGCGCCACTTGAGCGGCTTGATATTCGCCTTCGACCTGTTGGCGTAAGGCTTCCAAGGCCGGAACCTGCGTCGCTAAATCCTTCTGCTTTTCTGCCTCAGCAAGCCGCGCTTTTACTCCTTGAAAATCATTTCGCAAGCGCAGTATCTCGGCCTCGTCCTCCGCACGTCGCTGTTTTAAGACCGTCAACTCTGCCAAGCTGTTTTGCAACTCCTGCCTTTGTTGTTCCAGATTTCCCTGCTCCTCAATCAGCGGCTTGAGACTGCGCCGCAGCGTCTTATAAGCCTCAAGTTCTTGCAAGCTGTTTTTGATCTGCTCAAGGGCAGCTTCCACTTTGAAAAGCTGGCGCTCTTTTGCCGCCAGCGTGGTTTTCAATTTATCGCGCAGCAGCGCCTGTGGTTCGAGTTCTTCGAGTTGAGCAATCGCCTGATTATATTGGGTAAAACCTTCCAGCGCCGCCGTCAAAGCCCTCCTTGCCGTTTCACTACGCTGCACTTCAGCCGACAAAGCGCGACAACTGGTCTCCAGATTTTCATGGCGTGCGGTCAACTTGGCCACTTCGCTGCTCTTGGTTTCAATCAGTTGGTGCAGCCGCTCCAAGCTGGCCAACTCCAAGCGTATGACTACCTGTTCCCCTTCCGCTTCCCTGATCTCTTGCTGTAACTTTTTACTGTTGGCCTGATACTTGGCGCGTTCAGCAAGCAGGCTGTCTAAAATCGCCACTTCGCCTTCAAGTCTGGCCATCTCCGCCTGCTGCTGAGTCTGTTTCGCTTCCACCAATTTCATCGCGCCGCGCATTTCATCGGCAGCTTTTTGATACTCTTCAACCCGCAGCACTTTATCGAAGCCGACTTTCCGTTTCGCTGCCTGCTCCATGAAATCTATAGTAAAAGTCCCTTGCGGCACCCCTATGGTGGAGGTGAACAGGGTCTTCAAGTCGGTGCTTGGCTCTACGCCCATATGCTCTTTGATCCAGCCGCAGACTTGATTCTTCTGTTCGACCAGGCGGGCTTTGGTGATCGGATCAAAAACATAGTAGCCATTGGCAGTGTCTCTATAAACGGTGTACTCGCGCCCGTCAACCGCAGAGGCAAAGGTCACGCGCACGCTGCCTTTTTTGCAGCCGCGCTTCACAAAATCCTCTTTTCTATAGGGCAGCGAATCGAATAAACAATAGGCTATGGCTTCCAGTATAGTGGTTTTTCCAGCGCCATTCGCACCATTGATAGCGGTCACGCCCGCTTCAAATTCATAGCTTGCCGTATCATAATTTTTGATGTTTTCGATTTCAACTTTGCGAATCAACATTGCCTATGCCCTGCTCTCTCAAAAGGTGTAGTCTATTTCCTGAAGGCAAGATTTTATCATGCCGCCCTACTGGAAGAAGAAGAATTTACGTTTGAGCGACAAGGCGGATTTGCCAATTCTCAGGCGAGTGTATAACATAGCAGACGAGAACTCCGTCTTGGCTCCATCACCACAAGATTTTTACAGCAGGTAAGCAGAAGGTTATGAATCTGAGTTTAATTATTCTTGCGGTTATTGCGGGTGCCGCTATTGCCTTTATCATCACGCAACAACTGCGACAGCTACGCGAAAAACGTATTCTAGGCAATGAATTCAATGCCGCTATGGTTTTGGGAAAGTATGCCAGAAGATTGAAAAATCACTTAGAGGAATCGCGTAAACAAGGCTATGCCAAGATTGATTTTCAAAAACTCTCTGTGCCTAACAGTCCGGGCTATAAACTCTCGCTGGAATTATCTGGCTACGTTTTCAAAGTTCACGGCATTCCCAGAGTTCATAAAAAAACCGGCAGACTGTCGTTTTACATAGACAATTCGCTTACCGTCAAGGCTGGCGACAGAGGCGGTCAATATGCCAGCGAAAGCGATAACGAATTTGCCATTGCCGCACGATGAAGGGCGCTGCTGGCAGCGCTAGTTCAAGTTCGCTATCAACTGTCGGAGCGCCGACAGTTGAAATGCGAATCAAGAGTTGAAAAATGTCCGCGCTGAAAGGAAAGGACTTATTAACCGGGCTTTTGGGTTTTTGCCCAGATGTCGTCTGTAAATCGTTGCTTCTTTATCGCTGATTTCCACTCTTGATTCGCATTTGAAGTATCAAGTTACCGTATCAAGCTATCGTTCCGGTCTTTTCACGTTGACAGCAACCATAAAGGAAAACCTTAACAAGTGGACTTCGCAATTCCGCAAGAGTACAGGGACTTCAAAGAGACGGTCTATCGTTTCGCCAAAGAGCGACTTGCGCCACAGGCGCAGGCACTGGAAGCCAAAGGCGAATTCAGTTGGGACAACTGGCGACAGCTTGCCGATATGGGATTATTGGGTTTGCCCTTCCCCGAACGCTACGGCGGCAGCGCTGCTTCCCCTCTGGCAACTTGTCTGGCAATGGAGGCGCTAGCACACGCTGGGGTTGATGCAGGCACCACTTTATCTTGGGGAGCGCATACCATTTTATGCGGCTTGCCCATATGGTTACTGGGCAGCGAAGAGCAAAAAGCACGCTACCTGCCGAAACTCTGTACGGGCGAATGGGTGGGCGCTTTCGGTTTAACCGAAGCGGGCAGCGGTTCGGATGCAGCGGCGTTGCAAACCACCGCCCAACGGCAAGGCGACCATTGGTTGCTCAACGGCTCCAAGATGTTCATCACCAATGCGCCTATCGCTGACCTCTTCATTATCTTCGCCGCCACCAATAAAGCGGCGGGCAATCGCGGCATCTCCACCTTCCTCGTCGAACGCCAGTGCAAAGGCCTTTCCGTAGGCAAGAATTTGCACAAGATGGGCAACCGCACTTCGCTCACCGCCGAACTCTTCTTCGATCAATGCGAAGTCCCAGCAGAGAATCTTCTAGGCACGCTCCATGCCGGTTTTACAGGCGTCGGCAAAGAGACGCTGGAATGGGAACGCAGTTGCATGATCGCTCCTGTAATCGGCGGTATGGAGCATATGCTGGAGGTCTGCGCTTCTTATGCCAAAGAGCGTCGCCAATTCGGCCAACCCTTAGCTGCGTTTCCAGCTATACAACACAAGCTGGCTAATATGAAGGTCGCTATAGAGGGCAGCCGCTTGTTGATCTATCGCGTTGCCTGGCTTAAAGAGCAAGGCCAAGCGGCTATGCAGGAAGCCGCCATCGCCAAGTTGATCGCCAGCGAAGCCGCCAATCGCGTCGCTTATGACGCGGTGCAGATTTTCGGCGGCTACGGCTACATACAGGATTACCCTGTAGAACGCTTTTACCGCGATACCCGTTTAAGCACGCTTGGCGCTGGCACCTCCGAGGTGCAAAAAATTATCATCGCCAACGAAATGCTGAAAGCGTTTTGGCAACACGGCGCTTGAGTTCATCTACTCATAACTGCAAAGCTTCAACAAGCCTTCGCCAAATCGTCAGGCGAGGCAAGGCACAGACAGTTCGATTACAGAGTTCAACGAGGCACTATGGGATTTCATAGAGGGCAGGTCACCGAAGTCAAAGAGGTGTTCAAGCAACTCGAAGAGAATTTTCAAGTCGTTCAATGCCAGCGCCAGGCGTTAGTGCATTTCATCATAGACGCTGAACACTGGACCGTGTCACTGTCACCGCACCGTTGTGCGATAGCGCAAGGCAATAAAGCTGTAGGCAACGCCGACTGCACTATAGAGATGAGCCGAGAGCTTTTTCTAGGCTCCTTCAATGGCACCTACAAACCATCGTTGATGGATTTATTGAGCGGACGAATCAAAGTGGATCGCCCAGAAATGCTGCTCGTCTTCAAAGAGTTATTCGGCGCTTTTTAACCTTTATGTAAGCCATGAAATTTCGTCGCACTGAAAACCGCGCCTATATGGCTTTCACGATCATCGTGGTCGTTTTATTGAGCGTCATCAGTCTGGTGCTGAGTCTTTATTCCGAATCGCTCAGAGGCAAAAGCGAACTTCATCAACAACAATATAAAATACAAGCGGCCCTACTGGCGGCTCTGCTCGCGCAAACTCCTGAGACCAGTTCGACACTGCTTAGAGACTTCTTGCAGGCTAATCACATAGTCGCCCAAGCCGCCTTGTTGTCGGCAAACGGCGAGACCATAGCCAGCGCCTCCACTACCACCAAGCTTATAGATTTTGCCACGCTACAACTCAATACTGATGATCGCTCCACCATGAAAGAGATTGCTGGAGCGTCTCCTACAGTCGCTTACGAGGTAAAGTTGCAGACGCGCCAGCAGTTCCACATTGCCGAACTGCCGATTAAAAAAGAGGCGCGCCAGTTGGTGCTGGCCTTTCCGGTTGAGAGCGATTCCCCATCGCTGACTTACTACATTTTCAGTTATCAGGTGGTCGCCTTAATCATCGGATTATTGTTCATATACTTTTTAATCCGCTGGTTGATGCGTCCCTATCGCCGCCTGGTAGAGGCCGCTCAAGACAGCCCTGTGCGCGCTTCGGCGGCGCAGAGCGAAAGCGAATTTGTCGTCGAGACCTTTCAAGCGCTGATTCAACAACTGCAATCCAAAGAGGCCGAACTCGCCCACCTACATGAACTGGCACGCCGTCGAGCGGAAAAATCGGAACGCTTCAGTGAACGTCTGGTGGCCAATATCCCTTCCGGTCTGGTGGCGGTCAATTCCAAAGGCCACATCAACGCCGCCAACCGCTACGCTTTGCAGCTTTTTAATTTCCCTGGCGCTACCGCAAGCCTGGAAAATAGCCAAGACTTCGCCGAACCAAATCATCCAAGCAACTACGAAGCCTACTTTCTGGCCGCCCCTGCTTTGATAGATATGATTTCCCAATGCCTGAAAACCGGCATCGCCTTTAAGCGCGAAGAGGTGGAAATCGCCCAAGCCGATGCCCCTGCGCGGCGTCTGGGTTTGAGCGTGTCGCCAATTTTCGATTCTCAACATCAAGTCGAAGGGGCGCTGTGCATGATGACCGACATCACCGAAGTCACGGAGTTGCGCGAGCGTATCAAATTGCAGGAGACGCTGGCCAATCTGGGCGAGATGGCCGCAGGGCTGGCGCACGAATTCAAAAACTCTCTGGCCACGATTCAAGGATACGTGCAGCTTTTCGACTTTCAAAGCGATGCAGCGACACCTACAGTGCAAAAGCGTCAGACGCTGGATTCCATGTTGAAAGAGGTGGAATTATTAGCCCGTTTGGTGACCGACTTTCTAAACTTCGCCCGTCCGCAAAGCTTAAATTTTTCCTATGTCAATCTGCGCGCTCTGCTGGAGGATTGCGTTCTCGAACTACAGCCCTTGCTGGAAAAACATGAGGTGGCCTTAGCCCTGACCGGCGACTTCATCACACTGGCCTGTGATGAATCTTTGTTACGTCGGGTCTTCCTCAATTTGATTCGCAATGCGATTGAAGCCATAGACGCGGATGCGCCGGTGAAGCAAATCGAAATCCTCGGCTCAACCGATAAAGGAACTGGCAAACCTTACGCGCACATACGAGTTTTCGACACCGGCAGCGGCATCTCCAAAGAAGACTTGCAGAATATTTTTATCCCCTTCTTCACCACGAAGTCGCGTGGCTATGGCATAGGCCTGGCCATCGTGCAAAAGATCATAGTCGCCCACGGCGGCAGCGTTGCGGTCGAGCGCAGCGATGCCAGCGGCACGGTCTTTCACTGTCGCCTGCCGGTCGCACCCTATCCGCTCAGTGTGAAAAAATAATGCCAACTTGAATGATTTGGTAACACCTTGTCGCCAGCAAATTGACCAAATCTTGAAACGGGCAGGAAAAATTTTTCGCTATTGGTCAATTCATCCCTCATTTTCTGGCTGGCAGGGAAATTGCTTTCAGCAGGGTAGCCTAATCTTTATCCAGGCAAATTCGGAGGTCGAAGTGTACAAGCGATTGCAACCCAATTCCTTGCGGTGCAATGAAACCGGCTTAGGGCTGATGGAAGCCATAGTGGGAGTCTTATTGATTGCCATTGTCGGCTTTGTCGCGCTTCACCTAGTGAATTTAGGACTGGCCATGTACAAGTTGAGTTCAGGGGCTAAAGATGTCGCCGAAAAACTCGAAAAGGCCAAAGAGTTGGCGGTCAGTCAAAACAAGGATATTACGGTGCTGTTTGACGCTAAAGAAAATCGTTTTGGCATTGACCGCAATGGCAACGGCAGGCTGGAATCCATCGAAGCCGAAGAGATGCCCGAAGGCGTCAGCCTTTCCCAGGATGGCCAAATTACTTTTTCGCGTTCCGGCAAGCTCACCAAAGATTCTAAAGAACCCAGTATCGTGATTCGCAATACCCGCGACTCCAAACGTGTTAGCGTTTCCTCTTTGGGAACAGTTGATATTGAGTAGTCTGTCGCTAGACGAAACAGCAGAGATGGTTCTCTGCTCCTTTGGGGCGGGAAGCAGTGAAAGTATCTAAACAGTGTATGACCGCTTCGTTACTTCGCCAAAGGTGATACACTGTTCCCCGGTTCTAAAGATAGTTTCACTGCGGCTCGCCCGTTTTTTTCTTTCCACACGCCAGCCTCGCTCGCCAAGCCTTTTTATGCACACTGGAAAAATCCGGCCTGCTACAGGGATTTTCTTTTTCCTACGGTTGGCAAATCTGCGCCGTGCAGTGCATAATGGGTGGTTTGGAAAACCGCCTGGTTCCAACCACTTTATTACATCAGGAGATTTATAATGGCAGAAGACAAAATCTTAAAGAGCGGCCAATTCACCTTTGCGCGACTTCTTTTTCTGGTGGCCGCCGGAACCGTCATCTTTGGCATCGTCGCCCTCGGCGGCAAATTTTTAAGCATCGGCTACATCTTGCTGACGCTGGCCATATGCGGCCTGCTCTATTTGATCGCCATAGATTACGGCGTCAAGATGGACAAGGTTGATACCTCCGGCCACAGCCAGAACGTCAGCACTGAACCGACGCTGACCAATGGCAGTGTTGCCGAAGACCTCCGACCGCGAAGAAAAAGCGCCAAGGCTGGCAAGCGCCGACGCTAGTCGCGCCGATGCTAGTCGCGCCGATGCTAGTCGCGCCGATGCTAGTCGCGCCGATGCTAGTTCGGATGCCGGTTTCGTTATCATACTCCTTTCCGCGATTCTCTAATTTGCCTTCTCATAGTCGTGCGTCTTTCAGTTTATCCGGCAAGCGCTATGCGAAAACTATTTTGCTATGAGCCAGTCGCCATCTACCAATTCGCCGACCGCAACCCTGACCGGCTTGCGAACTCTAGTGGATGCGCCCCACTTGTTATGGTTAGACCTCGACGACCCACTCAGTCCTACACTCGATGACTTGGCGGCAAAATATGGCTTTCACGAACTCACGGTTGAGGATTGTCGGCAGCGTATCCAACTGGCCAAGATAGATTATTACGACGACTATTCCTTCGTCATCATTAATTCGACGCACTACATCAAAGACCCTTGTGAAGTGTTAACCCGCGAGATTGATGTTTATCTCAGCAACGATTTCATCATCACTGTGCATTTCGGCAGGAGCTTGTCTATAGATGAAATCGCCAAACATGTGCAAGCGCCCAACGGTCATCGCCTGACTCGCCCTGACCTGTTGTTGCACGCCATCATGGATATAGTCGTGGATCGCTATCTGCCTACGCTCGATCACATAGGCGACACCATAGATGATGTGCAGGATGAGTTGTTGCTCAATCCGCAGCCGAAATTACTCGAAACCATCTTCAGTTTGAAACGCGGTCTGTTACAGTTTCGCCGCGCCGTCGCTTCGCAACGCGAATTACTCAATGCCATCATACGCGATCAATCGCCGTTCATTCAGGATGATATGACCAACTATTTCCGCGATGTCTATGACCATGCGGTGCGCGCTATGGATTTGGTGGAGACCTATCGCGATCTGCTCGCTGGCGGCCTGGACATTTATCTGACACAGATGGCCAATCGCACCAATGATATAGTCAAAGGCTTGACGATTCTCGCTACTATTATGTTGCCGTTGACTTTGATTACCGGGTATTTCGGCATGAACTTTGAGTATATGCCGCTGCTCAAAGACCCCTATGGCATATGGTACATCAGCATAGGGCTGCTGCTTATCTCTGCAGTCATGCTCATCTATTTCAAATTGAAGAAATGGATTTGAAGCGTGTCGGCTAAACCTGCATACGGCAATCTTGAATTGCTTGACATTCAGGCGCTCACGTATAGACTTGAGGGGTTCCGAGCGAAGGCCGCAAATCCCGCCGCGCTCCGGCAAATTCCAAAATTTTCAGGTGGGTCAATATGCGAGTAATAGATACCACAACCGCCTACGCAACCGTATCAGCAGGGTCTGCTCAAGAATTGACGCTTGCAGAATTGGCGGACTTCATCAACCAACTGCACCGCCTGCCAACCGTCGAGCAGATCACAGCGCAATTCGCTTCGCTGCTGCCACGGCAACGCGATTATGAAGCCTATCGTTTATTCAGCGCTAAAAAATATGCGCGCAATCTCATAGCACGCAGCGACTACGCCGAGCTATTAATGCTGTGCTGGCATTCCGGTCAACGCACTCCTATACACGACCACGGCGGCTCCGTCGGTGTGGTGATGGTGATCGAAGGCTCCATGACCGAGACCATGTACGAAGTCGCGCCCGAAGGTCACGTCAGACCTTACAACACCTTTCGCTGGTGTCCAGGTGGCATCACCGGCGCTGCTGTGCCGGACATTCATCAACTTTTGAATCTGCAACCGCCAGGCCGCGATCTGGTGACCCTGCATTGTTACGCGCCGCCGCTGACAGTGCTGAACACCTTCAGTCCAAGCAGCAGTCGCCGCAGAAAATGGCGCGAAGGTTCATTCACCGGCGGCGCAGGAATTTGAGTGGTGTCAGTAGCAGGCTTGATTCAGAAGTCTCTGAAACAGGCCAGGTAAAGAAGGCGAAGAAATGATGGGCAAAAATAAATTCTTCAACCAATTCTTGCGTTGGCAGCAGCGTTCGTTGATGATGCTGTTGGTGAGCCTGATGCTCTTCCCGTTTGGCAGCGCCAACGCTCAATCAGGGCGTAAAATCCCCAAAACGCCAACCAAACCGCCGGAAACGACGACCCCGAAAGAGCCGCCGCCATCTCATAACGCCTCGCCATCGCCCACCAAAGCACCACAGCTTGCCGTACTCGTCACCTTTCAACTGCAAACTTTTAATTCAGAAATCTACTCCCGCTATGTCGCGCAAGGCTGTCTGGAGCGTCTGCACCGAGCCCTTGCCGTGAAGGGGCAATCCGGCAGAGAGATGAATCGCAAAGAGGCAGCAGATTTTGCTAAAGCCTCCGCAGAGGTTTATGTCTTGTGGTTTGAATTGGAATCTGACGCCTTCAATTCCGCTTCTGCTAGTCGCAACGATATATCATCTATGTATGTCAATTATGTGTTGTATGCGCCCAACACCGGCAAGCTGCTCTCGTCCGGCCACGTCTATCAAAATCAGCGCGGCGGATTGACCCGGCAACTCCCGCAAAACCTGATGACCGCTGAATATCTCTTGCGGCGAACCGGCAGCGAACTCGCCGACAGGGTTTTCAAAGTATTGAATTTGCCTTTACCCCCTGAGCGCTTTTAGAATGCCGGTTTCAAAACCGCAGCGCAAAACTTTGGAGTGAATCGCTGACCTCGTTCATTTGAGCTTTTATGAAATATGGATTCCTGATTGATCAACGAAAATGTATAGGTTGCCATGCTTGCACAGTAGCTTGTAAATCTGAAAACGAAGTCGCCATCGGCACCTATCGCACCTGGGTCAAGTACATAGAGAAAGGTATATACCCGGACACCCAAAGATTTTTTTCCGTCTTGCGCTGCAACCATTGTCAGGAGGCACCGTGCATTACGATTTGCCCGACCACTGCACTGTTCAAACGCGACAATGGCGTGGTGGATTTCGACAACAGTCGCTGCATAGGCTGCAAATCCTGTATGCAGGCTTGCCCTTATGATGCGCTCTACATAGACCCGTTCAGCAATACTGCAGCGAAGTGCAACTTCTGCGCGCCCAGAGTGGAAAGCGGTATGCAACCGGCCTGCGAAGTCGTCTGTCCTACGCAAGCGATTTTGTCCGGCGATCTGGACGATTCAACTTCTTTGCTCGCGCAGATGCTTTCCACGCATAAAACTTCGGTGCGAAAACCCGAAGCTCAGACCAAGCCCAAGCTCTATTACATCAACGTCAATCCTTCATCCATCACGCCCACCGAGCAAACTCACACCACTGGTTATTTATGGGCGGAACCACAAATCAGCGCGTTGATGCAAGATGAACAGACGCTGGCCGCTGCCGACGCCAAAGCGCGCACCACTTACGATGTAGCGCACGATAGACCTTGGGGTTGGAAAGTCTCTGCGTATCTGTGGACGAAGTCGGTTGCGGCGGGAGCCTTTTTCATCGCTGCATTGGCCTTGGGTTTGGGATTGACGCGCAGCAACTGGCTGTTCAACACCGCTGCAGCGCCGGTCAGTTTGATTTTTCTGGTCGCTACTCTAGCTCTGTTGATTGCAGATTTGAAACGCCCTGAGCGCTTCTTCTACATACTGCTCAAGCCGCAATGGAAATCCTGGTTGGTGATCGGCGGCTATGTGCTGGCGATTTACGGCGCGCTGTTGACCGCCTGGATAATTTTGCCGATGCTCAAGTTGTACAGCTTATCGCCTTTGGTCTTGTGGGCAGGCGCAATTTTTGCGGTGATGACGGCCATCTATTCGGCCTTCTTGTTCAAGCAGGCGCGTGGCCGAGTCTTCTGGAACAGCGGCTTTGTGCCGATTCATCTACTGGTGCAGGCGTTGATTGCCGGGTCAGGCGTCTTGATGATCGTCGCCGTGATAGATGCCTGGATAACCCGCAGTTGGCTGATGGAATCGCAGTTTGAATTTTTGCAATATGAATTGTTGGGCGCGTTAATCGCCCACGCAGTGTTAATCGCCGGGGAATTATGGATGCCCGAAGAGAGTATCGAAAAGCAGCGCGCTCAACGCTTCATCAAAAAAGGAATGTTCAGCAAATGGTTTTGGGGCGGCAGTATCGGCGCAGGCATCATCCTGCCGGTTTTGTCTATCGCCACAGGCATCGCGCAATTCGACATCTTCGCCTTGCTGACCGCTATGCTGGCGCTCGGCGGTTTGTTCTTATGGGAACACATATGGGTGCAGGCAGGCCAAGCCGTACCGCTGAGTTAAAATCAGGAGTGCTAAAAATGGCTGAACGAATTCGCACCATTCGCCTTCAAAAACTTGATGAGCAAGGTAGTGCAGACGACCTTCAAAATACAACGCCTGCCGAACGCTTAGAGATGCTGTGGCAGCTGGCGCTTAATGCTTGGGCATTCACAGGAAAGCGAGTTGCTGAACAAAGACTTCCTAGAGATGTTGTCCGCGTTTTGCGAGGCGAAGGTTGAATTTATGCTAGTTGGCTCTTATGCGTTTGAGGTAAAGGAAAAAGCGTTGATGCTTTCACCTATTGCCAACTTGGAAAAACTCGTTCGCCGTATTAGCCAAGAGTTGCGTGCGTTGAAAACAGGTATTGAATCTCTACCTACAACAACGAAAAAATTACCGCTAAAGAAAAAACAGCAAGGTTAGAAAAATAGTTATGCGACGCAAAGATGACAACGACGCCACCCCAACCGAACAACCGAAGCAGGAGACTCCAAACGGCTGGCGGCTCGCCAATTATCCGCCTTATGAAAAATGGGACGACTGGACGGAGTACGACGCCAAGAGCTGGCCGAAAAAAGTTGAGAAGCACTATTCGTTAGTGCCTACGACTTGCTTCAATTGTGAAGCGGCCTGCGGCCTGCTCGCCTACATAGACAAAGACACTGGCGAAGTCCGCAAGCTCGAAGGCAATCCTCTGCACCCCGGCTCACGCGGGCGCAACTGTGCCAAAGGCCCTGCAACGCTCAATCAAATCAACGACCCGGAACGCATACTTTATCCGCTCAAACGCATAGGCAAACGCGGCGAAGGCGGTTGGCAACGCACCACCTGGGATGAAGTGCTGGATACCTTCGCCGCAAAAATTCGCCAAGCGCTGATCGAAAATCGCCGCGATGAAGTGATCTATCATGTAGGGCGTCCTGGTCACGATGGCTACATCGAACGAGTGCTGCAAGCTTGGGGCGTTGATGGTCACAACTCGCATACCAATATCTGTTCGTCATCGGCGCGCGTAGGTTATGCGCTATGGCAAGGCGCTGACCGCCCTTCCCCCGATCACGCCAATGCCAAATTTATTTTGCTGCTCAGTTCGCATCTCGAAACCGGCCATTATTTCAACCCCCACGCCCAACGCATCATGGACGGCAAAATGGCAGGCGCGAAAATTGCCACCATTGACCCGCGTTTATCAAATACCGCTTCGATGTCCGATTACTGGTTGTCGCCTTGGCCTGGTACAGAGGCGGCGCTGTTGTTCGCTATGGCAATGGTCAACTTGAACGATGGCACATTCAATGCCGAGTTCCTGCGTCGTTGGGTGAATTGGGAAGAGTTCTTGCAAGCCGAGCATCCGCAGTCGCCTTGCACTTTCGACGAATTCATAGCGGCTTTGAAAACAACCTACGCCAAATACACGCCTGAGTATGCAGCGGAAGAATGCGGCGTACCCGCAGCTAAAATTATCGAAGTCGCCAGAGAGATAGCCAAAGCAGGAACCGCATTTTCCACCCACGTCTGGCGCAACGCGGCGGCGGGCAATTTGGGCGGCTGGCAGGTGGCGCGCGCTTTGATGTTGTTATGCGCGTTGAACGGCAGCATAGGCACTAAAGGCGGGGTCTCGCCCAACGTCTGGAATAAATTTGTCGCCGCGCCTTTTTCTCAACCCGCGCCACAGAAGGTTTGGAATGAATTGCTCTACCCGAAAGAATATCCGCTCGCTTATCACGAGTTGAGTTTCTTGTTGCCGCATTTTCTCAAAGCCGGTCGCGGCAAACTCTCGGCTTACTTCACTCGCGTGTACAATCCTGTGTGGACCAATCCCGATGGCATGAGTTGGGTAGAGATGCTGCGCGATGAAACCAAAGTCGAACTGCACGCCGCCTTGACGCCAACCTGGAGCGAAACTGCTTGGTTCGCC
This sequence comes from Acidobacteriota bacterium, assembly GCA_016201275.1. Lineage (GTDB taxonomy): Bacteria > Acidobacteriota > Blastocatellia > UBA7656 > UBA7656 > JACQDB01. Next base: position 47,278 of record JACQDB010000149.1, read on the forward strand.
GATTACGTTTTGCCTATGGGCGTAGGCGCAGAACGTCACGACTTGATGAGTCAGGAAACCCACGCAGGGCAATGGATTTCTTTCCGGCAACCGGTGCAGAGAGTGCTGCGCGAACGCCAGGGCGAAACCTTCAACTTCACCTATGAAGCCAATCCCGGCGAGGTGTGGGAAGAGGATGAATTCTGGATAGAGCTTTCGTGGCGCATAGACCCAACCGGCGCATTAGGCATACGCAAACATTTTGAGTCGCCTTATCGCCCAGGCGAAAAGATTACCATCAACGAATATTATCAATGGATTTTTGAGAACAGCGTTCCCGGTCTGCCCGCAGAAGCGGCCAAAGAAAATCTCAAGCCGATAGATTTCATGCGACGGCACGGAGCCTTTGCCGTGCAAAACACGGTTTACGATTTACACGAAGGTCGCTTGCGTGAAGACGAACTCGCAGGCGCTACGGTTGCAGAAGGCAGTCACAAAATTATCAAAGACGAGAAAGTAATAGGCGTGATGATAGAGGGCGAAGCGTTGCGCGGTTTTGCTACGCCATCGCGGAAATTGGAATTTTATTCACAGACCATGAAGGATTGGAAATGGCCGGAATACACCGTTCCTGCTTATATCAAGAGCCATGTCTATTGGCGAAATCTGAATCAGGCGAAGGGCGAATTTTTATTAGTGCCGACCTTTCGCTTGCCAACCTTGATTCACACGCGCTCTGGCAATGCCAAATGGCTGTATGAAATTTCGCATACCAATCCTTTATGGATGAACCCAAAAGATGCAGAAAAAATTGGCTTGCAGACCGGCGAGTTGGCGCGTGTCAACACCGACATAGGCTATTATGTGTTGCGCGTCTGGGTGACCGAAGGCATACGACCGGGGGTGGTAGCCTGTTCACATCATCTGGGGCGCTGGCGTTTGAAAGAGGGCGAAGGGGTTGACCGCTGGGCTTCGGCTTTGGTTGATCTACAAGAATTGGGCGAGGGCAAATGGAAGATGCGCCAGTTGACAGGGGTGCAGCCCTTTGCCAGCGCCGACCCCGATTCCGAGCGCGTCTGGTGGCGAGAAGGCGGCGTGAATCAAAACCTGACCTTTCCTGTGCATCCCGATCCGATCAGCGGTATGCACTGCTGGCATCAACAGGTGCGCGTGGAAAAGGCGCAACCGGAGGATAGCTATGGCGACATCGTGGCGGATACCAAACGCTCGCATGAAATATTTAAAGAGTGGTTGAAGAAGACCCGCCCGGCTCCCGGCCCCGATGGTTTGCGAAGACCCTTGTGGTTGGCGCGAGCCGTCCGCCCAGCCCCGGAAACCTACTTCTTCAAACAGAAAGAAAGTCCAACGCAAGATGAATGAAGCAGGCTTTGAGAGCGCTTGAGACAAAAGATTTTTCTACTGAATGAATAAAGCGATGAGTTGAGCGGCGATCAAAGACCGCCGCTCAACCAGGTATTGTGGTTGTGGATAAATGAAATTCGTTACAAGTTTGCAGGCAAAAGTCTTTTGCAAAACCATCTTATCTATATGCGCGGCCCCCCAAGATTCGGGAGATGAAACTTGGCGCACCGCATGAATGTTCATCTCGTCGCGGCGGTCATACCGAATCTTGGTGTGCCGCCTCTCTAGAGCGTGTCGCAGAAATGGATTTTTTGCCCAGATATTGTATGTGATGGTGTAACTAACCACAAGATATGGACTATTGCTGGAATTTCGCGACACACTCTATCTACCCAGCCGGTTTGAAAATTGCCGGTCGCTTAGGATGGTGGAAGAAATCAAGTGCAAGACTTGAGTGCTTTTCAAAGGCCCTGTACGGGCGACCCTGCGGTGGTCGCCCGTACAAGGTTGCACTTGATTTCTTCCGCCATCCTTAGTTTTTGCGCCGTAGGCGCATAGGAGAGTAGCTCTTGGTGGAGCCACGGGAAGACGCAGGCGGCATGACGGTCGCGCTCTGGCAGAGCGCCGGAGGCTGGCGGCAATCTATCTCCTTCACCCTTTCAGGGCGCGCCGCGTTTGCCCAAACTTGGTTCCAGTCAGTGCCTACCGCACTGGCTAATTTCCTGCACCCCTTGCGGGGCAAAGCAGGCTGGGTAGCTACAAGTCTTTTACAAAACCATCGCAAAAACCCTTATTTTTCGGGCTTTTTGATGCGATGTTGAAATGAATTACCCCGCAGCAAGCTGCGGGGTATCAGTCAGCAGTGGAAACCGATGCTTCGCTTGCGAATTCAACATCCGCAAGCAAAAGGTCAGTTTTACGCAGCAAGCTGCGGGGTATTAAACCCGCAACAGAATAAATTTAATCGGATGTTCAAAAATCTGGCTATAGAGACCAACAGGCAATTCCAATCTGAAAATTTTGAAGCGCCCCTGACCCCTTGTGAAATATTTGAAGCGCCCCTGACCCCTTGTGAAATAGAGGGCAAGCCTTTCTGCATAGAGTACGCTGGCTCAGAAACCGCTCACAAGAATTCAGTCAACAGGCAAAGAGTAAAATCGTTATCAGATTCAGGTTCGAAGGTTTCCGGTTGGCAGAGCGTGTCGACAGGCGGATAATTCCCTACGCATAGCAGCGCCATAGAAGTGGCGACCGTGGTGGGCTATGCCAGCAGCTTGAGTAGTTGAAAGCCGGTCGCCTCGCTACATTAATTCAGCATGAAAAGAGAAAACCGTAATGAAAATTGTTGTACTTGGATATGGCAGAGTTGGTTCGCGTACCGTTAAAGCCTTGCTCGAACGTGGGCATGAAATTTCGTTGATTGATAAGGAAGCCTCGCGCTTGAGTCGGGCGGCGCAGTTTGAAGGCATCGAATTAATTCTAGGCAATGGCATAGATGTAGATGTACAACGAGAAGCCGGTATGGCCGAGGCCGACATTTTATTGGCCTTGACGCCCGATGACAATGTCAATTTGATGGCCTCACAGGTGGCGCGCAAACAGTTTCAAGTGCCACGCGCTGTGGCTCGCGTTTATGAACCAAGCCACGCCGAAGCGACACAGGAAGACCCGCAACTCATCGTCGTTTGCCCGACCTTATTTGCCGTTGACCTGTTGATTGAAGAAGTGGATCGCGGTCTGGTTCATATTCCCAGAGACAGTAACGCGGCGCATCCGCCTGTGGTCGAGGCGCAGCCGCACGAAACCGCTACCGACGAAGCGCGCTACATCATAGTGGCGGGGGGCGGCAAAGTCGGCATCAATTTGGCGCGTGGGTTACTTTCCAGCGGTCACGAAGTCGCCGTCATTGAAAGCGACCCGTCGCGTGCGGCGTCATTGTCGAACCGTTTGGAATGCCCGGTTTTTCTGGGCGATAGTTCAACTCATGACGTTCTTGAATTGGCTGGGGCCGCACGCGCACGCGTCTTTGTAGCGGCCACCGGCAGCGATCAGGATAATTTGATCGCCTGCCAGTTAGCCAAAAAAGTTTTCGGCATCCCGCAAACCATCGCCCGCGCTTCAAATCCCAAGAACGAATTGGTGATGGCTAGTCTAGGCGTGGATTCGACGGTCAGCTCTACAGCAATTATTCAACAGGTCATTGAGCGCGAATTGCCGACCTTGCGTATCAAGACCATGCTGAACCTGCCGGATGGCGCATATCAAATTCTGGAATACCTGTTGGACGACACCGCGCCGGTTATCGGGCAAGCCGTGCGCGACATCAATTTGCCGCAGGAGAGTAATTTGATTGCTGTACTCAGAGGTAACCAGACCGTCGTTCCCAGAGGCGATACCCGTTTGAGTCAGAACGATCTGGTGATGGCACTGGTCAGCAAGGAACAAGAGTTTGAATTGCGGAAGGCGCTATTAGGTGACAAAGATACGGTCTTTGAATAAGCCGTCGGCTCTCAGTGCTGGTCTTTTGCAAGCGCTAGAGACAGCGCTTCTGGCGCTGGTCAGGCGTTCTCTAGCGCTTGCTTAACGCTGTCTCTTTCTGTTTCGATTCTTCTACTATTCGATTTCCCTTGCCACGCTTCCAAACCGGCGCGCACCGCCTCGCCGAACGCTCCCGTCAAATATACCTATTCGCGCTGAAGAAACTATTGACGCCTGTGATTACTGGTATTTTAATGATGAAGGTGAGATTTTGCCCTTACTAGCTGTGTTCAAAATCTCTTTCGATGAAGTTGAAATCACCTGGTTTTCTCAACGGTAGAGGCGGTTACGAAACATCTTCCTGTACACGCCTCAAGCGTACTGCACAAGTGGAATACTCCCGGCACTCCGGTTTTGCAGAGATTCGATCAAGGGTTGCAACGTCTTCATTATGGAAATCAACGTCAGCATTATCGGCCTTATCATACAGTGCGTCGGCATACTCATCGTCATGGGGCTGTCATCGTTTATGACGCGCTCCATCAAGAGGCTGTCGCTAGAGTATTGGACTTTGGCCTGGGTGGCGCTCTCGGTGTCGCTGGTGGCGCTCTCGCTGGCTTTTAATGTCCGTGCTTTCGCCAGACTCTATTTTTTCTTTTATTACTTCTCCGAATATCTGTTCGGGTTGCTGTTCATTGCCGGATGCCGCAATTTTTCCACCGGCGAAAAACTTACGCGACGCGACTGGAAGTGGGGCGTCGCGGCTCTCGCCATCGCCTTGCTACTGGCAAGCCTGCCGATTCATTTCAATAAGCGCTTTATGCTGCATTTTGCCATCGTCGCGTTGCTCTTCTGGTCGGCCTACCGAGCGCTTGCTCCGGCCCGACGCCGCGCCGCTGCCAGTCCCGGCTTGCGCGTGATGTCCACCGCCTTGATGCTGCTGACCATCAATTTCATTCACTATATTCCGGTATTTGCCATCGTCATCTATTTCAATTTTCCGCGAATGGCGGCCTATCTCAGCTTCACTTCGATTTACGATATGCTGCTCGAAACTCTGCTCGGCTTCGGCACGGTGATGGTCGTCATGGAAGATTTGCGCCACGAAGTCGAAGGCATGAATACGGAATTGTTACTGGCCCAAACTCGACTGGAAACGCTGGCGCGCATAGACCCTTTGACCGAAGCCTTCAACCGCCATGCCTTCTATTCGCTGACCGAAGCCAAACCCAATCAGCCGCTGGAAAAAGTTTCCGGCTGCGTCGTCGTCATTGACATAGACGATTTGAAACCGATCAACGATAAGCTTGGGCATACGGTTGGTGATTCGGCCATACGCGAAGTCGCTTCGTCTTTACGCTCGATCATCCGCGCCGAAGATATGTTGTTTCGCTGGGGCGGCGATGAATTTCTTATCCTCATGCTCAACAATTCGGAAGAGATGGTGAATCTACGACTTTCCGAATTGCTCCTCAGCCTGCAACCCAATAGCGCTCTCGCTACCCTTGAACCGATACCTATTCTGTTTTCCTATGGCATCTCGGCGTTTGCCGGTTTGGCAGAGATTGAACAGGCCATTGAAAAAGCCGACACCGCTATGTACACCATGAAGAAACGGCGCAAAACCACGTTGACCACTTCCAGTCTTACCTCCTCCTGAAGCCCCGCTATGGCTTTTTCGCTGCACCGTGTCGGCACCATATTTCCCTATCACCGGCCATTATCCGCTGGCGCAGCGACTACGCTTGCACCATATTTCTACCGCCATCACAAAAAGCGATTTCGTTGCCGCAAGGATTTGCGATATGATGAAAAGCAAAATAGATAGAATCGAATTTACCGTTTGAAAAGCAACAACGCTGCTTGTATTATCGCGTTGTCGTTCGCAGCGAATTGGAGAACCACAGGTATCTTTTCCGGGAGGATTGTCATGCGTAAATTAATCATTCTCACCTTTGCCCTGCTCTTGGCCGCCACATCCTTAGTCTATAATTTCCCCGTCCAGGCGCAACAGGTTTCCGAAGGCCAACGCCTGGCCATGTATTCCAAGCCCTCGGTGGTTCGCATTCTGGATGGCTATCTGGGGACTCTCTACTGGACGCGAAATGGGAAAACCTATCGCGTCTCCTATGTCTCTAGCGGCTCCGGCTCATTCATTGATCCCAATGGCTACATCGCCACCAACGCGCACGTCACCAATACGACGCACGAAGGCGATGATAAAGGGAAAGACAAGCTTTTTATTGAATTCATCAAAGAGATCGCGCAGGCCAGTAATAATGACCCCAACTCGATTTTACGTAACGCGCCTCTGGTCAATCTAATCTATTCGGAAGTGCAATTTCAGGAAATCCGCCATATTCATCACGTCATCACCCCGGATGGCAGCGTCTTTCCATACGAGATCAAAGCCTTCGGCGCACCCATCGGCGATGGCAAGGATGTCTCGATTATCAAGATCGAATTGAAGAACGCGCCCATCCTCAAGCTCGGCAATTCCGATAAGGTTCAATTGCAGGATCACATTACTGTCGTAGGCTATCCGGCTGCCGCTGACACCGGTCTGCTTGATCAAAAATCGGCGCTCGAAGCTTCAATCACTGATGGCAAAGTGTCTGCAAGAAAGAATTCGACCGATGGCGCGCCGGTGCTACAAGTGAGCGCCCCTGCCACCCACGGCAATTCCGGTGGCCCTGTGTTAAACGACAAAGGCGAAGTCGTAGGTATGCTCACTTTTCGTGGCGATACGGTAAACGGCCAAGAGGTCAGCGGGTTCTCTTTCGTGGTGCCTTCGTCCACCATATCGGAATTCATGAAGCAGGCCGGAGCAACCAACGAAGAAGGCATCGTGGATAAACGCTACCGCGAAGGCTTGGAACTATTCTGGAAGGGGCAATACACTCCTGCCATCGCCAAGTTCGAAGAAGTGCGCCGCTTGTTTCCGCAACACTCGGAGACCGAAAGGCTCATACGCGATAGCCAGCAAGCTATTTCCGAGGGCAAAGAATCCACCGTCGGATTAGGTCTCATCGTCATGGTTGGTGGTTTGGTATTGGTGCTGATCGTTGGCGGCGCGCTGGTCGCTTTCCTGGCCATGCGGAAGAAAAAATCGCCTTCCTTGCCGCCCGCCGCTTATCAACAGGGAGGAATGCAACAAGGTTATCCGGCGCAACCATCCTATCCGCAGCAACAGCCTTATCAGCAACCCGCGCCTCAACCATATCAGGCGCAGCAATCGTATCCGCAGCAGGCGGCTTATCCTGCAGCCAATCCGCAGTCCTACCCACAGGCAACGCCTCCGGCCAAGACCGCCGTCTTTGCCGCGCCCGGTGCAGGCACTTCACCTAGTCAAGCCAACTATGGCGCTATCGCTTGGACAACAGGGCCGCTGGCAGGCAAACGCATGGAAGTGCGCCCGGAAGGGTTTTACATTGGCCGCGATTCCGGCAGCGCTCAAGTGGTCATAGAAGACCCGCGAGTATCAAGTCGTCATGCCTGGGTCGGCGTCAGAAATGGTCGCGTCGTATTGGTAGATTCCGGTTCCACCAACGGCACTTTCCTGAACACCATCGCTTCGGGACGAATTCAGGAAATCGCTCTGAATCCTGGCGATACGATCATCGTTTCGGAAGCCGATGTCGCCCGTTTCGTCTATCAAAGTTAATTTGAAAAAGGGCAGCCGTTTCAATAGCGAAGCGGTTGCCCTTGTCTTGAATTACCGATGCTCGATTTTTCTTCCCGCCCAACCATGTTGAACCTTGCTGACCTTCGCGTTTTAACTTTTGATTGTTACGGCACCCTGATTGATTGGGAAAACGGTTTGTGGCATTCCCTGCTGCCGATTTTTGCCGCCCACCATACGGACATCGCGCCGGAAGAATTGCTCAACCGCTACGGCGAGTTTGAAGCGCGACACGAAGCCCATGACTACATCGCCTACCGCGACGTATTGAAAAATGTGTTACGCGATTTGGGCGCACGATACGGCTTTGTGCCGACCGCGCAGGAACTCGCGCAGTTTGCCGAATCTATCAAAAACTGGCAACCGTTCCCCGATACCGCTGCCGCTTTGCAGCGTTTGCAAACACGCTTCAAGCTGGCGATTATCTCGAATATTGACGATGAACTGTTCGCTTATTCGGCGGTTCATCTACCCGTCAAATTCGACTGGTTAATCACGGCTCAACAACTTCACTCCTACAAACCTTCTGTGAATAATTTTCATCAGGCCATCGCCAGAATCGGTTTGCCCTCGTCGCAAATTCTGCACGTCGCGCAAAGCCTCTATCACGACATCGTTCCGGCGAAAGCGCTCGGCCTGGCTACTGTCTGGATTAACCGACGACATGATAAAGAAGGCTACGGCGCTACGCCTGCGGCCAGCGCTACGCCCGATTTGAGCTTTCCCGATTTACACAGTTTCGCCAATTTCCTGCTCAACTTATAGCGGCTTGCAGAGGCGTGCGATGGGTTGAGAGGCGGTCTGTGGCCGCCGCAAGGAGCGCCGTTTCGGCTGATCGCGGCATGAAAAGCTGGGTTGATTTATTGCGCGTCGGCGGGGCCATAGATAATGGCCGAAGCATCCACCATCGGGTGCGCGGTGTCGGGTTTGTCCAGATTGGCGTCAAAGATGCAGGTTTGATTGCGCCCACTGCGTTTGGCGCGGTAGAGCGCTTGATCGGCCTTCTGCACAATATCCAAAGCGGAAATCCCATCCTGTGGAAAAATCGACACACCGGCGCTGATGGTGATGTGCATGGTCTGTGTCGGGTCGGAAGTCGAAGCCGAAAAGGCATGGCTTGCTACCTGTTGACGAATCTTTTCGGCAATGGCAAACCCCTGTTCCGGTTTGCCTATAACATAAGCGAAATATTCTTCACCACCATATCTTGCGGCTCGCTCTGCACTGCCTACAGCATCGCGTATGATATGTCCGACATCGCGTATGGTATGCGAGCCGATTAAATGACCGCGCCCATCGTTGACCTTTTTGAAATGATCTAAATCGAGCATGATGACGGAGATGGTTTTCTGTTCTTTGCGATTTATCGCCTGGGTAATCAGCCGGTCTAAATCGGCAAACAGACTGCGACGCGAACGCAAACCGGTCAATTCGTCAGTCTGCGTCAATTGATGCAGACGCTCTTGAAACTCCGCTTCAAATTCATCCAGCAGGGCGAATTTTATCAAGTGATTGCCGACTTTAATCTTGTCGCCATCTTGCAGCAGTTGACCGGAACTAACCATTTGCCCGTTGAGAAACGTGCCATTCGTCGAACCCAAATCCTTGACATAATATTCTACGCAGCCGCCTTCAACCACCAGTTGGTAAATCTCCGCGTGCAAGCGCGAAGCCACTTCATCCCGCAGCACGATGTCACACATAGAGCCGCGCCCGATCACCATGCGCTCTTTATCTATGGCCAGCGCCATGCCTATCGGATGCCCCTGCAACACCACCAGCACCGGCCTCTTCGCAGAGGATGGCCGTATGTCTTTGAGTTCCAGTTTTAAAGTATGTTCCGCGTCGTTCACAGCTATCAACCTTCAGCCACGCTACTATAGCAATAACTCTGGTAGCGGCGCAAACCATTGAAAATCTACCGGCGCTATGCCTTGACGCTGACATGAGCGCTCACTACAATCTTTGAGAAAACCGGAAAAAATTTCGCTTCGTATAGTTCACCACTTACTTATGGATGAAGAAAAAAACATTCCCTCAACGGCACACTCTGAGCGTCCCTGTCACGGCGTTGATCGCCTGGCGCAAGCCATTCTGCCAACCGAATTCGGCTTATTTCAAATCATCGGGTTTCGCGGACGCGAGACCGATGAAGACTTTGTCGCTCTGGTCAAGGGCGAACTCTTGCCTGAGCGCGCCAGCCTCGTCCGCATTCATTCGCAATGCCTGACCGGCGATGTGTTTCATTCGATCAAATGCGATTGCGGGCCGCAACTACATTATGCGCTCAGGAAAATCGAAGAGGAGGGACACGGCGTTTTGATTTATCAACAACAGGAGGGGCGCGGCATCGGCATTATCAACAAGATTCGCGCCTATGCCTTGCAGGACGCCGGACAGGACACCGTTGAAGCTAACCTCTCTTTAGGCTTTGAAGCCGACCTCAGAAGCTATGAATGCTGTGCCGAGATCTTCAAACAACTGGGATTGAAAAAGGTGCGCTTGATGTCCAATAATCCCGATAAAATCGCCGCCGTCAAAGCCGCTGGCCTGGAAGTGGTCGAGCGCGTTTCCATAGAAGTTCAAACCCGCGACAGCTTCATCAACTACATGAAAACCAAAAAAGAGAAGATGGGTCACATCCTCGAAAAGATTGTCGTGGAGTGATGAAAGGTGTTTATTGGGTTGTGGATTGGGGAATAAAAACAGACTTGAACGCTGAATATGATAACCATATCAGAATTAAGAAAAATTGCCCGAGCAAGACTGAAAGACTCCGAAGTGCTGTATTCCCAGAGGCGTTATGATGGGCTGTCTATCTTTGCGGCTATGCTGTCGAATTAGTATTAAAGGCACGGATATGTAAGACTTTGAAGTGGGATGGATTCCCAACCACTAGAGGGGAATTTGACGGGCTTCAATCTTTCAAAATTCATAAGTTGGAAATGTTACTACATCTCTCATCTTGACTTTGTACATTTTTCAGAAGCGAACCGAGCTTGCCAATCCCCCCGATGGCAGTCGGGGGAGGCTTAAAATTCAGCTTATGAAACGCCGTGCAACCTCAACCAATCCCCCCAACGGTAGTTGGGGGATAGTTAAAGCCCAACCTACGAAACGCTGCCAACGAGACACCAATCCCCCCGATGGCAATCGGGGGATGGTTAAAGTCCAGCCTTGAGCCTCGAACAAGGTTGGACTTTAACCATCCCCCGATTGCCATCGGGGGGATTGCAAAAAAACTTTGCTTGCCGGCGGTGTAGGTTGGACTTTAAGCATCCCCCGATTGCCATCGGGGGGATTCAGACGAGCAGCCTGATTTCATTGGCTTTTTCAGCACCTAGAGCGGTTTTTGTTTGAGATTACGGAAACCTCAAACCCGTTGAGCGGCGGTCAAAGACCTTCGCACGGTCACAGACCTTCGCACGGTCACAGACCTTCGCACGGTCACAGACCTTCGCGCGGTCGAAGACCGCTGCTCAACGATAAGGTGTTCCGTACACACATACGAAAACCGCTCTAAGCGTTCCAAATTGCACTTTCGATTTCATCTTGATTCAATGCTACACACCCGCCGCTGGTTTTATCGAGCAGCAAAAGAAAACTCCCCTCTTGTTTACTTGCCAACCGGCCTTCGGAAGTCGCATAAGCTTTTAAAGAAAGAAGGTCGTGGACATCGGCCTCGCTTACCAAAACTTCATCGCCCCATTGCAACAGCCATTTGCCTTCTGCGACTGTTGCCAACACCGTGCGTATGCTGCCGCGTTCGATTCGTTGCAGACGGTAGGTTGCGATCTCTGATTTTAGTATCGCCGACCACTTGGCGGCCTCCTTGCGAGTGATCGCAACCTTCACCTTGCCATCACTGATTTTCATGCCTTCAATAGCTTGCATCACCAGCAATTGATAAGCAGGCGTGATCTCTTCATACGGCGTGAAGGCTCCGGTCTCGGCAAAGGCTTCGAGGCTCTGCTCAAGTTTGATCAGCGACTGCAAAGCAATCTTCGCGCCTTTCAAGATAAAGGTCGGCGGTTTTGCCGAAGACGTTGGGCTACCTTCACGATTCAGCACATCAAATCGTCGCTCCAACTCCGCATAATGATCCGCGCCAAGCAAAACCCAGCGCCCATTTCTTTGATCGCTCAACAACAACCTGCCGTCGCCACCGGCAATCGTCAACCATTCCGGCAGGTGTTCCCGCTTGCCTGACGTAGTGTGATGAAAAGCTTCAAGAAGTGTCGGCAGTGCGTGCGCTTCGACCCACATTTCGGATTGCGGATGCGACAGCAACAGTTGCTTGCCGACGCTGGCAAAAACTACTTCATCCATTGTGCGCTTTACGTCATACACTTCCTGACGAAATCCTATGGTCGCCAGAAAATGTCCGGCGTCGGCTCTGGTTAAAACCGCTTCATGATTCTGATGCCTGAACCATAGCTTGTCTTCGGCACGCACGATGAAGCCGTTTGCCGCCTGTCGAATGACACGCGCAGAAGTTTCGCCGGTTTCTAAAAACGCGGCGACGCTTTCCACCAGATAAGGCGCGAAAGTCAGGCCGCATTGAATCGAGAGAAGGTTGATCATCTGTCTTCAAGAGTAACAAACTGCCTGATGAAGCGGCAAAGCGTCGTCGCCTGTCGAATTGCAAAAACAGCGAATTTATTAAGGAATATTGAGATTTTTGGCCTTGTCTGGCCGCCGATTTTTTTTTAAGATAACGCTGTTTTGCAAAACCCTGACCGAAGTGTTTCGGTAACGGGATAATTTTACCACACAGGAGACAGAGCAAATGAAGGTTACAGAAATTTTCTGTGGCGGGTTTCTTCTGTCTGCTATAGGCGGAATCGGTGTGGCGATGAGCCGCGCTCAATTCACCTTAGAAGAAACCTCTATACCAACAGAAACAGAAGCAGTTTTTCCACCAACCCACGATATAGAAACCTGGCGAGCGATTCACGGCGTGTCTTTGCTTGCCGAAAAGGATGAAGGATATGGCGTCGCCCGTTTGCCAAACGGAGTTTACGGGTTCAGTTGGTCGCCGTAGGAAGAAGCGCCGCTTTATCGGAGTCGAAAGTACCAAAGCTTTGAAGTGCATATTGACGCGGCAAGCGAAGTTCATATCCTCGGTTATATCACCGTTGAGGAAGCGGCGTCACTGCAGCAAGCCCAAGCTGAACTTGATTTGATGTTGTACCCCGAACCGTTTGCGGATGCCACGCAACTGGTCAGTGTAGGACGAAAACAAATCGTCTCGCGCAAGGCTCCTGCAAAAGATAACGGCAACCCTTTGAGACTGAAACTTGAGCCAGTCAAATCCTTGTTGTCATAACTATTCGGCAGGGCGGCAAGCCCGCCGCACCATTTTGCATAGACGGTTGTTCGGATATGGCAACTCTCACTCGTGCAGTATCCGAACAGCCGCCTTCTCGCCCCATTCGCGTCGCCAAGTAGGCTCAAGGCCGTCACAATTCTTTTTCCCTATTGCACCCTAAGCGCGCTGCAACGAGCGCCGAAAAATATCAAAATAAGTCAATGAAATCGGGCTTTTTTCAAGCACTCGCTCAAGGTTTCCCCGGCGCTTGCTGATTCATCACGGCAATTTTCTTTTTATTGAAAGACACTGCTTGCATACTGGTGAGGTTTCTGTTTAACATTTTCCGGCTTTCGGAAATAGGTTTCCGGTCGCATTTTTTTCAACGAGTAATTTGGATTCAGGTGATGCGTTTTCCTCGCGGGTTTGCTGACGACGTTAAAAATCAAGCCGATATCGTGCGCGTAGTCTCTGACTATGTGACGCTGAAAAAGCGCGGCGCAAATTATGTTGCCTGCTGCCCGTTTCATTCCGAAAAAACTCCTTCCTTTGCCGTCAGTCAAACCAAAGGACTATACAAATGTTTTGGTTGTGGCGCAGGCGGCAGCGTCTTTTCTTTCGTCATGCAAATCGAAGGCTGCGATTTTACCGAAGCGATTCGCATCGTTGCCGAAAAGACCGGCATAGCGATTCCCGCCGCCAACGCATCCGAAGACTACCAAAAGGTTGAGCACAACCGCGAAGTCGTGTTTCGCTTGAATGAACTGGCGGCAAAATTTTTCGAGCAAGTCCTGCAAGACGAAGAGACCGGCAAAACTGCCAGAGCCTATTTCGCTGCGCGTGGCATCACTGACGCCACGCAGAAATTATTCCGCCTAGGCTATGCTCCAGATAGCTGGGACGCTCTGCTCAATCATCTGCGCGAGCAAGGCGCAACGACCGATGAACTAGACCTCAGCGGCTTGGTGGTGTTGAAAGACAGCGGCGGCTTTTATGATCGCTTTCGCCATCGCGTCATGTTTCCGATAGTGGATTCGCAGGGGCGCGTGATCGCCTTTGGCGGACGCGTGATGGGCGAAGGCGAGCCGAAATATTTGAACTCGCCGGAGACCACTATTTATACCAAAGGCCGCAACCTCTATGGCCTGGCTTTTGCCAAAAATGAAATTCGCGCCAAAGGCTTCGCCATACTGGTCGAAGGCTATCTCGATTGCATCATGCCATTTCAGGAAGGCATACATAATATCGTCGCCAGTCTGGGAACGGCTTTGACCGATAATCAGGTGCGCCTGTTGCGCCGCTACATGGACAAGCCGCAAATCATCGTCAACTTCGATTCGGATTCTGCCGGACAGGCCGCCACTATGCGTTCCATAGAGATGCTGCTGGCCGAGGGCTTCAAAATTAACATCCTGCAAATGCCCACCGGCAAAGACCCAGATGAGTTCGTGCGAACCCAGGGCGCGAAAGCTTTCGTCGAATTGTTCAAGACCACGCAGCCGTATATTGAATACGTCATCGAAAAAACCATCAACGATATAGACACGACGCGACCGGCTGGCAAAGTCGAAGCCATCAATGCGATTCTGCCGCATCTGGCGCGTATGCCCGATAAAGTGGCGCGTGCCGATTATGCCGAACAGTTGGCCAATCGCTTGAAAGTGGACAGCCGCGTGATCCGCGACGACATGAAACGCGTGGCGGTCAATCGGCAACAGACCTTAGACCCGAAGAAGGTTCGCGCCGCTCAGGAAGTCACGCAAGCCGAACGACAATTACTGGAAATCGTTTTAGCAGATGCCGATGTGCGGCGCGCTATCGTTGCCAATCTGACTGAGGCCGATTACCTGGAACTGGCTACAGGAGCCATTTTCAAGGCGATTATTGATTTGGAGCAGGAGAATATCGAGCCGGATTTTTCGACTCTCAGCGAACGCCTGGAAGTAGAATCAGAACGTGATTTGCTTCCCACTTTGATGATGAGCGATTTGTCTTGGGCGGGTGGGGACGATGTGGATACGTTGTTAAAAAAAGCGACGGAAGCGCTGGCGTCTTTGCGGCGAAAAAAATTCGAGCGGCGACTGGATGCGATTCAACTTGAATTGAGTCAGGCGGAGCGCGATCAAGATACGCAAAAAGTTTTGTCGCTTTATCAAGAGAAGATGGATTTACAAAAGCGCAAAATGGCGCTGGCATTGTTGTGATATTTTTCTTTTATTTATTCATCAAGATTTTTCTCAGCTTTTCGCTGAAGTTGGATAACTCTTTTGCAATTTATCTAGTAGAATATCTGCACCAGTGAGGGTTGCATCTTGACAGGTTCATTTGAGAAGCGTACCAATTCACATTAGATTTTTTACAAGAGTTTTATAGTCCTAAAGGAGAGCCGCGTTGTCCGAAATAAGTGAGAAATATCATGCAGATGTAGAGAAACTTCTTGAGATGGGCAAGGAGAAGGAGTATCTGACATTTGATGACATCAATCGCTTGTTGCCTACCGATATAAATTCGGCGGAAGATATAGAAGCGCTCTTTGATGTCATAGGGGCCGAAGGCATTTCCATATCCGACAGTGATGAAAAGTTTTTAGAAAGCGCGGTGGCCAGTGCCGATGTAGCACCGGAAAAACTCGACCTGCCTTTTGATGAAGACCCGGATGCCGAAGTCGTCACCGAAGTGGATTCGACCAACGACCCGGTGCGTTTGTATATGCGCGAAATGGCGACCGTGGCGCTGTTGACCCGCGAAGGCGAAATCCAGATTGCCAAGCGCGTCGAACGCGGACGCTCGCGGTCATTAAAAGTCACCTCGCGTTTGCTGGTGTGCGTGGAGGCGCTGATCGAAATCGGCGAAAAAATCCGCAGCGGCGAAATCAGCATACGCGATCTGGTCAGTTTCAATGAACCGGATATGGAAGTCGAAGAGCGCGATGAAAAATTCGACGACGCCCAGACCGCCACGCTGGCGGCGATTGACCAATTGAAAAAACGCTACGACATGACCATCAGCCTTTATCAACAGTTGCTGGACGAACCCAAGAAATCCACCAACCTGGCATTGCTGCGTCACGACCTGGCGCGCTCCAGAGTGTTGACCAGCATACAGGCTCGCGCTTTGGATGTCGCGCTGCAACAACACAATAAATTGGCCGCCATCGTCCGCGATTGCGCGGCGCAGATTCACGAAGCCAAAACCGGCATCGAAAAAGCCAAACGCGCTGTTGAAAAACGCAAGTGGAATGAAGACGAACGCGAATTGCGCCGCCATTTGAAAGAGGCAGAGCGCAAACTTGCTGACCTCGAACAGAAATGGCATACCAGCGCCCTGGAAATCGAGCGCTCGGTTGCCGCCATCAATATCGGCGAACAGGAAGCCAATATCGCCAAACGCGAATTGATTGAAGCCAATCTGCGGCTGGTGGTTTCGATTGCCAAACGCTACACCAATCGCGGCCTACAGTTTCTGGATTTGATTCAAGAAGGCAACATCGGCTTGATGAAAGCCGTGGATAAATTCGAGTGGCGACGCGGCTATAAATTTTCGACCTATGCAACGTGGTGGATTCGACAGGCGATCACTCGCGCCATCGCCGATCAGGCGCGCACCATACGCATACCGGTTCACATGATTGAAACCATCAACAAGATGATTCGCATCTCGCGGGCGCTGGTGCAGGAATTAGGCCGCGAACCCAGCCCCGAAGAGATCGCGAAACAGATGGATATGCCGGTTGATAAAGTGCGGCAGGTGATGAAGGTGGCACAGGAACCAATTTCGCTCGAAACCCCTATAGGAGAAGAAGACGATTCGCATCTAGGCGATTTCATCGAAGACAAAGTGATTACCAATCCCGCCGAAGCGGTGATCTCTTCCAACTTGCGCGAAGTGACCGATGAAGTATTGAAGTCGCTGACGCCACGCGAAGAGAAAGTCATCAAGATGCGTTTCGGGCTGGGGCCTAACGGCAACGAGCATACTCTGGAAGAGGTCGGTCAGCATTTCGCTGTCACCCGCGAGCGCATACGCCAGATTGAAGTGAAGGCTTTGCGAAAGCTGCGTCACCCGTCGCGCTCAAAGAAACTTCGCGCCTTCTTCGAGAATTATCCTTATGACCATACGGAATTCAGCGAGAGTTGATCTTCACGAATAGATTAACGGTTTTCTTCTACACCGAAAGCGGCACGATCAGGCCGCTATTTTTTTTGGTCGGGTCGCCAATTCGAGGCTGGTAAAAAACGACTTTGGACTTGGTAAACCCTGTGGGCTGGGCGCGAGAAGAAATGGCGGCTGGCACAGGGGTGTGATGGGTTGAGAGGCAGTCTGTGACCGCTAGGATTTGTGGTCACAGACTGCCTCTCAACCAGGTGTTGTAGTTATGGACGTACAGGAGGGAAGCGGCGATAAGACCCAACAATCTCGCCTTGGAACTCCATCTATTTTCTCCCAAAAAGGAGTTTCCTGTTGCACTCTCCGCCCTGGCACTTTGCTGCTAAAATCTCCGCCTGGCATCTTCGTGTAGGGCTTTTCAGGCGGATTATTTCCGGTCATACCTATTTAAAGATCGCGGCATCAATCAACACTTCAGTTTGCTGTTCATCTCTGCCCGAAGGGACTTAGTTTCAATCCGCTAATGATCGCGGCATCAATCAACACAAATGTTTAAAACAACTCGACCAATGGATTCACTCGAGCGTTTCAATCCGCTAATGATCGCGGCATCAATCAACACGGTTGACGAGTATGATGCAAACGTCAAAGTTGATCCAAGTTTCAATCCGCTAATGATCGCGGCATCAATCAACACTCAAAAAAGCCATTGCTAACGGTACCGTGACCCTAGGCGAAGGTTTACGCCAACTTCAACTGAAGTTGGAAGATGCCAGACGCCAGTTATCGGGTCGCAAAGGCGGTGCCGAGGAACTCAAAAAGATTGAAGCCGATGTGCGTGACCAGCAGGAGCAGTTACGCCAGCAAGCGAAAAACATTCAGGATGAGTTTCGCAAATCGCTTGAGGTGTTGCGCCAACCCAAAGAACTACGCGACACCATCAACGCCATAGAGGAGATCAAAAAGAAGGTTACGGAGTTTCTGAACTCTTTTGAAAATCCCGGCGATGCGCTGAAGGCGTTAGGTGATGCCCAGGAATTCGTTAAGCGCTCGATTCAGGAACTCTCTGACGAAATCCAAAAGAACCTCGACAACTTGCAGGGTGATCTGCGTAAGGCTACTGAAGATTTCCAACGCTCCCAACGCGACATCCTTAATGAGGGTCGAGCAAATCCTGTGGTCTCCGAGATCATTGCCAAACGCCAACGTCTGGCCGACCTCGAACGCGAGTTTCGTCAACGTCAGAAAGAGTTGACTGACCAGATCAATGGGGAGCGCAAAAAACTCGATTTTGTCAATCAACGCAGAGCTTTGGAACAGGAGATCGCCAAACTGGTCAATGGTTCAGCTAACGCACTGGCAGGCGCGGCGCAATCGCTTGCCAATGCCTTGGCGCAAGCGCGTGGCTTGCAATTTGGCACAAGTGGGGTAAGCGGTGGTGGTGGTGGGCAAACCCTCAACATCACCATCAATGCGGGAGCCGGCTCTGATGGGAAACAAATTGGGGTGGCGTTCACCGAACATCTAAAACGTACAGGGTTAATCAGCCCGTCGCGTGACTTCCGTCTCAATCCGGTTTAGGGCGTTGCCAGAAACTGCCATCGGCGTATTCGACCCGGTCGATAATGGCATAGCCTTTAATGTGATTGGGTAGCGCTCCGTAGTCAATGCGCTTGCCGTAACCGCGTTGTGACCCTGCTTTAATTGGTTTGTCGTCGGTACGAAAGCTAATCACATCAACCACGCGGTCGCCGCGAATTGAGTCGAAGAAGACAAACTGCCAGTTGATAGCGGTCACCGTGCGCTTCCCGAGGTTTTTGAAGTTGGCAACAAACGAAGCGCGATTATCCACCGTTCCATACGTGGAATAGCGAAACCCATATTTGACCACCTGCACATCGGTCGGTTGAACTTCACCACCCTGTAGCAGCAACCCACAGATTAACAATAGACTGAACATGCCAATCCTTTCTTTGAAGACCAGCGGCGTCGACTTTACCGAGTTGACGCTCTGGCACGAACTCCAGATTTCAGTACGCGAAGGTCTCGGTGCGACCGCCACCATACACATAGACTGTACAGGTATCGTGGCGCTGGCTCCAGACGAAAATGATCGCTTCGTGCTGACCGTGCCGACCGGCGAAAAGCTCCAGTTCGATGTTGTTGGCACTCCCGACACCAAATACGGCTCTGACGGCATAGACGCCGAAGGTCGTGTCGTGGTGTATACCTACGAATGTGTCGATCCGCTAACCAAACTGGACTACCAACCACTGCCGGTCAAAGAATACTTTGAAGCGACTGCCGGTGAAATTCTACGCGACCTCATTGGGGTAATGGATGCCACCTTGGATACCTCCGGCATCACCGACGGCAATAGCGTACCCTATCTGACCACTGAAGATTTCTCAAAGTTTTCCGAGATTGTCAAGGCCAGAGACCTCTCTACCGGCGGTTACATCCTGCAACTAGACCCCAGTCAGGCCGATGGCCTGTTGGTTGTCGGCAACTACAAAGACCAGTTTGGGGCTTCGGGGTTGGCCACCGATTACACCTCGCCGGACTTTTCCCAGTTCAAAGACGAGATCACCCCCGATAACGATATAGTCAACTATCAGAAGGTCAGAGGGGTGGAAAGCGGGTTTCAATCCGCTAATGATCGCGGCATCAATCAACACTCGTTGTGGGCGGGAGAATTTTTAACCCATCCATTCCGTTTCAATCCGCTAATGATCGCGGCATCAATCAACACCGAAACCAGAACGACTTTGTTTGTGAAAATCGCGTTGTGTTTCAATCCGCTAATGATCGCGGCATCAATCAACACCCATGCCTGAGACGATCAGTAGCAGCGCCGAACCTGGTTTCAATCCGCTAATGATCGCGGCATCAATCAACACTTTGCACCAACATTGGCGCAACAAGCCTCAGCAGACGGTTTCAATCCGCTAATGATCGCGGCATCAATCAACACGGATGGTTTGATCCCTGCATACTTCTGGGGGTCTTAACGTTTCAATCCGCTAATGATCGCGGCATCAATCAACACGACTGGATTACCCCTGGAGGCGAAGAAGAAGTATCCTCGTTTCAATCCGCTAATGATCGCGGCATCAATCAACACCGTCTTGAAGATCGCTTCTTCGTAATAGAAGCGTGTGAGTTTCAATCCGCTAATGATCGCGGCATCAATCAACACGTCTTTGTGATTGTCCTCCAGTACATGTTTGTTAACGGTTTCAATCCGCTAATGATCGCGGCATCAATCAATACACTCGGCGACTTAAATACAATCAACGCCCCTACGAGGTTTCAATCCGCTAATGATCGCGGCATCAATCAACACGTTCAATGGTTCTTGGTCTTATGGGAGTATCGCTCTGTTTCAATCCGCTAATGATCGCGGCATCAATCAACACCGTCATTCGTCACTTCGTTGGGTAATGGCAGTATTGGTTTCAATCCGCTAATGATCGCGGCATCAATCAACACTTTGCACTTCAGCTTCGGGCCACACTTGGTCATCTTGTTTCAATCCGCTAATGATCGCGGCATCAATCAACACTTTATTTTGTATATAAGGAGGGAATCATGAAAAATTGTTTCAATCCGCTAATGATCGCGGCATCAATCAACACAGCAGGAGTAGTGTTAGTAACTACATTTTGAGGCTGTTTCAATCCGCTAATGATCGCGGCATCAATCAACACTACGCTGGAGCAGGAGTGGTTAGCACACTACCAGCAGTTTCAATCCGCTAATGATCGCGGCATCAATCAACACGACCATATGGGAGGTGTCTATGCGATTGAGACTCACTGAAGTTTCAATCCGCTAATGATCGCGGCATCAATCAACACGAGGAAGTTGATCCCGAACTTGCCGCCGAAAACCCCGACGCGTTTCAATCCGCTAATGATCGCGGCATCAATCAACACTCTAGTCCTGTTAAAACTGTCAGCGGTACTAACAGCGTAAGTTTCAATCCGCTAATGATCGCGGCATCAATCAACACAGCAACAAAGGCATTGGTGGGAGAACCCGGTCGGAGTTTCAATCCGCTAATGATCGCGGCATCAATCAACACCCGTGGTTAATTATTCAATATTTAACCATAACGGGCAGTGTTTCAATCCGCTAATGATCGCGGCATCAATCAACACAAAAAAAAAAGTTCATTACATCCATTTTTTCTTTTTCGTTTCAATCCGCTAATGATCGGCATCAATCAACACATTTTTCAGGTCGTTTATTGCAAACTAAATTATAATTGTTTCAATCCGCTAATGATCGCGGCATCAATCAACACCAAAACAAGAAGTTTTGACCGAGGAGCATCATAGGAGAGTTTCAATCCGCTAATGATCGCGGCATCAATCAACACGTTCCAACTTATTTCTCAAATTTCTTTTGCAAAGGAAGTTTCAATCCGCTAATGATCGCGGCATCAATCAACACACTGAGCTGCCCGGCTTGTGGCGCAGCGGTAAAACCAGCGTTTCAATCCGCTAATGATCGCGGCATCAATCAACACATGAATACTATCACCCGCAGAGATTTAGGCGGCACATCGCGTTTCAATCCGCTAATGATCGCGGCATCAATCAACACAGCCCCCCTTTTGAGGCGTTTATTTTCAGCGATTTAAATACCCGTTTGGGCTAACCTCAAAAAAATGCGCGAAAAGCACTCCTCAATGGATCGGGCAGTGACTCCAATTCCTATTTAATTTTCAAATAACAAAGAGCTTATCAATTTGGGCTAATCCCCCCCGTTTTTTCGCCTCATGGGGGTTAGCCCAAAATCTTCAGACCCTTTGATTTTTTGCCTCTGTTGCCTCTCTTCGCAACCCGGCAATCAATTGGCAGATAGCAAGTTATTACACCGGGCGATGATTGTCAAATTACTCTTCATTTTTTTCGGCAACCTTGCCAATCAATTTAGGCTTCACGATTTGCGCTACTCTAGCTTTTGGGATTTTGCTTACGGCAATTGTTATGAAACTACTGAAGGTTACCAAACGCCGGCTCACGCCTGCGGCCCTGCGTCATCTTGAACAATTGCAGTTGTCGCACCGCGGTCTCCATATGATTTTATGTTTCGGGCGCAAATGCACGCGTTCAAACATCACGATGCAAACCTTCGACCCGGCAGTTGCACCGCCGGATAAACGACTCAAGCGCCTTGCCGGTATCACTCTTGTGATGGTTAAAAACCAGATCGTCGAAGTCTGCGCTGATCTCAATGAAGCGCAACAAAGGAGTACACAATATGACGACAGATAACCTCTATTCGCTCTCCTCAACGCCGACCCTGATGCTACGCCAGGTTGCCTCCAGGGAATCGCTGTATCAAGCCTGGCGCAAAGTGCGCGTCAATCGCGGCGGTGCTGGCGTGGATGCTGTCAGTTTGCGGGAATTCGGGTAGTGTCCTAAAGTTGTGGTGGTCGGTAAGGATGGTGGATGAAATAAGACGCCGTTTTTGAGGTTCAGAGGTACGCCTTTAGGCGTGAGTTGACGCAGACGCTTCACGCCTAAAAGCGTACCTCTGAACTTGCACTTGATTTGATCCACCATCCTAAGAACCCGCCAAACGAGTGACTGCCTAAAACCCCGTGCGTCAGCGCTGGGGGTGCGAATCGTAATTGCCTCTTAACCCGCCAAGCGGGTGATAGATAATTGGCTATCACCCGCTTGGCGGGCTAACCATACGAATATCAATCGTCCACGGGCTAACACCCGTG
>JACQDB010000150.1 GCA_016201275.1 Acidobacteriota bacterium
AATCTGTAAAATAAGGTTTAATAATTTCAGAGTTAGATTACGAGCTAACCTTGAATTAAATCGGCTACATATTTTCAAGCTGTTGATTCCATTGACTTTTAACTGTTACATGACGTTCAAAAAACTGTCCGAACCATTGTTAAAGTATCACACACAATATATGGACAAAACATCCATTTCTGCGATCCGCTCTATCTATCACCCGCTTGGCGGACTAGGAGGCCATCACCACCCGCCGCCTACCCAGCGCTGACGCACTGGGTTTTAGGCTGTCATCCGCTGCGCGGGTTATCAACTACCACTACAACTTTAGGCCACTACCAAATTTCCGAAAATGACACGCTGCTCAATATCCACAGCGAGTATGCTGACGCCCGGTAGATTTTTTTCAGGTTCGCTTATCGAAAGGCTGGGTGTGCCGGGGCAAAAATGATTTCGCCAGTTTGCCGGATTGGTCGCAACCGCTGAGGACGTTTTCATCGTCCGCTACGAGCCGAGGGGTAGAAGAACGCTACGTTGAGCGCCGCAGTCAGGCTCAATCTTCACGAGCTTATTTTTTTTCGCAACCACGTCAAACCGACTCTTCTGATCGGTTCGATGTGACCGATTCAAAAACTATTCAAACAACCACTATAAAAGGAGAAGCATAATGAAAAGGTTCACGTTACGATTTTCGCTTATCGCTGTGGCCATCGTGGCTATGCTCTGGTCAGTCTGGTTTTATCAAGCCATCGGCGCGGCGGCAGCAACGATCACGGCATTGCCTCTGGCAGGCAATAGTCGGATGCTAGCCGTAGAACCCTTGCGACCGTCGTGGTCTTCTGGTTTATTCAACCCCAATAGCGTAGCGGCGGCCAATGTACGCGAAGCTACCGGCGGCAATGCTGCCGCAATTCAAACGACGGTGGATAGCTTTCGCGCCGATTTAGGCACTTTGCGCCCGAACACCAAAACTTCGTTTCCCGACGGGCGACGTGAAATCAACTGGGATGGTGTGCCGGATAATTTTGCCGCGCCCGGCAATTTGCCCGCCGATTTCTTCAACAACAACTCGCCACGCGGTGCGGTTTTCTCGACTTCCGGCACAGGTTTTCAAGTGAGCATGGATGATGACAATCCAGCGGACGCCGACCCCGATCAAGTCCGCTTCGATAATCTCAACGCCACCTATTCATCGCAGTTCGCGGCCTTTTCCGCGCAGCGCCTGTTTAGCGCTCTCAACAGCAACATCACCGAGGTTACCTTCTTCATTCCCGGCACCAACATCCCGGCAACTGTGACCGGCTTTGGCGCGGTGTTTACCGATGTGGATAGCGGCGGCTCGACCAGCCTGCAATTCTTCGATGCGAACGGCAATCTAATGTTGATTCGCAGCGTGCTGGCAACACCGGGAAGCCAGAGCCTGTCTTTCCTTGGCGTCTCGTTCACCGATGGGCAACGCATCGCTCGTGTTCGCATCACCAGTGGCAACGCTACGCTTGGCGGCAACGATAATCCCGGCACGGGCGTTGACATCGTAGCGATGGACGATTTCATTTATGCCGAGCCGCAACCTGCGGTTTGCCCGCCGTCAACGATTACCGGAGATATAGGGCAAGGCAGCGCCGACTACCCAAGTAATAGTGGTGTGCAGAGCGGACGCCTTTCGCAAAATGGCGTGGACAGCACTTGCGTCGCGCCTAAGACTTGTCCGGGAGTTATTGCTGGCAGCAACTTCACCTTTGACGCTTATCAATTCGTCAACCACAGCAATTCAACTGCGTGTGTGACGTTCACTTTTCCGACGGCTTGCGGCGTCAACAACGCGGTGCATCCGGTGGCGTATCTTGGCACCTTTGATCCGGCCAATCCGTGTAGCAATTATTTGGGCGATATTGGTCACTCGATCAATAGTGGGGAGAGCGGTGCGCTCTCGGTCAACGTCCCGGCCAATTCAATTGTCGTGCTGGTGGTTCACGAAGTCGGCACGCAACCCGGTTGTCAAGGCTATAGCTTCTCGGTTACGGGCTTGCCAACTTGTCCGCCCACAGGTGGCTGCACGCTGACCTGTCCGGCAAATATCGCGCAAAGCAGCGCGGCGAATCAATGCGGTGCTGTCGTCAGCTATGCGCCGCCGACGGCCAGCGGACAATGCGGCGCGATTACCTGCACACCGGCATCTGGCTCGTTCTTTTCTTTGGGTGCCACCACCGTTACCTGCACAGCGGGCAACACCGCTAGTTGTACGTTTACCGTGACGGTTATGGATACGCAACCGCCAGCGCTCACCTGTCCGCCAGACCTTACGACAAGCGCGCTGCAAAATAGTTGCTCGGCAACGGCCTCCTGCGTGGTGGTCAATTATTCGACACCGACGGCTGCGGACAATTGCTCTGGCGCGACTGTGATTTGCACGCCGCCATCGGGTTCGTGTTTCTCGAAAGGCACGACTACGGTTACCTGCACGGCTACGGATGCTTCGAACAATACGGCAACTTGCAGTTTCCGTGTCAACGTCTTCGATGTCTGTTTGCAGGATGATAACAATCCCACCAACGTGTTGGTATTCAATTCAACAACGGGAGATTATCGCTTCTGTTGCAATGGCACGACGATCACCGGCAAAGGCACGGTGACCATCAAGGGCTGCTCGATCAGCTTGCAGCACAACACCAGCAACCGCCGCGTCACGGCTATGGTTGATAAGACCGTATTTCGCGGTTCAGCGTCTTTGCAATCGCCGCCGGGAACAACTGCCTGTACGCTGGTGGATCGAGACATCAGAAACAACGCCTGTGCCTGTCCGTAATCCACCAAGCCGACTGATACAGTGCGGCTTGCCCTGAATCAACAAGAGCCTGAAGATGCAAAGCCTAGGTTTCGCATCTTCAGGCTATAGGCTTTTTACTAATCCGCTTAGAATGCTCCGTTGCTTGCGGCGAGGAACTTTACTGTCCGGAGGCTTTGGCTTTTTGTGCGGCTTTTTCGGCCTTTTGGCAATTGGCGCAGATGCCAAATATGCGGTGGCTGTGATGCAGGGGTTTGAAGCCGTAGCGGCGCACGATGGTATCTTGCAGACGTTCGATCTCTTCGTTATAAAATTCGATCAACGCCCCGCATTGTGTGCAGATCAGATGGTCGTGATGCTTGTGTTTGTATTCGTGTTCATAGAGCATACGCCCATCATGAAATTCCAACTCGCGTGCCAGTCCGCACTCCTTAAATAATTTCAGGGTGCGATAGACAGTCGTAAAACCAACCGTAGGGTCTTTGGCTTTGACTAGATGATAGAGGTCTTCGCTGGAGACGTGGTCTTCGGTGTCGAGAAACACATCCAAAATCAAATCGCGTTGCGAGGTGCGTTTGAGGTGGGCGCGTTTCAAGTGTTCATAAAAGATTTTATTCTCTTCGCGTTCCATAATGGTTGCGATGAATTATACACAGCGGCGATGCCTGTGCAAAACTTGATGGCGAGGGTGCAAGTAAAAGTGAGACTCGGTTTCGAGCATTGGTTTGACTAGCCGTTGTCGTCGGGGCGAGTTCGCCGCCCGGAAAGGGCGCAATTCATTAGCCCAGTCCAACGGGCTGGGTAGGCACGAGCCGTCCGTTCCCAAGCCCTGCAAGAACGCAATCGTTGATCGCGTGAAGCCGTATTGCGCTCTTGCAGGGCTGCGACAAGGAAGTTTCTTTTTGCTGGCGTCTCACTTTTACTTGCACCCTGATGGCGATGATTTTTCATCTGCGGTTTGCCAACACCAGCAACCGACAAGGTATAATGTCTCGCTTTTTCACGAGATCATTTTTGGAGGCCTCCTGCTCATGAAATCTAAAAACTTTATGGCTCTACTGCTTCTCACGGTGTTGGCAGTGGCGACGGTTCCGGCCCGCAATGGCACGGGCAATCATTTCGGCGCGCCGTTTACAAAAGCCAAGCTGGTCAGCCTTGCCGACTTGACGGCAAAGGCCGAGTCATACACCGGCAAAACCGTGAAGGTCAAAGGCACGATCAAGGATGTCTGCCAACGCGAAGGCTGCTGGCTGGTGTTGACCGACGGCACCCGCGAACTTCGCGTCTCGATGAAAGACCACGCCTTTACCGTGCCGAAAGATGCCGCCAACAAGACGGTGATTGTCGAAGGCATCATCGAGAAGAAGACCATTAGCGAAGAGACCGCTCGACAGTACGCCGAAGAATCAGCCGGCATGATTGACCCGCATTCCATCAAGGGCGCGCAGGTTATTCTTACGCTGACGGCAACCGGCGTTCGCATCAACGGCTGATCGCTACAGAGGGGTTTTCCAGACCACAACCAGCAAACCAATTTTCGCGCCACCAAACTGCACCATAACCCGCAACGCCTTGTGCCTACCTTTTGAGCCGCCCTCATCAGGCTTACGGATGTACGAGAAAGGTGTCCGTAAATCATCCGCTTGAACCCGCATCTGTATTCATTTTTACAGCGCAGGAATGGCATAGAGCTTGCAACTTTTACAGGTCGGATGAATTGAAATCCCTTGCCAACCGATGGTTGTCTTGTCGCCTGCCTTCTGACCAAGTTGAACCATCCGCGTTGGCAGCGTTGGATTTTCAGGAGGTGCAGCATGAAAATTTATATCGTCAAAGCACTGCTCTTGGCACTGGTCATTGACCTCAGCGGCAGCACGCTTCCGGCTTACGCTTACGCTCAAACACCAAAACAGCAGCGCCGCGCTGAACAACAGCAGCAGCAGCAACAACAGCAACAACAACAGCAACAACAGCAGCAACGCGCTCAAGAAAAACAACAACGCCGCGCCGAACGGCAACAACAGCAGCAGCAACAGCAACAGCAGGAGCAACAGATGCGGCAGCAGCGGCAGCAGGAAAAGCAACAACGCCGCACGCAAGAGCAACAGCAACAGCAGCAACTTCGTCAACAGCAGCAACAAGAATTGCAGCGGCAACAACAGCAACGCACGCAGCGCAAACAGCAACGGCAAGCTGAACAACAACGCCAGGATCAAATTCTACAGCCGCAACAATCGCAGCAACGCGCCCAACAGAAACAGCAACGTCACGCCGAGCAGCGCCGTTTGTCCGCGCAACAGCAACAACAATTGATTCAGCAGCAGCAACAACGCTTGATCCAATATCGTCAACGTCTGGAGCAAGAGCAAGGTCTGGCGCAGCAACGCGCCTTGGCCTATCGGCAACAGCGACGCCTGGCGCAATATCGTTTTCAACAACAATATTACCGCCATCTGCGCGAGCAACAGGAACGCCTACGCCATCAACGCGACTATGATTATTACGACGACCCGGATTTTTATACGGCTCCCGATTACTATTACTATCGCAGTGGCCGCTACTATCTGATCAATCAATATGGCGCGGACTTGATTCGACAGGCGATCAATGATGGATATGAAGAAGGCTATTATGCCGGACAAGCCGACCGCGAAGATGGCTGGCATTTCAGCTATAGCGATAACTATGCCTATGAGGACGCCAACTTTGGCTACACGGGTTTTTATGTAGATGAATCGGACTACAATTATTATTTCCGCGAAGGCTTCCGGCGGGGCTATGAAGATGGCTACTACGGTCGTTCGCTCTATGGTCACTACACGAATGGCAGGCTCTCGATTTTGGGCGGCGTCTTGTCCACCATCTTCTATTTAGTCGCTCGGTAAATGGCCAACAGGCAAAATTTGAGCAGGCATCTGAAGCGGTTGAAATCAGTGATTCAACCGCTTCAGACGCGGGTTTTATTTCGGCAGAGATTCACTCCACCAACAGCGACTTGGTCTTTGGCGCGATGCCGAAAACCGGCAAATTTTCTCAACTTAAAACCGCCTCTGCGCGCAGGTCGTTGCCGCTTGCCATTCGGCTTTCACCTCAAGCGCTCGCCTGCTTCCTAGCGAAATCGGCTAAAGAATCTTGAGAAATCTGGCATAACTTGATACAAACAAAAAGCGGGTCAAAATAATAACTATGGAAGCAATCATGAAATCCGCCCTGCTCTATTTATCTACCAGCGAGGGCTTCAAAAATTTTCTCACGAAATTCAAATCATTCAACCAAGTCACGCGACGCTTTGTGGCTGGCGAAGAGATCGCCACCGCCATCGAAGCCATCAAACAACTCAATGCCAAACAGATCAGCGCCACTTTCGATCATCTCGGCGAATCCATTTCCGCAGAGGCCGAAACTCGTGAAGAGGTGCGCGAATATCAACGCCTGATTGCCAGCATCGTCGCCCATTCGCTCGATTCCAATGTCTCGGTGAAACTCACGCAACTGGGTTTGGATATAGATAAGGAGTTGTGTTATCAGAACACCCGCGCCATCGTTGAAAGCGCCCTGCGTTATCAGAATTTCGTCCGCATAGACATGGAAGATTCCACCAAGACTGCGGCGACCTTCGACATCTTCAAACGCCTGCGCGCTGAATTCGACAATGTCGGCATCGTCGTGCAAGCCTATCTCTATCGCACCGCAACCGACATCGCAGAGTTGTTGCCGTTGGGGGCGCGCATACGGCTTTGCAAAGGCGCGTATAAAGAACCTGCCGAAGTCGCCTTTCCCAATAAAGCCGACGTGGATCAAAACTACATCAAGTTGATGAAGATGTTGTTGCCCTCTGGCCTTTATCACGGCATCGCCACACACGATCCGGCGATGATTGAAGCGACCAAAAAATTCGCCGTAGCGCAAGGCATCACCGCCGAGCAGTTCGAGTTTCAAATGCTCTACGGGGTGCGGCGCGATTTGCAGGAGGGGTTGGTGCAAGAGGGCTGGCGGGTGCGCGTGTATGTGCCGTATGGCAAATTCTGGTATCCCTATTTTATGCGCCGACTCGCCGAACGCCCGGCCAATATTTGGTTCGTGTTGAAGAATATGATGAAAGGCTGAACGGCTTTGGCGCAACCGTATCTAACGTCCATTTGTCGCCTCTGTTGTCAAAGTATGGCAACCTCCGATGCTGGAAGGAACGATGAAAATTGGTTACGCCGGAGGGCGCACCTGCTGCGCTTCGTTGGTCGAATAGCGTTTGGTCAAACTGACGAAGACATCTTCGAGTGAAGGACGCGCCAAGGTGACTTCGACATCGCTGATAGCGATTTTTGCCAGCGTCTTTTGAATGCGCTCAAGCGCGACTTCGGCCTTCATCAACAGGTGAATGGATTGCCCGAAGATCGTCGCGCTTTGCACATAATCGGCGCGTTTCAATTCGCCCAGCGCGACGGTCGTATTCGGACAAAAGACCTCCACCCATTTGGTATTGTCCGGCGTGACCTCCGGCAATTGCTTCAACACATCCGGCTCACCACAAGTAATCAAACGCGAATTGTAGATATAGCCGACACGGGCGCAGCGTTCGGCTTCATCCATATAATGAGTGGTGACAAACAGCGTCATGCCTTCGCTCGACAGTTGAAAAAATAAATCCCAAAGCTCGCGCCGGGCCACCGGGTCTATGCCGGCGGTGGGCTCGTCCAGAAAAATAATCTTCGGCTCGTGAACCAAAGCGCAGGCCAGGGCGAGGCGTTGTTTCCAGCCGCCCGACAGCATTCCGGCGCGGCGTTCAATGAACGGTTCCATGTGCGTCAGGTCAATCACCGCTTGTCGCCGTTGTTTGAAATGCTCGCCCTTCAAGCCGTAAACCTGAGCGTAAAAATTGATGTTTTCGCGCACCGTCAAATCTTGATATAGGCTGAATTGTTGCGACATATAACCGATGTTCTGGCGGATCTCGTCGGTCTGTTTTTCAATGTCGAAACCGATGACGGAGGCGCGCCCGGCGGTTGGCGAAATCAAGCCGCAGAGCATACGTATGATGGTTGATTTGCCGGAACCATTCGGCCCCAGAAAGCCAAAGATCTCGCCCTCCCGCACGGCGAAACTCACTTGGTCAACCGCCGTGAAGTCGCCGAATTTTTTGGTCAATTCGTTAATCTCTATTGCGCTCATAAATCCAGGATTTCAGATTTTGGATTTCGGATTTAGAATACCGAGGAGTCAAAATTCAAAATTTGCCATTTACTGAACTCCGAAACTGGACTTCTGACTCCATACCCTTGAATCCGAAATCTTATTTGTGAATCACCACGTCCGCCGCCATACCGGCGCGTAATTTTCTTGAACTGTTATCCAGCCGCACGCGCACCGCAAAGACTTGATGGGTGCGTTCGTCACGGGTCTGCACATTGCGCGGCGTGAATTCGCCACGCGCAGCGACTTGCTCAATGACGCCTTTGAAGCGCTCCTGCGGAAATGAATCAACGGTGACGCTGACCTCTTTGCCGAGTTGCGCGAAGCCGAGTTCCGGCTCCGGCACATAAACTCGCACCCACAAGCGGTCAACTTCAACGAGCGTGGCGACCGGCGCATTGGGCGCGATTAAATCGCCCGGTCGCACCCGCAACACTTCTATGAAAGCATTGGCAGGCGATTGCACTGCCAGTTCGTTCACCTGCGTTTCCAGTTGTTGCAAGGCCGCGCGAGCGCGTTCGAGTTGCGCTTGAGCGGTGGCGATGTCCTCTTTACGCGAGCCGCGCTCCAGCATCTGTTTATGCGCCGCCGCCTGTTGATAGAGACGCTCAGCGCGAGCTATGTCTTCGTGCCGAGTTCCCGCCAACAGCAGATCGAGTTTCTGTGTGGCGGCGTCGCGGCGGCCTTTGGTGCGGTCTAGGTTGGCTTTGGCGTTATCGAAATCCTGGCGCGACGAGATGCCATCTTTGGCAAGTTGTTCGATGCGTGCGAAGTTCGCCTTGGCCATTTGGTAATCGGCATTGGCGTCCTCCAGGTCGGCGCGTGCGGCGTCAATCTCTTGAGGGCGCGGCCCCTTGCGCGCCGCTTCCCAAGTCATCCAGGCGGCTTCGGCCTGCGCTTTGGCTTCGGCGATCTCTTCCGGGCGAAAACCGTTTTGCAGTTTCTGCAAATTCGCTTCCGCCGCTGCAATCGCGGCATTGGCGTCCTGACGTTTGGCCTCAAGGTCGTAACTTTCAAAGCGTAAAAGGGCCTGCCCCGATTGCACCTCCTGACCTTCTTTGACCAGCACTGCGGCGATGCGTCCGCTGACTTTAGAGCCGATGTGAATTTCATCGGCTTCGATGGTTCCCGACAGCACGATTTGATTGGTCGGTTGACGGGCGCTCAAGGCTTTCCAGAAAGCGATTGCGCCGAGCAGCATCAGGATGACAATCGCCAGCAGAAGCGTTTTTCTAAAACTGCTTTTCATGATTTCACCTTCTTTACGCTTTGCGATTTTTTTGCGTTGATGGTTCTTGATTTTTTCGTGGTGCCGGTTGGCGATTTGGCAAGGGTCGTGTTGTTGCTTTTGGCTTTGGCTACGGATTTCGTAGCGGCGTGGCGCGATTTTGCGGCGACGGTTTTGGCTGGCTTGGCGCTTGGTAAAAGGGGTTGCGCGCCGCTGAAAAACAGGTCTGCGGTGTGCAAAGCGACGCGCTTGATGAAGGCCTCGTCATATTGCTTTTTATTCAAGGCGACCGTAATGAGCGGGCGAAAGGCTTGAAAGATGACAATCATTCCCATCAGGCTGATGGGCGCAAGCGCGATGTCCAGTTGGCGCAACTCGCCCTGCTTGACGCCTTGCCGAAGAATGCCGCGCAGCAAGGCGTAATTGTTAAGGGAATATTTCTGAAAGACTTTGATTAGTTCTTCGCCGCCTTCAAGCATCTCGCGCAACAGAATGCGCGCCAGGTTGGGATGTCGCAAAATGTAAGCGGCTTCGGCTTCAATGAAGCGTGTCAGGCGTTGGCGCACCGGTTCGCGGCTGTCGGCGGTTTGCGTAATCAAGGCGCGGATTTTGGCTACGGCATTTTCCAGTATGGCGCGATAAAGTCCCTGTTTATTGCCGAAATAATAATGCAGCAGGGCGCTGGTGACGCCTGCCTGTTGGGCGATGTCGCGCACCGAAGTGGCGGCAAAACCGTGCGCCGCAAATAACGCTTCGGCGGCAGCAAGGATGCTGGCTCTGGCTTCTGGGTCGTCGGTCTTTGGTCTTGCCATAGTTCATTCATTAAACGCTTGATTAATGAATATAAAAAGCTCGCACGCGCAAGTCAAGGAAGGCCAGCGGCGAGATCAATTTTCTATTGCGTGTAGGTTGAGAAGGCTTGAGGTGACAAGCGGACGGCAAGGCGTCAGCCGTCCGCTTGTCGGTTTAGCGTTTGATTTGTCGCCACGAGATGAGCTTGAGGTTGCCGTAAGAATTGCCGTTGTTCAAAGACAAGGTGAAACTGCCGGTTTCAATATTGGCGCTGACCGGCGAACCGGTTGTATCGTCATTGCCATACGACATGACTTGACCATTGAAACTGCCATTGCCGCTGAGGTCGAATTGCTCGCCCGCGTAAACGATGCCGTTGAATTCCAGCGCCGCGTCCACATCGCCGCGAATCTTCACATCCTGTACGGCGAGCAGCATAACATCTACGGTGACAAAGGGCGGCAGTTCCGGCGTGCTTAAATCCCTGATATTGGCAGTAAATTTTGAATTACCTGTAAGGACGATGGAGCCGGTGGTCAAGATCGAAACGGTGCGGGTGCTGCCGCCGAGGTTGCCGCTGATGGTGACATTGCCGCCGTTGGCGCTGGAGTCCTCCGGATCACTGAGGTCGTAATTGTCTTGACCAATGACATAGAAGGTGTATCCATCAATGGACGAACCGCCCGATGGAGGCACGCTCCAACTGCTGCTGCCATAGCTCCAGCCGGTGTCGCTGACGGTGGCGATGCGGGTGGCTGTACCAATAGGATTGGGGACGGTAGTAGTGGGCGCAGGGCGCGTGATTTGGACTGCTGCCTCGGTGGTTTGCTGAACTTTATTGCTGGTGATGTTGCTGTCCAGCGCCGTTGCCAATTGTACGTAAGGCACGTTGAGTTGGTCGGCAAGTTTTTTCAGCCGCTGGGTCACGGCATTGCCGCCGCCATTGTCACTGCCGTTACTATCATTTTCGTGCGCCCCATTGGCAAAGCTCGGATCAATCAACAACACATCCGCTCTCTGAACGATAAAATCCGGAATGCGCGGACTGGTCACCGGACCGCCGGAGGTCAGCGGCGCATTGGTGATAAAAGATGGCAGCGCGATTCGCGGTTGCAAGCCGCCGTGAAAACCATCTATCTGCCAGCCGCCGCCAGAGGTATTGACGGTTCCGGTGGCGGTCGCCGTTTGCGCGATGTAAGGCGAGCCGCTGATATCCAGAGACTCGTTGGAATGCACGCCGCCATACGCTCCCAACAATTGGGCATTGCCGGAAATGGTAATCGGTTTATTGGAGATCATCGCCGGATAAGGCAGAAAGGCGATCCAACCTTCCAAGGTCACAGAAGCGTTGTTATAGGTTCCGGTCGAATAAATCACCACCTTGTTATTTTGATCGGTATTCGCATTGTTGGGAGACGCGCCGGTGCTTTCCTGATAGGTGACTCCGGGATTGAAATTCGGTACTTTCGGCAACGTGGTCGAAGTCGAAGGCTCGTCATCAATCAGGCTGACTCGATAATACGCATCATTGACGACCGCGCCGGTGACACCATCGCGCAGTTGATAGCCGCGATTGGCATCTTCGTCGGGAATCAAGGTCGCGCCGGAAGTAAAATACGCGGCATTGGTGAACGGATTGTTGCCCAGCAGATAGTTGGTGTTGAAAGTGCTGCCGCGCCGCGCCAGCAACGACGAGAAATCGCCGCCGGTATAATTTTTCACCAGACTGGCGGCGTGATTGAGACCGGCTTCTGCTGCTTGAAAGGCGATGGTCTGCGTCGCATAGGTGTTGCTGACGCCGAGTTCGGAAATCGCCGTCAAGCTGATGCCCATCACCATCGCCAGCAGCAAGGCTAAAATTAATATCGTCTGGATTAAGGCAACGCCGCGTTCGTGGTGACAACCGATGGTCTTCATTATATGCTCCTGTTGCTTCATGCTTTGGGTTACGGATGCTCTGCTGTACATATTTTGTGCCTCCCCTGCCTTAGCGGTTTCGCAGCCGTATCGCCGCCGAATAACTGACTTCGCGATAACGAGAATCGCCTCTGGAAATGCCATTGGGAACCGCCACCAGCGTGACCACTATGGTTTTGTTGGTGTTGGTAGAACCATTCGGGTCGGTGAAGGTGAGGCTGATGACATTGTCTGCAATCGGCGTGCTGGTTACCGGCGAGGTGGTGTAATCGTCCATCATGATGCGTCGGTTGGTGGCATCGAGCCGCAGAATCATGTTTTCTGAAGTGACGATGACATCCGAATCCGCAGAGACGTGGGTGGTGTTGAGCGAATCGCCATTCAAATCGCTCTTCAGTTGAATCGAGGCCGAAGAGACTGCCGTGCCGGAAGTGGTGGTCGGCGATTGCAGCACCGCAAAGTCCGTCGGGTTGACCGTCGTCTTGGCAGTCGGATTGGTGCCCGCGCTACGCACAATCTCGTTCAAGCGCGCCAGCGCAAAGCGCGCATTGCGTTGCGCGTCGGCATACGCCTCTTCATAACGATACGAAGTTTGAAAGCGGTTGAGCAAAGAGATAGACACGCCCATCACGATGGTCATCATCATCATGGCGATGAGAATTTCCATCAGCGAAAAGCCGTTTTCATTGGTCTGCGGCGCGGTTGAATTTACAATCGGTTTCATAATTTCCTTAGCCTTTGCTGAGTATGGTGGTAACGGTAAAGCCCTGTCTCATGTTGGCGGACGGCACGCTCTGCACCACTCGTATGGTGACGTAGCGCAAAGCCGAAGGGGAACCCTGGCGCACCTGCCAGTACACTTCCACGTTGCCGACCGGCGTATTGCTTACCGTGGCATGATGATTGGTCGAGGTGTCGAGCGTGTAGGTATAGGGCGCGGTTTGCGAAGAGGTGGATTGCCCCATAGACGCGCCCACCGCGCCCGTGGACGGGGCTTCGGTGATGGCGCTGCTGACCGAGCCATAGGAGGAAGTCGGCAGCGTACCGCCTACGGCAATCGTGGGGTCTTCTGTGCTTTGCGTCCAGATGGCCGACCGCAGCCGATCCACTTCATCTTGGGCGACCGCCGCCAGTATGTTGATATTGTTTGAGGTGGAATTCATGCGCGAGACATAGGCGGAAATCCCGACAACCGAAACCAACCCGACGGCCAGCACGACGATGGAGATGAGGACTTCGATAACCGAAAGCCCCGCCTGCGACGGCGGTACAGGGCGCTTGTTGATGGTTTGTTTCATCATTTTGTTTCTCACTATTCCACGGTGATTCTGCCGCGAAGATTGATGCGAACCAGTACACTGCGGTTATAACTGCGAAGCGTGATCACTTGCTCGCTCGCGCCAATGGGCATCTCGCCGCGTGAATTGAAGGTCACTTTGATGGGCGCGTTATTCGGAAAAGTGGTGCTGACCTCGCTCGGCAAGGTCTCCAGAAAATAACTCATCGAAGGGTTACTCGGATCCGCCATATCCGGCACGCCGTCGCCGCTCGTGCCGGTGAAATCAAAACCGTATTGCCGCGAGGAGTTGTTGAAGGAGAAAGTCACATTCTGATTTTTGGCCAGGGCTAAGGCGCGCACCGCCGATAGCCGCTCGGCCAAGTGATCGGCAGTGCTACGCAGATTATAGGCTTTGACGGCATCGTTGACCTTGGGAAGCACAAAGGCCATAATGATGCCAACTAAAAGGATGACTACGGTGACTTCTACCATAGAGAATCCGGCTTCCGGCACCCCCCTGCGGCCATGCTCTTTAACGCTCTTGTTCATAGATATACTACTCCTGTTCAGAGTGTGAAAAACCCTTCTATAAAACCCTGCTTGCTCGTTGGGAATAAGCTCTGCTTTTTAGCTCGTGCAATATGCAGATATGGCAAAGAGTGTTCCACAGGAAAAAAGATTATCACCCGCTTTATTCGTAAAGCTTGCTGAATCATTTCGGAACAACTTTATTTTAAGCGCGGCAGAAAAGTTGGATTGGTTGACAAAAATTCAGTCGCAATGACGACTAAGCCACAAAAAACGCGACCTGGGTCGCCGCCTGAACGGAGAACTACAAAAAGGGGGCAGATGACAGGATTTGACAACTGTTACCAATGAAGACAAATCGTGTCGCCGCTTGCCGCCTTGCTCGACGGTTTTCCGGCGCGCACGAATTGCCGCTGACGCCAAGCTATGCTGTCAGTCGGCAGCGGCGTTGCCGCAACAAGCCAGACGAAGCAGCGGCAACGCCATCATTTCAAGGCAAGGCGCTTGGCGCTGGCCTCTCTCAAGCAGTAAGATAGTCGCCTATTTCAACCTGTGGAGGTGCGCTCTTGCCTGAATGGTTCAAACTCATTGGCATCGTCATCGTCGTGGTCGGATTGGCTTTCAAACTCCGCACCACCTTGGTTGTCGTCACTGCCGCGCTGGTAACGGGGATGCTGGCCGGACTGCCTTTGTTTTCCAGTGCAGGCGTCTTGCAAGCTTTTCCTTTTTTAATCAAGCCCGGTCAGGAAGGCATCATCAATATGCTTGGTCGCGCCTTCAGCGACAATCGTTTGATGACGCTGTTTATCATCACGCTGCCAGCCATAGGGCTTGCCGAACGCTATGGCCTGCAAGAGCAGTCGGCTATTTTGATCAGAAAAATCAAAGCTGCAACGGTCGGACGCCTGGCGCTTCTCTATCAACTCTTTCGCATCGTGCATGGTGCGCTGGGGTTGCGCCTGAACGGTCACGCTTCGTTTGTGCGTCCGCTGATTTTTCCCATGTCGGTTGGTGCTGCCGAAGCCAGAGCCAACGGGGACCTCGGCGAAGAAAAAGTTGAGTTGATCAAGGCCGCCAATTCCGCCAGCGAAAATTACGGCAATTTTTACGGGCAGAATTTGTCCATTGTGCAAGCCGGAGTGTTGCTGGTGTACGGCGTGATGAAAGGGTTGGGTTATGAAGTCAGCCTGTGGCGTCTGGTTTTGTTCACGACGCCCATCGTCGTGCTTTCCCTTGGGCTTGGCGCGGCGCAATTTCTGCTGCTTGACCGCCGCCTCAAATCGGTCGCCAAAAAAACTCCGCAGGCAAAGCCGGAAGGCATCCTGGATAACGCCTCACAGTGAGTTGCTCAGACGCTGATGCGCCCGAGCAAGCAAGGAGAATTGATGATAAACCTCGCCGCAATTTTTTTATTACCCAGCGCCGATGTGCTGTTGAATCTGGACACCGTTTATATTCTCACCGGAGTGGTTTTGCTGGTCTTTGCGCTGCTGACTTTTACCGACCGAGGCAATCGGCGACGCTACAGTAGCGGCGTCTTCTGGTTGCTTCTGGCCATCGCCTTTATCTTTGGCACCTGGATGCCGCATGGGTTGACCGGCCTGCTCGTGTTGGCGATGGTGGCGATAGACGGGGTGGGGCGCGTCACTCGCGGCGAGTATCAGGAAGCGACAAAAGCGCAACAGGCAAAGCAGGCCGTGAAACTCAAAAATAAAATCTTCTGGCCGGTGCTGGCGATTCCTCTGGTGACTTTTGCGTTTGCTTTGGCGTTTCGTTTTTCGGGTTTCGATTCCAACGCCGTCAATCGCGCCGCCCTCGTAGGTTTGGGGGTCGGCGGCGTAGTCGCTATGGGGTTGGCCTTGCGAATCACCGGCGGCACAATGCCAACCATGTTCAATGAAGGCCGCCGCATCAACGATGCGATGGGGTCGCTCAGTTTATTGCCGCAACTGCTGGCTTCGCTCGGCGTGATCTTCACGGCGGCAAAGATAGGCGATTTGATTGCCAGTGGCATTCAACAGATTATCCCTGCAAACAGCCTGTTTTTATTGGTCATGGCCAACTGCATCGGCATGACCATTTTCACTATAGTGATGGGCAATTCGTTTGCGGCGTTTCCGGTTATTGCCTCGGGCGTGCTGGTGCCTTTGCTGGTCAAACCGTTCGGCGTGGACCCGGCAATGGCGGCGATACTGACCTTAACGGCAGGTTCAAGCGGCACCTTGATGACGCCTATGGCGGCAAACTTCAACATCGTGCCAACCGCGCTGTTGAATATGAAAGACCCCTATGGCGTGATCAAATTTCAACTCCCGTTCGCGGTGACGATTTGGATGCTGCACGTTGTGTTGATGTGGATAATGATCAAAATCATGTAAGACAAATCATGTAGGACAAGAATATGCCAGCCAGTCAGTCGTGCCCTAATCATGTGTTGCTGGCTTTTAGCCCGCGAAGCGGTGATAGCCAATTAAGTGGTCTGCAAAAAGTTCTTTGACAACACGTTAGTGTTTTAACCAAAAGTTATTTGATAGCACACCTGCTTTGAGTAATCGATCTTGGCGACTCATCGCATATAGATAACTACAAGCCGCATCTGCTGACTGATCAATTGTGATTGTTGGACGATTCGCTACACTTCGTCCTTTCACCGCTCTAAACAGGTGGTCCATTACATTGAGTTCAGGACAAGCGCGCGGCAAAAAGCGAATCTCGATGCTTAACTCGGATGCCAACTCCAAGGTATCCTCAGCCGTGTGAGGGGTCCCTCGGTCATCAAATAAGATGATTTGCCAACCTCGCCAATGGCGACGAATCATCTGTAGAAAATGTTGCGTCGTCAGCGCATCCCAAACTTCTGTAATTAATAAAAGCAGGTCACCCGTTCCAATATTGAGTGCTCCATGAATGATTCGCTTGGCGCGGTTACCAGTAATCGGTACACAAACTTGCTGTCCAACTCGCCCATAGCAGCAATACAAGGGGGGCGTCTCGGTGATGATAACTTCATCCATCATCAAGATGACGCAATGGTGACGGCTCCAAAGCCCACGTTTTAGCCCCCTTTTGCTTGTCGCCAGTTTGGTTGACGTCGTGCTAAGGTGTGGCGCGGACGCTTCCAACTGATGCGTAGTCTATCGAGAGCATAGCCAAGGCTTCGCAGGCTGACTTGGCAGTTGTGGTGCTCTTTGACATAGCTTTGTAATAGGCCAGCTGTCCAGACCGTCGAGTTGTAGCCATAATCGCGTGGGTCGCTATCAATGACCAGATCAATCCAAGGATCAATAATGCCTTTGGCTGTGGTCGGGCGACCGCTACGAAGTCGATCTGAGACACGCTCAAATGCGGGCCAGCCCTGACGTTGTTCAAAGCGTTGTGCCCAGTTGTAAATGGTTTGGCGAGAGACGCGCAACAAGTCAGCGATGTGTTCAACGCTGTCCTCTTCATCAAGAAGACGGAGTGCTTGAATGCGCTGAAATTGGCGAGCCTCGGAGCAATCTTTAAGCAAAGCTTCTAATTGGCTACGCTCTTGATAATTTCACTTGATGATTAAACTCATTATTGACCTCGATATAGGAAAATAAAAAAAGTTGTAACTGATT
This sequence comes from Acidobacteriota bacterium, assembly GCA_016201275.1. Classification (GTDB taxonomy): domain Bacteria; phylum Acidobacteriota; class Blastocatellia; order UBA7656; family UBA7656; genus JACQDB01. The sequence goes on from JACQDB010000150.1 coordinate 17,301, forward strand.
AGGTCTGAAATAGAACAAAAGGGGTTCCTTCGATGACGGACCTGAGTTCTTGAAATACTTGGCGCTTCATTTTTCGCATCGTCGAAGTAAAACTATAAATTTGAGTATAACTTTGCGACCCGTCCGCCG
>JACQDB010000002.1 GCA_016201275.1 Acidobacteriota bacterium
ATAATTCTTGCCTTCACTTGACCTTTGTTCAAAAGTTCCGTCAAATATCTTTCGTCTGCTTCACTTAGCTTTAGATGTTGTTTTTTCATACATCTATAGAAATGACTAAAACACTTGAAAATTTAGGTTCCGGTGTACTAGCTCTGCTTGATCGGCTGGGAATCCAAACCAAGCATTGTTGTAGGGATTTTTCGTAGCTCAACGGGGCAACCGCTCCGATGAACCAAACCGTGTGCTTGACATCAACCGATGTGCTTGACATGATACACGAGGTTTTTACAGCCCTCATAAAATCAGTGGCTTTTTTGGTAGCAATACATTCTCGCAAACTCCGAGTTGCCCCAAATTCGGAATACATTCTCTACCTATAATGCGAAGTTTTTCGGTAGCAAAAATAGACTTCAATGAGGAGATGATATGAAAACCCCACGAGTGTTTTTGATGCTGGTGATGCTGGCGGTTCTGGCAATTAGTTGGGAAGGCTCCGGGTTGGCCGCTGCGGCGGACAATGATGGCCCGGTTGCCAATGCGCGACCTAGCAGTGCCGAAATCAACTGGCAACCCAAGCTTGACTATGCGGTGATCGTGCTGACGGTTTCGACCCCGGATGGCGAAGTCATACGCAAAGAGTTCGCTTCCGGCGTTGCGCCTTTCTTCAGAAATACTGATGAGAAAGGGCACCGCCTGGCCGATGGCAACTACCTGTATGAATTGCGCGTCGTGCCGTTTATCGCTGCGGCGGTGCGCGAAGCTCTGGCCAAAGCGCGTCAAGAAGGCCGCGACGAAGCGGTGGCGCGAGACCTGCGAAATCGCGGGCTGTTGGCGAAACAGGAGGTCGTGCAATCCGGCGCGTTTATGATTAGCGGCGGCGCTTTTGTGATGGGCAATGATGCCTCTGAGTCGCAGCGGGTGGGCGCGAAGAAGCGCGCTGCGCCAGAGACCGACACGCTTGCCGCAAGTTCCGAATTTCACTCGTTCAGCAATCTGGCGCGTCCTATGTCAGCGCCCTTTTTGAAAGCTTCTCCTTATGCGGTCAGTCGCTCGGCCAATAGAGAAATTTCTGCGGCGGCAAACCTGCGCGCCATCGCCAGCCATGCTGCCGTGCGCTTTTTCGATCAGGTCATCCCCGATGATTTGATTGTGCAAGGCTCGACTTGTGTCGGCTTGGATTGCGTCAACAACGAATCGTTCGGCTTTGACACCATACGTCTGAAAGAGAACAACACGCGCATCAAATTCGACGACACTTCTGCCTCTGTAGGATTTCCTGCCAACGACTGGCAATTGACCGCTAACGATTCGGCAAGCGGCGGCTCGAGCAAATTTTCGATTGAAGATATTACCGGCGCGACCGTGCCGTTTACCATCACGGCAGGCGCGGCAACCAATTCGCTATTTGTAGATTCAACCGGACGGCTGGGGTTACGTACTTCTACGCCTGTGCTGGATATTCATGCGGCAACCAGCAACACTCCGGCGATGCGTTTGGAACAGAATGCTGCCGGCGGTTTTACGGCGCAGACCTGGGACATCGCGGGCAACGAAGCCAACTTCTTCGTCCGTGATGTGACGGGGGGGGCGCGTCTGCCGTTCCGCATCCGCCCCGGCGCGCCGACCTCCAGCCTAGACATCAACGCCAGTGGGCAAGTCGGCATCGGCACGGCTTCGCCTTCACAAAAGCTTCATGTTTTTGAGAATGCCGATGTGTTTACTTTTGGTCTGGTCGAAAATACCAGCAACACGACAGCGGCAGCGGCTTTCCTTAAAGTAAAAGCCACCACTTCCGAATTGGATATGCGCGCTCACGCCTCTGCCCGAATCATATCGCGATTCGGCGTGACCTTGGGTGGGTGGGGCGAAGTTTTGCAAACCGCAGGAAATGGGCTTGCTGTGGGAACGATTGGAAACCTACCCTTGATTCTAGGCACTAACTCTTTAAACCGCGTTCATATTTTAGGAAATGGCAACATCGGCATTGGTGGACTGACTACGCCATCAAGTCCCCTGCAACATATTAGCGGCGCGAAACTAACAGTCGCTGGAGTTTGGACCGATGCCTCAAGCCGAGCGCTGAAGATGAATATCCGCAATCTCAGTTCAAGCGACGCCCTAAAGACGCTGGAAAAATTGAATCCGGTACAGTTTGAGTATAAAGCCGAGCCGGGTGAAAATTATGTTGGTTTTATTGCTGAGGATGTGCCGGAATTGGTCGCCACAAGCGACCGCAAATCGTTGAGTCCTATGGATGTGGTAGCGGTCTTGACCAAGGTGCTTCAAGAGCAGCAAAAGACCATCGCGGCATTGCAACAAAAAGTTGCGCGACTCGAACACCACAAGGTAAAAGCTGTTCACCTTAAAACGAAACGCTGATTCACCTTCGGTGAAACAATGGTGCGCCAGCAAGTCAATCAAAAGGCAAGGAACGCAAAGGTCAGGTGATCTTTGCGTTCCTTGCCTTTTGTGAAGAGTCCTAAGACTCTTCACAAAATCTTGTTGAGGAAAGCGTGTCATCTCCCCAAAGTACATTTTGTAGCGTGAGAAAGGACTACGTATGTCTGTACATCTTTTGCAAACGAACGCTCTATTCTTACATATCCCCAAGACCGGAGGTACGTGGATCGAACAAGCGTTAAATGTCGCTGCAATTGAAAACGAGTACGCCAAAGCTATCGAGACCGTGACCTGGCGTCATTCGTTGATGAGTCAATACACTGCAAAGCATGACTTCATCTTTACCTTTGTCAGACATCCATTGAGTTGGTACGAATCTTGGTGGAAATTTCAAACTTGGCTTGACTGGGTTGAACATGAACCGGGGGTGTGGCACCCGCAAAGAATTCTCAAACCCTGTGCCGCAAATGATTTTTCAGAATTCATACGCTTGTGTATAAAACATGAGCCTGCCTATGTGAGCCGTATGTATGAATGGTATATCGGCCCTCAAGGAGCCGAGTTTGTCAATTTTATTGGCTATTTTGAGCGACTTGTAGAGGATTTGGTGCGCGTGCTTAAACTTCTCTGCATAGATTTTGATGAAACCCTCTTACGCAATCAACCGTCCGCGAATGTAAGTGGCAAGCCATATGGAGAGCCGGTCTGGGATGAAGAGTTGAAAGCACAAATCCTGGCCTTGGAAGTTCCAGCCATCAGGCGATTTTATAACGATGAACAACTCGTAGTTTATTGAAGAGTTGAGGGATTACCCAGCCTAGAGCGGTTTGCATATGTGTGTACTGCTCCCCCCTATCGTTGAGCGGCAGTCTTCGACCGCTGCTCAACGGCTTTGAGGTTTCCGTAATCTCAAACCAAAACCGCTCTAGTTGTGAGAGTTGAACGCTGTGCGGCTGTGCCGCTTTGATGTGCGGAGAGTCTCGGACTCTCCGGTAGGTTTGCCACACTCTTTTTGCGGCTGCGCCGCACCGGAGGCTGCGCCTCAGAAAAGCTTGGCGGCGCAGCCGCGAGAGTAGGAAGTGCAGCTTACGGAAAGGCGTAGCCTATCCGCACATCAAAGCGGCGCAGCCGCAAGCACTGGCTGGGTAGTTAGAGCGTGTTGCATAAATAGATGTTTTGTCCAGATATTGTACATGACGGCCTAATCATCCACAACATATGGGCGGTTGCTGGGATTCTGCGACACGCTCTAGTTACCGAGCTAAAGCGTTTCTATACTATGAAGTCCAGAGGAATCACATTGACGCTGCTCTATGGGCATTGTTTAATTAACACGCCTATAACGCGCCCGACATCATTTCTATAACGGAGATTTTTATGACTGCTCAAAACCAAGCGTCGCAAACTACGACCGCCGAATTGCTCGCCAAACAGAAAGAGTATGGCTGGCCCTGCGCCACGCAATATTATGAACATCCTATCGCTCTCACTCACGGCGAAGGTATGCACGTCTTTGACGCCGAGGGGCAGCGCTACCTGGATTGCTTCGGCGGCGTGTTGACCACTGCCGTCGGCCATGCTCGTCCCGAAGTCGTCAATGCCATCAGCGAACAGGTGGCGAAAATCGCGCACACCTCGACGCTTTATCTGAACGAACAGACGGTCAATCTCGCCGAGAAAATGGCGCAGCTTACGCCGGGCAGATTGAAAAAATCGTTCTTCACCAACAGCGGCACAGAGGCCGACGAAACCGCTATGGTGCTGGCGCGCATCTACACCGGCAACACCGAAATCATTGCCCTGCGCCACGCCTATCACGGGCGCTCGGTGATGAATATGACGGCGACAGGGCATTCGACCTGGAAACACAGCAGCGTCTTGATGCCCGGCATCGTTCACGCCCACGCGCCCTATTGTTATCGTTGCCCGTTCAATTTGAAACCGGAATCGTGCGCGCTGGAATGCGCTACGGATGTCGAAGAGTTGATTCAAACTGCGACCTCCGGCAAAATCGCCGCCTTCATCGCCGAACCCATCATGGGCGTAGGCGGTTTCATCACCCCGCCTAAAGACTATTTCAAAGTCGTCACTGACATCGTGCGGCGTTACGGCGGTATCTTCATCTGCGATGAAGTGCAGAGCGGTTGGGGACGCACCGGCGACAAATGGTGCGGCATAGAGCATTGGCAAGTTGAACCTGAAGTGATGACCTTTGCCAAAGGCATGGCCAACGGCTCACCCGTAGGCTGCACCACGGCGATACCGGAAGTGGCGGACAAATATCCGGGGCTGACGTTTTCAACTTTCGGCGGCAATCCTGTGACTTCGGCGGCGGCCTTGGCGACCATTCGCGTCATCGAAGAAAATGATTTGCCGAACAACTGTCGCGTAGTTGGCGATTACCTTCGAGGCAAGCTCGATGAGTTGAAAGACAAATATGAAGTGATCGGCGAGGTGCGCGGCATGGGCTTGATGCAGGCGATTGAATGCGTCAAAGACCGCACCACCAAAGAGCCGCACCCGCAGGCGGTGTTGAAAGTTTTTGAAGAGACACGCAAGCGCGGCGTATTGATTGGCAAAGGCGGCTTGTACGGCAACATCATTCGTTTAGGAATGCCCATGATCGCTTCAACCGCAGACATTGACGAATTGGTGACGGCGCTGGATGCGGCATTTTCGGCGGCCTGATCCTGGGTCAAAGCTCTATCACCGTCTTTCATAAGCACCGCATCACTTGAAAAGCGCGACTACGAAAAAAAGGAAAATCATTTCGACGAGTATTCATCAGCTACTTTGCCATTTTCTGCGTGCGGCACGCTTCGCCGCTTGAGGGCAAGCGTCAACTCGCAAAAAAGCCCGTCTTTATTGGGCGAAATCACCTTTTTCACTTTCTTAGTCGTGCCTTTGAGCTACCGACGGACGGGCCGTGGCGGCCTATCCGTTTTTCTCCACGGTCGCAACATCACCAAAAGCAGTAGTGGATCAATCGGGAGAGATAGAGTTTGGAGTTCCGCCTTCAGGCTAATGACATGAAGTGAAGCGGCATAGATGTAGCGCAGGCGGTCTAGCCGGCGGCGGGCTTGGTTGTAGAAGCGCACGAAATCCCAGTCTTAGCTTGCTGCTGTCCGCCGCAGACTAGACCGTCGGCGCTACAACTTAACGCCATTGGTCTGAAGGCGGTCTTGTTAGCGGCTGAAACAACCGCCTGAAGGCGGAACTCCAAACTTTTCTTTTCTCTCCTCCTTGACCCACTACCTTTTTTTGAACCCTTTCACCGAAAAAACCTGCGATTTCATGTGAGCGTACAGATTCACTTATCTCAAGGGGGCATGATGACTGGTAAACTTAAACCGCTGCTCAACTGGCCTGTGGCACTTACGGTGATTTTATTAGCGGTGTCGGTCTTCGCACAATCACCGCAGAGCGCCGCTGAATTCCTGAAACGCGGCATCGCGCATCAAGAACATCAACGCTTCGCTGAAGCCTTGAGTGATTTCAACAAAGCGATAGAACTTGACCCGCAACTTGCCGAAGCCTATTGCCAACGCGGCAAGGTGCAGCTTGACAAGCGCAAAGCCGACGCCGATTTTACCCAAGCCATTCAACTCAAACCTGATTACGCAGAGGCGTTTTATCAGCGCGGCTTGAATAAAGACTTGACCGACGAAGCCGCCGCGCTGCTTGATTACACCAGCGCCATCAAGCTCAATCCGAACCTCGTTGCAGCTTATAGGACACGCGCTGTCATCTACCTGATTCGCGGCTTCAACCAACAGGCGATAGCCGACTACACCAAAGTGATTGAGCTAAGACCGCAGGAGGGTTCAAGCTATTATGTGCGCGGCACGGCTTATCTGGACACCGGCGATGCGGCGCGGGCAATTGTTGATTTAAGCAAAGCCATCGAACTTGAGCCGACCTATTATTGGGCTTACCAACAACGCGCCAAAGCCTATCGCAAAACCGGCAAACTCAAATTGGCGCAAGCCGACGAAGCCAAAGCCGCACAGATCGGCGCGCCCAAATAAACCTGCCTTGTTTAAGCGCTGTAGCCGCAAGGCGAAACGCAAATTTTTCGGAGAAGAAAATTATGAAACTGGTGAAAATTTCTGTCGTGTGGATGATTCTGCTTGCGCTTTCGGGCCACGCCTGGGCGCAAGGGTTTGGTAAACCTGTGGATGATGGAGCCGGAGAATATGCCCGCAAACTTATTGAATTTCATCGGGCATCGGTCGCCAATCTGCTCAAGAAAGTAGATATTGAACCATTCGCGGTCAGTTTCTACGGCTGGCGCGCTTTGACCATCGTGCGGCTGCCCTTCAACAAATATGAAGGCACGCATTTGACCATCTGCCGTTTGGCGCTGTCGGTTTACGATAAAGAACTCGACGAGGTGTTGCAGACTTTGGCCACTCGTCCGACTTCGATGACGGATTTTGTAGAAGCCACGCCTGCCGAAAAATCCGCCGTGCAGAAATTCGTGGTGCAGAAATACGGCGGCAAATATCTGACCGGACTTAGCGCGATTACAGCAGGCGACAGCCAAGCCGCGCCGGAAAAAAAGGACGAAGGTGCGGCGTGGAAATATCGCCTCGGCGCTGTCTTGGGCGAACTCGCAGGCAGCGTCACCAAATGGTTTGTCTTTCCCAACAACGCGAAATACGATGAAGCGATTTCCGGCTACTTCGCCAGCCTCGATAAACTCATACGGGAAGCGCCCAAGGATGCGCCGCCGGAACTGTTGACCAATCTGAAACAGCTTGCGGCTTTCGGCAGTAAAAAATTCTTTGCACCTGATGAACGCCAGCAAATCGGCGCGGCGCTCAAACAAACTTTGCCGACAACCATAGGCTTTGCCAAACCGCTGCCCAAAGCTCTTGAAGATTTCGCCAACGCCGTCGAAAAAGCAAATCCTGCGCCTGCGGCAACGAAACCCGCGCCGCCTGCGCTGACGGACACTGCCAAAGCCAAAGAGGTTGCCGCGCAGTATCGTCAAGAGGGCTTGGCGAAATACAACAGCAAAATGTATGACCCGGCGATAGACGATTTCAATCGCGCTCTGGCGCTTGACGCCGACAATCCGCAAATCTACGCCAATCGCGGCCAGGCGCTTCTGGAAAAAGGCGAAGTCGAGAAAGCCATTTTCGATTTTACGAAAGCTATCAATTTAGGCGGCGTCACTGCCGAAGACTATTATTATTTGAATGAACGGGCGCGGGCCTATTACAAAAAAGGCGAGAAAGAGTTGGCGCTTGCCGATTTGAATATGGCGATTGCGCTCAACGCGAAAAACGCTTATGGCTATTATATGCGCGGCTTCATCTACAAAAATCAGGGCAACGCGGCGCAGGCAAGAATTGATTTTCAAGCGGCGGTCAATCTCAATCCCAATTTTCAAGCGGCGAAGGATGAATTGATAAAACTTGGAAAGTAATAAGGTAAGCACTTCATTGGAATGCTTCTCTATTTTGGCATAAGATAATTTGCCACAACGTGAAAACATTTCGAGAGGGCGATACTTATGAAAACCTTAATCAAAAATGGCAACGTCGTAACCGCAACCGATAATTATTTTGCTGATGTGTTCATCGAAGACGACAAGGTTTCCGTCATCGGCGCGAGGCTCGACATCGAAGCCGATAAAGTTATAGACGCAGCAGGCAAGCTGGTCATCCCCGGCGGCATAGACCCGCACACGCACATGGAGTTGCCGTTTGGCGGCACCTCTTCATCCGACGATTTTCGCACCGGCACGATTGCCGCAGCGCACGGCGGCACTACCACGATTATTGATTTCGCGGTGCAAGCGCACGGCGAATCGTTGAAGCAAGCGGTTGATAATTGGCACGCGAAAGCCGAAGGCAAAACCGCTATAGATTATGGCTTTCATCTCATCACCACGGATTTGCCGGACGAGCGCGTGCCGGAGATGAAAGATTTAATCGGCGAAGGCATCAGCAGTTTCAAATTGTTCATGGCTTATCCGGGCGTTTTTCTGTCGGATGACGCGACCATCTATCGCGCCATGAAAGCGGCAGGCAAAGATGGCGGCTTGATTTGTATGCACGCCGAAAACGGCATCGTCATCAACGAGATCATCAAAAACGCACTCGCTGAAGGCAAGACCGCGCCGAAATTTCACGCTCTGACGCGCCCGACGAAAGCCGAAGCTGAAGGCGTGCATCGCGCCATTGCGATTGCCGAAATGGCCGAAGCGCCCGTCTATATTGTTCATTTGAGTTGTTCCGATGCGCTTGACGAAGTGCGTGAAGCTCGCGATCTGGGCTTGCCTGCGTATGCCGAAACCTGCCCGCAGTATCTGTTTTTGGACTACACGCATTATGAGCAGGAAGGTTTCGAGGGCGCAAAGTTTGTGATGACGCCGCCGCTTAGAGAGAAGTGGAATCAGGAGAAGTTGTGGGCCGGACTTCGCACCGATGATTTGCAAGTCGTCTCGACCGACCATTGCCCTTTCTGTTTCAAAGAGCAGAAAGAATTAGGCTTGAATGATTTCACCAAGATTCCCAACGGCGGCCCCGGCGTCGAACATCGCATGAGCTTGATTTATAACGGCGGCGTCGCTCAAGGTCGCATCAGCGTGAATCGTTTCGTCGAATTGACTTCGACAGCAGCGGCAAAAATCTTCGGCCTGTTCCCGCGCAAAGGCACGATAGCCGTAGGCTCTGATGCCGACATCGTTATCTTTGACGCCAACGCAACGCAGACGCTTTCGGCTTCAACCCATCACATGAACGTGGACTATAGCTGTTATGAAGGCATGACCGTGCAGGGCGCGACGAAGACCGTTTTATCACGCGGTCGCGTGGTCATAGAAGAGGGCAAGTTTACCGGCAAAGCCGGAGACGGACAATTCTTAAAGCGCGGTACTTTCGGCGGCTGGTATTGAGCAAGCCTATAACGGTGGCGTAGTCATACCGTCATGGTCTGTGGCTTGTCGCCCGATGATCGCCGCCATCAATTTGCCAAGACGGTGGTGCCGCAGCGGGCAGCCATTTGACTTGGCTACTCTACGGCAGAAATGAAAATGTGACTATGGCCTTACAAGACTTTTCCCAACCCGCCGCCGAGTTGTCTTCAGCATCTGAAAATCCCCTCGCCCGCTTCGTTGAGCGCCAGGGGGTACTGGTGCTTGATGGGGGGTTGGCTACGACTCTGGAAGCGCGCGGCTACGATTTGCGCGACGACCTGTGGTCAGCCAAGATACTGCTCGAAGCGCCGGAGGCCATCCGACAAGTGCATCTGGATTTTCTCGCTGCCGGGGCCGATTGCCTGATTACCTCGACTTATCAGGCCAGCCTTCCGGGGTTTCGCAAGCGCGGTTTGAGCGACCGCGAAGGCGTCGAATTGTTGCGCCTCTCGGTGCGCTTGGCGGTTGAAGCGCGCGATGCTTTTTGGCGCGACGCCGACAACCACAGTGGTCGTTTGCGACCCATCGTTGCCGCCAGCGTCGGCCCTTACGGCGCATTCTTGTCCGATGGCTCGGAGTACACTGGGCGCTACGATATTGATGATGAGGCGCTCTACGCCTTTCATAAAGAGCGTTGGGACATTCTCTGTGACAGCCCTGCGGAGTTGCTGGCTTGCGAGACCATCCCTTGCCGACGCGAAGCCGGAGTGCTGATGCGCCTCTTGCAGGAAACGCCTGACCGTTGGGCTTGGATGAGTTTTAGTTGTCGTAACGACGTTGAAATCAGTGACGGAACCAAGCTGATTGAGGTGGCGCGGGACTGCGACACGCAGCCGCGAGTAGCGGCGGTGGGAATCAACTGCACGCCGCCGCAGTACATCGCGGCGTTGGTGCGGACGGCACACGCGGGAACTCAAAAGCCGATCATGGTTTATCCGAATGCCGGAGAGACCTACGACGCCGAGCGCATGACTTGGGAAGCCGCACCGCTGTCAACCGATTGGCGAACGCTGTCGAGTCAATGGGCTAAACTGGGCGCTGTGGCCATAGGAGGTTGTTGTCGGGTGAATCCCCAAGAAATCGCCGCGATTCGTCAGCAGACCGTCAACCCGGCGCGACTTTAAGAATGGTGAATGAAATAACCCGCAAGACTTGAGCGCTTTTCCCAGGCTTGGTGTGGGCGATCACCATAGGGTCATCCGCACCAGATTGCACTTTATTTCATCCACCTTCCTAACTCCCCTACGCTGTCGGCTAAGGCGACAGTCATTTCTTCGCGTTGACCCGTTACTCAAAAAGGCTCAAGCCGAAATCGTGTGCGGTATAAAAAACAAAAGGGGCGAAACCAGGTTCCGCCCCACAATCTGCTTCTTCCAGACTCGACAAACTTTTTTGCGCCCGCGTTAATTTTGTCGTTGTCGTCCGTTCTCGCCTTTGGGTTTTACGTCTTCCGGGTCCGCCCAGGTGACAAAGGTGAACACCTTAAAGCCATTGCCGAAATCCAGTTCGTAAAGCATATTCCGACCATCAGGGGACTGATCAATTATTTTGCCCCACTGTCCGGGGCCTTTGAAATCTATGTCATTCATGGCCGGTGGTGCTTCGCCTTCGACGGTCAAATGCTCTTGCGTCAAACCAACCGTGGTGCTGCTGTCTAGATGCGAATAGATGGTCACCAGTTCATCGTAGTCGTGTTGATTGGGATGTTGGTTGGTGCTGGGATCATTCGTATAATCCATGCAGGTTCCAAGGTTGGGATTGGTGAAATTCACATCCTGATGATCGAGGCCAAGCGTGTGGCCGACTTCCTGACAGGTCACCAAATTTCTCCAGGCCGGAGTGTTGTACTTCGCCTGGTCAAAATAGTAATCATTCAACTTCACTGTGCCTTGCGTAATGTGGCTGCCGCTTACCCATACCTGAGCTACGCCCAGCCAACCGGTATTGCCATAGCGCGAGTTGCAGACTTCGACTCTGCCATTTGTCGGGCGGCAATTTTTCGGCGTGGTGCCGCCGGCGACGATAGTCGTGTTCAAAACCGTTGACACCGTCCAATCCGATGAAGTGGTCGCCAGATAAGGGTCCCAAGTCGAGTTCACATTATCGCCCAGTTTCAAGTTGAAAGGGTTGCTCTGGCGCGCCCAGTGGTAGCCATTCCACGAGTGATTAGCAGACGTAATCAACGTAAAAGCGCTGAAGGTGAGCAAGATGAGTATCACAGCAAATGATGATCGGCGAAAAATTTTCGGCATAAAAATCTCCTTTCCAAATAACCAGCGTTGTCAAAAAATCCATCCGCGCATACGGACGGGTGACGTTCATTTCCTTGCTTCAGTTTCCTCCACCAGCCAACTGACCACTCACAAATAAGCAACCGGGATGTTTTGAAATCGTCCCTTTGGTCGCCTACAAATATTCGGAGAAGTATTGCGAGGAAATGAATTTGGTGAAACCTCCGCCATACTATGCAAGGGGTGAGAAAATGTCAATGCGACGCCGTTGGCTCGACCGGTTCGCCTTCATCTGTCAGCCACAAGTGCAGGACGTTGCCCCCGGCATTGGCGGAGTTGATTCCGATGAATTCGTCTGCAGGCTTGTGGTTCCTGTTGGCATTGCTGATAATGTGTGACCGTGAAAAGTGCTATGGAAGGCGACACCACAAGCTCATGAAAATCAAGCAAACCTATGTGAAAAAATTTTTGCTCCTGCTGTTGTTGGCGTTTTGCAGTCTGGCGCTGCGCTGCGCCTCTAGCAACAAACTCGAATCCGGCGATGTCAATCAGGAAGACATCTATCAAGCGTACTTTGTCAGACGGGCGCAGGAGGCTGTAGAAATCAGAGCGACGTTTCGCTTGAAAGATAAATTCGGCGACACGCTGGCGCTCACCCATCCGAGTCACGTCACCGGCAATGATAAAGAGATGGTGCGCCGCGACGGGTTTATGAGCGGTGCCAATTACGTCGCGGACGCCAAAGCGTATCAAGCCGCACATAAATTTGACTTCACCACCACCAAAGGCAAAACCTACACCAATGCCATCAACTTGGAGTCTATAGACTTCAGTGGCAATGCCGCGACCACGCTCAGTAAAACCGCGCCATCGGTTTTATCGGTGACCCGCATCGTCAAAGAAGAGGGCGTCAAGGTGACGCTTTCGATCAAAGACGGCAAAGACCAGCAAGCTTATGCCGAGGTACATGGCAGCAGAGGCGTGGTCGGCTTTCGCAATTCCGTTTATTTCGATGACGCCAGGAAAGCCATCATCATCGAGCCGGATTTCCTCAAAGACTTTGCCGCCGGTGCGGTGACAATCACGTTGACAGCGCGCAAAGAAAAAACCGCCGAGCAGGCGACCGCTCGCGGCGGTGAACTGGTCATCGAATACGAGGCCAATCCGCTCACCGCAAACGTGAGCGGCAAGTAAGACCGCATTGCAAAACTGTAAAAGTAAGCACTACTTGAGAGGCGAGTTTTCGGCTATATGCTTTAGCCGACCGCGATAATCGTATGACCAAACGTCACGGCCCAGTCATATTTGCCTCGCAGGGGTGTAGGAAATTAGCCAGTGCTACAGGCACTGGCATCAAGTTGGGCAAACGCTGCGCGCCTTGAAAGGGTGCAGGAGATAGATTGCCGCCAGCCTACGGCGCGAAAATCCATAGACCGACAATTTTCCACCAAGCTGAGTAGTTGAAGGGTGTTGCATAAATGAATTGTTTTGTCCAGATATTGTGTGCGACTGTCTAACCTTCCACAACATATGGGCTGCTTCTGGAATTCTGCGACACGCTCTAGTTACGACCAAATTCTTTTTCCTAATCGTTCAGCAATAGCCGCACGCGCCTTTATCAGCGGCGGCTTTTCTGCACCGCGACCTCCAGCAGTTCGCCTTTGGTCGAAAAAGAAAAGCGAATATTCAAATCCACGACTCTCCGTAGCTGACGTTCGATCTCTGGTATGGTCGCATAAATCATGCCGACGGTTCCCGCTGGCACTTCATCGGTGGCAGAAGGTTCTACATAGTCTGTGTGTTCGATGCGTTGGGCCTCAAGAAGTTCTCGCACCCTTGGCAAACTGAGGCCGTGAACCATCTCACGATCCAGCCATTGTTTTATCTCCGTGAAGGTTGAACTGGAAGCATTTCTTTTTAACTTCAAGGCGGCAAATTTCTGTAAGCGTTTCCAGAGAATCGTCACGCTGCCATCTTCGTGGCGGCGCAGCACGCGAAACGCGACCACGGTGTTCGCGCCATCATAGCCCAAGCTGGCGAACCGCAGGCGATAATACGGTTCATGCGGATGCACCACGAAGCCATCCTTCTGATAGATAATCGAGCGCAGCACATAAGTGGTATTGAGCTTGACGCTGACCACTGAACGATAGACGAAACCATCAGCCTCAAGGCCGTGAGAACTCTTCTCCGCTAACTCGACCATCTCTGCATAGCGTTTGGGCGGCGCAAGGCGAAGCAAAAAATTGACTCCGGCGGTGGTCTGGGTTAGCGCTTCAAGCGCTACATCGCCAAGGTCCAAGAAGAGGCCAAGAGCGTTGTTGGCGACTCCGGCAAGCAGGCGATTTTCTTCCAGACAGATTTCCGACCACGGCCCCAGCTTGTTGGTTTTCTCTGTGAACGAGTAATAGGCTCCGCCACCCAGTAGGGGCAAAATCATGTCGGTCGCTGCCTGTTCGACGGAGACCGTGCGCCCGGGTTCGTACTTGCCTTTCGGATGTAGACGAACAAGGCCGGTATTCTTCTGCTTCAGGAAGGCAGCAAACCGTTCCTGATCCTGCGGCAAAGGCGCGAGCAGGACTTTTTGCTCGTCGGTCAATTTGGTGTCGTAAAAATTTGGTCGCGTTCCGATCCAGTTCACTTCTCCACGCGGTTGTGGCGTGGGCATTCCCCAGGAACTCTGCCCATAAGCCAGCACGGAAAGAAGAACTATGGAAACGATTGCGCGCCAGGAATTGCATAGCCAAGGACACAACATTTTCAATGAAGCCTCACAGAAAAATAGAGTATAGATAGAGGGTGTCGCATAAATGAATGTTTTGTCCAGATATTGCGTGCGACTGTCTAACCTTCCACAACATATGGGCTGCTTCTGGAATTCTGCGACACACTCTAGATAGAGACCTAGCAGGGAAAAGCACCCCTCTTTTCCCTGCTGGTTTACGATAAACCTTTTTCCCTTGCCTTCACCGCCTTGGCGTTCACTTCGCGTGGCGGTCTAAATAATCCAGCAGGACATTCGACATCAACTTCACGCCGATGACCAGCGCCTCTTCGTCGGCGTCGAATTCCGGGGTGTGAATCATCGCCGTAATGCCTCTGGCCTGATTGCCGACGCCCAGAAAGTAAAAGAAACCGGGAATAATTTTTTGATACTTGGAAAAATCTTCCGCGCCCATCTGCGGTTTCGGTGTGGTGATATTTTTGTCGCCCAGCAAACGCTTCATCGTCGGCAAGGTCTCTTCGACCAGTTTCGGGTCGTTGTAAGTCACCGGGTTTGGTTGCGCGAATTCCAGTTCCGCCGTCGCCCCGTATGCCGAGGTGATGCCGTCCAAAGTTTTCTTCATCATGTCGTGAGCTTTGCTTCGCACCGCTTCGCTCAAAGTTCGCATTGTCCCTTCCATCACCACTTCATCGGCGATGATGTTGAAACGATTGCCGCCGTGTATGCTGCCAATGGTGATAACCAGAGGTTCTTGCGTATCTATGCGGCGGCTGCGAATGGTTTGCAAAGCCGAGACGCATTCGGCGGCGACCACTACGGCGTCTATGCCGTCGTGCGGGTACGCGCCATGAACTTTTTTGCCATGCACTTTGATGTTGAACTTTTCCGATGAGGCCATTGCCGCGCCGGAATTGATGCCGATCTGTCCGACTTCAATGTTCGGCATGACGTGCAAACCGTAGATCGCCTGCGGTCGCGGATTTTCCAGACAACCTTCTTTTATCATTAAGCCCGCGCCGCCTTCTTCGCCTGCGGGTGCGCCTTCTTCGGCAGGTTGAAAGATAAATTTGATCGTGCCGCTGATTTGGTCGCGCCTCTTCGACAGGACTTCGGCCACGCCCAGTTCAATTGTCATATGCAGGTCGTGACCGCAGGCGTGTTTGACGCCTGGGTTCTGCGATTTATACGGCACATCTATATTTTCTTGAATCGGCAGCGCGTCCATATCAGCGCGCACGGCGACCACGGGGCCGGGCTTTGCACCTTTCAATAAAGCGACCACGCCATATTTGCCGATGTTGGTTTTGACTTCCAGACCGAGGGCGCGCAATTTTTCCGCGACGACTTTGGCGGTGCGCTCTTCGCGGTTCGACAACTCCGGGTGCATATGAAAATCGCGGCGTTGTTCGATGAGGTTCTGGCGTAATGATTCACTCGCCTGAGCAATAGATTGGTCGCGTGATTGTAGAGTTGTGAGCGAATTTCGGGAAGCGGTTTTCTGCCCCGCAAAGGCAACCAGAGAGAAAGAGAGCAAGAGGACGAAGACCAGCGATTTTTTCATGAAGAATCTCCTGAGCGAATAAAATGATGTTGACTGGTAAGCGAGGATATGAGTTTCGCCGTCATCGGTCAAGTTCTTCGCTATGGACAAGAGACAAAGGAAGGCTCGGACCGATAGGTTATTGCGCCGATTATCGGCGGCGCGAGAGTTTACCACACGGATAAACATCAATAATCTCGTCTTTCATAAAGCGGCCTTTGGATTCCGCCGCCATCAATTCCTTATAGACTTTCGCTGGCACGTCCTCATAGATATAGGTTCCGCCGCTGTTAAAAACCACTTCCAGCGTGCGGGACTTGGCGTCATAACCAACGGCATGAATCATGCTTGATTCGACAGTTGTTAATTTCATAACCTTGCTCTCCTTCTGGTCGTTTCGGTGGAACAGCAAGACTACAATTCACGCTTGAGTTTTAGCAAACCAGCAGAGAACATCCACCTACAGGCATTGAGGCGGTAGAACTCTGATGGCGATTCATAGCCGGAACCAACTGGAAAACACGCAAAAGAAAATCTTTGCTTTAGAACTTGCGCTTGAAGAGATGAAGCAAGAAGAATCACCAAAGGCTTATGCCGATTTGCCACAAGGCTTCATCGCGCAAATCGAACAGATGCGTAGTGAGATTGACGAGCATCTTGGGATCAAGATTGAACCAACCGAAGAGTATGAAGTGGTTTTGAAATAACTGAAAAATTATTGCTGAAAATCCCGCCAAAATTGCCGCAATTTCACATGACTGACCTTTTCCTGCTTGGTTTCCTCAAACGACTTTGACAAGGCTTCGCCTGATTTCAGATTTGCCACCTCGGAAACCAGAGTACGCGCCCGGTGAGCGGGAATGCCAAGCGCGCTCTGTAAAAATTTCGTCGCGTTGGCGCTTGATTGCAGAACAAAAATAAATTCCAGCATCTCGGCAAAATCAAATTCGCTTTGTTCATAATCATCCGGCGATTGCGATAGCAGAAACACTGACGCGCCTTTGCTGCGTATCTCGCGGATCAGTTTTTGTAGAACGCGATTGCGTTTCTTATCGCGCAGATAATGATGCGCTTCGTCTATGACGATAATCGTTCGCATCGCCCGTGCGCCGTTGATTACTTCGCTATCCGGCATGGCCATCAATTCGCGGTGCAGAGCATCCAGAACCAGACACACGGTCAGTTCGCGCAGCACCGTCAATTCATGCAAATCAACAATGACGGTTTTATCCGTGAGCGTTGTCCATTGTTCTTCAAGATACGCGGGCGCGAAGATATTAAATTCGGTAATCTGCCGCATAATTTCCGTCAAGGTGTCTGGCTTGCGATTGTTGTTGGCATACGCGTCTTCTACTTCGCTTCGCACCGAATAGAAATCAGGGTACGGCGGCTGATGTACACGACAGTTATCAAAGGCCAAACGAATGGCTTCATAAAGCATCTGTCCTTGAATAGAACCTAGATTTCGTTCCACATCGCGCACGGTGTCGGAAAATTCCTGTGCCGCCATCTTCACGGACATTTCGCTGGTGATGTTGACGCGGCTGAACGGATTGAATGGCAAGCTCTCCGTAGGCAGATGCACAACGCGAGAGCGCGTCGCTTCAACGAAGGTTTCGTCGTTGGCAACATCACCTTTTGAATAGTCGAAAAAGATAAAGTTGACCTTGTAATCGGATTGTTGCCGCAGTTGAGCGAGAATATCTTTGACGAATTGCGTCTTGCCGCTGCCCGGTTTACCCGCGACCGCAAGATAATTATTGGTGCGGCGATTGAACTCAACTCGCACTGGCGCACCGGTCTTGGCGTCTTCGCCAAGCATCAGCGTCAGCAAACCGGAAAACGATGGAACGATTTCCGGCGCGGGCGGCGTTTCCAGTTTGCGTTGTTCCAAACCGGTCTGTGTCAATTCGATCAGGTAATCCACCCAATCATCGGTGCTTTTAAATGTCGCAGTGTCCTGGCGAATCAGGTTGAAGCCGTGATCTACATGGGCTTTGAGAAGTTGCAGAAACTCATCGTCCGTAAGGGCGCGTTTATGGCGTTGCACAATGAGGGCGCGATACAGCGCCGCATAATCCGCTTCACCCGCGCTGAGAATTTGTTGCGTATCTATTGAGCGTCCGTCCGCCGGAAACGCATCAGGGCTTGGCAAATCGCCCGACAGCAACGAACGCCCGATGGCGATGCGAATCGGCACATAGTTGACGCGCACATCCCATACACGCTTGAGCGTGTCAACAATTTCCCAAGAGGTTTGCGAGGGTCGTATATCCGGCATAAGGTTTCCTGTTCAATAAAACGTGACAGACAATTTTTTAGCTTGAGAGGATTTGTCATAACCTCGCGCCATGTTACAGCGACAATTCGTTTAATAACAGAATGCTGATTTCAGAGACCCGCTTGAGTGTGTTGTCATTGGTCAGCAATGCCTGGCAGCCCGTACCCAAGGCAATCGAAACTTGCAGAGCATCTGTGAGCGTTAAATTGTAACGCGCCCGTAATTCGGCAGCCTGCCTCGCGCTTTCCTGATTAATCGATGTGAAAATCGTATGGTTTCCATAAACAATGAGGTCTGAGAAATCCACCTGTAATTGAATCGCCCCTGAACGATAGGGTTCAACTAAACATTCCGCCAAGGTCACAGGCGAAGTTACAGCGGTGAGCAATCCTGAATCTATGTGGTCAAAAACCGTTTTGACGAGATCAATATAAGATGGATTTTTTTCGACGTAGTAAATGACGGGCGCGGTATCAAGAAATAGCTGAGTAATATTTTGTAAAGCGTCGGTGATCTTCATGAAAGCTGTCTCTAGCGAGTTTTATCGCTTTCGCGGCGGCTGCGCGATACCCAGTCTTGTGCATCTTCGCCGACCAGCGGATAGGGCGCAACGCCACAAATCTCTTTCCATTGACGGCGCGGCTTAGACGATGGATAGCGGCGACGCGCTCTGTCCGCAAGCAGGGCAATCAGTTGCAATTGCTCATCGGGCGAGAGTCTTTCGGATTGTTTGATTAACTCGTCGAGTAAATTCGCTGCCATGATGTTTCCCTCAATCGAATGACTATGTGATTCTTCGACATACTCGAAATTCATTTCAACTTTGGATTGTATCGAGAGCAGAACGGCTTTGCCACTTCAATTCTCTTTTCAAATCATTCATCTCAACGACGAAAACATCTTCGTGTTGTCGCGCCAGTTCCAACAAAAAGTCTGTGCGGTCAAGCGCGGCCAATTCAGCAGCTTTTTCCTGAGAAATTTCGCCGCATTCATACCAGTGAATCGCTGTCGCAAGTCTTATCTCGCGCACAAACTCTTTGGGCGAACGTCGCAGAACCGAAAACGCTTCTTTCGACGATTTGCAAAGTGATCTCTTGCATCATCGCCATAATGAGTAGGATTTTACTCCTGTCGTCGTCATTGGTACATAGTTGACGCGCACATCCCATACACGCTTGAGCGTATCAACAATTTCCCATGATGATTGTGATGGTCGAATATCAGGCATAATAGTGTCATCTCAAAGGTACTCAATATGATCGTTCATATCATCTGAGTCCAATACATCATAAATCAGTATTAAAGATTGCACCCATTCGCCAATTGAAAGACTATCAGGTTTGGCATAAGCAATTCCTGCGTGAGGAGTTCCTTGAGCAGACAAAGCGATGTAGTCCGAATCCATCGTCACCATAACCCGACCTTGCTGTGCTGCGAAAGTCAATTGTTCGTCATCAGGAAACCCGTGCCTCCCAGCTTCGTGGGCTGTCAGAACATCAACCCCTCGCCTTCGCAAGCCATTGGCGACAGCATTTCGCATATGTTCATCAAAGTAAAATCTAACTTTCTCAGGCACGCGACAGGTCTTTCACTTTAGAAGGGTATTGAGCGCGAAATTGCTCTGCGACTTCATCATTGCGCCTTATATCATCGCGAATTTCTTCGAGATGATCGTAGTAGTAAGCCAAAGCGATGTGAACATCACTGAGTGTTAAGCCCGGAAACTGGAAGACAATTTCATCGGGTGTCATGCCTTGATGTTCATACCAGATCATGATATCCATAACCCGTATGCGACTTCCGGCAATGCAAGCCTTGCCACCGCAAATGCCTGGTGTTCTAGTTATCCGCTCCGTTATGACTTGTGCCATAAACCACCTTCTTTTTTGCCAGATTTTGTTTCACTATATCATGAGTCTTGAGGTTTATATGGTCAGTTTATTCCTGTCAATCTTGAGTAATTTGCCCAATCATCCTCATCAAAATCTGTTTTTGTCTTAAACCCTAAATTTACTTCAATCGCATTTCGCAGAATAGTTCTCCCCTTCCCAGAGGCTTGAAAGAAATTATCTGCAAAGTCAATATGGCGTGCTTTTTCGAGGAATGCACGGAAGAATTCTACTCTTATATCTTTCTTCTGCTCGAAATCTTTTAACAAAAGGCGAAGAATATCAAACAGAGCTTGGATTCCAACCGTCTTTTTTATGTATGAATCTTTTGAAGCAGATGACCATAAAACTTCCTTAACAGCAATAAAGTAGTTCTTCACCGCTGTATATATGGCTTTATCGTTTGTTTGCAGATATAGCCTCCTTAAAGGTGTGCCATCATCTTCCAGGATTGAGCGATCACGACCTTCGTATATTTTTTTTGCGTACATCCTATCTCTGTCTTTTTGGGGATTAGCTGAAAAAAGTCTCATGATTCCATCAACAACAACTGCTGTTGAGACTTTCCAATCAATATCCAATTTTTCTTTAAAGAGCATTTCTTCGTTTTTTGCGGCAATCTTTATGCGTTGATAGAATGGGGAATCTTCTTCTGTGTTAAGTTTTCTCGACAAGAAAACAGCTGTTTTTTCAGGAGACCAAGATTGAGCAGGCTCTTCTTCAACATTAAAACCGAATAACTGATAGGCCAAGCTTTTATCAACCCTCTTCTGGTTGAAATTAATTGTGGCAAATATTTGAGCTTGATACGGATTGGGCAAATCAAAGTAAACAGCACAAAGTAATTCCATAGAAATATTTTTGGTTGCGTGAAGAAACCCGCGAAGGCGATGCTGCCCATCAATGATACTAGCGAGTTTATTACGTGTTGGAATAATCAAGCGAAGACAATCATCTCCATTATTCGTTTCCACTCTCCATCGAATAGCTTCGTCTTCAACTAACATTCCCGATGAATTGTAGTTAGCGGCAAGAATTACTGAATTTGGGAAGGCAGCTTCGGATGTTTCAATAAACCTAGCAATTTCGCGAAGCCTGACTATTTTTTCCTCTCGTTGTGAGCCACGTAGTTCTTCATCTTCCACACGAAAGGTGTCTGTGAAAGTCACTTGAAGAAGAATATCAGCACGGATTTTGGTGACATAAAAAACTCCCAAAGGTTGTTCAATCCTCAACGCTAGAGAACTGAAGGGAAATAAATCATTCTCGGTCATGGCGTATCCTCAGTGCTGAATTTCATCAAGATCACCCACTGGTTCTGGAATATTGTCTCCTATTGCAGCCCCAGGAGCAGGAAGAGGTTCATAAAATAATTCATTGGTAGAGTAAGCAACCCACCATAAAAACAGAGCTAAAAATGATCCTGTATATGAAGAATATTTTGCCCAATTCGGTAAAGATGTTATAAGGCTAAAAACAGCGAGCACCGTTCCTATAACCAAAATGAATAGAGCAAACATTCTAATGGAACGCTTCACAGATTCTCTCAAGTTTAGCTCGACAAAAGCTGTAGCAAGAACCGGCAAAAGATAGGTTGATAAAGATCGTGCTATAGATAATTTGTCATCATCAGTTATAGGCTCTTTCAGGAATTTCGATAATGATATTAATACGCCAAGCCCACCAACTATTAGAATAATTGAGATAAAATAGAAAATGAATGAAGGTTGCCCAAAGGGTTGCTTTACTCTATGCGAAAGATCGGAAAAAAAATCTTTCCAATGTTGCGACATAAAAGTGAGTCTAGTTTTTTTCTTAGCTGAAACGGGATATTGTTCTTTGTGTGCAGACATGACGCATCCTCCTGAGCAATGAATGTATTACCATTTTTGAAAACAACTTGTTACCAATTCAAGGGAATTTATTTTTATTCTACAGTCTTTTCACTCTAAAAATATCCATCTTTCACTATTGAGTGTCGCTCTTTATCGCGGTGTTCGATGAGATAAGAACGTCCGATGTAGGGGCGCAAGAGTTCGACGTAGCGATGGTCAATCTCTTCGTCGGTTGACAGGATGATGACCTGTTCACTGGCGTGTGGGAAATAGTGCTTGGCGATGTTGGTGCGGTGTTCGCTATCCAAACGCGCAAACGGCGTGTCTATGATTATCGGCAACTCGATGTTTGAGGCTTGCGCCAAGCCCCATAACAAAGAGATTGCATAAATCTGTTTTTCGCCTGCCGACAGGCTGCGCTTTTCGCGGGTTCGTCCGCGAGAATCCTGCACCGTCACCTCAAAGGTTTCAGGGTTTATCTTTACTCGCCCGACGAAATCACTTTTACGGGCAAGGCGTTGATACATCTCCGTAGTCAGGTTTTCAAGTTCCTCCATCTTGCGATTCTGCAAAGCTCTTTCGTATCGCTCTATGGTTCCCAGCACTTTTCTGGCAAGCGTGACTCGTGCCCGGTCATAGTTTGCTGTCTTCAATTTCGCTTTGAGGTTTTCCATTTTCTCTTGGATGGATTTCAGTTCTCGCTCAAGGCGAGCATATTCATCATCCAATCTGCCCAACTCTCGGTTGAAGGTTTGTTTCTGGTCTTCGTTCTTTCGTCGTTGATCAAACATTCCACCAATATGCGAAGTGTCTTCGGGCAAGTTACGAAATTCTCGGCTGACTTCTTGAAGCCGTTTCGCAATGCGCTCTCTTTGTTTCAACAACTCTCTGAGATTCCCCAGCGTTTGGGTAGAAACCTGATCAAGGGTATTGAGAATTAATCTTTCATCTTTGGGCGAAAGCTCGTGCAGAGATTCGTCCGCCGCGTCGTCGGGCTTAGGAATAAACAAGGCTTCCCATTCATCGGTCAATAGCTTGGCATAGAAGGTTCTTTGCATTGGAGTAATATCCGGCTTCGGACGCGCAACCGTCATATCGAAAAAGACGCGCTGAACAATGCGTTCAAGCTGAGGATGTACACGAGTCCTTGACGCATCCCACTGACGAAGTTTCTCTTCTGCTTCTAACTGAGCGCGGAGTTCATCGGTTAATTTTCCGGCAACAGCGAATGGTAAAAACTCTCCAGCGACTTTCATTATTGCGTCATTGATGTTGCGCTTTTGAATTTCGAGTTCGCCAATCTCTCTTTGCAAATCGCTATGACTATCCGCGCCAACGCGGGCAACTCGACGAACCTCCTGTTCGAGCTGGTCATCGTCTCTTTGCAGCTTGCTTAATTCATATTCGATTTCTTCCCGTTGATCGCGGTTCTCGCGCATAAGGCGTTGAACACGCGCTTCGTCGGCTTCCAGTTGTTTGAGTTGATCGTCTGTTACTTTATCTGCTTCGCGGCGAATATCATCTGTGTGTTTATCAATGTCTCCGGTTAGTTTTGTATATACGCTGAGTCCGAGTAAATTGCGAATAGATTCTCGTAAGGTTTCGCGGTCATTCGTATCATCTGCGAGTTGTTGAATCTTCTCTCCATCAAAAAAGAAAAATCCAGCAATACCAACCGGTATCGTGTC
This sequence comes from Acidobacteriota bacterium, assembly GCA_016201275.1. Classification (GTDB taxonomy): domain Bacteria; phylum Acidobacteriota; class Blastocatellia; order UBA7656; family UBA7656; genus JACQDB01. The sequence continues at coordinate 23,509 of JACQDB010000002.1, forward strand.
GTTAATGAAATCCTGCCAATGATCCTGATCTATTAATTGGAGCGGCTTGCCGTCCTTGATAATCGTGAAATCATCATCGGTATATTGCCCTCGTATTGAATGAAACCGCCAAGTGCGACGAACTTGAATTTGATGCGTTGCGCCCGGCAATTCAACATCATCAAAGACCAACTCAATCCACATCTCAGTTTCATGGCGCTCATGAGCATTGTAGTTAAACCGTTTTAAAACAAATTCAGATGGCAATTCTCTTGGAGGTAAAAGTCCGCAGTTACGCTCACCGTAAAGACACAACTTTACTGCATCAAGCAAGCTGGTCTTGCCAGAACCATTCATCGCGCCAATAAGAATGATGTTCTTTTGGTCGCCATTTACTTTTAGGTCTAAGGTTTGTGTGCCTTCAAAGGCGGAATAATTATGTAGAGCTATCTTCGACAGAAGCATCTTCGGGATTCCTCTTCAGATACTTTTTTAATGCCATATCAATATCTTGATACAATCCGTGCCGTCGCATCAGACCGCTTTTGTCTTTTTCGATCTGCACGAGTTGTTCGATTAATTCAGGCGGAACACCTTCTTCCGCGCAAATCTGCTCAAGCAGGTCGCGCTCTTCTTTGCGCCGTTTGACGATTTCATCTCTCACGACTAAAACCTCTTTGCCGAATACTTCTTTATAAATTTCCGCGACCACTGGCGCATCGTGGAAATCGTGATGCCATATCCACTGAATAGCGGATAACTCTTCATCGGAAATCAAACTCAATCCGGTCTCGCGTTGCACCGTCAGAAGCCTTTTCAATATCTCTGCGCGAGCATCTCTGGTGAAAGGCCCCATGCCTTCGCTTAAATCGCGCCGCCAAGTTTGGCGCATTGTCGCATCGTTGCGAATCTCGCGCAACCAGTCGCGCATATCCAGCATAGGTTCCATCCACGTCTCGCCCGTTTCAATCAAGCCTTCCATTGATTTGTCTTCATCAACAACCGTGCAAACCCAACAGCCGAAGCGGGAGTTGCCGCAACTCGGTGTGCTGGTGTCTATCACAAGCGGACATTCGCCGCCACTGGCGTTTCGATAGAGCGTGAATAATTTTCTATTGTCACCCTTCCAGGGCGATTTCACCGATAAGAGATAGGACCAGATGTCATTATCGGCAAGATTAGCAATCGGCGCAAACACATAAACACCCGGCAGCGAATGCCTTCTGAGTCGTTGCCCTTTGCGTTCATACAATTTCATGGACTGCGCCCGGTTTGAGCTTTCCGCTTTGCGTGTGCCTAACAGAATGATCGCCTCGCCATCATCCGTTACCTTTTTGATGTACTCATTGGTCGGGTTAATTTTCAGACGCTCGGTACACCAGCGAAAGAACCGATTGGGCGACGGATAGCCTTTACCTATCAGGTTGACCCAGAAGGAATCCGCCAGAGTGGGCGTGACTTTCACAACCTTCATAGGAAAATTCAGGCGTTCTCCGGCTATGCGAATTTTGTCGAGCGTGTCATCAATAAAGCGCACCACCGCAGGATTTTCAACCAGCGTATCATTGCAAAGAACGTGAACCTCTTTGTGTAATTCTTCTTTCGGTAACGAAGCCAAAGCGTAAAAGACCAGTTGCAGCAAAGTCGTGGAATCTTTGCCGCCGCTGAAACCGATAATCCACGGACGGTCATCCTCTTTGTATTGCAGAATGATTTCCTGCGTAATCATTTTCAACGTATCAGCTAAAGAGCGCCCCGTATTTTCAGTTGCGGGTATAGCAGATGAGTCCAGAGAAATATTTGCAGCCATCAGTCCCTTTCAACAAACATAGCAATGCACGAAAAACTTTCAAAATGAAAATAGCTACTAAAGCAGGTTATAAAAACCAAGGCGAAGAAATGAAAGTAGCCCACACAGAATTGATGTTCTCTGTGTGGGCTACATCCTATCACAGGAAAATAAAAATGGAATACCCGATTGAAAGTTTTTCAACAGGAGTATCATCGCGCCTACATATTTCCGATAATCGCCGAGGCGAATTCGCTGGTCTTCAATTTCGTAGCGCCTTCCATCTGGCGCTCTAAATCATACGTCACGCGCTTTTGCTGAATCGTTTTGGTCAAGCCACTGATAATCAATTCGCTCGCTTCGCGCCAGCCCATGTGGTCGAACATCATCACTCCCGATAACATCACCGATGACGGATTGATTACGTCTTTATCGGCGTATTTCGGCGCGGTTCCATGCGTCGCTTCAAAGACCGCCGCGTTGTCGCCGATGTTGGCACCGGGAGCCATGCCTAAACCGCCGACCTGTGCCGCCGCCGCATCGGAAAAATAATCGCCGTTGAGATTCGGCGTCGCTACCACATCATATTCATCGGGGCGCGTCAGAATTTGCTGGAAGATCGAATCGGCGATGCGGTCTTTGATTAACAACTTCGATTTCCAAGCGCCGTTACCATGCGTTGCGCCAATCGCCGCGAGAATGTCGCCGACTTCCTGTACCACTTCGCCGCGCTGTTTTTCCGACATCTGCTCAAAGCCCGGCTCAATCATTCGCGCATTGGCTTCGGCACTGAGCGCATTGTTGCGGTCGTAGTTATCCAGTATCCAGGTCTCGCGTTCGGTGACCGTGTCGTTGCGGAATTCGGCCTTAGCCAATTCATAGCCCCAATCGCGAAACGCGCCTTCGGTAAATTTCATGATGTTGCCTTTGTGCATCAAGGTCACCGACGGGCGTTTATATTCGAGCGCGTAATTGATGGCGCGGCGCACCAGGCGTTTGGTTCCCGTAGGCGAAATCGGTTTGATGCCGATGCCGCTGTCGGTACGCACTTTGTAGCCGTACTTTTCATTGAGCAGAGAAATAATTTCCGTGGCGCGTTCGCTGCCCGAAGTGAACTCTACACCTGCGTAAACGTCTTCGGTGTTTTCGCGGAAGATGACGATATCCACTTTTTCGGGATGCTTGACCGGCGAAGGCACGCCATCGAAATAGCGCACCGGGCGCACACAGGCGTAGAGGTCAAGCACCTGTCGGAGCGTGACGTTGAGCGAGCGTATGCCGCCGCCGACGGGTGTGGTCAGTGGCCCTTTGATGGCGACCACATATTCGGCTATGGCTTTGACGGAGTCATCCGTGAGCCATTGGCCGAACTGGTTGAAACATTTTTCCCCAGCGAAGATTTCGTACCAGACAATCTTGCGACTGCCGCCATAAGCCTTTTCGACTGCCGCATCAAAGACGCGCTGCGAGGCTTTCCAGATGTCACGCCCAGTGCCGTCGCCTTCGATGAACGGGATTACCGGACGGTCGGGAACATTGAGCTTGTCACCCTCTACGGTAATCTTTTGACCCTCAGCGGGAACTTCTATACCATTGAAACTTGCCATTAGAGTAAATCTCCTATCGTTATATCAGTCATGCAGTATGAGCCGCGTCCGATTTGAAGGGCGCGCAAAGAGTGTCAATAATAATGGCTTTGGTTTAGAATCACAAATCTTGCAAAGCGAGTCTGGCGTCTGCTATCCGGTGTCCGGCGTCTGACATTTTCAGGCCGTGACGCTGATCGGCAAACATTCGTGTCAATGATTCCGGCGCAGAGGCTTTGATAAACGATTATTCCAACAACGCTGAAGTAATCTCCGGTGAGTAAACTTCAACGAGCGGAGGCCGGACCCCGGACACTGGACTTATAGACTTCGGTAAGGATTTTATGGCTGAAAAGAAAATGCAACTCGACCCCCGCGATAACGATTCGATGACCGATATACGGCGGCGCATACTGGAATCCGAAGAAGCGAATCTGACCCTCGATACACATACGCCAAGCGTTTGGGAGCGCGTCAAGTTGGCGCGTCATAAAGACCGCCCCTACACGCTCGATTATGTCGAGTCGTTGTTCACAGAGTTTGTCGAAATTCATGGTGACCGGCGCTTTGGCGATGACCACGCGATGATTGCCGGGTTTGCCAAATTTCACGACCAGCCCTGCGTCATCATAGGGCATCAGAAAGGCCGCACCACCAAGCAGCGCCAGTTTCGTAATTTCGGTCAGGCCAAACCCGAAGGCTATCGCAAGGCTTTGCGCTTAATGAAATTTGCCGAAAAATTCAACCGCCCGATCTTCACCTTCATAGACACGCAGGGCGCTTATCCAGGCATAGACGCCGAAGAGCGCGGCCAGGCCGAAGCCATCGCTTACAACCTGCGCGAAATGGCGCGGCTGCGTGTGCCGGTCATCGTCACGGTCATCGGCGAAGGCGGTTCGGGCGGGGCCTTGGCCATAGGCGTCGGCGATAAAATTTTGATGCTGGAAAATTCATTCTATTCGGTGATCTCGCCCGAAGGCTGCGCTTCGATTTTGTGGCGCGATGCCTCGTTTGCTGAACAGGCGGCGCAGGCACTGAAATTGACGGCGCAAGATTTACTCGCTTTCGGTTTGATAGATAAAATCGTCCCGGAACCCAAAGGCGGCGCGCATACCGACGAAGGAAAGATGGCGGAAATTTTGGATGCGGCGCTACAGGAAGCCTTGCAGGAAATCAGCCGCCTGAGCGACGCGGAGCGCGTCGAACGGCGCTACCAAAAATTCCGCGCTATGGGTGAATTCGAAGAGCGTCACACGCAGGGAGTTGCTGGCAAGTAACCGTTTTGAGGCAGGCAATCATGTCAACCGCATTTGAGCCGAGAGAGTTTCTTGTGAATGCCAGCCAGTATTATCAAATGGCTGAACTGGGTTTGTTTGAAGGCAAGCGCGTAGAACTGATAGAGGGAAGGATTATCGAAATGAGTCCTGCTGGAAGTAAACACGCGACTGCCGTTATGTTGGCACAGGACGCCTCACAAAGAGCCTTCGGCAAACATTATTATGTGCGGGCGCAATGCCCTTTAGACTTGGGGCAGGCTTCTGTGCCGCAACCGGATATTGCGGTTGTCAAAGGTCACGTCAGAGATTTCACCAAAGCGCACCCCACCAGCGCTTTACTCGTCATCGAAGTGGCGGACACCACCTTGAAATATGATCGCCGACAAAAAGCTAGTCTTTATGCGCGGGCTGGGATTCAGGAATATTGGATCATCAACCTGATCGGCAAACGAGTGGAGATTTATCGAAAGCCTGTGGAAAACCCGGCATTCCCCTTTGGCTTCTATTATGCCGAATCAAAAATTCTCACGGGTTTCGATTCCATCAAACCGCTGGCGGCAAAATCGGAGATTGCCGTAGCCGATTTGTTGCCATAAACCCATCAATAAAACTCACGACACGGAACCCCTCATGATTGATTGCTTCATATTCGATTTCGATGGCACGCTGGTTCATTCCGCCCCTGCCTATCTGGAATCGTTTCGTCATTCGATTCGTCTGCACACCGGCGTAGAAGTTTCCGACGAAGAGTTCAAAAAATTCTGGCACATGAATCTGACGCCCGAAGACATATTGAAATATTACGGCGAAGAGATGCTTGAAGAGATGCTTGTCAGTTTCGATGAATATTATTATGACAATCACGAACATCATGTGAATGCGTATGAAGGCATCGCCGAATTGCTCGAACAGTTGCGCGCGCAGGGCGTGATTTTAGGGCTGGTGTCGTTAAAGCCGGGACGCGCCGGTGTCAAAGAACTGGCTTCGACCGGCTTGGGAAAATATTTCCGCTCGACGGTCTGGGGCGATGAGGTAGCCCAAGTCAAACCGCACCCGGAAGGCTTGCTGCGCGTCTTGAAAGAGTTGAAAGTCGCGCCCATCAATGCTCTGGTCATAGGCGACAGCGCTGCCGATATTTTGATGGGACAGGCGGCGCAAGTTCGCACCGCTGCCGCTCTCTGGGGCTTGCCGCATACCGAAAAGTTGCTTGCCACTGCACCCGACTTTGTGATTGACTCGCCTGCGGAACTCATCAAACTTTTATAAAAATAATCGAGCCGGTACGATTGTGAGCGGCGCGGTTTTTGTCATCGCCTTCATCAATGCTTGAGACGAATGCGGCAATAATGATCTGCGCGTGTCGAAAGCGGGCAGAGGCGAGGGGGTTGGCAATGTCGTTTTCCCCTCATCGGCGGAAGCATGATGAAGGTTCGTGTCGTTCAGCCGCGACGCGGCGTTTCGTTGTATAATGGGCGCGTTGGTTACTGGCCTGTGAAGGAGTTTCGCATAACGCATAAGGAAACTCTTTTCTACCTCGCTTCTTTATGTGAAAACGGTAGTGTCGAGCGGCGCTCGGCTACAGGAGAAAATTCATGAATGCAAAATTATCGCCGACCGATGTGCACGCCTCGGAAATCATCTCGCGCAATCCCGCCACGCTGGAAGAACTCGCACGCTTCCCTGTCAGTTCCTCGACAGAGGTCAATGCCGCTGTCGCCAGAGCCAGAGCCGCGCAACCGCATTGGGCGGCGCTCTCGTATCGCAATCGCGCCCGCTATATTTTGAAAGCGCGACGGGCGCTTTACGACCGCCAGAACGAAATCATTCAGATGCTTTCCGACGAAACCGGCAAGCCGAATTTTGAAGCGCTCTCGACAGAGGTCTTTCCAACCTGCGATTTGATGAGCCATTTCGCCGCCAAGACTGAAACGATTCTGCGCGATGAAAAATTTTCTCTCGCCGTCTTTCGCAACAAACGCTCAATGATTACTTATGAACCGCTGGGCGTTGTCGCCGTCATCACGCCGTGGAATTTTCCCTTTGCGCTTTCGATGGGCGAAGTCGTGATGGCGTTGATGGCAGGCAACGCTGTGGTCTTGAAGCCTTCGGAATACACGCCTCTCGTCGGCGATTTCATACGCCGTCTGTTTGCCTGTGCAGGATTTCCCGACGGCGTTCTCGAAGTTGTGCAGGGCGACGCCGAGACCGGCGCGGCTCTGGTGGACGCCAGCGTGGATAAAATTTTCTTCACCGGCTCGGTTCGCACCGGCAAACGCATCGCCGAAAGCGCCGCGAAACGCTTGTTGCCAGTGGTCTTGGAACTCGGCGGCAAAGACCCGATGATTGTCTGCGCGGATGCGCCTTTCGAGCGCACCGTGCGCGGCGCGGTGTGGGGCGCGTTTGCCAATTGCGGACAAATCTGTGCGTCGGTTGAACGCCTTTATGTTGATGAAAAAATCGCCGACCGTTTTATTCCCGCTGTTGTCGAAGAGGTGAAGCGTTTACGCTTGGGCGCGCCCGACGCCAATTTTTCTACCGATATGGGGCCGCTGGTGAATGAAAACCAATTGAATATCGTCACCGAACAGATTGCCGACGCCGTAGCCAAAGGCGCAAGCGTATTGACCGGCGGGCGCAGGCGCGAAGACCTCGGCGGCTACTTCTTCGAGCCTACGGTGCTGGTGGATGTGACCAACGACATGAAGGTGATGAACGAAGAGACCTTTGGGCCAGTGTTGCCGATCAAAATTTTCAAAGACGAAGACGAAGCGATACGTGAAGCCAACCGCACCAACTACGGTTTATTGGCATCGGTGTGGACAGGCGACAACGAACACGGTCGCCGTCTGGCGCGCCGCATAGAAGCCGGAACCGTTATCATCAACGACGCGGTTTATACCAACGGCGTAGCCCAGACGCCGTGGTTCGGCGTCAAAGAGAGCGGTCTAGGCACTACGCACGGCAAAGCCGGTATGTACGAATTCGTCCGCATGAAACACATCAACTGGGATATGTTTCCCATGAAGACCAATATATGGTGGTTCCCTTATACCGCAACTTGGTACGGCAGATTCAAGACGATTATGAAAATGCTTTACCGCTGGGGACTCAGGAAGATTGCTTGATGGCAATGGACATTCAATTTGAGTGGGATAAAAATAAAACTGCGGCAAACCTCAAAAAGCGCGGCGTAAGTTTTGCTGAAGCGAAAACCGTCTTTGATGATTTGCTGGCTTAGGTCTGTGATGATGAATTTCACTCTGAGCGAGAACCGCGAGAAATCGTCATCGGTCATTCCAACAGGAATCGAAGGGTATCGACAAAAAATAGATCGTTATGCTTGACCTTTATGACGAACTCAAAGCTTTACTATCTGCTTTCAATACTCACAAGATTGAATATGCGCTGTGTGGAGGGTTGGCTATGGCTGTGCATGGTTGCTCGCGTGCGACGATTGATATTGATTTATTGATTCGCAGCGAATCTTTAGAGGAAATCAAAGCCATTGCGCGAAGGTTCGGCTACACTATCGAAGCACTGCCTATGACCTTTTCAAAAGGCGCAGTGGAAATCCGCCGCCTCTCGAAGCTTGATGCAGATGCAGGCGATGTGTTGATACTTGATCTGCTTTTAGTCACGCCGCAAATTGAAAAGGTTTGGGATTCTAGAACAGAGGCGGAATGGGAAGGCGGAAAAATCAAAGTGGTGTCGCGTGAAGGCTTGATTGCCTTGAAATCTTTTCGCAAGAGCAAGCAAGACCTCGCCGATATTGAATCTTTGCAAGAGGCTGAAGATGAAAGTTGATATGTCAGCAAAAGCTGTGACGATCAGGCTCAAGCGCGTTTCGCAGTTGCGCCGTTTGTGTCTGTCACTGGGCAAAGCGAAGCCTGTGGCAAACCCATCAGAAGAAAAAACCGATACCACAAAACCGACAACGCTTAATGACTCAACCAACCAATGACACGGGACTCGTCAGAGGCATTCGCCGCTGGGATTTAGTTGCAGTCGCCATCAATGGCATCATCGGCGCGGGCATCTTCGGGTTGCCGTCAAAAGTCTTTGCGCTGATCGGCGCGTACAGCATCGTCGCTTTTATCGCCTGCGCCTTGGTCGTGGCGCTGGTCATCCTGTGCTTTGCCGAAGTCGGCAGCCGCTTCAAAGATTCCGGCGGCCCCTACCTCTACACGCGTCAGGCGTTCGGCTCGGTCGCCGGTTTTCAAGTCGGCTGGTTGATGTGGCTCGCTCGCCTGACTGCCTTTGCCGCCAATCTCAACCTGTTCGTGGACTACCTGTCTTACTTTCTGCCGACTTCGACCACGCCGGTCTGGCGCAACACCATTATCATCGCGGTTGTCCTGTTACTGACCACGGTCAACGTCTTGGGCGTGCGCGATACGACGCGCCTCAGCAACCTCTTTACCGTAGGCAAACTGCTGCCCATGATTTTGTTCATTGCCGTAGGCATCTTTTTCATCTCGCCGCAGAATTTTTCATTTGCTGCGCCGCTCGCCTATAAAACTTTTTCGGCGTCTGTGCTGACCATGGTGTACGCATTTTCGGGTTTCGAGATGGCGGTCATTCCGGCAGGCGAAGTGCAAGACCCACAACGCAATCAGCCGATGGCTTTAATCACCGCGATTGTGGTCGTCGCCGTTTTATACATCTCCATTCAAGTGGTCTGCATCGGCACGCTGCCGGAGTTGGCGACTTCAACCAAGCCGGTTGCCGACGCGGGCAGTAAATTTTTAGGCCGAGCCGGAGGCGCGCTCATTACGGCGGGCGTCTTGGTTTCCATCATCGGCAATTTGAATGTCTTGATTCTGGCGGCCTCGCGTCTGGTCTTTGCGATGGGCGAACGCGGCGAGTTGCCGCAGGTGGTTGCCGCTACGCATAAAAAATTCCGCACTCCGCACATCGCCATTTTAGCGACCACCACGGTGATGCTGACCTTCACCTTGTGGAGTACGTTTTTGAAGCAGGTGAATTTGAGCGTGATCGCAAGGCTATTGGCTTATGCGGCAACCTGCGCGGCGTTGATGATGCTTCGCAGAAAACCCGATGCACCGGCGGCGATGTTCAAAACGCCTGCGGGCCTTGCGGTTTCAATCTTCACACTGGTTTTGATTGCGTGGTTATTGTCGAACGCGACTTGGCAGGATGCACGCGATTCGGCTATCGCCGCCGCCCTCGGGCTAGTGATTTATTTCGCTTATCAATGGCCGCGACGCAACGACCATACACCAGAGAAAAGCCAATCAGTTTGAAGCAATTTGAAGCAATGTTTTTCGGGCGAAAACCCTTATGACGGTTTTCTCCGCTATTTCGTATGTGCTATTCTCAGCCGCGTTTTCAGCAAACTTAGCAAACGGATGGCGCGCAGGTCAGCAGCTTGCGATGGCGATTTTATCGGAGGTAGAACGGTGATTATTCCCTTAAACGAATACGATTTTTTGAAACGGGCGCTAGTCGTACACGCCGACAAAGAGGCCATCGTCAGCGGCGCTTTGCGCTTGACCTATCGCGAATTCGGCGAGCGCGTCTATCAATGGGCGAACCTGATGCGCGGCCTCGGCGTTGCTAAAGGCGACCGCGTAGCGATTCTCATGCCCAACAGTCATCGCATCCTCGAAGCCTTTTTTGGGGCCTCTATTTTGGGCGTCATCTTGATGCCTTTGAACTTTCGTCTGCTGCCGGGCGATTTCGATTACATCCTCAATCACGGCGGCGCGAAAGTTTTACTCATCGAAGAAGAACTCGCCGCGCTTATCGAACCGATTCGCGGCAATTTGAAAACCATTGAACAGTTCATCGCCGCCAACGACGATGGCAAAACCGCAAGCGACGGCTGGCAGGATTACGAAACTCTGCTCGGTGAAGCGGCAAAAAATGAACCGGCACTTGCTGACATTGATGAAAACGAAGCCTCGGCTTTGCTTTACACTTCGGGAACCACCGGCAAACCCAAAGGCGTGATGCTGACGCATCGCAATCTCTACATGAACGCCATGAATTCCATTGTCGAATTCGGCATACGTGAAGACGATGTTTACCTGCACACCCTGGCGCAGTTTCATTGCAACGGCTGGGGCTTGCCCTATGCGGTGACCGGCATGGGCGCTACGCACGTCATCATACGCAAATTCGAGCCAGCGGAATTCTTCAACTTGGTCGCCGGCGAGCAGGTCACCTTTGCCTGTATGCCGCCGACCATGATTAACATGGCATTGAATTATCCGCTCGATGACGAGATGCTTGCCGCTCTGCCGAAAACGACGCGCATAGGCACCGCCGGGTCAGCGCCGCCTATGGCTTCGATTCAAGGGGCGCAGGAAAAATTCGGCTGGCGCGTTATTCAAATTTACGGTCTCACGGAAACCTCGCCGTTTTTGACGGTCTCGAAAGTCAAACCGACGATGAAGGATTTGTCCGATGAAGAAAAACTCCGCGTACAGACCAAGACCGGCTATCCCATGCTTGGCGTTGACCTGCGCGTAGTGGACGACGAAGGCCGCGACGTTGCGCCCGACAGTGGTGCAGTCGGCGAAGTTCTGGCGCGCTCGAATGTGGTGATGAAAGGCTATTGGCAACAACCCGAAGCAACCGACGCGGTGATTGTAGATGGCTGGTTTCACACCGGCGACATGGCTTTGCTTGACCGCGAAGGCTTCATCGAAGTGGTGGATCGCAAAAAAGACCTGATTATATCGGGCGGCGAAAATGTTTCGTCGCTGGAAGTCGAAGGCTTGTTGTACCAGCACCCTGCGGTCTTGGAAGCCGCCATCATCGCCGCGCCCGATGAACGCTGGGGCGAAGTCCCCGCTGCCATCGTGGTGTTGAAACCGGGCGCAGCGGTCACGGAAGCCGAGTTGATAGAGTTTTGCCGTGAGCATCTGGCGCACTACAAATGCCCGAAAAAGGTTGATTTTCTTGAGGTATTGCCGCGCACCGCCACCGGCAAGATTCAAAAAAATCTGCTGCGTGATACCTTCTGGTCGGGGCAAACCAAGCGCGTCGGTTGACTACTAGGAAGGATGGGCGTGGTTTTTATCAGCGCCCTTTGGTTGAACTACGAGATGACGTGAAAGTGGCTACTGTAGCCACTTTCACGTCATCTCGTAGTTTGGAGACCGAGGCCGTTTAGAAGCGCACCACGAATCCTCCCGAAATCAGCAAGTTGTGCTGGCGGTTATCAAGCGCGGGAAGATTGAAGCGCGGCGTGCCGGAATAGAAATCGCGCACTTCACCTCTCAAACTGAGAAACGGGATGATCTTGATATCCACGCCGCCGCCGAAATCCACCGCGCCGCGATTGGTGCCTTTGGGGCCGGTATTCGGTTGGTTATCGCTACGGCTATCGCTTTCCGCGAAGCGCGCATAGCCGCCCCCGGCAAACACATAAGGCGACACCGAAGCTGCCGGTAGCAATTTCACTTTCAAACCTGGCGTGATAAAAATGGAAGCATAGTTGCGCGGCGCTAAGACGTTTGAAGATTGCACCGTGGTGCTGGGCGTGGCGACAAATGGCACCTCGAAATAGAGCGCCGCTACTCGTGCGTTCACCAGGCGCTGCGCGTAATTCGCTTGATAGGTCAATCCGGTGCGAATCTTCAGCGAACCGGGAGTTGGCAGGCGGAAGGTTTGGTCGCTGGTGGACAAGCCGCCGAGCAGCAAACCGATTTCGCGTTTTTGCGCGATGCCTTGATGGACGTTGACCACCAACAGCGAAAACAGGGCTACCCCTATCATCAATAGCCCTCTGGTGAGACGCTGGCGCGACACAACCACCAGCCTAAAACCTAACATAGTCGTCATAAATTTCCTCCGATTTATTCATTGAAACGATCAAGCTGAGCAGCTATCCCTAGCGCTTCGCCTGAACCATGAATCGGTGATGGAACGCGCTTTATTCCGCTCACCGAAAATTCTCGCACGGCGGATTCGCCCAAAATGCTTTCGCGTTTACCAGGCGCTTGACGACTCTCGTGAGGCGTCCGCGCTGCTTGCGTTGCCGCGAACTTGGCGCACCACAAAATCATCGCGCTGCTGAGAAAAAAATTGCCACGATAAATCCAAGCAAACGATGGGAAGGTTTCATGGCCAATCTCCTTTTAAAAGTTTGCCGAATAGTTTACGACGAATTACACGGTTTTGCACAATTGGAAAATCACTCATTTGGCAGGTTATTTCATCCACAAGCCTTACCGAGGTGGCAAGCTTGTTGCTCTTGCCCTTTTCCGCATTTGCTTTTTTCCCACTCGTGATTATCATCTGTGAGCGCGAACTTCACGCCACGCATGTTTCTCTTTATCATGACGGACGAACTTCTCATCCTCAACGCTTCGCAACTGGTCACGCTCAAGGGCGCGGCGCGGCCTCGCGTGGGCGCAGAAATGCGCGACCTTGCCATCTTGGAAAACAGCGCGGTCTTGATACGCGATGGCTTGATAGTCGCTACAGGAGCCACTTCTGAGGTTGCCGCGCAAGCCGCTTCGCAGTGCCAAACCCTCGACGCCGCCAACCGTGTGGTGATGCCGGGGTTTGTTGACGCGCACACTCATGCGGTCTTTGCCGGCACTCGCGAAGACGAATACGAGATGCGCGCCGCCGGTTTCACTTATCAGGAGATTGCCGCTCGTGGCGGCGGCATACGCTCGACCGTCCGCAAAACTCGCGCCGCCAGCGCCGCGGAGTTGTTCGATATGGCGCTGCCGCGTGTGCGCTGGTTGTTGGAACACGGCACCACCACCATTGAAGCCAAGAGCGGTTACGGCTTGACGCTGGATGACGAATTGAAAATCCTCCGCGTCATTCAAAGCTTGAACCGCGACACGCCGCTCGAACTGGTGCCGACTTTTTTAGGGGCGCACGAAATCCCTGACGAATACCGCCGCAGCGATGACGCCGGCCAAGCGCGCACCGCTTATATTGATTTAGTAATTAGCGAGATGTTGCCGCGTGTGGCCAATGAACATCTGGCTGAATTTTGCGATGTGTTTTGCGAAGCGCACGTCTTCAATGTGCAAGAGTCGCGGCGCATTTTGAAGGCGGCCAAAGAACTCGGTTTCGGCCTGCGTTTTCATGCCGATCAGTTGAGCTTGGGCGGTGGCAGTCAACTCGCGGCAGAACTTCAGGCGACCACTGCAGACCACATCGAATGGATTGACGAAGCCGGCATAGCGGCTTTGCAGCGGGCCAAGGTCATCGCCGTTTTATTGCCCGGCGCGGTGTTCAATCTTGGCTTAACCAAATATGCGCCGGCCCGTCGCTTGATCGAAGCTGGCGTCGGCGTGGCACTGGCGACCGATTTCAACCCCGGCAGTTCGCCCACGCCATCCATGCAGATGGCGCTCTCCATCGCCTGCACGCAGATGCAGATGACTCCCGCCGAAGCCCTCACCGCCGCGACCATCAATGCCGCCTACAGCCTCAATCGCGGCGCACGGTTGGGGTCGCTAGAAAGCGGCAAGCAGGCCGATGTGGTGATTTTTGATTGTGCGGATTATCGGCAAATCCCTTATTTTTTCGGCATCAATCACGCCTTGACGGTGATTAAAAAAGGCCGCGTAGTGGTGACGCAAAAAAGCCTCGGCGAGAAACCCATAGAAAATTGCTATACCCGATAAGCGGTGTTATACTGCGCGGCATTCCATAGTCAGTGGCAGTAATATTTTCATCCGGGATCAGGTGGCAATTTTTTAGAAAGAAACTTTAAGGAGGAATCGCTATGTCTTATGGAGGCAATCAACCCGGCGGAGGCTATCCGCCACCCGGAGGTTATCAACCTGGAGGCGGCTTTCCGCCCCCCCAACAACAGGGCGGCTATGGCGCACCGGCGCAGTATGCCGATATTGGCAAACGCTTTGTCGCGGCATTGCTCGATGGTCTGATCGTGAGTTTGGGTACGATACCAGGCGTCATTCTGATTTTCATCGGAATCGGATCAATGGCATCTCAGGCAGATGCACATGGTCGTATCAGCGATGAGGCGGCGGGCGCAGGTTTGGGCATTGCCGGTCTGGGCTACGGACTCATTTTTCTTGGCTATCTCGGCGTCATGCTTTACAACGTCTATCTGTTAGGGCGCGATGGTGCAACGCTGGGCAAACGCTGGATGAAAATTAGAGTCCTCGATCCACAGGGGCAACCAGTGGGATTCGGCAAAGCCTTTTTGCGCGAATTAGTCAAAGGCGCACTGGGAGGTATATGCGCCATCCTGTTGCTGTGGCCGTTGTGGGATCAGGAAAAACAGGGCTTGTGGGATAAGGTATCCAGCACCCACGTCTATAATGCCTGATTCAACGACAGCTTGAATCTATCGAATCGGAACGCACGCGGCGTAATGTCTATCTTCGCCGCGTGCGTTTTTTTCTTGCCGCCGCAAGGGCATTCTGTGAAGGAGAAATCCTTATAGCGAATTTCATTTGCCTGCGACCCACAACACCTCGTTGAGAGGCGGTCTGTGACCGCCGCACGGCGGTCACAGACCGCCTCTCAACCAATCGCACACCTCTGCAAGCCGCTATAACGGGGAGCGCAAACCTCCCTGTATGCCTGATTGCGAATCTCTGCGGACCGGGAAAATCGCACTTTCAGCCTGAACTTCATGCCATTAGCTTTCTGGTGATCTCTGACCGCCGCTCAACTGCATCAAGCTCTGTGGGTCTAGTTTTCCCTTCGGGGGATTGGAAAATCGTTCACTGGTTGACAATCAACCGGGAAACCATTAGAATCCTCCTGTGAAAAAACTGAAAGCGAAAATACCAGCAAGCGATGCGGAACGCACTCTCATCCGCTTGATGCGCGTCGGCGATAAACTGTGGCGCGATTCGGACGAACGCTTCAGCCGCTGGCAGTTGATGGACAATCATTACAACGTGCTGCGAATCCTCAACGGTGCCAGCGAACCGCTGTCGCAAGCCGAAATCGGTCGCCGTATGCTTTCGACCCGCGCTAATGTCACCAAATTGATAGACCTGCTCGAACAACGCCACTTGGTGAAGCGCTTGGCGTGCGGCGACCGCCGCAAAAAATTAATAGACATCACCGACAAGGGCAGCAAATTTTTACAGGACACCGCCGCCGAAGTTTTAGGGTTTGCTGAAGCAGTGTTGAAACCCTTGAGCAAAACGGAGCAGAAGGCGCTTGCGGAAATGCTCGGCAAACTATTGCACGAATAGCTGTCGCTTAAAAATTTTGGTAATGCGAACACCGTAAGGCTCGACCGGCGGCCAACTGCGCCGGTTTCGCTGCGTAGGCGCGACTTGTCTATAGAAGGTAGCAAAGAATAAATTCCTTAGCTGCGTAAGCGCGACCCCTGCTTGCAATACCAGCAAATGTCGCGACTACGCAGCTAGAGAAATTCTCGTAGTCAATCTCTATAGACAGGTCGCGCCTACGCAGCGACTCAACAGGTTCAATCGTACCTACTGTAGCCTTACTGTTTTCGCTCTACCAAAATTTTTACCTAAACTGTCAACTGATTGACAGTCAACTGTTTGACGTTTTTCTGATAAAGGAGGCGCAAAATTATGATTCAGACGATAAAAGCAAGTGACCGATTCCACGCCGATAATGGCTGGCTTTCCACTTATTGGCTGTTCAGTTTCGATTATTATTATGACCCGCACAATGTCGCGTTCGGCGCTCTGCGCGTCTTCAATGACGATGTAATTCAAGCCGAGTCCGGCTTCGGTATGCACGGCCACAAGGATATGGAGATCGTCACCTATGTGCTGGACGGCGCTTTGACTCACAAAGACAGCACCGGCGGCGAAGGCCAGATTGCCGCTGGCGAAGTGCAACGCATGACGGCGGGTTCCGGCATACGTCATTCCGAATACAATCAATCGAAGGACACGCCGGTGCACCTGATGCAGATGTGGGTGTTGCCGAACCAGACCGGGCTGCAGCCGTCTTACGAGCAGCAACGCTTCACCAATGAAGACCGCACCGGCGTGTTGTTGCCGAT
Source organism: Acidobacteriota bacterium (assembly GCA_016201275.1). Classification (GTDB taxonomy): domain Bacteria; phylum Acidobacteriota; class Blastocatellia; order UBA7656; family UBA7656; genus JACQDB01. The sequence goes on from JACQDB010000002.1 coordinate 40,108, forward strand.
TGCTTCTGGACAAGGCATCGGTAAGGCTCTGACCATCCATCAGGACGTGACATTTTACGTCGCCAGAATTCGCCCACAGGATAAACTGTCGCACCAACTTGGCGCGAAGCGCAGAGCCTTTTTGTATGTCATTGACGGCGCGATAACGGTCAACGACGAGCGCTTCAGCAAAGGCGATCAGGGGCGCATTACCGCGACCGCGCAACTTGATTTTCAGGCCGACCAGCAGAGCGAAATCATCCTCATTGATTTGCCCTGAGCCGTGGTCAAGCAATGGTCTTCACAGCCGAGCGCCGCACCGGATGCCCGCGACGCTCGGCTTTTTGTCTGCAACGGCTCAATCATCTTTGCCCCGGAGGATGGCAGCGACTCGCGCATTAAATACTCTCTGTCGCGCAACGGCTCAGGCGTCTTTGCCCCGAAGGGGGGCAGGAAATTCACCCGTGCTACAGGCACTGGAATCAAATCCGGCAAATTTTTCGCACCCTGAATGGGCGCAGGAGATTTTCTGTAGTAGGCTTTCCGGCGCTTCTTCAGAGCGCGGCTCTCAAGCCCTTGACGCTTTCCAGTGCCTGTAGCACTGGCGAATTTCCTATGCGCCTCCGGCGCGTAAACCATAAGACAATTCACTTCGCAACCGCATTGTGTGGATACTGCTGTCTGGCGTATCGCTTTGGTCAAAAGGGAAAAGAAATTTGTATAATCAACAGTCCATCAAACAGTCATGGAAATTCAATAGGTAAGGACAATCGCAAATGAAATACAGAACCTTTGGCAGAACCAATTGGCAGGTCAGCGAAATCGGTTACGGGATGTGGGGCGTGGCCGGGTGGACTGGCTCGGACGATGAACAGACTTTGCAAGCGCTGCAACGCGCTGTTGATTTGGGCTGCAATTTTTTCGACACCGCGTGGGCCTATGGTGAAGGCCGCAGCGAAAATCTATTAGGCCAGATTATTCGCGCCAACCCCGATAAAAAACTTTACGCGGCCACCAAGATTCCGCCGAAAAATCGTCAGTGGCCAAGCCGCCGCGACTTCACTCTCGATGAGGCTTTCCCGCCCGATTACATTGAAGAATATGTACACAGCAGTTTGAAAAATGCCAACCTAGAAAGCTTTGACCTCATGCAATTTCACGTATGGGAAGACCATTGGCTGGCCGATGACCGTTGGGCAAAAAAGTTGGACGAGTTGCGCCGCCAGGGTTTGATTCAAGCCACCGGCATCAGCATCAATCGCTGGGAACCTTGGAACGGCGTGCAGACGGTTCGCAGCGGTTTGATAGACGCCGTGCAAGTCATCTACAACATCTTTGACCAGAACCCCGAAGACGAATTGTTTCCGGTCTGCGAAGAGATGAAGGTCGCGGTGATTGCGCGTGTGCCTTTCGATGAAGGGACGTTGACCGGAACCTTGACCACAGAGAGTCGTTGGCCGGAAGGCGATTGGCGCAATCTCTATTTCGTGCCGGACAATTTGATTCCCAGCGTCGAACGCGCCGAAGCTTTGCGTCCACTGATTCCGCAAGGCATGACGATGGCGGAAATGGCGCTGCGGTTTATTCTGAATAACCCTGCGGTCAGCACCATCATTCCGGGCATGAGAAAAGTGCATCACGTTGACCAAAACATAGCAACCAGCGACGCCGGGCCGCTGCCGCAAGCGCTGCATGAAAAATTGCGCGGTCATCGTTGGGAGCGCCAGCCCAAGCCCTGGTCGCATTGATAAACTGATTCACAAACGACTATCGAAACCCTGATGAATGAGCAATCCATCAGGGTTTCTTCTTCAAACCGTCAACGATTTTGTGAAACTCCGCATCGTCGCGCAGCCCGTTGAAGGCCTCGTTCTTCTCAATCATTGCCGCATCCGAGAAGCCTTTGGCAACGGCGGTTTTCAAAGCTTCGAGAGCTTTTCGCTGATCGCCGTTCAACGCATAGGCGCGAGCCAGAGAGAAAAAAATTCCACCGCCGTCGGCTCTGACCAGCGCCGCGAGTTCCAGATTGGTCGCCGCTGCGTGATAATTTTTCTCGAACATCAGCGCTTGCGCGCCCTCGAAACAATTGGCGAAAAAGGTAGAGAGCGCCCGCCGCGTCACCAAGCGCTCGCTGGAATTTTCTTTGCCATCGGCCTGCTTTTTCAAAATGGCAATCGAGCTTTTCAGTTGCGACAAGGTGACGGCGCGATTGTCCACCTCTTTGAGCGCTTCTTTCAGGGTCAACAACTCGCGGATGATTTTCATCTGCTGCTGATCTTCGTCGCGCTGTTGTTTGAAGGCAGCTTTGACCGCCTTGTTGTCGCGCAACTGCTGCGCCTGATTTTCAAACTCCGTGACCTCGCGCAAGCCTTTGAAATCCGCCGCTATCTCCGCATAAATCGCATAAGCTTGATACCACTGCTGCGCCGCTTGCAACGCTTTCGCCTGCGCCCTTCTCTTCTTCAACAAGTCATCAATCAACAATTCGTTTTTGGGCGCTCTGGCATTTTTCATCGCCTGCAATTCCATCCACTCTATGGCCTCTACGCACAAGGCGCTTGAGGCCCAACGATGATCGCCATCAAAAATCACGAGGCGATGCGGGATATTGAAATCGTCCAAGGCGCGGTCGAGGGTGCGGAGTTCCGGCATATTAAAATCTTCGCTGCCGATGGTGGCAAAAAAAGCGAAGGGAAGAGTTTTCGACGGCGCGATGTTTTGATGAAAGCCCGCGCCGCAGGCAATCACTCCGGCGATGCCCTGCAAACTGTAGGCAACCGCAGAGGCAACGCGTGCGCCGCCGGAAAAACCTGTCGTGTAAACGCGGTGGTTGTCTATGGCAAAGCGTTCGTGCGTGTCGTTCCACAATGTCGAAACGATTTTATTCAAGTTGACGCCGGGGCCGTTGCGCGAATCGTTCGAGCCGATGACGATGTAACCGTATTGTTCAGCCGCCTCTTTGAAGTGCTGCACCGGCAACAAGCCGCGTGCGCCGGGGTCAAAGCCGTAGAGGATCGGCCATTTTTTTTGCGCCGTATAATGCGAAGGCAGATACAGCGCATAGCTTACACTGGCGTCGGCTTTGCAGGTGACGTTTTCGATGACCTGGCCTGCGGCGAATGCTGCGGATTGATGGCCGAAAATTGTCAGCGGCAAGAAGAGAAAAAAGATGGTAAACAGGAAAATTGGTTTCATGGTGTTTGAACATTTTGACGCGGGTTTCCGGCACACGGCGTAGGCGAAGGGGTCTGCGGCGCAGTGTAAATTCCCAGCGGCTTGCAACGGATGCAGCGCATGAAAACGGATGACCCGCGAACCTCTGCACCATCCGCCGCATTTGCTGGGAATTCACCTTGGAATCGCCTACGACTCAGCCTTCGGCGAGATTTTCAAACCACACGTCCACGGTGAAATTCAGGCTGGCGGAATTATTTTACCTCAACGAGGTGGCGGTCTGCATGGTTATTGGCGTAAGGAGTGATGAGCGTCGAGTCGCGTTCGGTGGGTTGTTCGCGGCCTTGCGTATCACGGGCGCGAGCGGTGATTTCATAAACGCCTGCCATCGTCGGCGTCCACTCGAAAGACCACAAACGCCAAGCGAACGGCGCGTGATCTTCTCCAAGTTGTGCTTCAACCCAGCTTCTGCCGCGATTGAAACTCAATTCGACTTTGTTGATTTCGGCATCGCCGTTTGTCCATGCCGCGCCGACGATTTGCACGGGCGCAAGCGCCAGCGTTTGTTGATTCGTGGGGCGGGCGATTTGCGACTTGATACGCATTTCGTGAAGTTCGTTGCGAAAGATTTGGCCGTTGATGCGCCGCGCTTCATAGTAGCGTTCGGTGTGATAAAAACCTTTGAAGACTTCGCGGCTGACGACGATTCGCTTCAACCACTTCACCGAATCCATTGCATAAAAGCCTGGAATCAAGGCACGCAAAGGGCCGCCGTGAATTGCCGGAAGTAATTCGTCATTCATCTTGAAGGCAAGCAAGGTATTTTGCTCGAGCGCTTTTTTTATCGGGATGCTACGTGCATAAGCAGGCACATTGATGCCACCGGCTTCAAGTTCCGCGCCACCGTCTGCGCCCGTGAGTATGATTTCGATGGCATCCGAGCGCAGGCCACAAGCTTCGAGCAATGCGCCCAATCTGACACCCGTCCAGCGCGCATTCGAGACGCCGCCCCAGCCTACGGGATTGCCTGAGCATTCGAGCGTAGCGATTTGTTGTTGAGATGGGAGGCGCAAAATTTCTTCCAGCGTAAAGCGGCGTGGGCGTTCGACTGCGCCGGTAATTTCCAGAGTCCAGCGCGACGCTTCGATTTTCGGTATGCCGAAATGCGAACGCACAAAAAATTCCGCCGTAGGCGTCATCCAACTGTTGAGTGCGGCAAACAAAAAAGCGCGCGAGTGCGGCGCGTTCGCCATGGCCACTGGCGGCTGCTGCGCCAAGAGCAGCGCTTGCGGATTGCCGATTGCGGATTTCGGATTAGCGCCCAAAGATTTAAGCGAAAAGGCCAGCCCCGCAGGCAAGGCGGCAAGGCGCGCCAGAAACTCGCGGCGCGAGGTGTCGGATAATGAACTCGGGTCTTGGACAGGCGGTGAAGGAAACTTCATATCGTTTGCTTGCCAGATAGAAAATAAAAGCCGATTTGAATTTACCTCATCATCTGAGTACACTCAACAGCGCGCCGTGGCTATAATCATTGATTCAATCGTCGCTGACGCGAAATCAATGGGTTCATCGTTAGTCCAGTCTTAAAAGACTGGGCTAAATTCATAACGTCGCTACGCAACACACGGATGCAGGCGTTTTCGATCCAAGTATTGCTGTAGGCTTTTCATATTTAATTCACGGACTGTTTTCTATATCGCAATGAAATATCCGCCGACATCGGCAGAATGAATTTGAAACATCCGCGAGGTCATCCATGAAAAAACTCCGATATACGCTACTCTTCATTGCCGTTTTCAGTTTTCTCTCGTTGCTCGTTGCGCCTTCGCACGGCATCGCGCAGGGACAACAACCGGCGACCGCGCCGACCGGCTTGCCGGTTAGCGCCAAGCTTGAACAGATGGTGCCGATGCGTGATGGTGTCAAACTCGCTACCAATATTTTTTTGCCGCAAGGCAGCGGCCCCTTCCCTGTCGTCTTGCAGCGCACCCCTTATGGCAAGGACTCGTTCAGTCAAGGCGTCGCCGCATGGAATAAAGCCGGATTCGCTTATGTGGTGCAGGATTCACGCGGCAAAGGCAAGAGCGAGGGCGTCTATCATCCCTTTGTCGAAGACCCGCAGGATGGTTTCGACACCGTTGAATGGTTGGCCAAACAGAGTTGGTCAACCGGCAAAATCGGTATGTACGGGGCGTCGGCTATGGGCATAGCCGCGAACCTTGCCGCTATGGAAAACCCGCCGCACTTGACCGCCGCTTTTGTGATGGTGGCGCGGTCGAGCATCTATCATCAATCGGCGTTTATGGGCGGCGTGTTTCGCAAAGAGTTGAATGAAATCTGGCTCAAACGCCAAGGCGCAGTAGATGTTTTGCTGGAGACTTTCAAACACGCTGTTTATGACGGCGCGTATGACTCGAACGAAATGTCGAAACATTGGCAACAGATTCACATACCCATGTACAACTACGGCGGCTGGTACGACATTTTTTCCGAAGGCAATATTCAAAACTTCCTCGGCCTGCAAAAGAATGGCGCGAAGGGCGCGGCAGGCAATCAGAAATTAATCTTAGGGCCGTGGGCGCACGGGCAAGTCGAAGAGGTGAAATATCCGGCCAACTCCAGCGTCGGAATATTCGGCGGCAAACTGTCCACCGACCTGGCGATTCGCTGGTTTGAATATTGGTTGAAAGGCCAGCAAAACGGCATCATGAACGAGCCGCCGGTTCGCTATTATGTGATGGGCGATGTGACCGATGCGAAAGCGCCGGGCAATGAATGGCGCACCGCCGCCAGTTGGCCGCCGCCAGCAAAAATCACTTCTTACTACTTGAGCGCTAATGGCGGCCTTGCTACGGCGCAACCACCAGAGGCGAACAGCAGCGACACCTATCAATACGATCCGAAGAATCCGGTGCCGACGATTGGCGGCGCAAATCTCAACATTAAAAAAGGGCCTATGGATCAACGCGCCATTGGCGACCGCAAAGATGTGTTGAAGTATCAAACGCCGGTCTTGAGCGCGCCGCTTGAAGTGACGGGTAAAGTGAGCGTCGAATTGTTCGTCGAATCGGACGCCCCCGATACCGATTTCATGGCCAAGCTGGTTGATGTGTACCCGGACGGAACCGAGCGTCTGGTCTTGGATTCGGCCTTCCGTGTGCGCTTCCGCGAAGGCTTTAACAAAGAAGTTTTCATGAAAAAGGGTGAGGTTTATAAAATCACCATAGACCTCTGGAACACCAGCTTGATTTTCAACAAAGGTCATCGCCTGGCCATTCACATCAGCAGTTCAAACGACCCGCGCTTTGACCCAAATCCCAATACCGGCAAGCCGCTGCGCGCCGATAGCGAAACCCGCGTAGCGACCAACACCATTCATCACAGCCGCGCTTATGCGTCGCGGGCGCTGTTGCCGATTGTGCCGATGGACAACAAGCGACCCTTAGCCGCAATGACCAGATGAGGGCGGATTGGGTTGATGAATAAGCGCAACAGCAAAAAATCTCGCTCCGTTTAGAAGGGGACTCTGACCGCCCGGACTCGCGGTCAGAGTCCCCTTCTAAACGATAAGTGATGCAGTATGATTGCCCGGAGGTGAAATTCATTTATGTTCAATGCGGGCGCTTTAACATTTCGGGAGTTTGCCATGCGCGAGCCTCTGCCCTTAGCCACTATTCACAACGCGGTGTTGGAATTTTTGCGCGGACGCGATGATGCCGCAGTGTTTGGCGCGCAAGCGGTCAACGCTTATGTTGATGCACCGCGTATGGCTCAAGGTATAGATTTGCTGTCAACACGAGCGCCGGAGTTGGCGGCAGAATTACGCGACCATCTCAATCATAAATTTCATATCGCCGTGCGGATCAGAGAAATTGGAGAAGGGCGTGGGTATCGCTTATCTCGACTTTGTACATTTTTCAGAGGCGAACCGAGCTTGCCAATCCCCCCGATGGCAATCGGGGGATGGTTAAAGCCCAACCTACGCAACGCCGTGCAGCCTCAACTAATCCCCCCGACGGCAGTTGGGGGATAGTTAAAGTTCAGCCTACAAAACGCTGCCAACGAGAAACGAATCCCCCCAACGGCAGTTGGGGGATGCTTAAAGTCCAACCTTGCCCGAGGCTCAAGGCTGGACTTTAAGCATCCCCCAACTGCCGTTGGGGGGATTGCAAAAAAACTGTGCTTGCTGGGTGTGTAGGCTGGACTTTAAGCATCCCCCAACTGCCGTTGGGGGGATTCAGGCGAATGGCCAAACCGCTTCGGCTCTCCGTTGGGGGGATTCAGATGAATGGCCAAACCGCCTCGGCTCTCCGTTGGGGGATTCAGACGAATTGCCTAACTGCCTCGGCTCGCAGTTGCTAGATTTTTCAGCGGCGCAGCAGCCCGATTTCATTGGCTTTTTCAGCACCTAGAATTATTGCCCCTCAGATTGTTGAGGTGAGGTTCAATCATTCCAAGCGCAAACCGCAACGTCAGCGCTTGATTGGTGTGGTTCAATTTGAAATTGTACAAAGTCGAGCTTATATCAGGTGCAGAAATCCGGCAATCGCCATTTGATTGACCTCAGACCAGTGGCAGCCTTGCCCTCCACGCGACGCATAGAAGAGGTTTTGGTCATTGCTCCGGCAGATTTGATTGCCGGTAAAGTGATCGCTTTTCATCAAAGGCGCGGCAAACCGAAAGCCGGAACTGATTGGCGTGACCTTGCTATGTTGCTGCTGGCTTTTCCTGATTTGAAAAATGAAACGGGATTGGTTACGGAGCGCTTGAAAGCGGCAGGCGTCGAGCCGGCCATCTTTCAGGTATGGCGCGATTTGGTGGCGCAAGACATACAGCCCGAAACTGACGACGAATTTTGAAAGTCCGGCTGAGTGATAAAAATCAATCTGAGCAAAGACCAATTCAATTGCTCACCGTTGTCGGTTTAAATCTTCTTCGCGTGTGGAAATCATCAATGAAATCAATACGAATTCGCATCCTCCTCAATCTCGTCGCCGTGTGCTTGCTGGTATTTTTTGCCGCTAATGTTCAAGCGCGGGCGCAAGGCGTTTTCAAAGTTGGCACAGGCCGCCGCGACATCACGCCGCAAGAGCCTGTGCCGATGTGGGGCTACGGGGTGCGTCACGATATGTTGTCGCAAGGCACGCTCGACCGGTTATATGCAGTCGCTTTGGTCTTGCAGGTGGGCGAGAAAAAACTCGCCATCGTCGGCATGGATATGGGACGCGCCCCGGCTGAACGCTCTTTGCAAATCATTCGCCAACGCCTCAAGGCCGAAGCCGGTATTGATTATTCGTTCATCGCCGGTTCGCATTCGCATCACACGCCGGTTGTGGAATTGAGCGATGAAGCAGGTAAAGGCAAAGGCCGCTTCGCTGCGTCGCTGCGTTACTACACACAGATGGAAGACGGCATCGTAGCGGCGGTGTTGGAAGCCAACGCCAAACTTGTAGCGGCAAAGATGGCGACCGGCGCAGTGAAACTCGAAGGCTTCAATCGCAATCGTCATACGAAGCTTGAGCCGAAACCTTCCGATAAAGATTTAGCGGTGATGCGTTTTGACGATATGAATGGCAAACCGCTGGCGATTCTTGTCAACTTCGCCGCGCACCCGACGACCATACCGGCTTTAACTTTGAAGTTTTCCGCCGATTACGTTGGCGCTATGAAAGCGGCTGTCGAAAAAGAGATGAACGCGACGACCATTTTCATGCAGGGTGCGTCGGGCGATCAATCAGTTAATGAAGGCGAAAACAAAGGCTATCAAGCGTTCGGCCAAGCGCTCGGACGCGAAGTGGTGAAACTCGCCGCATCGCTGAAAACCGAAGTCGTCGCCAAGCCTTCGCTCGCAGTCAAAGAAGAGCGCTTCACGTTTTCTTCGCGCGTGGATTTCAAAAATCCTCTAGTGATGGCGGCCTATCAAAAAGCCTTCTTCGCGGAATTGATTCCGAATTTTGCCGATGAATATCAAGACGGGATTCGTCCGCGTTTGACGGTGGCGTTGTTGAATCAAGAGATTGCTTTGGTAGGCGCGTCGGGCGAATTCTTCAGCAATCATGCCATACGCCTCAAAGAGCGGACGCGCCTCAAACAGCTTTTCTTTTTCGGTTACGCCAACGGTTATCATCAATACTTTCCGACCATCGAAGCGGTAGCCGAAGGCGGCTACGGCGCAGACAATGCTGTGTCACCGGTCGAAATCGGCGCAGGCGAAAAGTTAATGAATACGGCACTGGTGTGGATTTACCAGCTGCTCGGCAAAATAAAATGAGCGCCGTTTAGAGGCGGTCTCTGACCACCGGAAGGCGCGATCAAAGACCGCCTCTAAACGGCGCTCATTCTATAGGGTTTCGCCGCCGTTTGCTTACTCTTTGTTGGGTTGCGGAGTGACGCGCAGATATGGCTTGAGAGTTTTCCAGCCTTTCGGGAATTTCGCTTTCGCATCTTCATCCGAGAGCGCCGGAACGATGATCACATCGTCGCCTTCCTTCCAGTTCACCGGCGTTGCGACGCTGTAATTGGCAGTCAATTGCAGCGAGTCAATGACGCGCAGAATCTCGTCAAAGTTGCGCCCGGTGCTGGCCGGATAGGTAATCATCAATTTCACTTTTTTGTCCGGCCCGATGACATAGACCGAACGCACCGTGAAGGTGTCGTTGGCATTCGGGTGAATCATATCGTAGAGGTCGGAAACTTTGCGGTCGGCGTCGGCTATCACCGGAAAATTCAACGCCGTGCCTTGCGTCTCGGCGATGTCGCCGGCCCAAGCTTTGTGCGAATCCACCGGGTCAACACTCAAGCCAATAACCTTGACGTTGCGTTTATCGAATTCCGGTTTCAAGCGCGCCGCCGCGCCCAATTCCGTCGTGCATACCGGGGTAAAATCTTTCGGGTGTGAAAACAGAACTCCCCAACTGTCGCCAAGCCAGTCGTGAAAATGAATCGCTCCGTCGGTGGTTTCAGCGGTAAAATCGGGGGCGGTATCGCCTAATCTGATAGACATAATTTTCATCCTTTCGTTAAAAAAAATCATTGGTTCAGCCGGACCTTGCGACTACAAAAGCCGCCGCCGGTTTGGTTTGGTAATCATAGCAGTTTTGCTTTCGGCTGCCAGCAAAAATCCTCGTCGCGGCACTACCAATCAACCATCAAGGCCAGATGATCGGCAAAAAACCAAAAACATTTTCTTATAGCGGGTTGCAGAGGTGGCGATTGGTTGAGAAGCAGTCGGAGACTGCCTCTCAACCAGATATTGTAGTCGTAGGCAAATGAAATACGCTATAAGGTAGAGCAATGGGCTGTGCATCAATACAACCCGCGTTGCAAGATCATCGAAAAATTACTCTGGCAAGGCTGCGATCAGCGCGTCAATCTCTTCGTGGGTGTTGTAAAAATGCGGCGCGATTCGCAGCCTGCCGACGCGTGGCGCAGTGATAATATTTTGCGCCAGCAGCAATTCATAAAGCGGTTTTGCGGGGTGTTGCGGGTGCGTGCAGGTGACGATGGCCGAAGTCTCGCCGACTTTTCTTGAACCGAAAACCGCATAGCCTTTCGCGGTTAATTGCTGCGCCAGGTAATCGCTCAAACTCAAAATATGCGCTTCGATTTTACCCGCGCCGACCTCCAAAAATAATTCCAGCGCCGCGCCCAGGCCGTAAACCCCTGCGCTGTTCAAAGTGCCGCACTCGAACCGCAGCGCTCCCTCTCGATAATTCAAATCGTAATGCAAATGGTTGTCGGCATCGTTGACCGACATCCAGCCGACGACCGTTGGCTTGATGCGCGCCAAAATATTTTCGGAAACATACAACAAGGCGATGCCTTCCGGCCCCAGCAAATATTTGTGCGAGTCCGCCGCCAACGCATCCACCGAATCCCGCACCACATCCAAGTGCAAACCGCCCAAGCCTTGAATCGCATCAATCATAAAAATCACTTGGCGTTGACGACAGAACTTTCCTATGGTCGCAAGGTCGGCGCGAAAGCCGCTGGAAAATTGTACCCAACTGAGACTGACGGCGCGTGTGCGTTCATCAATCAATGAAATGACCTCTTCGGCATCAATGCGCCCGTCGCGTTCCTCGACCATCTTCATGACAATGCCGCGCTCTTCGACCAGACGCATCCACGGATAAATGTTGGCGGGAAATTCGACCTTCGAGACCACTACGTTATCGCCTGCGCGCCAGTCTATGCCGTTAGCGATTGCCGAAAGCGCCGCCGAAGTATTTTGCATAAAGGCGATTTCATGGGGCTTGGCGTTGACCAGTCGCGCCGCCGCTTGGCGCACGGCTTCAAAGCGGTCGCACCAGTCGAAATAATGCACCGAGCCGTTTTGCGTCACGTCATCAACCAGCCAGCGCATGGCCTCGCGCACACGGGTTGACAGCGGCGACACCGCCGCGTGATTGAAGTAGATATAATTTTCGGTGACCGGAAAGAGCGCACGAATTTCTTTATTCATAAAACCTCGCAGAAGCAGTCTATCGTCCTGAGTCCGGTGTCCGAAACCCACAGCGGCTTTCCTCAACGAACTGTTGCCTATTGGCGTCGGACAACCTGAAAGCAGAGACGCCGTCTGCAACTTCACGACACCGGACTCCAGACGCAAGACGCCAGACATCGAACTTCAGACTTCCGATTCAATTTTGAAAACCGGAACGATTTCGCCAACGGTCAAGCCGCGATGATTGCTCACCACAGGCCGATGATAATTATGCAACTCGGCTTGTTGCGCGGCATCGAGAACGCCGAGTTGAATCAGAGTTTCCAGCACTACTGTTCCTAAAGCTCGCGCTGCGCCATCGTGAATTTTTATGGCAAGGCCCAAGCCTTTGGGAAATTTATCGCAAGGCAAAACGCCGATGACATAGGTTGCTTCCGCGCCGATTTTGCACACCAATGCGCCACGCGCTGCGCGCATTAAAGCGGTGTCGAGTCGTCCCGTGCCGCCAACCATTTCCGGGTAAGCCATCATCGCTTTGACCAGGCGACTGGCAGCCTGCATCACCTCTGCCTCAAAGGCGATGCCTTGAAACTGGCTCTGGGAGCCGGTTTCAAGGTGTTGCGTAGCGGACGCCGTGAAACTGGCTAACCGGGCGAAGGCCAGAGCAAGCGCTCGAAGCGGCACCCCGAAAGTCGGCGCGCTGCATCCATCAATCGCTATAGGCAAAGCTTCGGGCAGGTCGCCAAGTTGGCGAAACCGCGCAAGAATCTCTTGTTGCAAGGGATGCGCTCTGGCGAGGTAATCATCGGTTGACCAGCCTCTATGCACACAGGTCGCCAGCATCCCTGTGTGTTTGCCCGAACAGTTGTTGTGCAGTTGGGTGAAAGCGCGGCCTTCGCATTGCAATTGCCGCGCTGCCTCTTCGTTATAAGGCGGATGCGCGCCACAACGCAAAGCGCTTTGGGTAAGTCCCAAGCGTTCGAGCAGCGCAGCAACGGTTTCGGTGTGAAAGATTTCACCGCTATGCGAAGCGCACACGAGAGCCAATTCGCGTGCGCTGAAGTGGAAGCGATCCGCTGCGCCGCTCGTGATGACAGGGATAGCTTGAATTGCTTTGATGGTCGAGCGCGTCGAGGTAAGCCAATCGGCATCGCCGAGTTGCGCGATGATGTGGCCATCGGGTTCGACCGCCACAACTGCGCCGCTGTGGCGCGATTCAATAATCGCGCCTCTTTTCACTTCGACCAGCACGGCGGGAGACTGGGTTGATTGAGCCTCGTTCATAGAATTATTTAATCTAGCGCAGGCTTGGGCAAACCACAATTCCCTTGGCCTTGAGCGAGCGGCAAAGATTGAGTAGATTAATGCGGTCATCAAAAGAATTTTTCCGAGGAGTTAATTGCCTATGCCTATCTTTGAATATGTCTGCAACGATTGCGGCAAGAATTTTGAATTGCTGGTGCGCCAATCCACCATCATCGAATGTCCGGCGTGCAACAGCAAAACCTTAGAGAAGCAGTTATCGGTATTCGCCGCCACCAACGGCGAAACCGTATCGCGCAGAGATGTGCCGGTTGCTGCCTGCGGCAGTTGCGGCGACCCTAGAGGCCCCGGCGCTTGCTCGATGAATTGAACCAGGGAAGTTCTGCGGCGTTTGATGGGGTGTTCCAGCTTGCCATGCAAAATTTTTTTCAGAAAGTACGAGGTGTGCGATGCGAATGATCGGAGTAGTTTTTATCGTCACCGGCTGTTGGCTTGCAGGTTTTGCTCAACAACCGTCTGTCCAAACAACTGCGACTCCAGCGCAGGTAAACGAGCAAACCGTTTCTTCATCAACCAAAAATCAAACACTGCCCAAGCCAAATTTTCTTGACCCTGAACAATTGCGGCTTCGCCTTGCAGCATTCTGGTCTCAGCAAAATCAAACGAAACATCAGGCGCAAGGAATTGAGGTGGTGCCAGATTCGATGTTGGCAGTGAAGAAAGGTATAGTTTACGTCCTTTTTCCCGGCGCAATGCTGATCCCTATGACAGGAGGAGGAGCGAGCGGTTGCGTGCCGGGTAATTCCCGAAATGTTGGGCAAATCATCGTGATAAACCCGCCCGTCAACTTCCCTCAATTGCCTGTCAAAGACTTGGCAAAGAAAAATTGAATGTCATTACCCAAGCCTCGCGCTCTCATTCGACACACACGAGGTCGGCCAGAGCGCGATACTTTTTTTCGCTGAAGCCGTCCAGGATGATTAACTCTTGCGGACGACGAAAGCCGCCGTGTCGGTTCCTGTAGGCAATAATTTTTTGCGCCATCACCTCGCCAATTTCCGGCAGCGCTTGTAACTGTTCGGCGCTCGCCGTGTTCAAATTCACACAAGGGGCAATCCGGTTTTGATTCGGCGCACGAGATTCGACCGGCGCGTTGGTGTCTGGGCTTGCCTGATGACAAGCGACAAACCACAAAGCGGCAAGGGCAATGGCAAGTACAAAAATTTTCATGAGAAGAGGAAATCAACTTCGCCATAAAGACACGAAGGACACTGGATTTCACCACCTCTCTTCGTGTGCTTTGTGTTCTTCGCGGCGAAAGAATTTTGGCGCAACACCGAGCATCAAACGCCGCCAAGCTCTAAGTGAAATTCATCATTCAATAATGAAATGCGCGGCTCGCGTTTGGCAAAAGCGAGTTGGGCGCGGCGCAGCGCCGGAAGGCCGTGAAGCCACGACTGGCAACCGTATTCGCTGCGCGTGAAGATGCGATGCAAACGCGGGTTCTCCTGCAAGATCGCGCCGTACTCTACGGATTTGCGCGTCGTGCCATTGGTACGCATGGCGTTGATGAATTCCAGGCGGTCATCAAAGACCAGCAGGCGCGACGGCAAGCCGACGAGGGAATAATCGCGATGCGTTAACAGATTGGTCAAGGCCTCGGTTACTGCGCCGCAGGAATAATTGGCGCGGGCTGGAATTGGCTCCTGTAGCCCGTTTGGTGTCGCGTTGCGCGGCGGACGGGTTTCACGCAGATCAACATAGCGCTGCAAAAACGCGATGGCTTTGTCATAAATTGCTGTCAGGTTGCCGTTGATTTCGGCCTGTTCGACGACCGGCGAAGCGACGTTGATGCCCGAATAGCGAATCATCACGACGCGGCTTTGGGGAATTACTTTCTGCACTTCGGGGCTACGCCCGAATAATAAAAAACCCGCCAGGGTTGGCACAATCATCGCGCCGCAATCGGTCGCCAAACGCAAATCGCGCATCGCCTGTGGCGTAGGAAATCCGGCAGGCTCGCGGAAACTTTCGCCTTCCAACTCGCGCACATAAGTCCACACCAGCGCTTCGTCAACCTCTTCAATGCGTGCGCTCAACAACGGCAAATCTTCAAACGCGGCAACGCGGGAACGCGCAAACAGGGCGGCGATTTCATTGCCGTCGGCTTCGCGTTTGGTCGAACCTATGCGTATGAAATAGCGATTGTCGGGGGTGCGATGCGGCGCGCGACGGTCATCCACCTGCATCACTACGATGCGTGCGCCGTTGTCGAAATAGACTTTATCGAGACGCGGCAACAACGCCGGTTTGATTTGCTGGCGGCAAATTTCGAGCAACTGTTCTTCGACTTGTTCAGGGTCGTCCAAGCCTTCGATGCGGCGCTGGTCGTTGACGCCGAACATAATTGCGCCGCCGCCGGAGTTGGCCAGAGCAACAATTTCAGCGGTAACTTTTTCAGTATTGACCAGACGAAGCTTGAATTCCAGATGCGTATCTTCGCCGCCTTTGATCAGGTTGAGTACGTCGGTGCGATCCAAGGAGCGCGAATAGCGGCTCATTAATTTCTGCTCGAATAAGTAGCGTTCGCTATCAGGAGAGCGTTTGGATTTGCTGAATTTTCTGCCGTGCGCCATAGTTTCCCCACCGCTGATTTGATCTACGGGCAGATTCCACCGGTTGTTGGGATGATAGCATACCCGCCGGTTAAGAAGGCAAAAGGCAAAAGCCAAAAGCAAAAATATTTCGGAGATTTTTCGGTTGTGAGGAGTCGCGCAAGGCTCGTATAATCGGAAGCCAACGGGCAGACAACAAACGCTACAAACAGGACATCATGAGGTCGCTAACCGACACGCAGGTTTTCAATCGTGCCGACAACATTATCGCAGGCTGGTATTGGGCGATGCCGTCATCGGCGCTCAAGCGCGGCCAGGTCAAGCCGTTCAATTTTTTCGGCAGAGAATTGGCGATTTATCGTGGCGAAGATTTACAGGTTGTGGCGCTTGATGCCTACTGCCCGCACATGGGCGCGCACTTGGCAGAAGGCAACGTCGAGGGCAACGCGATTCGTTGCCGGTTTCATTATTGGAAGTACGACGCGCAGGGCAAGTGCATAGAAATTCCCTGTCAAGCCAACACCGCCGTTGTGCCGCCGCTTCGCCGTTGGCCGGTTGAAGAAAAGTTCGGCTTGATCTGGATTTGGGCGGGACGCGGGATGCCGCAACCCTTGCCGTTTGTGCCGGAACTCGAACATGAAGAATGCGAATCGCGGTTGGCAAATCGCTTTGTCAAAGCGTGTCATCCGCATGTGATGATGATTAATGCGATTGACGCGCAGCACTTCAATTCGGTGCATCATCTGCCGGTCGCTCTGCAATTGGAGCCGACCGTCATCAACGATCACTGCATCAAGTTTACGAACACGACGCAAATTCCGCGCACGTCCCTGCTGACCAAATTTCTTGGGCGCTTCTACAAAGCGGCGCTGACTTATACGCTCTGTTATTTTTTCGCCAGCACCGGCACGGTGACGATAGGCCCGGATTTCCTGCACTTTCACCTTATGTTTGCCTTGCGTCCGACCGCAGAAGGCCACTCCATCGGGCAGACGATTTTATTGACGCGCCGGCGGCGGGGCGGGCTGGGCAAAGCTTGGAGCCGCGTGCTGTTGTGGTTGACGCGATTGGTTGGGGCGTATTTTGCCAAAGGCGACACGCGCATTTTCAAGACCATCAAATTCAATTTTCGCACGCCGATCAAAGCCGATGCGCCGATTATTCGCTTCATTGAACACACGGAAAACCAAGCGACAATGGCGTGGGGCTTGCCTCTTGAAGAAGATGAAAAGCGTGTTAATCAAGAGGCAAGCCAAGGCGCGAATCCAGCTTTGACACGGAGTGCAAACGTCCGGGCATCAGCTTATCTGGAGCGTGAAGCAAAATGACGATTGAAAAATCTATGCCAACTCCGTCGCGCCCGGCGTCCAGATTGACGGCGAAAGTTGTGTCGGTGGCCGAGCTTTCGTATGAAGACAAAGCGCGAATGTTGCAACTGATGCAGGCCTATTACGACAACGTGAGCCGTGAGCAATTCCTCACAGACCTCGCGAAAAAAAGCGACGTGATCTTGTTGATTGATAAAAATCACGCGCAAATTCAAGGGTTTTCGACGCTCTTGTGTTTGCGCCTCCCCTGTGGCGAGAAAACCATTCGCGGCATTTTCAGCGGCGACACCGTGGTGGATAAACAATATTGGGGGCAGCGCCTTTTGGGCAAAACCTTTTTACGTTTTCTCTTCAAAGAGAAGTTGCGCCATCCCTTCGAGCCGTTGTACTGGCTGTTGATTTCCAAAGGCTATAAAACTTACTTGATGATGGCGAATAATTTTTCCGCCTACTATCCGCGTTTTGATAAACCAACGCCAGCCGACCAGCGCGCTTTGCTGAAGGCGTTTTATTCGACGTTATATCCGAACGATTACGATGCCGAGACCGGATTGATCAAACCGGCGGTGGGCGCTTATCAATTGAAGGTGGGCGTGGCGGCAATTTCAAGCGCCTTGCTTACCGCCAATCCGAAGGTCGCATTTTTTCAGCAAGTGAATCCCGATTGGCCAAAGGGCGCGGAGTTGGCTTGTCTGGCGCGCATGACGTTGTGGATGCCGCTTTATTATGCGCTGAAAGTTTTGCTCCTGGATAGAGTATTGAAGCCGCTTTCACGACTCGTGTTTTGGTTACCGAAAGAGAGAAAAAATGAATAGCAAAACGGTGTTGATTACCGGCACGTCTTCGGGATTCGGGCGCTTGTTGGTGCCGGAATTTCTGCGCGATGGCTGGACGGTGATTGCGACGTTGCGAGATGCCGAGCAACGCGCTGAAATTTTCAAACAGGAATTGGCCAGCGCTTCTGACCGCCTGTTTCTGTTTGCGCTTGATGTGACGGATGAAAAAGATCGGCAGGCCGCCGCCGAATTTATTGACGAACATTTTGAAGGCCGCCTCGATTGTTTAATCAACAACGCCGGGTATGGGTTGTTCGGCGCAGCGGAAGACCTGGCCGAAGAACAGGTGCGCGAACAAATGGAAGTCAACTTTTTCGGCTTGGTGTTGCTGACGCAAAGATTGTTGCCGCCAATCCGTCGAGCGCAGGGGCGCATCATCAACGTGTCTTCGGTGTTGGGCTATTCGGCTATGCCTCTGGCGTCGTTGTATTGCGCCAGCAAATTCGCTGTCGAAGGATTTTCCGAAAGCTTGTATCACGAATTGAAAGCGCACGGCGTACAAGTGGCGTTGGTTGAACCGGGCGGCTTTCGCACGAGTTTCATGGACAAACAGGCGTGGGGCGAATATAGCTTCGAGCCGACTTCGGCGTACCGCGAACAGACCGAAGCGTACCGTCGCTTTCGCGAAAAACGTACCACAGGGGAAGGCGTTTCGCCTGCGCCGGTAATCCAGGCCGTGATGCGGTTGGCGCAGACAAAGAAGATGCCTTTGCGCGTCCGCTGCGGCAAAGACGCCAAAGGTGTGTACGCCGCAAAGCGGTTGTTGCCGGAGCGCCTGCACACCGCGCTCTTTACCAAAGTCTATGACAAATTGTTTGCCCGGGTTGATGAGAAGAAAGCTTGAGGGTCAACTACAGCGCATCGAAGGGGCAGGCGGCGCGTTCGCTGCAGTGTTTTTGAGAGTAGCAACAAGACGCGGATTCAACAACGAAGCGCAGCTTTGAGCAAAGCGAAGAATATGGACTCGAAGATTTGATAAACATGGCGTGGTGCGAGGCATTGGTTTCAGCGTTCTTTCATCAACGCAGGCGTTCATTGCCATGCTGAATTTAGCGCTTGGAATGTGGAGTTGAGCAGCAATTCTCAATATGAAAGTTATTCCAGTTGCAAACGATAGAGGGAAGCCATATGCCGGAACAATGCTGCCATCGAATCAAAGACCAGAACTCGGAACACACTACGCAGCGTCGCCCACAGTTTGGCTTTGGTTTTCAG
>JACQDB010000155.1 GCA_016201275.1 Acidobacteriota bacterium
GTTCATCGCGCTCCTCCTCGGTTAACTCAACGATGTATTTTTTCTTGGGCAAGTCTGGTCAATCTCCTTGTGATAGTTATTCCATTCAGACTTTACCCGATCAACTGTTATTCATCAAAACCACAAGGACTGACTACTAGAGGGAAAAGGCGTGGTTTGTAAGAGGAAGGATCCATTACAAGCATCAATAACATCTACCCCTATAATGTTTGAAGATGAGCCATTCGGTTTGAAGGTGTACTTATCCGGGTTGCAAGGGGAAAGAAAAGAGCAAACTAGACGATGTTGCGGTCTAACGCGCATATCAACCCGGAAGTTATTCGCCCCAATCATTGTAAGATTCGCAAACTGAAGTATGCTTGCAATTGGCAAAGTTGATGATGGGCGACATTCGGTTTGGGCTTCAACCTTTTCTTCTACTTTAGGTTGCATTACCAACCCTCCAAACATCAGCATAGCCACCAAGAATCTGGCAATCATCAAGTTGCGCTTCTTCGCCGACTTCGTTCTTTGATTATCTATCATTTTCAATCTCCTTTTATTAGGTGTGTTGAGGGCAAGACAATCTTTGACCTACCAAGCTTGGGAGTGTCTTGCCGATTATTTTGGTTTAAGGACGGCTTCCAACAGATGTTGCCGCCCCTGCTTCATTCAAATATTTTCAAAATGTGAGGGAGTCTAATTCTTTTTACATAGGATAAGAATTCAGACCAACCGCGAACTAATTTTTTGTGGTAACTCTTACGGAACGGGATGGTAAATTATCAGGAGTAAGATTGTCAAGGTTTTTTCTTTTTTAACCTCCTCCGTTGCGGAAAGTATGAACTTACGGGCAAAACGCCTATTGAAACTTGACAATCTTACCAAAGAATCGCTTCAAAACGGCTCAGAATCCGCTTTGATTAGTTTTAGGCTCAAGATATAGGGGTAAAGCTGAGGATTGGCTCGCTACCTAAGTCCTTTGTTTACTGTTCAAATACTCAAAGCCCTTTCTAATGCCAAACTTTCCGCAACGGAGTTTTTTAACTTCAGGTTAAGTTGTCCTGTTACCGGAATGGCTTGAACCTGCTAAAAAAAAACTGAGCAAGCGCAGACTCTCGCAACAAAGAATCATTCATTTTCACAAACCAAGTTTATCCATAGCAGCTTTTTCGTACTCGCTGTCTTCGCCGGGATAGCGCAAGAGCTTGTCGAACTTCTTGGTCTCTTTTGCCAACGCCCAGATGATGCTTTCTCCAGCAGGTAAGATTTTCGCAGTCGCAGAGAACACCGCATCCTTGAAGGCTTCGTTAGCATTGATTAGCTGCCAACCTTTGGTTTTAAACATCTGCAATAAATCTGTAAGAAAGAGCGCGTTCAAAAGACTGTGATGAACGAGCAGCGTGTGTCTGACCGGACGCTTGAGAACTTGGTGCGCCAACTTGTCATAAAAAATCGCGCGCTCCTCAATGTGCTTGAGATAAAAATCTCTATAAGGCGTGATGGAGGCGTTCGGCTCTTTCTGCAATCGTTCAATAAGCCTTTGATCTATGTACCAATCCGAAGCGTCTATGGTCACATAGCCCATGCGATAGTCGGTCTCTTGCAAAAAGGCGCGCATCAGATCACCCTTTTCAAGGGTGTTGCCCTCTTTCAAATATGGATAGCGAAATAGCTTTTTGAATTGCGGGAAATCTTTGATGAGGGTTTCGCCGTTTTGCGTATCTTCAGCAAATTTGGCGAAACTCATTTTGTCGGAATGATAGTAAGGATACGAGTAGGTGTGATTGGCGAGCGTATGCCCTGCATCATTCCAAGTTTGCAGCAAACGCTTTCCGGCATCGCTATCAACCCGTTTGCCGCAGACGAACAGGGTAGCGCGTAAATTTGAATGCTTGTTAAAGGCTGCAAGAATTGGCTCATGTAAACAATTTGTGCATGTTAAACTTTGGGAATGATCTTCCCCATAACGGATTTACTCGATGATAAAGAAAGCGCTGCGTGGGTGGAGAAATACTTTCACCCCAAAGGACTGAGATGCCCTGGCTGTCAGACGACAACTCAACAGGCACGCTTGTTTCGCACCCACAAGCGTGGCTTTGTCGATTATCGCTGCCAAAAATGCCACGGTGTCTACAACCTCTATACCGGAACCCTCTTCGCCGGCTCAAACCTTGAGCCACGACGAGTGGTCTTGTTATTGCGAGGGGTCTGCAAGGGCGAACCCTCGACAGTGTTGTGCCAAGAGTTGGGCCTGTCACGCCAGTCTGTACATAAGTGGCGCAGCAGAATCCAAGCCAACGCTCAGGAGATGTTGAGCGAAAGCGCGTTGACGGACGCCGATACTGAAACCGATGAAAGGTTTCAGAATGCGGGGGAAAAAAGGTGAAAAACACACCGATCCTATGGATCCGCCGCGTCGAAGAGGCAACAAGCGGCGTGGACACGGCACCTATGAAAATGATCGCCCGCCAGTGATCGGAACGGTTGGCCGACAAAGTGGGCAATGTCGCTTGCGAGTGGGCGATCATACCGATGGCAAGACGTTGCGAAAGCACGTGCATGGTTACACAAAGAAGAGCGCCATCAGTTACACAGACGAATGGCAAGGCTATAATCAAATCAACCGAACCCATAGCACGGTTTGTCATGGACGGAAAGAATGGGCGAGAGACGATGATGGCGACGGAGTGCGAGAAGTTCATGTCAACACTATCGAAGGTCTGTGGACGACAACGCGAAACTTTCTGCGACCGTTTCGAGGAGTCCACAAAAAGTATCTCCAATACTATCTGGCGATGTGTGAGCATAGAATCAACCTAAAGCGCATCAGTCCAAAGTTCATCGCTCAACTCGTGGCTGAGCACAAATTGTTTACATGAGCCAAAGAATTTTTGGCGTTACGTTCTTCGGCAGAAACTGGTTACTGTAAATGCGAATCAAGAGTTGAAAAATGTCCGCGCTGAAAGGAAAGGACTTATCAACCCGGCTTTTGGGTTTTTGCCCAGATGTCGCCTGTAAATCGTTGATTCTTTATCGCTGATTTCAACTCTTGATTCGCATTATTATTTGCCAAACGAGTAGGCCACCCTTCACCGCTACTTTACAGCACGCATACCGCAAATCTAGCCCTGCTGATGTTCGGGATGGGTGCAGCCGGTGAACTCTTTCAGATAGGTGTTGCCGCGATATTTCAACTCCTGGTGAATGCCGATTTCCGAGGTGTAGTAGCCGTCAAGGGTGGCGTTCTTCATCAGCTTGAAGAATTTTTCTTCGACGGTTTTGGGAGCTTTCTCGTTTTTGCTGATTTCGGTGAGCAGTTTGATTTGTTGCGCTTCCGTAGCCTCGGCGAAATCTTTGGTGAACATATCGCGGCTCATTTTATTGATGGCTGCAAGCCCCTCGCGCCACTCTTTACGAGTCGGCTCGCTGGCGATGCTGGCCACCATATCAATGTATTCACTGACGCGGGCGGCTTTGGCTCCGGGGCTGTGGTCATCGGCAGGGATGATGCGCTCGCTCATCTCGATCAGCGTTTGGTTTTCGGCGGCGGTGAAAAATTTAAGCGCCGCAGGCTTCTGCGCGGCGGCAGTTTTTTGCGCCCCGTGATTCATGTGATCGTTCATCGAATGATCTTGTGCCTGGGCAACCGCGCCAAGCACCGGCAGCGTGGCAACGACGCCCACGCCCAAGGTTTTCAGGGCTTCGCGTCGGCTCACGTCGTTGTTCTTTTCAGACATAGTTCCAGCCTCCGTTGACTAAATTCCGGTTTCAAGCGTTGGTAAAATAATTTGCGGCTCTGCTTTTCTGGCAAGCAAACGATGCGTGTTTAATTTACCATTTCTTGTCGCGATTGGGAATCAGCGAATTGAGCCAGGCGCGACGGCGCGGGTCTTTCGGGGCGCGTATGACTTGACAAAAAGTCTGTGCGGCAACCCTTTCGACATCGTTGAGCCACTCTTCAGCAGCAGAAAAAAATCCGGCGGCGTCTGCGCGCAAAGCGCGTTCGGGAAATTGATCCTGCCATTCAACCTGAAAAGCGTGCGCCCAGAAAGGGTCTCGCCCTTTGATTGCAATTCTGACCTGCTGTCCCATAAACCTAACCGATCAGCTTTCATCGGAGATGCGCGTAAACATCTCTGCGGCTGTTTCAAACGATGGTTCCGACAAACTCGACGACGTGGAACTCGTTTCAACGGGCGACTGCTGCAACGTCATATCGCAGGTTTCGACCACCGAAGTCATCTCCAAAGTTTTAATCGCCGAGGCTTCGACCCGTACTTGCACGTCGCAGGATTCGAGCAACGCTTTGACTTCAATGCCCTCTTCGGAGGCGCACAGTTCGCGGGATTCGACGACCGCTTTCAATTCGCGTTTTTCGGTCAGCGCCGCTTTCCGCAACGCTTCGTCGGTCACTCGCAACAGCGTATCGGAGGACAAGGGCTGAGTGATCGCGGTCTTTTCCTGACCATTGGTCGCGGCGTTGCCATTGTTCAAATATCCGCTGTTGCCCGTGGCCACCTGACCGTTGTGATTTGGGTTATAGGTCTGGGGGTTCTGATTGTGCAGGTGACTGCTGTGCAGATGACCGCTGTGATGACCGTTATGAGCATGGCGAGCATCGAATTTAGTAATCTCTTCGATGTGCGAATCCAGTTCGATGAACTGATCGGCAACGTCTATCAAACGCGGGCTGGTGTTGCTGCGGAATCCGGCCAGTTCGACGCGCACGCCTTTGTAAGCGACAGCGTTGATAGCGTAAGCGAAATCTTCATCGCCGGAAACCAGCACGGCGGTGTCGTATTTGTCGGCCAGCGACAACATATCCACGGCGATTTCGACATCGAGGTTGGCTTTCTTGGTGCCGTCGGCATACGTCTTCAATTCCTTCTCGACGACGCGATAGCCGTTGCGTCGCATCCACAGCAGAAAGCCCTGCTGGCGTTCAGCTTTTTCATCCACGCCGGTGTAAAAGAAAGCGCGCAACAGATCGGCATTGCCGCGTAAAAAATTCAATAACTTCGCGTAATCAATCTCGACGCCTACCGCTCGAGCCGCATGAAATAGATTATTTCCATCAATAAAAATGGCGATTTTTCCTCGCATAGATGATCCTCGTTGTTCATATTTCGACGCACGATAATTTTTTTATATGCTCAATGTCTAACATACAGGCATGAGGGCTTGCAAGTTAGAGTAAACTGCTTGAAGGCTTATCATTGCGCGTAGTAGCATAGCAAAGTCTCAAGGATTCTCCCACACGTATGCGGCAAAGTTAATCACGGCGCACAGGTAGCCCTTCTTATGCAGATTCTGGCAACGCTCATCAGCCTTTCCCTTTGGTTCGCGGCGCTCGCGCTACAGTCGTCGCGCCCACCCGCTTCAGACCTTCCGGCCTCCACGCAAAGCGCTTCCAGCGCGCCCTCTACCAAACAGTTGTTCGCCGTGCGCGGCCTCATCACGCGCAAGCAGAATGCTGGCAAAGGCGTGTTGCAACTGACCATCAAACCCGCCAAAGATTTCGCCGAAGTCACCGTCACGGTGCGCGAAAACGATTCGGTCGGCAGCGCCTCTTCACGCGCCGACAGCAACGACCTGTCGGGCTTGCTCGGCAATGATGCGAGCAGCGGAGAAACCCTTACCGCTGCGGAACTCGACGAAGGCGACATCGTTTCGATTATCTACGACCCGCAGGCGCAGAACCGTGCGCTGGAAATTTATCTGCATTGAGAAGATTTGCCTTTTCAAAACTCGGAATCGCTGCGCTATAATTTTTCTCGGCTTGTCAAAGAGCCAGCAATACAGAAACCCTGAAGGAGCAGAACACTCAACTATGCGTAGAAATTTCATCGCCCTGTTTTTCATAACGGTAGTGATCCTGGCCAGCGGCGCGGCAGCCGTCAGCGCTACCCATCAACATCAACACACCGACGCGCCAAAGCCTTCGACGGCGGCGACCCAAGAAGCCAAGACCACCGCCACAGCGGTTGCGGAGGAGACGAAAAAAGCCGTCACCAACAAACTCTGTCCGGTCAGCGGTGGCCCGGTCAGCGAAAAGTTTCGCACCGAATATAAAGGCCAATATGTCTATGTTTGTTGCGAAGGTTGTTTGACCGAATTCAAAGCCAACCCGGAAAAATTCGTTGCCAAGATGTCGCAAGAAGAACGCCAAGCCATCACGACCAACGAGCTTTGCCCGGTGTCGAAAGAGCCTGTCAGTCAGGACATATGGACTGAAGACCACGGGCGCAAAGTCTATTTCTGCTGCCCCAGTTGCAAAACGCAATACGAAAAGAAAATGGCTGCCGCGAAACAGAGCTAGTCGCAAGCGGCAGCTTTACTGGAATGAATTTGTTGGGCGGCGGACGAAAGGCAACCTCGCCGTTGCGCTTTCAGACGCCGCTCTTGATTTGGAGGACTCATCCCTTTGTTTGTGAAAACCCTGCTCTCCCGCGCTCCTTTCGGTGTGGTGATTCTCGCTTTGTGTGGATTCAGCGCCTGCACCAATCAGACGCCAACTGCGTCGCCAACCAACAGCAATCAAGCCAGCGCTCCGACTGCTCCCGTGGTGAAACCGCATACGGCAGTGATGGAAACCAGTATGGGAACCATCCGCATCGAGCTTCTCGAAAACGATGCGCCCAAGACCGCAGAAAATTTTCGCCTGCTTGCCGAAAAAGGTTTTTATAACGGCTTGACCTTTCATCGCATCATCAATGGTTTCATGATTCAGGGCGGCGACCCCAAAGGCGACGGCACTGGCGGACAGACCTCCAACGGTCAATCGCTGCCCAATGAAATTAAGTTGAACACGCCGCTCTATCAAAGCGGCGGGTACAAACGCGGCATGGTGGCGATGGCCAACAAAGGCTTTCCGCAAAGCGCTACGAGTCAATTTTTCATCATGCACAGAGACCGCAGTTTCTCGCAATTGCCGCCCAATTACACGATTTTCGGCAGAGTCACTGCGGGGATCGAGGTGGTTGATAAACTCGCGGATGTGCCGGTGTCGGGCGACCGACCCAATTCGCCTCCGGTCATCAAAAAGGTGACGATAGAAAATTAGTTCGCCGTCCGCAGTCCGGTGTACGGCGTCGGGCATTCGCCGTTATGGCAAAACGGAAGACCAATCGCAGGCATACATAATGCACAGGGGATTTATTTTTTCGTTACCCTGAATGGCTCTCTGCTTCGGACGCCGTACACCGGACGCCAGACTGTTAGACTTGTCGTATGATGGACACGCCCGTTAATTCAGCCGCCAATCCACAGCCTGCTGAAGCGGCTGCCACGGCGACGGAAATTCATGACACCACGGATTTCACGCAATTGCCGCTGGCGTTGTTTCGTTCGCTGGCCGCTGTGGTTATCGGCACTTTGATTTTGCGCCTCGCATCGCAGATGACCGGCCAGATGCTGCAATATTATCTGACCACGATCAACGACAACTACTTTCCGATTTCATACACGGCGCGCGGTTTTATCATTGCGGCGTTTTTCATTCCTGAACTGTTCGGCTCGCCCTTGCTGGGTTCGATGAGCGACCGCTACGGGCGCAAGCTGTTCATTATGCTAGGGCCGATTCTTGGCGCTATCGCGGTGCAGATTACTGCGTTGACGACAGCGATCTGGTTGCTGGTTTTTACGCGCCTGCTCGAAGGCTTGTCCACTGCCAGTTCGGTTCCGGCAACGCTCGGCTACATTTCGGAGGTGACGACGGGCAGGCCGAAACTACGGGCGCGCATCATCGGCCTGTTTGAAATCACGTTGGTCGGCGGCATCGCCATAGGCGCAAGCCTCAGCGGTTATCTGTGGAAGTTTTTTGCTACGCCGAAAACCTTTCTCGGCATTGATCTGATCAGCCCGGCGTTTGCTCTGAATGGCTTGATTTATCTGGCTTGTCTGGCGGTCTTCTGGTGGGGCATCCGCGAAGCGAAAAAGCCAGAAACGGTTTCACACGCCGCCAGCGGTCACGGCAACTGGCAACACTTCGCTTCCGTCGTGCGTTCGCCGCAGGTCTGGCGCTTCGTTCCCGCCTGGCTGGGTATTAATTCCATCATCGGCGCATGGTTGAATACGGCGAACGGTTTGATGACCGGCAAAGACCATTTCGCCAATCAACTGTTGACCGGCAACGTCTCGCCCGAACGCTTCGGCAATGGCTTTGCGATTCTGGCGATTATTTTTTCCATAGGCGTGCTGGCCTGGAGTTTCGCCATCGGCAGTTATCGCCGCACCAGTGTCATGCTGCTGGCGACCATAGGTTTGTTCGCCACCATTCTGAGCGTTTACGGCTTGAATCATCTGGATTCATTTGCCAGTGCGCTGCATTATCCCTTGCTCAGTGCGCTGATTATTAGCGTTGTGGTGTTGAGCGCCTTCACGCCCGCCGCCTTGACCTATCTGGCCGATGTGACCGAATCCAAGACCGAAGATCGCGGCTCGATTATGGGTTTGTATTCGGTTTTTCTGGGCGTCGGGCAAATGATCGGCACCACCGCAGGCGGCAAATTCGCCACCTGGTTTGGCGTTGACGGCTTGGTTTTACTGAGCGGCATCTTCGGCGTCATCACCATGTTCACCTTGCTGGCGTTACGCCAACACGAGCCGAAATTCATCGCCACCCCGCGCCCCTCCTAAGCAGTTGGAAGGCTCATCAAGCCACTACAAAATTTTTTTGATAGAAACCTCTAGGCAGAGATGTGCATGGTGAGAGTGCAGGGCAAAGGCATACGAAAGCGGATTGCCATCGCGTGTACGGTAAATTTGCGTTGCGGAGAAGTTGGCAAAAAAGCCTATGAACATTGATTGAAATCAATCTTCTCGTTGTCTCAGTCGTGGCTTTGGGCCAATGGCGTTAAGTTGAGAAAAACGGTACCGCCGACGGTCTAGAGCGGTTTTCATATGTGTGTACTGAACCCCTTATCGTTGAGCAGCGGTCTTCGACCGCGCCGGTCAGAGACTGAACCCCTTATCGTTGAGCAGCGGTCTTCGACCGCGCCGGTCAGAGACCGCCGCTCAACGGGTTTGAGGTTTCAGTAATCCCAAACAAAAACCGCTCTAGTCTGCGGCTGACAGCGGCAAGCTAAGACTTGGATTTCGCACGCTTCTGCCACCAAGTCCGCCGCAGGCTAGACCGCCTGCGCTATCTCTATGCCGCTTAACTTCATGCCATTGGGCTTTGGGCGGTCGTTTGTCGAACCTTTTCACGGTACACGCAAGGGCAAACGGCGCTAGCGTTGCGGCAATTGCACGATAAGGACGCTGCCTCGGTGCGAGGCACCAGTAAATCCTATGTCGGCGATAGCGGCGCGATTCAATTGCGTATCCACGCCGACGGCTACGGGGTTGATGCCGGTTGGCAAAGGCAGTTCAGCGCGCAGCACGAAGGTCGCCAGGTCTATGACATACAGCAGGTCTAGGGTTTTATTGACCACCACGGCCATGTTGGTTTCGGGATTGATGGCGATATCGCCTTCGGCATATTCGGCGCGAGTGATGCGAATCGGTATGCGCGCCACTTCCTGACCGGCGGCGATGTCGAAAACAAAGACCGCGCCTTCGCGCAGATTCAAAGCCGCCGCCAGATTGGTCGCCGGATTGACCGCGATTTTATCAAAGATGGTATTGCCTCGGGCGCTGGTAACGATTTCTTTGACGCGACGGAAAGGCGCGCGCGCTTCATAAACCACCAACGCGGTTTTGTTGAGACCGTCCGAACCAGCGAAGATAAATTCACTGGTCAGGGAATTGTTGGTTACGGACAGCAACGCCAAACTTTCATCGCGAGTCGTCACGTTGCCTGAAGCGATGTCCAGAAAATAGGCGCGTTTGTTGTTGGGATTAAACAACGCGGTGAAGGCCGCCGCATTGTTTGTGCCGTTGCTGGCCACGGTAAACGGATGTACCTCGCCCTGATTCACAGTGCGGGTTGAACCGCTGTCCATATTGATGACCGACAGCGAGCCGCTGCGTCCGCTGACATCTGCCGGGTTGACGGTCACGATATTGCGCGAAGCGGCAGACACGCAGAGGCCGGAAGTGCCACTGCTACCGGCAATGGAATCGCCATCCACGTTGCTGAAGGTGCGGCTGACGCGCACGCCATTAATATCAAATTCAACGACGGCATCATTGGAAGCGTCGGCCACATAGGCGTGATGCGAAACTGAATCTACGGACACGCCGGAAGGAAAACCGAGGCCCGCTTGACGGCTGTCGAAATCGGCATCGCCCGGATTGTTGAGCAAAGTGGTGCGCGTCGGTTCGATGGTGACTTTCACCAAGCTGTCCGGGTTGCTGCTTTTCAACACCACGGTTAAATTGTTCTGCGCTTGCAAACGCACCGCCATCACCATGGTTTTCGTGGCTTTGGTCAAGGTCGCCAGTTCCTGCCCGTTCAGTGTAATGATGGCGCGTTTGACGAATTGATTGCCGTTGGCATCGCCGTTGATAGCCGTCAGGGTGTAGGGAATCAAGGGATTCGCGGCGTTGAAACTTCTAGTGAATCGAGGCTTGCCTTCGCCGTTGCCACGCACAAAAGTTTCCGGCCCAAAGGTCGTTTCGGCTTGCGCCAGCGCGCTTTGAAAAGGCAGCTTGACGGTTGCCATCAGGCTCAACAGAATTACGAAAAGGCTGATAAACAGAGGGGGTTTTCTCATCATCGCTTTTGCTTCGCTCCAAGTTTTTTTCCGAAGAAACGGTACAGGGAAATCGCTTCCCTGGTTTGCGAAAAAGTCGAATGGCAAAGGTTTTCCAGAATAAAAAATGCCGCAAGCAGAAAAGCTTGTCGCCTCAAGTGCAGGTGAAAGAAAGCTCAAGGTCGTGAATGTCCTGAATCGGTAAGCAGCAAAAATTTGCTCACACAAACAGTCAGACCATTAGCCATCATCACGGCACGCGGTCGGTTGTCGCGTCGGATTTTCAACCTGCAAAAAAACGAGCCTGGCGAAATTCATCCGCCAGGCTGCTCATACGGTAATCCGGTTTTCGCGGTTCAGGCGAGTTGGTTATAGCCGCCGCGAAAATAGAGCAGCGGTTTGGCATCGCTTAAATTCGTGGCTTCCACTTCGCCGACGACTATCGTATGGTCGCCGCCCGCATAGGTATTCACGACGCGGCATTCCAACACCGCAAGCGCGTTATCCAAGGCCGGTGCGCCGGTCGCACCTTCCTGATAGCCGATGCCGTCAAAGCGCTTCGGTTCTTTCGAGGCAAAGCGGCGCGAGTGAAATTCCTGATCTTCGCTGAGAATATTGACGGCGAAAAATTTGCCATCGCGCAGATGTTCGATCAGCGACGAACGATTGTCTATGCACACCAGAATCAGCGGCGGATTCAACGACAGCGACGAAAAGGCGCTGACCGTAATGCCGTGCAAGCCGCCATCCTCGCCCTTGCTGGTGACCACCGTGACGCCGCTGGCAAAGCGTCCCAAAGCGGCGCGAAACTCTTCGTTGCTAACTGGCATCATCTCTCCTGACTTGTCCTCAGTCCTTAGTCCTTCGTCCTTAGCTGGAATATGGTAAAACCTTAGAATTGGCTCCTGTAGCCAGTTTCAAGGATTCACGACAAGCAATCTAAGGACTAAGGACTAAGGACAATTTTATAATTTTTTGTATTTGTCTATTAACGCCTGTAGCCCTTCGGTCGTGCCATTGTGTCGGTATTTATAATAGGTGGTCAAATCCTGCATGATCTGGTCATGGAGAGTTTGATACTTGGCATCGCCTGCCGCCAAGGCGATGGCGTGGGCATAGAGGTCAACGATTTCATCAATCTTGGCGGTGGCGCGTTTGAGGGTTTCATCTTTGAGCGGCCCCGACATCATGGTTTTGTGGCTCTCGGCCAAAGTTTGATATTCCTCGTTGATCAGACTGCCGAGCAAAACATAGGTGAATGGGTCATTCGGATTGATGGCCAAGGCTTTGTCCAACTTCGCTCTGGCGTCTTCTTTGTTGCCCGACATATACGCGACCAGTCCCAGCGATTGATACAGGTAGGGCAACCAGAAGGTTTTATATTTGGCGCGAGCGTCGGCGTTATAGGTTTCCGGTATCTTGTCGGCTTCGATCAAGGCGATGGCTTTCATGCCGTAATTTACACTCTGCTGAACATAGGCGGTGTTGCGTTGTTTTGCCTGCTCGACGCCGGTGACCGCAAGCTGCGTTAAGACGCCAACCTCATCGGGATTCTTTTCCACATAGGCCGCGCCTAGTTTAAAGCCTTCCTCTATTTTATTGGTTTTGAGATAGGCATCCACCAGCACCGCATTGATTAAGTCCGCCTCTTTGGCATCGGTAAAAATCGTCAGATAAGTTTGCGCCAGAGTGATCTGGGTGGCCGGTTCCGCTTTGGTGATTTCGCCGGAAACATGGCTGGCGGCTTCAAAGCGATGCGGACTCTTGGGATATTTCTTGATATATTCGCTGGCCGCTTGGAGTTTCGCCGCCGGGTCTGGCGCGTCCTTGATCTTCAATAACGCTTTCTGTTCGTCCGCCGAAATCTGCGGCGCTTTTTTGTCTTTGTCCTGCGGCGAAAACGCCGGGCTGGCTACGGTTGCCGCGACCATCATCAGGGTCAGCATAGCGGCGGCGAACCCTCGATTG
Source organism: Acidobacteriota bacterium (assembly GCA_016201275.1). Taxonomy (GTDB): domain Bacteria; phylum Acidobacteriota; class Blastocatellia; order UBA7656; family UBA7656; genus JACQDB01. The sequence goes on from JACQDB010000155.1 coordinate 12,588, forward strand.
ACGGGGTATAGGATTGCTTTCATCAGTAAACCTCTCATATGTGTTTTGGGATTTCCACTCGGTAGTTGCAAACGTACAGTCACAACAAACTTCTATTGTGCTTGATGCACGGGAGGCTTGGCAAGCAGACAATCCGCACAAGCGGTGCGGTGCGGTTGCCTGGGCGCTTAGGCTCTGCGAATTTGGCTTGGCGGTTTGTCCGCCACCGATCAAGCGGTTGCTCGACATCTGAAACCGCTTGCGACAGCGCCGCCAGAAAGCTTGCTTCGCGCCTCTGCTTATTTTACTATTGGGCTGTCTGATTGATTGCGACCGTCGCAAGAGCATAAGGAGGAATACGATTATGAAGAGCAAAAAGTGGTGGTAAGTCAGGCAATTAATTTTTTGAACTTTTCTTCGTGCGTCAAATCCTGCAAGTCGGGATCGGTTTGCGCTTCGTTTCGATTGCTCGGCGAAAGGTTGAAAGAGTCTTCCAAATCACGATACAACTGATTTTTCAGTTCCACTCTTTGAGGGCTATCTTTGGGTAGCCCTTTGATAATTAGATTCGTCATACAGGCGCGGTTGTAAAGCGCATCGCCGATGTCATTGCGTCTCGCCTCGCCTTCGGTTTGCAGCACCTCAATCAGTTGAGTGAGGATGCGTATAGCCGCTTCGTAGTCTTCGCTGCGAGCATAAATATTGGCCAAAATAATATTGGCTTGGCGGTCATTCGGGGTGCGCTTGACGATGCGTTCCAGGGCGGCAATGCCCTCTTCGATAGCGTGTTGAGGCGGCGGTTCTTCGCTGTTGGCCACCAGCAGACCTTTACTGATGGCTTCGGAATATTCCAGATCGGCTTTAATAATATTGCGGTTTTGCTCCAGCCGATGCTCGGTAAGCTGGACGACTGCGGCTTGGTTTTCTTCGATTTTTTTCTCTGTGCGTTCCTCCAGTTCCTGTATCTGTCGTTCAACTCGTTGCGCCACGCTCCGCAACACCCGATAGCCTAAAAAGCCGGAGACCATCCCCAGCGAAATCAGCAACAGCTTATTTTCCACCGTGTCATCGGTCTTGAGTTTTGCCGTGGCCACCATGATAAACAGCATGGCTACAGCGCCGCCTATACCACCAAGCGCGCCCAGCAGTAAGGCCGCAAAAAATCGTTTCCGTGAAGTCAACGCCGGATCGAATTTTTCAATCAGCTTGCGTATGTCAATGATTTGCAGAACGTCCAGTATGCCGCCGAACGCGCCAGCCATACCCATCAGAAACAGAATCAACGCCGCGCCCAAATGAGTCATTGGTTCCATAACTGCACCTCAATGTCGCCAGAGTTTATAAACAGCAGCCTCAGCGGTCAAGTCGCGTCCGCGCTTGTTTGCCGCTTCAACCTTGTCGGAGAAAAATGGACGCAGGCAACGGAATCGGCAGTCCGGCGAGTCTCAGTCTGTGACTCAAAGCCACACGCCTTGTGTCAGCGGTTCGCCGGGGAATACAATTTCACCAGCCATCAACCTGCGAGAATGGAGAGTCTTATCATGAAGAAAAAAATTTACGCAAGCCTTATTGCTGTCGCTATTTTGAGCGTCGCTGCCGCCTCAGCGCGGGCGCAGGATTGGGATAGCGCTATCTCGTTGTTCAATCAAAAACAGTATCGCCAAGCTGCCAAAGCCTTTCACGGAGTGCTGAAAACCAATCCCGATTTCTGGCAAGCTTGGTACTACATCGGCGTCAGTCATTACAATCTGCACAGCTATGAAGACACCATAGACGCCTTTCAAAACTATATCAAAGGCGCGGAAAAGGATGAAAAAGGTCAGGCCGCAGGTTATTACTACACCGGCTTTTCGCACTATCAACTCAAACATTATGACCAGGCGATTCCTGCTCTGACCAAATACCTGAGCCTGTCGGAAAAGCTCAAAGAGAAGGTCGAGCCAACCACTCGCGCCGCTTTAGGTCGCGCTTATATCTTCACTGAAAAATACAGCGAAGCGATTCCAGTGTTGATGGCAAGCAATGCCGAGATCAAAACCAACGCCAATAATTATTACTACATTGGCTACGCGCATCAAAAACTTGGTCATACCGATCAGGCCATCGCCGCGCTCAATCAAGGCTTGGCGATTGATGCCAAAGACGTGGACATTTTGACGCTATTAGGCGATCTCTATTTGGCGCAGGGCAATCAGAATCCACAGGCTTTCAAGCAGGCCATTGCCACCGGTGAAAAACTGCTCGCCATCAAAAATGATGAGACGACCTGGGTATTGTTGGGGCAAGCTTATCTGCTCGATAAACAATACGCCAAGGCCGCTCCCTTTCTGGACAAATACGCCCGCGCACATCTGGATGCATCGAGCGCCTGGATTAATTTAGGCATCGCCTATTCGCGCTCTTCGCAATGGAAACCTGCCGCCACGGCTTTAGAGCAGGCCGCGAAACTTGCGCCTGCCAACGTCGGCGTGTTGTTGGAATTGGGTTATGTTTACGAAAGCGACAAGTTGCCGGAAAAAGCTTTAAGCGCCTATCAACGCGCCTTTGATGCGTCGGGCAAAAAAGATGAAACGGCGCGCCAGAGCCTTGAACGGTTGAAATCTCCGGCGCAACCGCAGACTACCAATACGCAGCCACAACCGACAGCAAAAAAACCGGTGAGCAAACCGCGAGCCGGTAGAACCTAATGCCGACGGGCGCAAGCCTATAAGGATCAATCACGCTATCACTGCACCACGAAGGCCAACAACATCACGAAGCCAGAGAAGCGCTCAAGCACCTTCGTGATGTTGTTGGCCTTCGTGGTTGGTACGCTGAATTGATTCTCCATTCTAATCGGGGCGCGACTGCAATCGCGTCCTTTTTTTATGCGTTGGCCTCGGTACGAAAGCACTTTGATGGATGCTGTCGTGCAACCACAAAGCCGATGGCAAGATGACTGCACGGAACCGGTTTTGTATGCTATGCTTTTTGCAATTCAAAGCCTGCGCGTGAGGAGGAAGGCTATGCTGAAAAAATTTTTCGTTGTCGGTTTCACTATCGGCTTGATTATCAGCGCGCCGTTCTTTTCTGCCCGCGCTACCTTGCCGGATTACGACCTCGCCATCATCAACGGGCGTATCGTGGACGGCACGGGAAACCCCTGGTTTTACGGCTCCATTGCCATTAAAAGTGACCGCATCGTTGCCGTCGGCGCGGTTGATGTGCAAGGCGCTGCGCGCGTCATAGACGCGCAAGGGCAGATTGTCGCCCCCGGTTTTATAGATGTTCACACGCACGTCGAAGGCAACTTGGGCGACCACCCTACGGCGGATAATTTTCTGCACATGGGCGTCACCTCTATCGTCACCGGCAACTGTGGCGCGTCCGTCATCGAGGTCGGCAAATTTCTCTCTGACCTGGAAAGCAAAGGCATAGCGATTAATCTGGCAACCCTCATCGGCCACGGTTCGGTGCGCCGCGAAGTGATGAATGAAGAAGACCGCGTGCCAACTCCCGAAGAGTTGCAACGTATGCGCGACCTCGTGGACAAAGCCATGCGTGAAGGCGCGGTCGGAATATCCACAGGATTAATTTATGTTCCTGGCACGTATGCCAAGACCGGCGAAATCGTTGAGCTTGCCAAAGTGGTTGCCCGACATGGCGGCATCTACGCTACGCATATGCGCGATGAAGGCAACAAGGTCATTGACTCGATTCAAGAGAGCTTGACGATAGGCGCGCAGGCACAACTGCCGGTGGAGATTTCGCATTTCAAAGTTTCGTCGAAAAAATTATGGGGCGCGAGCCTGACGACTTGCCGAATGGTTGCCGAAGCACGGATGCGCGGCCAGCAGGTGACCGTTGATCAGTATGTGTACACCGCGTCGGCGACTTCTTTGAATACCGCTTTGCCATCGTGGGTGTTGGAAGGCGGACGCGACAAAGCCCAAGCGCGATTGGCAGACCCTTTGCGGCGCGCCAAAATTAAACGCGAGATGATTGCTTCGATCAATGAGAGTGGCTTCAAGGATTGGTCTTACGCGGTGGTCGCCGGTTACAGCGCCAATCCCGCCTATGAAGGCAAAAGCATCAGCGAGATTACCAAAATGGTTCGCGGACGCACGGGCGCGGACGACGAAGCCGAGCAAATCATCACCATGTATCTGCAAGGTTCAGCCGGCATGATTTATCACAAGATGGCGGAAGCCGATGTCGAACGCATCCTCGCTCAACCGTTCACCATGATTGCGTCCGACAGCGGCGTGCAGACCCTCGGCAACGGCGTCCCGCACCCCAGAGGCTACGGCAACAATGCGCGTGTGCTGGGCGTTTATGTGCGCGAGAAAAAAATCATTACCTTGGAAGACGCGGTGCGAAAGATGACTTCGTTGCCAGCGGCGACCTTCAAGCTGTGGGATCGCGGCTTGCTACGCAAAGGCTGCGCGGCAGACCTGGTGATCTTTGACGAGAAGACCATTGGCGACCAATCCAGCTTTGCCAATCCGCATCAATTTGCCAAAGGCTTGCGCTTCGTGCTGGTCAACGGCAAGCCGGTGATTGATAACGGCGTACAGACAAAAACTTTGGCGGGGCGGGCTTTGTACGGGACGGGAAAAAATAGTTTGTAAGCTGCCATCGTTGCGCGTCACGCTTGAAGTTGGCGCGGCTTTTGCCGTTGTCTTGCCGAGCCTTTGGCGCTTGGTTTGTTGCGGCCTGTCAAGCCGATGACGATGGGGAATGGGCAAATAAAAAATATAATGCTTGACAAAGAAAAGGCATTGGACTAATAGTTGAGCCAACAGAGAAGAAGCCCCGTTTAGGCGAAAAAACGGAATCTGCATGGTTGAGTCGAGCAGTTCAAAATTTGGTTCTTGCAAATTTGAATACAGGTCGCAGAGTCCTATCCGACAGGATTTCGCAATTGATAAACTGTTTTTTTTCACTGGCGATAACGATGCTTGAAAGTGTAGTTCTAAACTTTGCACAGGCTTTTTGCATCGTATCCGACGGGAGTATAAAAAAGTGGAAGAGAAACACGGAAAAAAAGAAAATCGCATTGCTCTTAACCCGGAGTTGAAGAGTCAGCAAGCGCAGGAATTTGAAGACAAGCTGGGCGGTATGATTATTGGTCAAGGCCGCGCCGTGCGCCGACTTTCAGGACTCTATCAAATTTATCTGGCCGGAATGCAAAACCCCGGAAGACCAGTGGGAACGATGATGTTTCTAGGGCCAACGGGGTCTGGCAAAACTCGCGTCGTCGAAGCGGCAGCCGAAGTCTTGTTCAAAGACCCCAACGCCGTCGTCAAAATTGATTGCGCCGAGTTTCAACACTCACACGAAATCGCCAAACTCATCGGCTCGCCGCCCGGTTATCTCGGCCACCGCGAAACCGCGCCTATGCTGACGCAGGAAAATCTTGACCGCCATCACACCGATAAGGACAAGTTGACCTTCGTGCTGTTTGACGAAATCGAAAAAGCTTCTGACGCCTTGTGGCAACTGCTGCTGGGCATACTCGACAAAGCCACCCTGACTCTGGGCGACAATCGCCGCGTCGATTTTTCCAACTGTATGATTTGTCTGACCTCGAATTTGGGTGCCAAAGAGATGAGCGAACTCATTACCGGTTCGATAGGCTTTGCCCCGGCGCGTGGCAAAGGCATGATTGAAGACGACGTGGATCAAAAGATTTATCGCACGGCTTTTGAAGCCGCCAAGCGCAAGTTTTCGCCGGAGTTCATGAATCGCATAGACAAAGTGGTGGTCTTCCGCAGCTTGAAAGATTATCACTTGAAACAGATTCTCGAACTCGAACTGACGCAAGTGCAGAATCGCATTATGCGCGGCTCTGGCGAAAAATTTGTCTTTCATTGCACCGACGAAGCGAAACAGTTTCTGCTCGACGAAGGCATAGATTTCAAATACGGCGCACGCCATTTGAAACGCTCCATCGAGCGCTTCCTGGTCTATGCGATTTCCAATCTGGTGGCCACCGGTCAGGTGGTAACCGGCGATCTGCTGGTGGTGGATTTCGATGTCGCAGGCGGCAAGCTGGTGTTTACCAAAGAAGAAGGCGGCGCGTTGATTGATCCGTACAGGGAGCGCTACAAAGAGATGTTCGAGAACGCCGAAAACGAACAGGCGGCGGCAGCCGAAGCTTCAAGCGGCGGCTTGACCACCGCGCCTTTGAAAGCCATCGAAGGCTAAGAACATCATTCGGAGTTTGCTGAAAATCAAAGCCCGGTAAGCACCGCTCTTGCCGGGCTTTTTGCTTTGCTAGGTTTTTCTAGGTGAGAGTAACCGCGAAAATAGCCAATAAAACCGGGCGATTTTATCCACTTCGTCAATTTTGAAAGAGTGCTTCCGAGTTGTAGATTCGCTTTATGATGCACCTGATTGCCACCTGCCTGTTGTTGAGCGCACCGATTGCAAGCCCGAAAGAAGCGCTGCGCGTCGGTTTGTTCAGGCTCTTTCAACCTCAACAACTCAATGTGCGACTGGCAACGGGCGAAGCCTTTTTTCTAAGCGTGGGCAATCTGAATCAAGCGCGCATACAAGCCGGTGAAATGGTTCGCATACGCAAAACCGGCAGGCAACTCACCCTTTCGATCATGGATGCTTATGGCCGCTTGAAACAGACGACGATGGCGCAAGAAGCGCGCTTCACGCCTGCGGAAGCTGCTACGTTGGAAGTGAATCTACCGAAAAAAATGACGCGAGTGGTGCGCGGCGTCTTGCTGGTATCGGCTGCTGCGCCGACTTCGCGTCAGGCGTTGCAAATCATTTTACAGACCGACCGCGAAGCGGCTGTCGCGGCGGTGGTGGCGGCGGAAATGAGCGGCGTTGAGGCGCTCGAATCATTGAAGGCGCTGGCGGTCGTCGTCCGAACCTTTATGGTTGCCAATGCCCATCGTCATGCCAAAGAAGGCTTCGATTTTTGTGACACCACGCATTGTCAGGTCTATCGCGGCGAAGACGATGTGCAAGCGTCAACGGCTGCGCCACGGATCGCGACCGCAGTGCAGTCAACTCACGCAGAGATTCTACAGTTCCACCATCGCGCCATAGAAGGCCACTACACGGCGGTCTGCGGCGGGTTGACGGCGACGCCGGAAATGGTTTGGGGCGGCGCAACGCACAGCGGCTATCCGTATCAGGCGGTGGCGTGCCAATGGTGCGCCGCTTCTCGCTATACGAAATGGGAACGCCAGGCCGACGCGGCCTCTGTGTTAGCGGCATTATCGGCAGCGTTGCAGATGCAACTGTCGTCGGCTACAGAACTCAGCACGGTAAACTATCGGGCGAGCGCTGTGGTGCAAGCGGTCATCATCAAAGACCGTGGACGCCGCGTGGTGGTAAGCGGCGATGAATTTCGCCGCGCCATCGGGCGCAGAATAGGTTGGAACCGCGTTCTGTCGCCGACGTTTACTTTAGAGCGTCGCGCCGAAGCGTTGATTTTTCGTGGCAGAGGATTCGGCTCTCAGGTAGGATTATGTGTCGCTGGCGCGGCTGCACAGGCCGCCGCCGGTCGTAGCTACAAAGAGATTCTCAAATTTTACTACCCCCAAACGGAGATGGATTCAGATTGATAGCGCTTTCCATAAAGACCTGGCTTGCCGGTTTCGGCACAAAATTAATTGCTTACGGAGCCTTCGGATTATTTGCCATCACGCTGTTGGATTCAGCTTTCGTGCCGATTCCCGGCGGCCCTGATGCCGCCATGATTTATCTGAGCGCGAAATCCCCTGCACATATGTTGGTCTATGCGCTCGTCGCAACGATTGGCTCGACCCTGGGCTGCACGATTCTTTATACGATAGCGCGACGTGCCGGTATGATTGCCTTGAATCGCGTGAAACCAGCGCGTCGCGACCGCATCGAAAATCTGCTTGGGCGCTACGATATGCTGGCGGTGATGTTACCGGCAGTGTTGCCGCCGCCGTTTCCGTTCAAGCCGTTTGTGTTGGCGGCAGGGGTTTTCAAATTGAAATTGCCGCGCTTCATAGCGGCGATCTTCATAGGCCGTGCCATCCGCTTTTTGATTGAAGGCTGGCTGGCGATACGCTTTGGCGACGACGCCTGGCCGTTGATTAAGCAGCATGGTTTGAAGGTCTTGTTGAGCGTTGGGCTGTTGTTGCTGACGTTCTTGGTGGTGAACTTTTTCCGGCGCAAGGGTGAGCCTGCCACACTTGCCGCCGACGAACCAACGCCGCCAAATTAAACGCTTTTCCGCATCATTCTGCGTGTGGTAGCATAAACAGTTTGCAGAGGAGATTTTTTTTTGCACATGAAGAAGCTTGCTTTGATTATCGCGCCGCTCTTGTTAGTGGCAGGAGGGCTGGCGCAATCGCGTAGTTGCCTCAGAGTCATGCCGGTGGATGAACTGATACGCAGTTCAATCTGGATTGGTCGCGTCAAAATTCAAAAAGTCAGCAAAGCAAATTATCGCGGAATGTACAGTCAGCTTGCCGCGATGCACGCCGAAGACATCATAGATGGCAACAGCACCATGACCGAGGTTCATGTGCTGGCCAAATCCAATGTGCCATGCGCCCTCGATAGTTACGAAGCCAACCAGGACGTGCTGGTTTTTCTGACTCCTGAAGAGAGTCTGTTTCGCACCAGCAATTTTCAATACGGCGAATTTCTGATTGTCGGCGATCTGGTCAAAGGCTGGCGCGACAAAACCAACAATGTCGTGGATAAACCGTATGCGGAAGTGCGAAAAGAGATCGAAACTTATTTGCAGGTTTTGCGCCATCCACAAGGCCAGCCCGTGCAACCGCCGCAACCCGCCAACAGCAATCCCAGCAAACCGCCTGAGCCATTTAACAAAGGAATGGATTGATTCATTACGAGCGAAGGGTGCGAAGCCGCGCCTTTGCGGACGCACCAATGACCATGCCGCGTATGGCGTTTTATAATCTGCAAGGCCAATGGGACGTAGAAAATTACGGCACGCCGCCGGATGTCGAAGTTGACCTTGACCCGAAACTGTGGCGACAAGGGAAAGACTCGCAACTGGAAAAAGCTGTTGAGGTGGTGTTGGCGGAACTGAAAAAGAATCTGCCGCCGAAATACAAAAAACCAGCCTATCCGAATTATTACGGCGCTCCGAAAGCGGGTAGTGGCTCAACTAAGAATGAGCGCTTGGTCGAGATTATAGCGATGAAGGAATAATCTCAGACACGCCTCGTGCATAAACCATGACTTCGAGAACGACAAACTCTTGCGGACAAACCGCGCCAAGCGCTGACGCAA
>JACQDB010000157.1 GCA_016201275.1 Acidobacteriota bacterium
CAATTGCCCCTCCCAGAAGCCTTGGCCTTGACGGCGGCTTCGCTACCTGATCTGACGGCCTTTCGTCAGGAGATCAAGCCACCCGCCTTTGGCGTCTTGTTCGCCGACAAGTCCTATAAAGATGAGGCGCTCAAAGCCGAACTATTGCAGCGTCAGATTGAGCTATGGACGCCGGACAAGTGCCAGCCCAGACAAGAAAAAGCCGCGGCATTCCACAGTTTGCGGTCACGCTTCGTGTCGGCGATGCGGCAGCCCATCGAGTCGTTGTTCAATTGGTTGATGCAAAGATCAGGAATTCAAGAGGCCAGCAAAGTTCGTTCAACCAAAGGCTTGCTGGTTCATTGTTATGGCAAACTGACGGTCTGTTTTTTTCGCCTTCTGTTCAACTCTTGATTCGCATAAAAAATATAGTTTCGCGGTTTATGCGCCTCTCGCACCGACTGCATCAAGGTCGCTGACCGCTTATTGTCTAGATGTCGGCGGCACGAGTTTGTTGACTTTTCGAGCGCGCAGTTTGCGTCCGCCAAGGTCAATCAGCATCTCTGTGGTTTCGCCTTTGTCATCCTTGATAAAGGTAATTTCGCCGTCAAACATCATCGAAAAAAATTTCGTCTCCGAAGCCGGAATGGCTTCGACTTTCGGTTGACCGGGAACTACGATCATCAATTTATCGCCTTCCTGGATCACTTTGAAAACGACGTTGCCGATGGCATAAGCGCCAGCATAGGCCGCAACAATACGAGCGTCCAATTTTCCGATCATGCGCGGCGGCGTCTTGCTGACGAAATCGAAATAGCCAATCATCATCTCGTCATAAGTCGGATCGCCAAAACGCACCGCCTTCGTTGCATCTGGGTTGTACTTGTTATTCGGCGAATTATCGAAATGCGCGGTGACCATTAGCTTCGTGCCTTTGGGAACCAGCAGCGGTTTTTCCAAACGATACATCAACTGCCAGTTGAAATCAAATTTTGGCACTGACAAAATCGTTTCGCGGCGACCATCGGTGTAAAGCAATTCGTACTTCATCGCTTTGCCGCGCACGTGCATATGCGGCAGCATGGTGTAGATTTCACTGTCGCGGCTGAAGGTAAAACAAGCTGTGACTTCGTGATTGTCCGCGCCTGGCGGTATCTTGAAATAATTGTTCATCGCCCCCATAGACATCATGGTTTTTTGCGGCGGCTGTTTGGCAAATTGAAAACCTACGCTGGTGCGGTCGGTTTCAACTTTGCCAGTGGTCTTCGAGTAATGGATTTGCAGAATGATGCGTGAATTGGCCGGAATGAATTTGGCAATCCCCAAAGGGAAAACATCGGGGTCTTTGCCGGGCGTAAAAAAGCCCAGCGGCAAACCCAATTCCAAACCGCTGCCACGTGCGATGCCGCCATTAGGCGCGCTGCAGCCATCATCATAAACCGGCGCGTCCATACGGGCGCGAATCAAAGTTCCATCGGCGTAATAAATGGTTTTGGCGATGGCTTCAGGCTTTCGCATCGCCTTGACGGCTTCGAGCATATCGGGCGTCTGCACAAAGGCAATGACGTGATGCACGACTTTGTTGTTGCCAGGATGAATCTCTACGGCCTGCACCCATTTGTCTTCGGTGAAATTGGTGGGGATGGGAATATCGAGGTATTCGTCCGCGCCTTGCGCTTCGAGCTTGACCGCTTCGGGCATGGTGAGGATGACATCAGGAGTGCCGATTTTCCATTCGCCCGGAAACCTCGGCAGCGGCGGCAACTCTTTTCTGTTGCCTTCCGGCGCGCCTTCATCCACCCATCTGGCAATGGTATCAATTTCGCTTTGGGTCAGGCTGCTATCGTTTTCAAATTTGACGAAATGCGAAGCCGCTCCCCAGGGCGGCATCTGCCGCGCCACGACGCGCTCTTTGATCGCACGCGCCCACGGACGCGCTTCTTTGAAAGAGAGAATTGAGAACGGAGCCAGTTGTCCGGGACGATGACACGGAGCGCACTTCTGAAAAAAAATTGGCGCGACATCCTTAGAGAAGGTCGCGCCGATCTTAGCATAATTCTTTGTTCCATTCGCGCTTGAAGGCACTAAGCAACAAAGAGCTAAAAGAAAACAGAAGGAGAAACACACAACGAACGCTTTGCTCATGACACCACACTTTTCGCTTTATCGCAATATGCCGAGCGAAATTTTTCCCTGAAACTTCGCCCGGCAGGTTCTTCGTTCACAAGCGATGAATCGCCGCGGGTTTTGTCAAACAACTATTTGCCGCCGGTTTTTGCCGCCATGTTCTTGGTCGGATTATCCAACAGCATATCGAACCAGCCAATCATCATTTCATCATAAGTCGGGTCGCCCCAACGCACATCTTTGGTCGGGTCGGGGTTGTACTTGTTCTTGGTCGAATTATCGAAGTGCGCCGTGATGATGACCTTCGTCCCTTTGGGAATTTTCACCGGCGTCTTCAGGTAATACATGGTCTGCCAGTTGAAACTGAATTTGGGAACCCACAGCAACGTCTCTTTTTTGCCGTCGGGATAAATGACATCGTAACGCATATCCTTGCCGCGCAGGTGCATATGCGGCATATAGGTAAGCAGTTCGATGTCTCGAGGCACCGTCATACAGGCGACGACTTCGTGATTGCCATCGCCTGCAGGAATCTTGAAGGTCGCATTGACCACGCCTGCCGTATAAATCATTTTATCGGGCGGCTCTTTGGCGAAGATCAAACCCAGTTTGGTGCGATCAATTTCGGGCTTCAGCAAGCCCCCGCGAAAGGCCGAGTAGTGCATCTGGAACATAATGTAAGAACCGGCGGGAACTTTTTTGGCCGTCCCTACAGGCCACACGTCCAAGCCTTTGCCCGGCGCATAACCTGCCAACAAAGCGCCTTCCTGTTCTTCACCCCCACCGCCACCGGCGCGCCTTGCCATCGCTTGATTGTCGCAGGTGTTGTCCACCACCGGCGCATCCATCTTGACGCGCCGCAGCGTGCCGTCCCAATACATCATCGAAGCTTGTTGATTGTTATTGGAAGTGCGCTTGCCGGTTTTCTCGGCATTCATACGAGCTTCGGCCATCTTCGCCGGTTGAATGAAAGCGATGACGTGATGCACGACTTTGCGATTGCCCGGCATAATCTCTGCCGCCTGAATCCATTTGTCTTCTTTGAAGTTGGTCGGAATCCAGAAGTTGATGTAGTTATCCGGCGCGTTGACCTCGACCACCCAATCTTTCTCCATAGACAAAACGACATCGGGTTTGCCTATCTGCCAACCGCCTTGGGTGAAGGCCGGAAGCGCTGGCAAGTCTTTCGGATTGCCTTCTTTCGCGCCGCCATCCACCCAGGCTACGATGGTGTCTATATCTGTTTGCGCCAGCCGATGATCATTGGCGAATTCGCCGTACTTGGGGTCTGGACTCCACGGCGGCATCTCGCGGGTGACCACTTTTTCTTTGATCGAACGCGCCCACGGACGCGCCTCTTTGTAACTCATCAAAGACATCGGTGCAATGTCGTTGGCGCGATGGCAATCGGCGCAGTTCTTGAAAAAAATTGGTGCCACATCTTTACTGAAAGTGACGGCTTTTTTGGTGTTGGAATTGGCACTGCTATGCAAAGTGCCGAACCCTAGAGCGGCTGCTGCAATCAGCAACCCGAGGAAGAGTTTCTTCGCAGTCATGAAATGTTCTCCTTAGCCTGATATAAATAAGTGCTGTGAGCGAAAATTCCAAGCCTACCTATGCTACGCTCTGGCCTTTAGGTCGTCAAGAATTATCTGAATAAGTTTCAGCTTTTTACTTAAAATCCTGAATCCAGCTTCATATACAGGATTTGAGCGGGAGCGGTTACCGCGCATTGCCAGGCCGCTGAAAAAAGAAAACGGCAGAAAAGCGCCCAGCGTTGCCCTGCGCTTCGCGGATATTTTCGCCGCGCTCAGTGGCCACGAGGCAATCGGAAAAATCTTGCCGCAGAATTTTTCGGCTACCTCTTGAAGGTTTTTTCACCGTCCAAAAAAGCGAAAAAAGCCAATAAAATCGGGGTTATTTAGCGAGCAAGCGCGCCACGATGTGCGCCACGACGGCTTCGGCTTTGGCTTCAATCTCCGCTCGCGTCTGGTCTTGAATCGGATGCTCGACATAAATCGCGTCAAAGTCGGCGCGTCCGAGGGCGCTGGCCTGCGCTCTGGCCGCCAGCATAAATTCGTTGGTGGCAACCGCTACGGCGGCGATGCCCAGGCTTTCCAATTTGGTGGCGTCGTGCAAACTGCACGTCGTGCAGGAGCCTCAATCGGCGAGCGCTTCGATCACCGCATCGCACCTACGCAACTCTTGAATCAAGGCATCGGGCGCGGGTTTTGTAAACGTCGGCTTCATCTTGCGAAGAATTTCTTTAACCTGATAGCGCGCTTTCAACAAACGCTCCAGCTGGTCTAAAAAGATATTGCCGCCGGGTTTGCTGATGTCGAGCAAGCCCAGAGTTTTGCCTGCGAGCGTATCAAGGCGCGGCGCAGCTTTCGCCATCACGCGCTCTTGTTCATTAAACGGATTGACCAGAATTGTCGGCATACCAACCTCCTTCGGTTGCGGATTGCAGAATGCAGATTGCAGATTTTAGAACTTCGATATTCTCCCATCGTGCTGCACATCCAAATGAAACTCGAAAACAAAACAACATTTTCCATCCGCAATCCTCAATCGGCAATCGGATATGTCACCATCTGGCTGCCGCGTGCGCCGGTTGCCCAACTGCTGATAACGGCGGAAAACTTTCCAGCAGTGCCACCTGCAACGATTATTTTAAGCTGTTCGGGCGCGGCGAATTTTAAATAATGCCGCTCGCCATCAATCATTGCCTCTTGGTATATTCGGGTGTATTGCGTGCCTTCGCCGTTGTCTTCAACATATTCGCGTAAAGGAATGCCGGTGTTGTTGAATAAAAATTCGCGCACCTTTGATTTCGTAAAGCCGTCGCGCTTGAGCGTCTTGACGTGTTCGGGACAAAGCACCACGAGGGCTTCAAACAACGAACAGATGCGATAGGTCCAACTGGTGGCGAGTTGATGACAGATGGCTTTCAAAATCTGTTTGCCGTGACGGGCGTTGTGTTCGCTGACGCCACGCGGCGGCTCGGCGGCAAACAAGGTGACAGCGCTCTGCGCGCTGGCAAAACCCAATTCAACGTGCAGCGGTTCCCAAGGATTCTCTTCTTCGTTTTCGGCTATGCAGTACGAAAACTTGCCGGGGTTGCCCAAGGTTGACATATCAATTTCGCCGGGGCGTGCGCCGCCCAAATTGCCCAGCAGCAATTGCAGCGTGCGCCCGACCGAACTATTGGCTCTGGCAATATTGCTGAACACATTACCGGCGCAAGCAAAGCCCAACTCTTTCCGCACCGCGCCATTGATGATGATTAAAGGCGCGGCGAAATGCGTCGTCGCCTGGACACCGTGAAGGTTAAAGCGTTCGTCGCAGACGGCGCGAACGAGCGGTATCAAAACCCGCATTAGCGCTGGCTCGCAACCTGCCATCACCGCATTAGCGGCAATCTTTTCGACCGTCGCCGCGCCGTAATTCGGAGCCACCAGCCCGATGACTTCATCGGCGGGAAGTGCGGTTGCGGCAAGCATTCGCTCGACGCGCTCGACCGTCGGCGGCACTACCGGCAGAGCATCGGCAAAGCCCATCTGCATACAGTAATCATATGGGTCAACCTCGTCGGCAAGCGCTATGCGCGAAGCTCTGGCGGCGCGTCTGGCATACAGGTTCAAGGCCGGAGCCGCTGCGTTTTCGCCTAGGGTTTCAAGATGGCGCGAGGTGCAGCCGGGTTTGGTATCAGGGTTGCCATCAAATTTTTCAGCGATGACGATAGGCTCGCGGTTCAGCGCCCGACACAACTTTGCCGCGAGGCGATTCAAATCCGTTTTAGCAAAGGCGCTTTGGGTATCCAGAATTTCGCCATCGCCATTGATTAAAAAAAGCGTCGGCACAGCTATCGGGTCGAAAGCTTTGGTCACCTGCAACTCGCTGTCGAGCGCCACCGGAAAAGCGATTGCCAATTGGCGCATCAGTTCGCGTGTGACCTTTTCATCATCTTGAGAAATGCCCAGAACGACAGGCGATGGGTTGCCGAGTTCCTGGGTTAAGCGATTCAAATATGGAATGGTCAAATGACAAGTCGGGCAATCGCTCTCAAAGAAAATCAACAAGACCGGCTTGGGGTTTGACGCTTGAGAAAAAACCGCCGCACTGTCAATCAAGGGCAGCGAAAAGTGCGGAGCGTGGTCGCCAACTTTTACCATAGCGCCTGCAAGAATAGCTGGAAATCAAGAAAAAAGGTAGCGCCGGTTTCTCTTCCCGCGCTACCTTTTTTGAAACTGCATGAGGCGGTGAACCTTGCGCTTACTGTTTATTGAAAAGCAGTGTGGATTCCTGTGTGCCTTGCGGAGAGTTGCGCGTAGTGTGAATCTTCAAAGTTTTGCCGCCGTCCATCACTTCCCAATGTGATTGCGCTGTTACTTCAAACTCTTGACCCTGCATATTCAGCTTGGAAATGGTGTTGATTTCGAGAATCTTGCCCTCGCCTTGCCATTTGGTTTTGTGCGTAGAAGTGCCGGTCATGCGTCCGGTCATTTCGCTTTTGGATTCGCTGCCATCAAGATTGTAGGTAGTGGTTTGATCGCCACGCGCCGTCTTTCTGACCACGGTTAAAGTTTTGGCGTCCTGTTTGACTTCCAATGTCACATCGCCACCACCGCCACCACCACCTGCGCCTGGCGGCATGGTGCTCTTTGACGCATCCAGTTTCCAGGTGCCGGAAAAATCGCTTCCGGCAGCGTTAACCGATAAGGCTGCCACCATCGCAACAAAAAACATAGAACTGAAAGCTAGTATTTTTTTCACTATTACTTGTCTCCTTCATTCATCAATCTCCGGGGAGATTGGCGGCCAGTTTTTACAGTGTGCCGGTAGAAGGTTCACGCTATCCGCCGCCTTTCAAGACGCTTTCAACCGAGCTTCGGTTACGAGAAAAACCGCCAGCCTTGGCCCCTTCGATTCGTTTGCGAGGGTTGAGGCCAGCGGCCTAGCGGGGAGCGCATCCACCTTCAGGAGCAAGGCGCGCTACGGCTTTCAGGGCGCGCTAAAAAAAGGCAAAGACGGATGACTTGGCGCATCATCCGTCTTTGCCTGGTTCCGCGTCAGCGCTTCACGCTGCGGGGTTTAAGAGCAAACCACATCGGGTTGCAGTCCGCTATTTTTAGAAAGCGAACTTCTTTTAGAAAGCGAACTTCAAACCGAATTGAATGCGCCGTGGATCAAAAGCCGAAGTGAAACTCAGCGGTTGACCGGGGCCACGGTTCTTGTCGCCTTTGAGGCTGAAGGTGCCGCGATTGTAATCGGGCAACGCCGGGCTGCTGCCGACAATATCATTCACCGAAGCAAAGTTCGTATGGTTGAGCAAATTGACACCTTCGACGGTGAACTCCAAGCGTGTCGGGCGATCTTTCGCGAAGAAGAAGCTTTTACTGATGCGCGCATCGAAACTTGCGAAGTTCGGGCCGAGGCCAGAATTCCTTGGCACATAAAACAATCGGTCGTTGGCACCACGGGTATCGCCGTTGATGTCCACCCCTGTATAGAGCGTGAACGGAATGCCGGAGCGCAGGGAGAGAATCGGACTGAGCGACATATCGGCAAACAGATGGCTCATCACGGAATCCTCGCCACGTTTGTAGGGACTGGCAAACACGCCGCTGAAGACAAAGTTATGGCGAATATCGAACGACGACACGGCGCGATCCAGATTGAGGCGCGTCGGGAAAGGCGCATAGAACGCCGAGTTGTAATCGGTTACATCATCAATCGTCTTGGAGTAGGTATAGCTGCCTTGGAAGGAGATGAAGTTGCTGAAGCGTCTGGTCAGCGATGCCGTCACACCATGATAAATCGAATTGCCGATGGAAGCGTACACCGTCTGTTGCGTCAGGGTCGGGTCAATCGGCTCATATATGGGACCACCCGCCGCCGGATTGGAACAGGCAAGCGGCATAGGATTGAGTCCGGCGCAGCGGGCAGCGGGATTCAACGCTTCTCGGTAGTTTCTGGCGTGGGGAAGTTGCAGATGCACCCCTCTATAGAGTTGATAGGCAAGTTCCAACGCCATAGAATCGCTCAACTTGCGCTGAATGGCAAGGTTCGCCTGAATGGAGTAGGTGTTCTTGTAATTGGGGTCTAGCTCAAAGGCGACGCGCCCGATGCCTTTCGGCCCGGTGCTGATGCCCAGCGCTTGCAGGTCGCTGGCCCCCAACGTGCCAAACGGCAATTTCCCGGCGGCGAGTCCTGCCGCCCAAATGGCCGCCGTTCGTTGATTGGCCGGAAATGCCGGTGATGGCGTGCGGAAAACTTGATTGATGTATTTGCCGCTATCATTCAACAGATTGGTGACATAGATGACTTGGTAAGGAATCGGCGCATAAAAAATGCCGCCGCCGCCGCGCACCACCGTGCTGCGGTCGCCAAATAAATCCCAAGCAAAACCGAGACGCGGCGAGAAGTAAGTCCGGTTTTTCGCCGGTGCTGGTTCGCCATCGTAATCCACACGGAAACCATAATCAAGGGTCAGGCGTTGCGACACTTTCCAGGAATCCTGCGCGAAGGTGCCAAGGTACTTGGCGCTGTCTTGCCAAATCGAATTGCCGAAGCCTTGACGGTAAAGAAATGGCAAGTTGTTGTTGAAGGATTGCAAACTGGTCAGCGCCGTGCCGGGTATGGAACCCCCCGCCGTGGTTGCATTGCAGTTGGCCAGCGGGATGCCGTTGAGTTGACAAACCCCAACGACAAACGCGGTTTGATCAGCCGCCGGCACTGCCAATACCAAGGGATAAACCGCCGACGAGAAATTCCACTCGCCGCCGAACCACAGTTGATTATCCACCTTGTACTTGACCGGACGGAAAGAGGCACCGAACTTGAAGGTGTGCGCGCCTTTGAGCCAGGAGAGCGTGTCTTCAAATTGATAGCGATCCTGGAAGGTATTGAAAGGGGTTAAAAAAGGACGATTGAAATTGCCCAGTCCGGTGATTAACAGCGAGGTAGAGCCGGGCGCATGGGGTACGGTGACAGCAGAATTTTTCGGCGAAAACTGGGCGCGCACAATATTCACCAGGCTGGAGCCAAAGTTGTGCGTCCAGGTCACCAGCGTGGTGTAGTCGCGGGCGCTCAAGTCGGTCGAACCGGAGGGCGATTCGGAAAAGTCTGTGGTCAATTGACTATTAAAATTTCGCGCCATCGAAAAGCGTCCGGTGATGGTGTCGTTATTGCCCATTTGATAATCAACGCGAGTAATCCAGGAATTCAGTCTGTAGGGGGCATTGAACGAACCGTTATTGGCGGCCAGCAATTTATAGGTGGCCGGAAAGGTGCTGGCCGTGGTCGTCAACTTATTTGCCAGATTCGCGCCGATGCGTTGCAGCGTGGCGTTGCCCGAACTTTGAAAGCGCGCCAGCAGCGCTGCCTGAGTGGCGCTAGGGTTGAGCAAGGGATTGGCTAAATAATTACGGAAGCGCGTCAAGTCCAACTGCTGCCGTTCATAATTGGTAAAGAAGAAAAGTTTGTTTTTGACCAAGGGGCCGCCGAAACTGAAACCCGGATAGACTTGGCGTTGAAAAGCTTTCTTGGCATTGAGGTCAAAGAATTCACGCGCCGAAGTTCTATTGGAACGATAGAAAATATAGCCGCTGCCGTGGAAGCTATTGCCGCCGCCTTTGGTGACCACATTGACCGCCGTTCCAGAGGTGAAGCCGAATTCGGCGGCAAAGGAATTGCGGTTGACCTGAAATTCCTGCACCGCTTCGGGGCTGATGGCAAAGCGCAATTGCCCGGAGCCGTATTCGTTTTCTCCGCCATCAACAGTGATCAGATTATTGCGCCCGCTGCCGCCGCCGATGGAAAAACCGGATGAGGCAAAGTTGAAACGCGCCCCACCCTGCACACGCGGCGCGTCGGAACTAGAGACTCCCGGCAGAGTAAATACGTAAGCGGTAAAGCCGCGCCCGATATTGGGCAGGTTTTCAATCTGCCGACTTTCGATGGTGTTGGCCTGTTGAGTTCTTTCGACTTCGACCACCGGCGCTTCGGTGTTAATTTCAACGATGCTGGTGACCGCGCCGACTTTCAATTGCGCGTCGTAGAGCGCCGTTTGACCGATGCTCAGTTGCAGATTGTTTACCACAGCGGTCTCGAAGCCCTGCGCTTCTATACGCAGTTGATAGAGTCCGGGTTGCAGAGACGGAATTTGAAACAGCCCTTCGGCATTGGTTTTATCAGTTCTGGCAGTGCCACGGTCAACGCTTTTGGCAGTTACCGTAGCGCCGACAACAACCGCGCCGGTCGGATCGGTAACCGTGCCTTTCAAGGTTGCCGTACTGACATCTGATTGAGCAAATGCCGCGAGGTGTGGTGCGGCAATCAACAGCACCGCGCATAAGATGTTTATCATTTTTTTACACATAATTGGTCCTCCCTCAGTTAGCAGTTTGGTAACGAAATAGTGCGGAGCCTATGGACACCGGGAACAGCTCCACTCTTGTCGGCCTTACAATCTCTTGATTTCGGTTCGCGGATGACTACTGGAACGGCTCGCACCCGGCCACCGATACAGGCAGTCAATCCTGTACGATGCCGCACTTCAATATATCACCTGTCGCAAGTTAGGTATTCGAGCGTTGGTTGGGGCGCTTCGAATGACTAGATGCTGGTAGCAATTCGTTGATGCAATCAAGCCTCTCGCACTTGCGTGACACCGTTGAGAATCGGCCTTTGATGGCTGGCTGGTGCGGTTACAAACCGCTTCTCAACCAAGCCTCAAATTACACGCACATGAAAGCCGCTATAAAGACGTTGAAGCGGTCGCTGTGGTCCGCGACCAAGCTCCCTGCACATCCCCTGCGCTCATCTGTATAACATAAAAGAGAAGGAAACAAATGAGCCGAAAAAAAGCTATTCGGTTGAGCGTCCCAGCCTGAACTATGAGCAACAATGACTACGGCGCGTTTATACACCCGACGTGGGGCTTCGTCAAGGAAAATGGGTTCAAACGGCAGTCCCAGATGACCGGCGAGAAGGACTCTTGAAGAGGCCGCCAAGACCGGCGAAAAGCTTTACAGGGACAAGAAAATCAGAAGAATCTTGCCGCCCGATTCACCACACATTCCATGTACAGAGGCGGGATGGCGGTGCTACACTTGCTTGACTCTGATGACGATACATCATTCATTAGGAGCAACGAACCACGATGCAATCATTGATACTGGCAGGCGGTAAAGGCACGCGCCTACGTCCGCTCACCATGCACACGCCGAAACCGATCATGCCCATCGCCAATCAACCCTTCCTGCTTTACCAACTCGAATTGTTAAAGCGCGCCGAGGTTCACGATTGCATTCTCTCGCTGTCGTATCAACCGCAGAAGATCGAAGACAAGCTCGGCGACGGCAGCTTTTACGGAATGCGTTTGAGCTATACGGTCGAGGCTTCGCCTTTAGGCACTGCCGGAGCTTATCGCAACGCCGAAGAATTGATACGCGAATCCACCATTGTGTTCAACGGCGACGTGCTGACCGATATTGATTTGAACGAGGTCATTCATTTTCATCGTGAAAAAAATGCGGTGGCGACTATCGTTTTAGTACCGGTGCCGAATCCCACCGCCTACGGGTTGGTCGAAACCAGTCAGGACGGGCGCATCCAACGATTTCTGGAAAAGCCCAAACTCGAAGAGGTCACCTGCAACACCATCAACGCCGGTATCTATATACTTGAACCGAAGGTGCTGGATTACATTCCCGCAGGTGAATCTTATATGTTCGAGTACGGCGTCTTCCCGGCTTTGCTCAAAAATCAGGAGCCGTTTTATGCCTATGTCTATGACGGCTACTGGCGCGACATCGGCACCTCGACGAGTTACTTGCAGGCCAACCTCGACGTGCTTGCCGAAAAGGTGAAGTTGCTGCATCTGCCAGCCCGCGAGCGCGGCGAAAAATTTGACGAGGCCATCGAGATAGACGCGCTTTCGCTAGTGGACTCGTCCTGCACCATCAAAGCCGGAGCGCAAATCATCAACTCGGTCATCAGTCGCAATTGTTACATTGGCGAAAAAGCGCGCATTGAAAATTCGGTGGTGCGCGGCGGCGCACGCCTCGAAACCGGCGCGCAGGTGCGCCATTCGGTCATCGGCAAAGGCTGCCACGTAGGACGCTCGGCCACCATCGCCGACGGCGCTGTGCTGGGCGATAAATCGGTCATCACCGACTATAGTCAAATTTGAAATAGTCCCTAGTCCGTAGTTTTTATTTGCTTTTTTACCTCAGCAAACTCTTTTTTCAGACAACGCTGTGGTAAAAAACCGCCACGGACTATGGACTACGGGCTACTATGAAAATAATGATTCGGGTGCCGAATTGGGTAGGCGATGCGGTGATGGCGGAACCGGCGTTGCGCCAACTGCGCCGCACCTTCGGTGAAGCGCAGATCACTTTCGTGGCGCGTCCCTGGGTAGCGGGTTTATTCGATGGCGAAAATCTTTATGATGAAATGCTGCCGGTCATAGACACCAGTGGCGTGCTTTCTTCAACTCAACAATTCATTCACGACGTTCGCCTGCTCAAACAACAGCAATTCGATTGTGGCATCTTGTTGACCAACTCTTTCGGCACGGCGCTCAGGGCGCGGCTGGCCGGAGTTGGCCATCTGGCCGGTTATGCCACCGATGGACGCGGCGCTTTGCTACACACCGTCGTACCCTTTGAACCGGAGTATCGAACTCGCCATCAGGTTTTTTATTACCTCAATCTTGCCGCAGTGGTTGACCGTCGTTTGGCGCAAGCCAGTCGAACGGATTTGCCCAATCCGCAACCGCAACTCCACGCCACGCCGGAGAGTTTGGCAGCCGCACAACGCTTGCTCGCCGCCGAAGGCATAGCGACAGTTGACCATCCGCCATCGGCGATAAGCAGTAAGCCTTCAGCCATCAATAGTGAAGCCACCACCGTTACTCAATTTTCAATCGGCAAGGCTCAACCATCAGCGGCGGACAAACCGGAAGCTGCTGCGTTCGTACAAAGCCGCAAGCCGCAAGCCGCAAGCCGCAAGCGCCTTTTGGTGTTGAATCCCGGCGCGACCAATTCCCGCGCCAAGCAATGGCTCGCCGAACGCTTCGCTGCGGTTGCCGATCAAGTGGCCGAGCGCGACGGTTTGCACTCTCTCATTATCGGCACGGCTGGCGATGTTGAGCGCGCCAATGAAGTAGCGCGCTTGATGCGAACCCAAGTCGTCAACTTGGCAGGGCGCACCAGCATTGCCGAATTGAAAGGCGTGTTGTCGCTGGCGGCGCTCTTGATTTCCAACGACACCGGCGCGGCGCACGTTGCCGCAGCCTTAGGCGTGCCGACGATTGTGGTGTTTGGCCCTACAGAGCATTTTGCGACGCGCCCACTTGCCGCTAAGGTCGCCATTATGCGCCACGCGGTAGAGTGTTCGCCGTGTATGTTGAAAGATTGCCCGATTGATCATCGCTGCATGACCGGCGTAGAAACGGATGAAGTGTATGCGGCGGCGAAAAGATTGTTATTAATGAGTGACAAGTGACCAATACCTTCGCCAACAAAAAATACGGCAATTTTCGTTACCATATATTGTAGTCAGCGCATTAGACGACTACAATATATGGACTTGATGTTGCCGTTTTTCAAACCAAATTAGAAATTGGCGAAGGTATTGAAGTGACGAGAACTTTTTTCTGTTTATAGCTTTCGATCTGTATTTCTTAACCCTCAAACTCCTTTCTCCCAATGACTGAATAGTCTAATGTACCCCGGCATTCGGGCCACTGATTAAGATGGAAAAATCGCTGCTGAGTTTTCGAGAAGGTCACCGATGAAAAAGCCGCGCACAAATCACAGGCCAGCGTTGTAAGTTAAATCCTGTGCTTGTGAATACCACAACCCAAGCATAGGACATCTTGCTTAGAGCGGTTTGGGTTTGAGATTACGGAAACCTCAAACTCGTTGAGCGGCGGGCGAAGACCTTCGTGCGGTCACAGACCGCTGCTCAAC
>JACQDB010000024.1 GCA_016201275.1 Acidobacteriota bacterium
GATAATTCTTGCCTTCACTTGACCTTTGTTCAAAAGTTCCGTCAAATATCTTTCGTCTGCTTCACTTAGCTTTAGATGTTGTTTTTTCATACATCTATAGAAATGACTAAAACACTTGAAAATTTAGGTTCCGGTGTATTTAATCCTCACGAAGTAGTCTTCTGGTATTCAGCGACCGGACATCAAAATCAAGACGTGTTCTTTGTTCATGGCGGTTTTTTCAGTCTGTCTCAACCGAATCCAATTAGGGCAATAAACCAAGGAACGAATTCTCCAGTATCTGTTCAATCTCTATTCCAAGATGGACCAACGACCGTCACATATGCTTATCTTTTTGAAAATGGCGCTACGACGGTTGCCCTTGTGAATCCTGCTACGACGCCATCCCTACCGCTGGGATATACCACTTTCAATAATCTGGTTTATGACGTGCAGACCGACGCCGTGGTTTCGGGGCCGAACAAAGTCGCTTTCAATGTGCCTACTGTCACTGACTCAGCGGTATTCGCCAACCTCAGAATTCTGCATCTTGAAAGAGACTCACTCGACCCGGATCGGTTGAGGTGGATTGATCGAACCATTCTTGCGCCTAACGCACCAGCGCCCGATTTTGCTGCGAAAACTCTCTATGCCAAAGTCGAGGAGTTGGGCAAATTCGCTCTCGTTTCAGGCAATCAACCGTTGCCTCCAAATCCGCCGACGAATAATCTGGCGATTACAGGTGGCGCTTCACCCGACCCGGTTCGTGCCGATAATAATCTGACCTACACCGTCACCATAACCAACAACGGGCCGGATGCTGCTACACAAGTGGTTACCAAAAGCCTTCTGTCACCAAATGTAAATTTCCTTTCAGCAACCACTAGCCAAGGGAGCAGTAAAGAAGCAGAAGGATTTATCATCTGCAATCTGGGAACTTTGAATGCCGGAGCCAGCGCGACCATTACGCTCAACGTCAAGACCACAGCGAACGGGTTGCAGCTTCCGCCACAAGGAAAACCGATTGAAAGTACGACTATGGCGCGAGGCGACGAGACCGACACCGACTATGCAAACAATATCGTCACGACAAGCGCAACTCTGTTGCCGGACACCAATGCCACGCCAACTGTGAGTATATCAAGTCCGACGAATAACACTGTGCTGACAACTCCGGCGAATATCACGATCACGGCCAGCGCCAGCGACAGTGATGGCAGCATCAGCGCAGTTGAGTTCTTTGACAATGGAAATTCCATCGGCACAGGCACGTCCGCAGGCGCGAATCAATACAGCATCACGTTGAACAATTTGACGGTTGGCTATCATTCCTTGCTGGCTATAGCGACGGACAATGCAGGCAAGGGCGCGGCTTCCAGTCTGGTCAACGTCACAGTAAATCCGCCCTTTATGGTAAACATCACAAGCCCTGCAAACGAAGCGATATTTACTGCGTCAACACCTATCTTCATTATCTCTAAACCAGTTGACATAAACGGAACGATCAGCGGGGTGAATTTTTACGCCGACGGTTCTTTGCTCGGCGCAGGTACGGCGTTTTATGGCGGACAATACAGCTTGATTTGGAACAACGCGCCTGCTGGCAGACACTCTTTGACAGCAGTTGCGACAAATAATCTCGGAGCAACCGTAACCTCCCCCCCCCTTGCCATCACGGTCAACACTCCTCCGACAGCAAGCATTACCAGTCCGGCAAACGGGACATCGTATATGACTCCAGCAAATATAAACCTGACCGCCAGCGCCGGTGACAGCGATGGATTCATAGGGAGAGTTGACTTTTACGCGAACAATTCATTTATCGGCACGGGAACACTCTTAGGTAGCAGCACAGTAACGGGTCCCAATCTTTATAATCTTATCTGGAACAACGTGCCTACTGGGGTTTACTCTGTGAAAGCGGTCGCCAGAGACAGTTCCGGGGCGACTGTTGCCTCGTCTCCGATTACCATCAACGTCAATGTGCCACCGACTGTGACAGCCATCTCTCCAGTCTCAGGTCCAGTTGCTGGCGGCACTTCGGTGACCATCACCGGCACTGGCTTTCAGGCTGGGGCGACCGTGACGCTTGGAGGAACCGCTGCGACAAACATCACAGTGGTGAGCAGCCGACAACCTGTCAGGCGCGTTGAGCAATGGCTTCATCTATAACAATCCTGCGCCGACAGTGAGTTCCATTTCTCCGTCATCAGGACCCTTGGGAGGCGGGACCTCTGTAACTATCACCGGCAATGGCTTCCTCTCGGGCGCTACAGTCACTTTCGGAGGGGCTGGCGCGACCGGCGTAACCGTGGTGAGCAGCACGGCGATTACTGCAACCACTCCGGCGCATACTGCCGGAGCGGTCAATGTCGTAGTGACCAATACTGACACCCAATCTGGTACGCTGACGAACGGGTACACCTATAACACAGCGCCTTCAGTCACCGCGATCTCTCCGACCTCAGGACCAGTCGGAGGCGGCACAACGGTGACCATAACCGGCACCGGATTCATTGCCGGAGCCACGGTAACCCTGGGAGGAGCAGCGGCGACCAGTGTAACCGTAGTCAGCAGCACCTCGATAACCGCTACTACGCCGCCACACGCTGCGGGTGCAGTCAATGTGGTCGTAACCAACAGCGACAATCAGTCTGGCACACTCACGAACGGGTTCACCTACAATCCACCGCCTACGGTCACGGCGATTTCCCCGGCGTCTGGCTCCACAGCAGGTGGAACCACAGTGACCATAACGGGTACAGGTTTCCGCTCTGGCGCGACCCTCACGCTGGGAGGAAGCGCCGCGACTGGCGTGAGTGTGATCAGCAGCACTTCGATAACGGCAACAACTCCGGCGCACGCGGCTGGGGCAGTCAATGTCGTAGTGACAAACAGCGACAACCAATCAGGAACTCTGACTAACGGCTTCACCTATAATGCGGCACCAACTGTAACCGCCATTTCTCCGACATCAGGAGCAGTTGGGGGCGGCACTTCGATAACCATAACCGGCAACGGATTCCTCGCGGGAGCTACGGTCACGCTCGGCGGAACCGTGGCAACAGGTGTAACCGTGGTCAGCAGCACTTCGATAACGGCAACGACTCCTTCCCACGCGGCTGGGGCAGTCAACGTCGTCGTCACCAATACGGATAGCCAGTCTGGCACACTGGCAAACGGTTTCACCTACAATTCAGCGCCGACTGTGACAGCCATCTCTCCAGTCTCAGGTCCAGTTGCTGGCGGCACTTCGGTGACCATCACCGGCACTGGCTTTCAGGCTGGGGCGACCGTGACGCTTGGAGGAACCGCTGCGACAAACATCACAGTGGTGAGCAGCTTCACCTATATTCCGCCGCCGACCGTCACGGTAATCGCTCCTGCATCAGGACCGATTACCGGCGGTACAGCAGTTACCATAACCGGCGCGGGTTTCCGATCCGGGGCTACGGTCACGGTTGGTGGAAACACGGCAACCAGCATCACCGTGGTCAGCAGCACTTCCATTACTGCTGCAACCCCTGCACACGCTGCTGGCACAGTTGATGTGGTCGTAACCAATAACGATAACCAATCCGGCGCGCTGACAAACGGCTTCACCTACATTCCGCCGCCAGCAATTGCCTCAATCTCACCTTCACAAGGAGCAATTGGCGGAGGGACGCTAGTCACTATAAGCGGCAGCGGCTTCCGAGTTGGCGCTGTAGTTGCGTTGGGTGGAACCGCTGCAACTAACGTCAGCGTGACCAGCGCCACTTCCATTACGGCCACCACTCCTGCGCATACTGCGGGGCAAGTTAATGTAGTCGTAACCAACGCCGACGGTCAGTTTGGAACTTTGACTAACGGGTTCACCTACAACCCAGGACCGACGGTGACGACTATTTCTCCCGCCTCAGGACCGATTAGTGGAGGCACCTTGGTGACCATCACGGGTACAGGATTTTTGTCCGGCGCTTTAGTAACGATAGGGGGCGTCGCTGCTACGAACATATCTGTGGTGAGCGGCACTTCCATCACCGCCACTTCGCCCGCGCATTTTTCAGGATCAGTAGATGTAGTAGTCACAAACCCCGGCGGTGGGAGTGGTGCCTTGCTAATGGGATTCACCTTCACGATTTTCGAAGATGATTTCAGCAAGTTAATCCTTGATACCACAAAGTGGTCTCGCACCCTCTTCAGCAGTACACAGAATACGAGCATAGCGGTCGGAAACTCCAATGGTGGGCTACTAATCGGTCCACTACTTCAAAAGATGGCGGGAAATAACTACAACGGAATCAGCTCTCTGTCCACCTTCGACTTCACGGGTACCTACGGCTTCGTGCAGATCGTTCAGGCTGCGTCTGCCTCGACTCAGGCGCAGGCGCAGATGACAGCCGGATCAAGCATTAAGAACTGGTACCGGATCGAAGTTCAGGGCAACACGCTGAAGTGTGTAAAGAGTATCGGGCAAGTCGTTACTACTCTTTTCACCACTCCATACAATTTGAACAACCATCAGTTCTTGCGAATCAGGCATGACTCTGCGAGTGGAAAAGTCGTTTTTGAGACCGCTCCAAACAATGCGGGATTACCAGGGAACTGGTCGCAACAGTACAGCGAGACGTGGGACACCAGCGTTATCTTAGGAACGATCACATTTGAGATTAAGGCTGGAACCTTCCAATCAGAGGTGAGTCCAGGAAGCGTGACCTTCGATAATTTCAGAGTCGCCAAGCCCTAATGCCTGGCAGAGAACCTGACGCTAGTTTGGACTGTAGGGCGGTTATCTTGATCGCCCTACAGCGAATCTCATTGGCTCGCGACCCACGACACCTGGTTGAGAGGCGGTCTCCAACCGCCTCTCAACAAATCGCACACATTGGCAAGCCGCTATATTACTATCGGGTGCAAGCCTACAGCGGCACGGGCGACTCGGCGTATTCCAACACCGCCTCGGCAACGACGCCGAATCGGTGAAGGAGTTGGGGATTAACAACAAGGGGATGATTCGTTGCAACCACGAATCATCCCAAAAATAAAAACTATGTGAGGGATTTATGAATAAACCCAAAATATCAACTATTCTCGGCGTGTTTTTCTCTGCTCCTTATCTAATAGGCATTATCGGGAATCGGCAAATTGCGTCTGTAATTGCCTGAAAGGTAATGGCAGAAATCTTATTCCCGATAATGTCTAATGCTGATAATTGGTAACTACCCAGCTTGGTTGAAAATTGCCGGTCGCTTCGTTTTTGCGCCAGAGGCGCACAGGAGATTCGCCCGTGGGAAAGCCACGGGAAGGCGCAGGCGGCTTGACGGTCGCGCTCTGACAGAGCGCCGGAGGCTGGCGGCAATCTATCTCCTGCACCCTTTCAGGGCGCGCCGCGTTTGCCCAAACTTGGTTCCAGTGCCTTCACCACTGGCGAATCTCCTGTGCGCCTCCGGCGCAACTACGGCTGGGTAGTTAGAGTGTGTCGCAAAATCCCAGCAGCCGCCCATATATTGTGGATCGTAAAACCATCGCACACAATATCTGGGCAACACATCCATTTATGCGACACGCTCTATATGCGCGGCACACCAAGATTCGGGGGGACTAATTCAACTGGCTGAATAATCCTGCGGCTCATAAAGTATCATTCTCCGAATCTTGGTGTGCCGCGCATATAGTTACTTGAGAGAAGCGGTTATCTCGATTGATTGGACTCTTGGGACAGCGTTGAGTGACGTGAATATCATAGTATTCTTCTGGATAAGTAATCTCGCAAAATGGGCAGTTCTTTAGATTGCTCATTGCATCTTTCCTTATCGGAACTATAGCCCGGCCAGTTCCGCCAGTCGTTGATATTGCTTTGGGTTTACCGGCATCACCGACAGGCGCGGCAGCTTGACCAGGGCGAAGTCGGCGAATTCGGGCAGTGCTTTGATCGCGCTCAAAGTCACCGGGCGGTTGACGCGCTTGTTCGGTTTCAGATCAATGACGACGAGTTTTTCGTTGTTGGCTTTGGGGTCTGGATACGGGTTGCTGGTCGCCGTCGCCAAGCCGACTAAAGCTTTTTCCGCGCCCGTATGATAGATCAAAATCACATCGCCTTTTTTCATCTGGCGAAGGTTTTGCAGAGCGAGATTGTTGGTCACGCCATCCCAAACGGCAGAGCCGTCTTTTATCAAATCGTCGAAGCCATATTCTTCGGGGTCGCTTTTCAAAAGCCAATAATTCGCCATCGTATTTTTATTCGCCACGAAAGACCTGAGAAACACGAAGATCAGAATCTGATCTTCGTGCTTTTCGTGTTCTTCGTGGTTCAAATTCTCCTGTTCAGTAACGCGCTAATTCTATGATGCTCGTCGCAATGTCTTCGACCTGCGGCAGGATTTCGTCTTCCAAATCGGGGCAATAGGCAACGAAGGTATCGGTCGCCGCAACTCTCCGCACCGGCCCATCGAGATGCGCGAATAATTCATCGGCAATGCGTGCGGCGATCTCTGCGCCGTAGCCCCACGAGCGCGTGTCTTCATGCACGACTATCGCTTTGCTGGTTTTTTTGACCGAGGCGACGATAGCTTGCCAATCGTAAGGATTCAGACTTCTGAGGTCTAGCACCTCGCAACGTATGCCCTGTTCTTCTTCGACTTTTTTGGCCGCGACCACTGAACGAAAGACCGTCGCGCCATAAGTGATAATCGAAACGTCCGCGCCTTCGCGCACGACTTTGGCTTTGCCGAAGGGAATCATGAATTCTTTACCGGGATAAGCGCCTTTGTTGTGCGTCTGGCGATAGAGGTGTTTGTGTTCGAGGAACAACACAGGGTCGTCGCAACGAATCGCCGTTCTCAATAAACCTATGGCATCGAGCGCTGTCGAAGGCATCACGACGCGCACCCCTGGCGTGTGCGTAAAGATACTTTCGCCGCATTGACTGTGATAAATCGCGCCGCCGGTCAGATAGCCGCCAATGGCGACGCGGACGACGAGTGGGCATTTGAACGCGCCGTTGGAGCGCCAGCGCAGCACCGGCAATTCATCGCGCAGTTGCATCATCGCCGGCCATATATAATCGAAGAATTGAATTTCGGCTACAGGCTTCAAGCCGCGCGTCGCCATGCCGATGGCGCGGCCTACGATGTTGGCTTCGGCCAGCGGCGAATTGAAGACACGGGCGCTGCCGAATTTTCTTTGTAGATTGGCGGTCGCTTTGAAGACCCCGCCTTTGCCTTTCACTTGGTCCAAATATTGTTCGCGGCTGCAATCGGCAACGTCTTCGCCAAAGACCACTATGCGTTCATCGCGTTCCATCTCGTCGTGCAGACAGGCGTTGATCAAGTCAATCATCGTCGTTTGATTGCCACTAAATTCGGGGCGCTCTTCGTTGTCAAAGGCTTTTGCGGTCGGGTCAACCTCAGGCGAATAGACGAAATTATAAATCGTATTTTTCGCCGGTCTGACGGCAGCGATGGCAGCATCAGCAGCGGCGGCAACTTCGTCATCCACTTCGGCAACGATGCGGGCAATGTCATCTTCGCTGGCCAAGCCCTCTTTGATGAGCCGCGCTGGAAACGCATTGAGGGGATCGCGTTGGGCTTCCGTCTGGCGCTCGCTTTCTGGTCGGTACAAAACTTCGTCGTCCGATAGCGAATGCGAATAAGGGCGGACGACGCTGGCGCGCACCAGCGCCGCACCTTTGCCTTCGCGGCAATAGGCGACAGCACGTTGCAGCGTCTCGAAGCTGGCAATAGGGTCGCAGCCGTCAACCTCTTCGATGTACAAATTGGGATAACCGCTCACCAGTTTGGTGATGTTGCCGCCAGCGGTTTGCACTTCGACCGGCGTAGAGATAGCGTAGCCGTTGTCTTCAATCAGGTACAACACCGGTAATTTCAAATTGCAGGCGGTGTTCAACGATTCATAAAACTCGCCTTCGCTGGTGGTGCCATCGCCGCACGAAACGTAAGTGATGGCATCGGGTTGGTAGCCTGCGAGCAACTCCGCTTGGCCCAGCAACCCGGCGCGGAAGTTCGCTTCGGCGCAGCCTATGGCTTGTAAGAACTGGGTTCCGGTGGTGGATGATTGCGTGACGATGTTGAGTTGCGGAATGGCCCAGTGATTGGGCATCTGTCTGCCGCCCGACGACGGATCAGCCGCCGCGCCGGTGGATTGCAACAACATATCGAGCGGCGACATACCGAGCGTCAAGCACAAAGCGCGGTCGCGGTAGTAGGGATAGAACCAGTCATAGCCGGGTTTGAGCGCTAGGCCAGCGGCGACCAAAACGGCTTCGTGTCCTGCGCCCGACAGTTGAAAAAAGATTTTGTTCTGCCGCTTGAGTTGAATCTCTTTGTCGTCTATGCGCCGCGACATGAGCATGAGGCGATAGACTTTGAGCATGGTTTCGCGGTCATAGTGAAGTTGATTTTCCAGTTGCGGTTGAAAAGCCATATGGTTTCTCCGTTAGGATGGTGGATGAAATCAAGTGCAAGTTCAGAGTTACGCCTAAAGGCGTGAAGCGTCTGCGTCAACTCACGCCTAAAGGCGTAACTCTGAACTTCAAGAATTGCGTCTTATTTCATCCACCATCCTTAGTTGCTCTATGAATTGTTGCGACTCAAGTACAGTTCGCCCTGATAATCGCGCACGCCTATGACATACCGTCTTCCTTTACTTCGCGCCTGCTGCCGACACCGGATGGTACTCAACTATCTTTCCGGCGATGGCCGATGCGGCGACCGTGTAAGGCGATGCCAGATACATCTGACCGGGGCCGCTGCGTCCGGGGAAGTTGCGGTTCTGGGCGCTGATGACCACCTGCTCTTTTGATTTGCTGACGCCCGGCCCGGCGTTGATGCAAGCGCCGCAACTCGGCTCAATCACGGTCGCACCAACGGCGTTGAAAATCTCTATGTAGCCGCGCTCTTCGCAATGTTTTCGCACTTCCTGCGAACCGAATTGAATGTAACAGGCGGTGTCAGGGTGTACGCGCCTGCCTTGCGCCAAAGCGTCTTTGAAAACCCGTGCGTACATATCCATGTCTTCAATCTTGCCCGCCGTGCAGGAGCCGCCATAGGCGATGTCCACTTTCACTTCTTCCATTAATTCATCAATGAACATACCGTTGCCGGGGTCGCCCGGTGTGGCAATCATGGGGCGCAAGGCGCTGGCGTCTATGTCTATCGTCAAAGCGTATTCGGCATCCGCATCGCTGTGCATCCCTTCGCATAATTGCTCGGCTTCACGGCGCGACATTCCGCGCCCGATTAAAAACTCAACCGTCTTGTCATCCGCCGCCACGATGCCTGTGAAGGCTCCGACTTCGGCGGCCATGTTGGTCATGGTAGCGCGTTCATCAATGTTCAATTCG
The DNA here is from genome assembly GCA_016201275.1 of Acidobacteriota bacterium. Taxonomy (GTDB): domain Bacteria; phylum Acidobacteriota; class Blastocatellia; order UBA7656; family UBA7656; genus JACQDB01. The sequence goes on from JACQDB010000024.1 coordinate 9,323, forward strand.
CTGACCGCCTCGCCAGTGTATTCGATAATCTTGCCGATGGCATCGCCGTTGCGAACCAGATCGGTTTTCAGTATCGCCAGCATGAAATCTTTAGCGGTGATGTTATTGGGCTTTTTGCCGTTGACACGCACACGCACCTGTTCCGGCACGCGCACGCGCACATCTTTAGTAATCCACGAATTGAAAATGTCCGTGGTGCCAACGCCGAACGCGACGCAGGCAATGGCTCCGGCGTGCGGCGTGTGCGAATCACTGCCGATGATGAGTTGTCCCGGCTGCGCGTAGTTTTGCAAAATCAAACTGTGACAGATCGCTTCCGAACCTTTGCGGTCGGGGAGTCCACCGTGCAAACGCACGTTCTGTTTACGCGCAAAATCTTCCTGCTTCCGCATCAGTTGATGAGCCAAATCCAACAAGCCCATAGCGCGTCTTTCGGGCGGCATCACGTCATCGAGAAAGGTCAAATGATCTTGAAAGAAATAGACTGACGAAGGGTCGTTGATCGGGTCTTCACCAACCAGTTGTTCATAAAAAATCGCCGCCATAGGGGTGACGTATTCGTGGCTGAAGCGTATGTCGGTTTTGACAAAGCCAGTGTCGCCGGGTTTGACTGCCGCGACTCCGATAGCGTCTTTCGATAAATCTGTCACGAAGTGACGCGCAAAGATTTTTTCCGCCAGCGTCATCGGGCGCTTTGCAGTGGCGATGTCGGGCGGCGTAACTTTGCCTTGCAGACGGGCGAGATTGTAATTGAACAGGCCGCCGTATTCGATGATCTGCCGGGTGATGTCATCTTCGCCGCGTGTGAATTCTTCGAGGGCGATCTCTTCGCCACGGGCGACGCGCTCCAGCACGGCGAAATTGGTAGAGGTGAGCAAGCCCAGGTTCTGGCAATTCTGTTTGTAGATGCGCTCGATATTTTCAGCGACGACCAAGCGTATGCCAGCAGCGATTTCGGCATACGGCGATTGTTCGCGGCTCGAACCTTTGCCGCGCCGTTTGCCGGAGACCGCCGCAATGAAGCCGCCATGTTTTACCTCGTGGCGTTTGATGGGAAATTCATCGCCGCATTTCAAACCGGTATAGACGAATTCGCCCAAGGTTTCGTCGAAGTGATAACAGATATACGCGGGAGTGATTTCATCCGTAGAAATATCATGGCGAAGCGCGTGCGAGTTGTTCACGTCGAGGTCTGCGCCTTCGAGTTGTTGCCGAATAAGCGTCGGGTCTTCAGTAAGAAAAAGTATGCGCCCGGTGAACTGCACGTGTGCGGGACGCTTTTCGACGTTTCGAGCCAGTAAGCTTTTCATCATGAATGACACCTCAGAAAGAGATAAACGAGAACGGTTATTGAGTAATAAATCCGCCATCAGTTAAACCATATCTTACCTTGCAGAAGGCGTTTTGACAAAAGCGTGGACTAAGAGATTCGGACTGGAAGGCAAGATTCTAATAGCCTAAGATTAAGCAAACAGTTAGGAGGCACTATGCAACGATTCGAGAAAGACGACCACACGATATTCTGGGGTGATGCCTTAGAGGTGTTGGCAAAAGAGATACCGGACAAGTCTGTTGATTTACTCTTTGCCGACCCGCCTTATAACATCGGCAAGAGTTTTAACGGCACCAAAGAGAAGTGGCTTTCAGAAGAAGATTATCTCGAATGGAGTTATCAGTGGCTCGCTCTCTGTTTGAACAAATTAAAAGACACCGGCAGTTTTTATGTGATGACGGCGACGCAGAATATGCCGCATTATGATTTATATTTGCGAAAGAGACTTCATGTTTTGTCCCGCATTATCTGGTATTACGATAGCTCAGGCGTGCAAGCAAAAAATTATTTCGGCTCCATGTACGAGCCAATCTTGTTTGGCGTCAAGGATAAAAACAACTACACCTTTAACGCCCAAGAGATTTTGGTGGAAGCGAAAAGTGGCGCGAAGCGCAAGCTGATTGATTATCGCAAACCAGTTCCTGCGCTCTACAATTCTGAAAAAGTGCCGGGCAATGTTTGGCAGTTCCCGCGCGTCCGCTACCGAATGGAGGAATATGAAAATCATCCGACGCAAAAGCCTGTTGCCTTGCTGGAAAGAATTATCAAAGCCAGTTCAAACATCGGCGATGTGGTGCTTGATCCTTTTGCTGGAACCTTCACGACTTCATCGGTCGCGAAAATGTTGGGGCGAAAATCCATTGCCATTGAGGTAGAAGAAGCCTACCTGAAAATCGGCTTGCGACGGCTGCAAATCAGTAGCCACTACAAAGGCGAAGAACTGCAACGCGAGCCAAAGGTCTATGAAAAAAACACGACTCATATACCGACTCTCTTTGAGGCGTTCTGAATGAAACACTCATTCACAGAGACCATTTTTCAAATACTGGAGTCATTCTTCGGCGCACCGGCGGAAGAAGTATTTGAGCAGAGCCAATTGCTTCAATACATCAATTTCAAAACGCGCTCTGCAAATCGCGGCTCTAAAGCTAGAGGCAGTTTTGCCAATCTCTACGCCATCTACGTTTTGCTAGAAGACTACATAACCAGAGGTTTCCATAAAAGAGGCAATTATGCCAACTATGAAGGCGCAATGTTTGGGCAACTCTTCAAGCGACAAAGAGAACTGTCTTTCGGAAGCAAATTGCAGAACCACGCGCTGAATCATCGCTTGAATGAAGAATTTCGTAAGTTCTTTCCTCAATCTGAAATCTTGCCAATCTTGAGAGATGTGGAAAGAAACAGATATTGGATCAACGAGAATCTGTTGAAAATTAAAGTTGACAGGAAAACTCGAAATATTGCTCCTGCCGTAATCGCCATCATTGAAGCTTACATCACGACAAAGAGAAGCGCCTTTGAAAGCTTTATCGAAACCTGTGAGCAATTGAAAAATGTTTCAGCAGGGAGCGAGAAAGATGTCGAGAAATTCATTACAGATTTACTGGCTCCAAACATTGATGCACGACTCTTTGAAATTGTTAGCTTTGCAATTTTGAAATACTACTATCACGATCAAGTTGTCTATTTTGGATTTGCCAGAAACCGTATAGAGGCACTGCCTCTCAGTCTTTACAAAACTGGAAGAACCAACGCTAACGATGGCGGCATTGATTTTGTTATGAAGCCATTAGGTCGGTTCTTTCAGGTGACAGAAACGCTCGATGTCAGAAAGTATTTTCTGGATATAGATAAGCTTGAGAAGTATCCCCTCTCTTTTGTTATCAAGTCGGAAGAAGAGATTAGCGCGTTGCAAAACAAACTCGAAGCCAATGCCAGAAAGCAATATCCAGTTGATGCGATTAGCAAAAAGTATCTCTCTTGTGTGGAAGAAATTATCAAGGTGCCGACCCTGAAAGAGCGATTGCAAGAGGCAAAGCAACAGGGCTATTTGTCGAAGATTCTTGATGAAATAATCCGGCAGAGCCGCGTGGAGTTCAACTACGAAGAATAAAGGTTGATTAAAATTCTCCTTGAGATTCAAGACGAATCAGCTAGTGAAAATAGGTAACTAGCCAGCCTTTTTGTGAAAGTTGAATTCTGTGCGGCTGTGCCGCTTTGATGTGCGGAGAGTCTGCGACTCTCCGGTAGCTTTGCCACTCTTTTTCGCGGCTCTGCCGCACAGGAGGCTACGCCTCAGAAAAGCTTGGAGGCAGAAGCTCACGGGCGGCGCAGCCGCGAAAGTTGGGAGCGCAGCTTACGGAAAGGCAGAGCCTATCCGCACATCAAAGCGGCACAGCCGCAATCACTGGCTGGGCAATTACAAAATAGACTCTATCTCTGAGAGCAGGATTTGAGGTCTGCAATGATTGGACAGACCGTTTCTCACTATCGCGTCATTGACTATTTGGGTTCGGGCAGCCTGGGAGAGGTTTATCTGGCGCAAGACGAGCGCCTGCAGCGTCGGGTGGCGCTCAAAATTCTCCGCTCAAGATTGACCACCGATCAAGCCTGCTTGCTACGCCTTCAACAAGAAGCGCAAACCGCTTCGGCGCTCTCGCATCCCAACATCCTTACCATCTTCGACATCGGAGAAAGCGATTCTATACATTTCATGGCAAGCGAATTTGTTGAAGGTCAGACCCTGCGCCATATTCAAAAAGACGCGCCGTGGGATTTGTCGGAGGCAATAGATGTTGTGCTGCAAATCGCTGCAGGACTTGCCGCCGCCCACCAAGCGGGCATCGTCCATTGCGACATCAAGCCCGATAACCTCATGCGAGGCCGCGATGGCGTAGTGAAGATTTTGGATTTCGGTATCGCCAGACTCTTTGAAAAACCAAACGATATGCTGCTTGCCGCGACTGCAAATCTGGCTTTGACAGAGAATGAAATCACCGGCACGGCGCTCTATATGTCGCCTGAGCAAGTGCGCGGCGAAAGCCTTGATGCCAGAACCGACATCTTCAGTTTGGGCGTCGTGCTGTATGAAATGCTCTGTGGACGAAGACCTTTTGAAGGCGACAACGTGGCGCAGGTTTTTCAAGCGATCCTCCATGAAGAGCCGTTGACGCTCAGTCATTTTCGCGAGGATGTGCCGCTCGCATTGGAAGCCATCATCCGCACCACGTTGGAAAAAAATCGCCAGGCGCGATACCCCTCCATCAAACCATTGATTGCCGAACTGCAACACTTGAAAAGCCAACTACGCCTTGCTTGTGCCAGCCCGACCGCCGACGCCATAGACCACCACGTTGGAAATTATCAAGCCGCCACCAACCTTGCGTCCGCCAACTTTGTTGAAGCAGGAGGGTCAGAAACAGTGACGTGGAAGGGCAGCCGCCGACAAAACTTTGTTTGGCAACAGCGCAAGCGATTGGTAGCGACGGGCATGGCAGCCTGGCTGTTGATGGCGTTTGATCTGCTCTTTATTCAACCGCAAGGAGGCGAGCGCATCAGAGACGCGGCGCGGTTGCTGCTTGGCGCGATGTGCTTGACGCTTGTGGTTACGGCGCGGCGCAAGCCGAGGAGCGGTTTTCAAGCTCTGCCCCAAGTTTTGTCTTGCCAGAGATATTGAACCAGCGGCGGGCGCGAGGGTTGATAAAAAAAGCAGGCCAAATAAAGTCAAGGGTACAAAAGCCGTTCGTGTTTTCACCCCAGTATCCTTTTGGTGAATGAAAGTTAGGCACCCCTGAAGCAAAGCCCTGCCAGACGAGATAAAGGTCTGTGCCGCATCAGCCGCGAATACAATTTCGACCGTCGTTTTTGGCCTGATAGAGGCGTTCGTCTGCAATCGCCATGAGGCGGCTTTCTTCCAGTTCCGCGCCACAAAGAGCAGCGACCCCCAGGCTTGCGGTAATCGTAAGCCCACGCTGTTGCAAGGATGCGGAACTCGCGGATGAGGAGATGGCATTCTGAATGCGTTGCGCCACCTGGATAGCACCGGAAGCATCGGTCTGCGGGAGAAGCAGCGCCAGCTCTTCCCCGCCCAGTCGTGCGGCGATGTCGCTCTCTCGTTTCACAGTCTTTAGAGCTTCGGCCACAAGAACGAGAACCTCGTCACCGATGGCGTGCCCGTGCGTATCGTTGATCCTTTTGAAATGATCCAAGTCCAGCATCACCAAGCCAAGCGGGCTTTCGCTTCGATGCGTGCGCGCGATCTCCTCGCGCAAGCGAATCATGAAGTAACGACGGTTGGAAAGCCCTGTCAGTTCATCGGTATGTGCCAGAGTTTGCAGCTTCTGATTGGCAAGTTCCAGAGCGGCACGGGCCTCGGCTAATTCTCGTTCATTTCGTTTGCGCTCGGTGATATCGCGCAGCACCAGTAGTCTCCCTTGCCTTAACTCCCCGTGCGAACCCAGAAGGGTTTGTCGAACGTCGTAGATCCGTCGTTCACCTTCATGACTCGTCCATTCCACCTCCGTCGAGTCAGTGCGAACCGGTAGCGAAACTCCGGGGAGGATTTCCGTGAGTGAGCGACCGATTGCCTGCGCTGGTGTCAAGGCGATCAAGGCTTCTGCCGCAGGGTTCATATCCACCAGACGATCCTCTTCATCCAGCGCCAATACGGCGTCGCTCATTGATGCAATGACCGCACTGCGCGCAACCGGCACAAGATCGAAGAGCCGGAAACGGTACAAAGCCAGGAACAGCAATCCAGAAGAGAGAGCCATCGCCGCCGGAGTCGGATCAATGACCATTTGCTGGCCCTTGAACAAATACAGAAGATTGCCAGCCGCAACCATAACGACGGTTGAAACCACAGTCATAATCTGCAAAGTGAAGCGCTTTTGTGATTGCCCTAGCCTCCAGATCAACATCACAGTTCCGGCGAAAACAAGGGCGTACTGAAAGATCGAATGAGCCAGAAACCAAGGACCATATTCGATCCGTGTTCCATAAAAATCACCAACCCTTTTCAGCGTGATGCTGCGCCAGAAGAGATGATGCGACTCATTGGTCAAAATTACGATCAAAGAGATGAACTGCAATCCAAACAGGAAAGCAGGAAAACTTTTCCGGGAGAATATCTTGTTGCTGGTGTAGGCTGAAGAAAAGCAGAAGAAAGTGGGCGACATCGTGAGTATGCCAAGATACTGCACCCGGATGCAGACCAGCTTGGCTTCAAGGGGCAGGACGCCGATGATGACGACCTCCATAGCGCACCAAAGAGAAATCGCTGCCAACATGATCATGAACCAGCCAGCCCCGCGCCCTTGCCCACGCCGTCCTCGAATCATCGCCATCAGCGTAAGGGCGATCAACGAAGTGATAGCGCCTGCAAGCATATAGGGCGTCCAGACCCACTCGATTTGAGCCATCATCAGGTGACCTTCCCGTTCAGTGATGAAATACCATACTTCTGGTTGGGCAATATAGCCGTTTCCCTTGTCATAGCTCCCTGAGCTGTCTGCGGGTAACTTCAGAGTTCTGAGAGCCACAAAAACATACTTCTTTTGGTCAGCATCAAAATAGAGTCGTCCATTGCCCATAGACGACCTTCTGGAATTATCTTCAGGCTCGCCTGGCATTCCTGACTTAATTCAGCAATGCCTTCATGCGTGCCGCCTCAAATTTGATTGTTGGCGTCAACTCGACTCGTTTTTAACGCGCCTGAGTCTATGGCTGAGAAGATGTATCTTACACCATAAACTTTTCTGTTTCAGGTTCACGCGAATGAAAAAAATGGTGGTGATAAGCATATAAGGCTGGCCGCAAGGAGCGCAAGCGAGACGCTTGCGCTCCTTGCTAAAGCAATGCGCCTTCGTGTCGGAGCAGCCAAAGCTTGCGCTCAAGCCCTACCGCATAGCCCGTCAGTGAAGCCTTGGCTCCGGCCACACGATGACAAGGCAAGACAAGGGCAATCGGGTTGAGCGCATTGCTCATGCCGACGGCGCGTGTGGCTTTCGGCTTGCCAATTTTGCCCCAAGCTGCGAATCAGTGAAGGTCTGCCCCCTAGGAATTTCACGCAACGCCTGCCACACCTGTGGTTGAAAGGCTGTGCCGCCAAGGTTGACCGGAATCGCCTCAAGGCTGGTGAAATCCCCGGCTAAATAATTCTTGACGCAAGTGCTGAAGCCCGACGGGTCATCAACTTGCTTTAACTCTGCCTCGGCATAGCGACGTTTGAGCAATTTCATCAGGCGCTCTTCATAGCCTGCAAAATCGAGGGCGCACATTTTGCCTTCGTCAACGACGATAATGATTTTGCCAATCGGCGATGGAATACTATCCATCAATAATTCTTTCATTATGTCTCTCCTTTGGTTGCGTGTTTTTCTGTAACTACAGCGTGTCGCATAAATGAATGTTTTGCCTAGATATTGTGCGTGTTGATTTAATCATCCACAACATATAGACAATTGCTGGAATTCTGCGACACGCTCTACCTCCCCAGCCAGTGATTGCGGCACCGCCGCACAGCATTCAACTCTCACAATCAGGCTGGGATAGTTAAGGCTTTTGCAAAAAATATCCAATAAACTGAAGTTTGTCAGACTTCGCTTAACTTCATACCATTGGCCTGAAGGCGAGACTACGAAACTCCTCTCCTCGTCAAACCCGCTTTGCAACGCGAATTCACCAATGAATTCGGCGAAAAAGTCTTTCGCGTCGAAAGCCGCGACGCCTTTTTGTAGATCTGCGAACGCGCCGCGCATCACCCGCTGCTGGCGTAGGAAATTGTCGGCGCAGGCGTGGACAGCTTCTATTCGTTGTGCAGTTACATAGGCCGTGACCGGCAGGCCAAAGGCGTTTTCGTAAGTCGCAAGCTCGAACAGTATCCGCCGGATTTCGGCTCCGCCTGCCTCGTTGAGGCGTGCTACGTTGGCGAGATTGTCGCACGCGGTGTCGCCGTGTTTTGAAGAACGGCAATATTATTGCGCCTGCTGAGTTGACGCACTGGTGTGAATGCGACCGAAAAACTTTTTGCCACAAAAACACCAAGGCACACAAAAAATTCTTGGTGTTCTTGGTGCCTTGGTGGCAAAAATCGAGTCGCGTCCGCTGGCAAGCTATTTCGCTTTGAGTTTCACGCGATTCGAATAAGCCGACACCACGCCTGTGGTTTGATTGACTGCCTGCACGCGATAAAAGTATTTGCCTTTGGGCGGCGTCTCTACGTATGTGCCGATGTTGGCGGCGACCTGTCCGACGCGACTATATTCGCCGGTGCTGGCCGGAGCGCGTTCGATATAAAAGCCGGTTTCATTGCTGGCATTGTCCGTCCACGTCAAGGTCACTTGACGACTTGCCACCGACCCCATTAATTCTGTAGGCGCGTTGACCACTGCGCTCGGTCCGCCGCGCACAACCAATAAGGTGATGCTCTGTGGCGGAATATTGATATTAATTTTGCTGTCGCTGAAGGCAATGTCGGTAAGGCGAGTGATAGTATTGGCGGCGGTTAATTGCCAGACTTCGGTTATGCCTTGCTCGGCGAAGTTCGCCAATTGAATGGTCGTTGGTGTCGCGCCCGACAAGGGTTTGCCAATCACCATCACGGTCAAGGCTCCGTCGGTATTTCGCAACGCCGCAAACGCCGCAAGGTTGTCGGGATTGGCTACCTGCGCCGCTACACTGGTGTCGCCAAAAGTGGATTTGTTGCCATCATAGTTGCGATACATCTTGATGGCTTTATAAGTTGGCGTAGCGGCTTCCGGCGTCGTCCAGCGATTGGCCAGGTCCAGTCCTTCGCGCCCGAATATGCCCAGTATATCGGCCTGCGCGGTTGCGCCGTTGATATGATTTTCCGCGCCCCAATTGTATTCCGTGATCGCGGTTCGCGTGTTCGGATAACCAGCGTCCACCCAGCTTTTCAAACGCGGAATCAATTTCACCTTGTCGTTAATCCAGCTCTCGTCCGTATAGTTCGGGTCCCACAGCGAGCGCGTCGAGCGATTGCGTTTCAACTGCATAGCGGTTGAGGTATCGTTGCCGCCTTCGCCGCCCTGTGGATAAAAATGGACGCTGAAAAAATCCACCAGTCGTTGCCCGGTCGTTGTGTCGTGCTGTTTCAATTGTTCCAGAAGCCACGGCAGATAATCTTTGCCGCCGTGATTATTGCGGTCTGGCAACTGGCTCCAATTCCAGCCGTGCGTGCTGCCGTATTGCTGATCGAAACCGCTCAACAGATAGCCTGTCCAGCCCCATTCTTCGGGCGCTATGACCAGAGCGCCGGGATCATTGGCTTTGACTTTGGCGGCGTAATCCAAAATTTTGTCGCGCACCTCTTCCATCGTCGGTCCCTTTGGATGCACATCACGATGCGTTGAAAACCATATACTCGGTTCGTTGTCCATCAGGTAATAACGCAGGCCGCCGTTGTCGGCCATTCCCCAGCGCGCCGTCAAATGCTGCATCCAGCCTTGTTGAAAAGTCGAATCCACCGCTACGTTGGCATCGTTCGGATCATTGCCAGTTACCATCTCTCCACTGCTGCGAACCCCGTTTCCGGCATCAGGAAACCATTGCCAGTCACTGTCTTTTTGCGCGCCATATTTAGCGATGGAAAAACTCGACAGCTTGCCGCGACTCGCCCCGACCTTAGCCACCCAACCGAGCATAGGCATGGTCAGCATCGGTTGCACGCCTGCGGCTTTGGCATTGGCGATGAAGGTGTCGCCAAATTCTCCGGGGGCGCTGCTGCTGTAGGCTAGGCTCTCGAAATACCAGTCACTGGCGCGATTGTCGGCGTTGAGTTGCCAGTTGTAGCGCGTCGTGGTGTTGCCGCCCTGCCGATTGGTCGGCACATTCAAATCGCTCATCGCCGCACGGTCTGCAAAGGCGACTCCATAAATCAACGGATTGATGGAGCGACGATTCAGATTGACATCAACATTGATGACGATTGCCGGATTCTGCGCCTGCACGAAAGTCTGGGGAAAGACCAGCGCGGCAATCACTAGAATAAAGAAAATCTTTCTGAGCATTTTACGATTCGCTTCCCTTCCAGTAGCATCGTGGTTTTCGGGTGAGGCAACTACCAGTAAGAAGATACTGGAAGCCGGTTGCACAACGCAACGGTAAGGAAGCGCCAACGCGGGCAGCAACCGTGCTGCTGAACTTGACCGCCTGAACAAATCAAGGTTTGATTGTTCTAGCGAAGGGAGGCAATCATGTTCAAAGGATTCGGCTCGGTATTTTACAAAGAGATTATTCAAATCAGCCGCGACCCCTTGACGCTGGTCTTGATGCTGGTGATTCCGATGATTCAATTGACCGTCTTCGGCTATGCCATCAACACCGACGTTCGCAATATCAAGACAGCGGTTTACGATTTAGATCAGCGCCGCGAAGCGCGTGAACTGCTCGCTGCTTTTCAAAACACCGACTACTTCAACATCACCGAATACGTCGGCTCCGACGACGAATTGAATCACGCCATCATCGCCGGGCGCGTTAAAGTCGGCATCAAAATTCCGCCCGATTATTCCGACCGTCTGGCGCAGAATCGCCAGGCCACGGTGCTGGTTTTGATAGATGGTTCGGATTCCAGCATCGCTACCCAGAGCCTCACAGTTTCCACCTCCGTAGGAATGCAGCTATCGCTAACGCGGCTCACCGAAGCACTGCAACAGCAAAGCGCGCAGATGCCCATCGAAGTGCGCCCGAAGATGTTGTTCAACCCCGATTCGCGTTCGGCAAATTTCATGGTGCCGGGTTTGGTGGCGGTCATACTGCAACTGGTCACCACCTTGCTTACCGCCTTTTCCATCGTCCGCGAACGCGAACGCGGCACCCTGGAACAATTGTTGGTCACCCCCATCAAGCCTTTCGGTTTGATGCTCGGCAAACTGCTGCCTTACGGACTGATCGGCTTCTTTGAAACCTGCACGGTGCTGACGGCGATGCGGGTAATTTTTCAAGTGCCGATTCATGGCTCGCTGATTTTATTGCTGCTCTTGTGCGTGTTATTTCTGTTTACGGCGTTGGCCATAGGCTTGCTGATCTCCACCAAAGCGCAGAATCAGGTGCAGGCGTTTCAACTGGCGTTTCTGATTATGTTGCCTTCGATTTTGCTGTCGGGCTTTATGTTTCCACGCGATTCAATGCCTTTGTTGATGCGTGGCATCGGCTACATCATACCGGCGACGCATTTCATAGAGATCATTCGCGGCATCATCTTGCGCGGCGCGACATTGCTCGATTTATGGCAGCCGGTGACGACGCTGGCGGTAATGGGTTTGGTGTTATTTGTGTTGAGCGCGCTGCGCTTTCGCAAAAAGATTGCCTGAAAAAAATTCGCGCGGCAGTCGGTTGGAAGAGGAGGTCAACCAACCTGCTGCCGCGCACAGTGAGTAATGGAGGAGGATTCACCCTAAGCGACAACGCTTATTACTCAGCAAGCCAACGTCTCCCAGGCGCAATTGTTCAACGTCGCTTGCTGTTCACTCACAGTTGCTATAAACGTGAGCGCCGCCATTCGGTTTCAAAAAAAAATTATCCAAGCAAAATCCTTGCAAAGACGACCCAACCCCTCCACCCTCATGAAACTTCGTCAAGGCTTCCGCGTCTTGCCCTGCCATACCAGCCTTATGAAAATTCGTTTACTACGGCGCGCCGCAAAACTCTTTGCCGAGGTTTTCCGTATCGTGTAAACTCGCAGCCAATTACAAGGGAATAAACCCATCACCATTACGGATTTATTCGCTGCAACAGGCAAACAGGCAAGGTCGCAATTCATGATTGATGAATCGCCGTACAGCGCCTGTGCCGGAGTTTCGTTCGCCGCAACAAGAGTATTTACATCGTGTGATTTTTTTTCTGAGGATAAGGAGGCCGTATGTTGTCGGAGCATTCTGTGGTTATGGAAAGAGCAGAGGCCGTCGCCTTCCGCCCTCCGCTTCCGGCAATTGAAATCCGCGAAGCGCAATACACCATGCGTTTCGCGCAAAGCCTTGACGAACTCGACGCGGTTTTCAAACTCCGCTTCGAGATTTTTAATCTTGAACTCGCCGAAGGTTTGGACGAATCGTTTCACACAGGCCGCGACCATGACGAATTCGACGCCACTTGTCATCACCTGATTATCATCGAAACGGCGACTGGCAACATCGTCGGCACTTACCGCTTGCAGACTATGGAGACCGCAACACGCGGATTTTATTCGGCAGGCGAATTTGATTTGTCGCATCTGCCGGGCGAAGTTCTGGCACAAAGCGTAGAGTTGGGGCGCGCCTGTATCGCCTCGGCGCATCGTTCGCCGCAGGTGCTGTTTCTATTGTGGAAAGGCTTGGCGGCTTACCTGTTGCACACAGGCAAACGCTATCTGTTCGGCTGTTGTTCGCTGACCAGTCAAGACGCCAGCGAGGGCAAAGCGGTATTGAATTTATTGGAGCAGGGCGGACATATGCACGACACTTTTTCGGTGCCGCCGCAAAAAGCCTGCGAATGTTTCGCGCCGGATTTTCAAGCGGACGCAGCCGTAGCGACGACGATTCCGAAACTGTTCAGAATTTATTTACGCTATGGCGCGAAGGTCTGCGGCAGACCAGCGATTGACCACAGGTTTAAGACCATAGACTTTTTTGTTATCTTCGATCTTACGACACTCGATGTTTTGAGCCGCGTGTTCTTTGGTTTGTAACTGACTCGATCATGAAGAAACCACTTCGCCTTATCCGCCGCTTATGCGCGGTCACCTTGGTGACCGGCGGTTTGTATGCGCTATGGCTTATCGGGCTGCCGTTGGTGTTGGCCTTTGCGCCTTTGAAATCCGCCTGGCGCAATTGGATTTTCCGCCATTGGGCTAAAGGCATGGCGTGGGCGATTAATCTGCACATCACGTTTGCAGGCGTGCCGCCCACCGCACCGTTTTATCTGGTCTCGAATCATTTGAGTTATGTTGACATCTTCGCTTTCGCTGCACACCTGGATTGCGTCTTCGTCTCCAAAAGCGAGATCAAAGATTGGCCGCTCATCGGTCTGTTGTGCCGCAGCATGGATACCATTTTTATAGACCGTGAGCGCCGCACCGATATTCCCCGCGTCATTCGATTAATCGAAAAAGCCTGGAAGAAAAAACAGGGAGTCATCATTTTTCCCGAAGGCACCAGTTCAAAAGGCGCAGAGGTTTTGCCCTTCAAAGCTGCGCTGCTTGAACCTGCCGTAAAAGCTGCCTTGCCGGTGTCCTATGCCAGCATCACTTATCAAACCGCGCCTGCCGATACCCCTGCTTACCTGTCGGTCTGTTGGTGGGGCAAGATGACGTTTATGCCGCACGCCTTCGATCTGTTTCGTCTGTCGCAGATTGACGCGAAGATCGTCTTCGGTTCGTCAACTTTTCTGGAAGCGGATCGCAAAATCTTAGCGCAAAAATTGCATCGCGCAATTGCCGCGCAATTCACGCCCGTCACCCTTGCGGAGGAACCATGCCAGGCCGCGACCGCGCCATGATGGACGAGGCGATTGCCGTATTAAAACAGGGGCGCGATTTGCTTGAGCAAATTTCCGACGAGGTGTTTTCGCAGACCTTACCGCCGATCTTTGCTGCGACGATTGGCAGTCATCTGCGTCATTGCCTCGATTTTTACGGCTGCTTTTTGCAAGGCTTGGCCGTGCGCCGCATTGATTATAACCAACGCGAACGCGACCTCTTGATTGAAACCGACCGTCGTGCGGCGCTTGCGAAAATGGCTGCTCTCATCGAACAGTTGAAGGAATTGAGCCTCCCTGACGATTCCGTAACCGTGTTCGTGCGCTTGGAAGATGCGACCAGCAATCAAATATGGAGCCGCTCATCCATAGCCCGCGAGTGGCAATCTTTGCAGAGCCACACCATTCATCATTATGCGCTCATCGCCGTGTTGTTGCGCCTGCAAGGGATTGAACCGGGAGCCGCGTTTGGCGTTTCAACTTCCACGCTGCGACATCGGAGAGTCGTCTAGCGATGAGGCACTACAGAGTTGCTGACTCGTCTGTTTAATTTATAATCACGCTATCAAATAAATTATAGGAAGAAAAAATTTGGCAAAGCAATCACCCTCAAAGTCGTTTGCAAATTATAAAGCGGAGGCGCACAACTGGATTACGCTCACAACCGGGGATTACTATCCAGATATACTGTCGGACGCTTGCGAACTTTACAGACCCGTACTGGTAATGTTCGGTCAGTTATTAAAGTCTTCGGAGTCTTCGCAGCGTCTTTTTTTACAGATCAATGAAGCTCCTGATGGCTGGATGCGTGTGCAACTCGCCAGAGTTTTCCGCAAATATGTCAGCCCCTCAACCCCTGTTGAAATGTTAAAGAGAAAAGCAAAAGCGCGAGAAATCATTGAACGCTTTGGCGCAGAATTCAGACCTATCACACAAGTTCAAGCCGCTTTTACCACGCGACCTATCCCGGATGAAGCGTTGTGCGCGGTATTGTGGGAGTACAAAGATCGCGGCAAGAAAGGCTATGATTTAACGGAACGGTTCTTTGCAATGTTTCGCTCACAGTTCCCTCATTTGATATTGAAAGGACCGGAACGGGCAGGCAGAGATATTTTCATGGGGAATGTTTTTGAAGGTTATCCTAATCCAACACGACCGGTTGATTTTGTCATTTATCGAAAAGACGAGAACGAAGTTTTAGCCATTGGGTTGGCTAGATATGATTCGGATAGAGGTGGTTCGCAGGAAGATGACCGAACGGGTCAATACCGAAGCGCGATTGATGAGATTCTAAAGTATGCGCGCAAACACAATCTGAAAACAAAGATTATCTTCCTAAATGATGGACCAGGCTTGCTGCTTGGTTCTATGTGGAATGACTATGCAAAACTTGAAGCAAGCGCGAAGAGCAAAGTTCTCGTTCTAACTTTGAGAATGATTCCCGAACGTCTAACATCTGAATGGCTTCAAAGTGGAGGCAATAAATAAATGGCTGCCGGAGTATCTAAAACACAATGGAACGGCGATGTTTCTTTGACAGAGACCGCACAAATTTCTTCTGAGATTTCGCTTTCTTATCTCGGAAAGCGCGATGAAAAAACCATACTGGCAACTGCACCAACCAACCTGAAATTGTTATGGCAAGGCGCAAGCGACGCTAATCGTCTTTACTATGGGGATAATCTGCCCATCTTAGCTTCCCTGCTAAACGATACGGCTATTCAAGGCAAAGTGCGGCTCATTTATATTGATCCGCCTTACGCAACCAAGAGCGTGTTTCAATCGCGCTCTCAGGAAGACGCTTATTGCGATCTGCGTTCTGGCTCTCACTACCTTGAATTCATGCGGGAAAGACTGATTTTTCTAAGAGAACTATTGGCAGCAGATGGCTCGATCTATGTACATCTCGATGAAAACATGGCGTTTCATATAAAAGTCATCATGGATGAAATTTTTGGCAAGACAAATTTCCGCAACTGGATTACCCGAAAAAAGTGCAACCCGAAAAACTATACAAGGAAAACCTACGGCAATATCGCTGACTACATTCTCTTTTACTCAAAGTCAGATAATTACGTTTGGCAGCGGGCGCTGGAAAAATGGACCAATGAACGCGCCGAGAAAGAATATACCTACGTCGAAGAACAGACGGGCAGGAGATACAAAAAAGTGCCTATTCATGCGCCCGGCACCAGAAATGGCGAGACCGGGAAAACTTGGCGAGGAATGTCTCCGCCGCCGGGAAAGCATTGGCAGTTCATGCCGAAAACTTTGGACGAGATGGATGCGCGCGGCGAAATCTATTGGTCTGCAAATGGCAATCCTCGAAGGAAGATTTATTTGGATGACAGTGCTGGAGTGCCGATCCAAGACATCTGGCTGAATTTCCGCGACGCTCACAATCAAAATATAAAAATCACTGGCTATCCAACAGAAAAAAATCCCGACTTAATCGCTCGCATCATTGAAGCATCTTCAAATTCTGAAGACCTAGTGCTGGATTGTTTTTCCGGCTCCGGCACGACGCTTGAAGTCGCCTCAAACTTAAATCGCAACTGGATAGGCGTAGACAATAGCCCCGAAGCCATAGCCACCACGCTACAGCGCTTTGCCAAAGGCACAAAAGCCATGGGGGATTTTGTCAGCGCTCGTCTCAATAAGCAGCTTAAAGAAGCGCCGTTGCCGTTGTTCAAACTAAATAATTTTTCTCTCTATGCGACGGAAGATTATGCTGAAGAATTGCATACTGTGCTTACAGAATGGCAAGGGAGGAATCGGTAAATGTCTGATCGCCAAACCTGGCGATGGCGTCTAGTCACCTTCTATATTGTCCTGCTTCTGGCTTCGCATCTCATCCGAGCTTTGCAAAAAGAGAATCCCGTATCAATACAGAGCAGCACCATTGACGTGCAAGCCTTCGCTGGGGACAAGCCAATTGATCAGACCGTGCGCCTCGCCTATCGGGAATTTATTGACGATTCATCAACGCAGGCATTAACGACAAACGAAGACCCGCGCCCGGTCATCGTCTTGCTGCACGGCAGTCCGAGCAATGCCAGAGATTTCAACTCGCTGGCTCCTTATCTAGCGCAACACTATCGCGTCATTCGCCCAGACTTACCAGGCTTTGGCGATTCCTCGCATCAGGTGCCGGATTATTCGCTGCGCGCTCACGCCCATTATATTCTCGCCCTGCTCGATAAATTACACATCAAACGCGCTCACATTCTGGGCTTCAGCATGGGCGGCGGCGTGGCGCTTAACATCGCCGACCTTGCGCCTGAACGCACGGCCTCCCTCATCATGCTTTCCGCCATAGGCGTGCAGGAGATGGAATTGCTCGGCGATTATCATCTCAATCACGCGGTGCATGGCTTGCAGCTCGCGGGGCTTTGGACCTTGCGCGAACTCACGCCGCACTTCGGTTATCTCGACAAGGCGGCGCTGAATGTTTCCTATGGGCGCAATTTTTATGATTCCGATCAGCGCCCTTTGCGCGACATCCTGTCGCGTTACCCCTCGCCTATGCTGATTCTGCACGGCAAAAAAGATGTGCTGGTTCCAGTCGAAGCCGCCCTCGAACATCATCGCTTAGTGCCGCAAAGCGAGTTGCAAATCTTTCCCGAAGAAAATCATTTCATGGTTTTTACCAAAGGCGAGAGGCTTGCCGAGTTCATCATTCCGTTTCTTGATAAAGTCGAACAAGGCACGGCGACGACGCGCCAGACCGCTTCACGCGAACGCCTTGAATATGCCGCGCAACCCTTCGATCCCGCCCACCTGCCGAAAGCCAAAGGCGTCGCTTTATTGATATTGATTTTATTGCTGGCGGCGGCAACCCTGGTGAGCGAAGACCTCACCTGCATCAGCGCCGGTTTACTGGTCGCGCAAGGTCGCATGAATTTTCTGGCAGCGGCCTTCGCCTGTTTCGTAGGCATCTTTATAGGCGATGTGTTGCTCTTTCTGGCAGGCCGTTATTTCGGGCGCGCCGCTTTGCATCACGCGCCGCTCAAATGGTTCATCAGAGCCAAAGAGGTCGAGCGCAGTTCGCGCTGGTTCAATCGCAACGGCCTGGCGGTGATTGGTACGAGTCGTTTCATTCCCGGCGCACGCCTGCCTACATATTTCGCGGCGGGACTCTTGCACACCGATTTTTGGTGGTTCTGTTTGTACTTCGTGTTGGCCGGAGTCGTGTGGTCGCCTTTATTGATAGGGCTTTCGACGTGGTTGGGCGCGGAGGCTTTGAAGTCTGCGCTGATCTCGAATCAAACTTCGTTCCTGAAAATTCTAGGCTTCGGCCTGCTCGCCTTGATAGTGCTGCGCGTGGTGATGAAGTTGACGACCTATCGCGGGCGACGATTGCTGCTGGCTTTCTGGAAACGCAAGGTCAAGTGGGAATTCTGGTCGCCGTTATTTTTTTACCCGCCAGTAATTTTCTACGTGCTGTTTCTGATGATAAAGCACCGCAGCATGACGTTGTTCACGGCGGCCAACCCGGCGATTATGAGCGGCGGTTTCATTGGCGAATCGAAAGCCGAAATCTTGCACGGCCTTGCCGCTGCCGACGGCTTCATAGCGCGTTCAGCGCTCATCAAAGCAACGCTTGATGCCGATGAACGATTGGCGCAGGCCGCAAAATTCATGCGCGAAAATGCTTACGACTTTCCTGTGGTATTGAAACCCGATTTAGGGCAACGCGGCAGCGGCGTGTTGGTGGCGCGCTCTGACGAAGCCTTGCGTGCGTATCTGCAACAGGCCAGCGGCGACACCATTATTCAAGAGTACGTCGCCGGTGTAGAGTTCGGGGTGTTTTATTATCGCTACCCGGAAAGCGAGCGCGGCAAAATTTTTGCCATCACCGAAAAGCGTTTTCCTGTGGTCAAGGGCGATGGCAAAAGCACGCTGGAGCGTTTGATTTTGCAGGACGAACGCGCCGTCTGCATGGCGAAATTTTATTGCGAGCAACACACCGACAGACTCGATGAAGTGCTGAGTGAAGGCGAACAGCGACAGCTAGTCGAATTGGGAACGCATTGTCGAGGGGCGATTTTTTTAGACGGCGCATGGGCAATCACCGCTGAGTTGGAAGCCGCGATTGACCGCGTGAGCAAACACTTCGAGGGCTTTTATTTCGGGCGTTACGACATACGCGCCGCTTCGATTGAAGAGTTCCAACGCGGCGAGAATTTCAAAGTCATCGAATTGAACGGCGTGACTTCGGAAGCGACAAACATCTACGACCCGAAGAATAGTTTATTTGCGGCTTATCGCGTCTTGTTCAAACAGTGGCGCATGGCTTTCGAGATCGGCGCGCAAAATCGCCAGCGCGGCGCAACGCCTTCCAGCGTGCGCGAGTTAATCAAACTCTTGTGGGAATTTCGCCAACGCAATGCGAAATAGTTTTGGCGGCAAACAGTGGCAAAGCGTCTCGTGCGCTCTGTTAAATGCGTGTATCAAGCCGATGGTCGCCGTTCAACGATATGCTGCCTGAGCCACTTGCTGAACGCCGCTCTGTCCATTTGTCCGCTTGCTACG
This sequence comes from Acidobacteriota bacterium, assembly GCA_016201275.1. Taxonomy (GTDB): domain Bacteria; phylum Acidobacteriota; class Blastocatellia; order UBA7656; family UBA7656; genus JACQDB01. The sequence continues at coordinate 28,665 of JACQDB010000024.1, forward strand.
GACAAGATGATTTGCTCCTGCTCATCAACGGACGCCTCGATTTCGTAACCGTTGAGTACGAGAAACACCTCTATAGCGGCGTGTCCCAAGCGTTTGTTCCCGTCCACAAAACAATGATTCTGGATCAATGAAGGCCCTAATGCTGAAGCTTTCTCGGCTATCGTAGGATACAGGGACTCGCCTCCAAAGCTCATCTCCGGCTGTGCCAACGTAGATTCTAAAGCACCTCTCTCCCGTAAATCTGCGCTACCCCCCGCTGCGGCTAACGATTTTTCTGTGCAAGGATAAGATTTCTTCAAGAGTCAGGTAGCGCATCAGGCAAGCCTTTTATACAGTTCGGCGTTTTTCGTAAGCACATAATCAGTGGCCTGTTGAAACTCTACATCCAGTTGCGCCAACTTCTCTTCAACGCTCAGAAGCAGCAACTCTTCAAGAGAGATATGCAGGCGCTCGGCAGCCGCTTCCAGCTTTGCGACCGTGCGTTCAGGTAATTGAACTTCTAACATTTTCATGGTGGTAGTTTACAATGGACAATTCGTACTTATCTACGCTAAATCAGTCTGCCAAATTTACAGTAGAGCGGTTTGTGTTTGAGATTACGGAAACCTCAAACCCGCTGAGCGGCGGTCGAAGACCTTCGCGCCGTCGAAAACCGCTGCTCAACGATAGGGGCTTCCGTACACACATATGAAAACCGCTCTAAAGGCGTAACTCTGAACCTCAAGAATTGCGTCTTATTTCATCCACAATCCTTACAAAACATTTCCGCTTCGTTGTGGCCAACGAAGGCTGTTTGAAAGATTGCGCGTGAATTTTTGCAGGTTATGTAGGCTGGCCGGTGAACTTTTCTATGACTTCGATAACTTCTCTTTGTTGTCCGCGCAGTTCAATCATATCTATGGACAGCACCTCCATACGCCGATTCAAAGTTTTGAAGCCCACTTTCATCTCTTCGCGCAAGCCATCCATTTTGGTGTTCACCTCTTCACGCAAGCCATCCATTTTGGTGTTCACCTCTTCATGCAAGCCGTCTATTTTGGTGTTCATCTCTTCGCGCAAGCCGTCTATTTTCGTGATCATCTCTTCGCGCAATTGTGTCTGGCTTTCTCGCAGTCCCGCTACTTCGTCGCCGATTGCGGTGACGCGCTCAAGAATCAGTTCCAATACCGGACTGGTTTTATAATCTTCCGGCAAATTATGGGTTGAATCTTCTTCAGCCATGACTTGTCTCCTTCCATAAAGACTGGCTGAACTATAGCAAAACCACCTGAAGATGAATAGCGCGGCAACCGTCAGTGCGTCGCGTGGTGAAGCTCCTGCAAATTGCGCGGCACGCGCTTGAACCAATACTCCAGCACTTCGGGTTGTTGGGTGCGCCGCGCTGCGATGGCATCGAGTTCTTCGGGCGAAAAATAATTGCGGCGCTTTTCGGCCAGGCTTTCCGCAGGAATGTTTTGATATAACCACAGACGATAAGCCTTCAAGCCCGCACCGTAGCCGCGTCTGATCGCCTGCAAATCCGTGCGCCGTTCAAAGCACGCCGTGTAACTTTTCATAGCCAAACGCATCAACCCCAGCAAACGAATTCTTTTCCGGCGATGAAAATCATAAACGTGAGCGAGTTCGTGAGCGAGGATGGCGCGCACTCCCGCTTCGGGCGCGTTCAAGGCAAAGACTCGCGGATTGACGCGAATGAAGTAGCGCATCTTGCTGCCGAACAGAAAACGCTTGACGCTGAAACCGCTGCGAAAATAATCCGCTGCGCTGGCGAAGGTTTGCACCTGTATGTCCGCGTTGGTCAGTTCCGGGTACGAGTCTTTGATAAGCTGTTCAACTAGCACTTGCGTGCGACGTATAGCGTCGTCATTCGATACGAGAAGCGCGCTACAGGGTTGACCGGAAGCACTGGCGACGGCGTTTTGCTCAATAATTGACGGCGCGGCGAACGCGAGAATCACCACTAACAAGCCTCTCAGCAAAACTCTTTTCCGCATATATCCCCCCTGATAAAACCGCACGAGATGCCCCGTATCAAACCATTATATCGTTCATACCGCAAGTGATTTCTCGTAACTAAAGTGTGTCGCAAAATTCCAGCAACAGCCCATATGTTGTAGATAGTCAAACCATCGCATACAATATCTGGACAGCAACTCCATTTATGCGATCTGCTCTAACGACCCGGCCTGCTTTGCCCCGCAGGGGCGTAGGAAAGTAGCCAGTGCTGTAGGCACTGGAACCACAGGCACTGGAATCATGTTTGAGGGCAAACGCGGCGCGCCCTGAAAGGGTGCAGGAGAGGCCGCCAGCCTCCGGCGCTCTTCCAGAGCGCGACCGTCAAGCCGCCTGCGTCTTCCCGTGACCACGGGCTAATTTCCGCTGCGCCTCTGGCGCAAAAACGAATTCCCCTGGCGCTCCTACAAGCTATTCTCCTATGCGCCTCTGGCGCAAAAACGAATTCCCGTGGCGCTCCTACGGGCTAATTTCCGGTGCGCCTCTGGCGCAAAAACGAATTCCCGTTGAGCAGCGGTCTCTGACCGCTGGCTAAGGGAGGGGGAAGAAAACATAATCCCCTGATTCCCGTTGAGCAGCGGTCTCTGACCGCTGGCTTGGCTGTGCGCCGACGGCGCTACAACGAAGCGACCGACAATTTTCAACCAAGCTGGGTAGTGACGATTTCTCAACCTCTCGACCACGACAGGCGATGCGATCACAGGCATTCAGTGATCCGAGAACAAGAAGAAACCACAGATGAACACCGATCAACACCGATAAGAAAAGCCAGTCTCTTTGGCAAGGCGCGTGAAGACTCCCAAGATGCTGTATGCGGTTGCCGTGAAGACTCCTATATATTGAGTATCTTCACGCGCCTCGCCAAAGAGCCAAAAGCCAGGAACGCCTAGGTTTTTCTGGCCTCGGGGTGCATCGGTGTTCATCTGTGGTTCCCTTGCTCCCTGCTTTGACGAGAACGGTATGACTCTGCGCTGCGATGGTGAATTGTCCGCTGGTTTTTTAAGAGAGCTTCGCGCCGACGATGGGAATCTCCTGACGATGCAAGAACAGTATGCCGAGGCTACAGACAAAGACCACGCAGGCCAGTATAAACAATAGGCCGCCATCCTCTTTGACCACGATGCCGAGCTTGCTCAAGTGACTGAAAATTGCGCCGCTGATGGTTCCCAGTGCGAGGATCGCTGCATACAGTATGGTGCGCGGAATCAATAATAAAATCACGGCGATTAATTCGACGATGCCGGAGCCAATGCGCCCCCAAGGTTCCAAGCCCAAGGTCGAAAAAATGTACTTCGATTCTTCCGCGCCGGTGAACTTGAAAAACAGGGTTTGAAACAGAATCGCCGCCACGATGATTTGCAAGGTCCACGAAATGATGGTTGATGTTTTGGTCATGATGTTTTCCCCGCCTGCTAAATCCGCCTGCATCGGTTTTTTATTCCATAATTGCCATGCGGCGTCATGTAGTTTTCAGTGACCGCGAACAAACCACCAATAAACACCGATAAACACAGATAAAAAACAGGGGAAGCTTTTCATTTCTGGTATCAGTGTTCATCGGTGTTCATCGGTGGTTCCAGTTCTCCTTTCTTTAACGAGAACTGAATGACCCTGGAACGGTATGCCCCTGGATTGCAGAGATATTTTTCCGATTTGACGAAGCCGGAAAGGTTAAAGATAATGTGGCTCTACCACAACAGCGTGAGTTTCCGCGAAGCTTATTTTGCAAAGAGAGGCAATGATGAAGAACGATTTTTCCTGGTGTCTGCCACGTCCACGGCTATCGGTCATCGCGTGGTTCGGGTTGCTTACCATAGCTTTGTTGACGATGGCTTGCGCGCATGATGCCATGCCGATGAAACAGATGAAGCAATACGACGCAGGCAGCAAAACCCTTGATGATTTAGAGAGTCTTTTGAAGGGCGATGCTCGGGTTCAGGATTATTCCATCGAAGATAGCCAACTCATCGTCAACGTCAACGAACGCTTCACGGCGCAGCCTTACGGTTTGCAGCAGCGCGCTCTGGGACAATGGTACAACGTCTGGCAGGCAGCCAATTCCGGCGTGAAAAATTCCGTCGTCATCGCCCAGAGCAACGGCGAAGAGATTGCCAAATGGACAGCTAACGAAGGCTATAAACCAAAAGTCAAACCCAAAGAGAAAGAGGCTGCCGAATAGTCAGCAAGTCGTAAGCAATGAGGCGCATGTTTCTTTAGCTCAGGGCGCGACAACTTCACCGCTCGTTAGGTTTGCTGCAAAAAGCCTATGTTTATTGGCTCATTTGAAAAATCATGGCGTTGCTAACTAACGGCATATTTACTGTGCCTTGTACTTAGACTGCGAACCTGTTGCCAAAGGAATCATTATGGACGGCTTTTGCAGTCAGACAATACCTGAGCCAGCAATGATTGCATACCGTTCATGCCGTGAACGCAAGGTGCGCTTGCCTGTTTGAGATTGGCAGGGACTCGCGCCTTGCGCTCGCCGCTTGACCCACTCAAGGTTCTGGGTTTGCAGCAAACTGCTGTTGAAAAATCTCAGAGCGACTCTTGGCCTGCGCCATCAAAGCTTGATATTGCGCGTCACTATGCAGGTGATCCATCAACGGGTCGCGTACAAAATAGGCATAGCAGAAGAACCCGCGTTCGATACTGCGGCGCAGAACGCGCAGCGCTGCTTGATGCTCATTAATCGCTTCGTAAGCTTGCGCCAATTTATAAATCCCTTCGCCATCCATCAACCCTTGCTGTTCGACTGTGCGTTCGGTCTCCTCAAGCAGCGCTCTGGCCGATTGAGTCCGCCCTTCCAGCGCATAACTCAACGCCTTGCCAATCTGAGTTTGCAACAGCGTTGAATCAAGCCGATAGGCGTGATCAAAATCCTGTATGGCGCGCTCCCACTCTTTCAGATGATAGTAAGCAAAGCCACGATAAAAAAAGGTGAAGGCCTGAGTCGGCTCTCTGGGAAGCGTCGCCAAAAACTTCTCGTATTGCCCGGTATAAAGATAGGCATTGAAGGTTGCCCGCGTCAGTTTCAGACCGGCGTCTAAGCGTCGCGCCTGTTCGCCTTCATCAAGGGATTCTTTGAGCAGTCCGCCGTAGCGATAGGCATAGCTCAAGACCCAATGGGCGCGCGCCTGTTCGGAGTCGGCGGCAATGGCTTTGCGAAGCAGCGGCACGGCAAGTTCAACGCGGTTGGTATCGGTAAACAGATTGGCCTGAAAGACCGCCACTTCCAGATTATCAGGATCAAGCTGTAACACTCTGTCATAGGCCATAGTCGCTTTTTCATATTCCGACTTGCCGCCAAACTGCGTAGAGGCATGAGCCGTATAAGCTCTGCCCAGTTGCATCCAGGCAGGAGCATAACCGGGGTCAAGGGCTACGGCTTGATTGAGCATTTCAATGGCAATCGTGAAATCTTCTGCCAACAGCCGGTCAATACCGCGCAAATAAAATTCAAAAGCCTGTAGGTCTTGCGGGTCGCGTCCGGGGCGCTTGTCGGTCGGCGGTGTCACTTTGAGGGCTGCGCTAATGCGGTCTCGCAAGATCGTTTCCACAGAAGCCAGCCGGTTGTAGGGTATGCGGATTTCCTCTGCCCATAACACTTCATCTTCCCGCGCTTTGATCAACTGCGGTGAAAGTTTGATGTCATCGGCTTCTCGACTGTAGGTGCACAGCAACAGATAATCGGCGTGCAACTCTTCGGCAATAATCTTCAGGTCAAGTTCTTTATCGAGATATTTGACAATGCTGGCCGTGGGACGCACTTTGACCCCGTCGGCCTGGCTCAGGCGGGAGATTAACGAATTGGGCAGCGAGAGTTTCAGGAAATCGGTTTCGCCATCTGGCCGTAGATTCTGAAACGGCAGCACAGCAATGGCAATCGGGCGGCGCGTGCGGCTGGATTGCAACTGCGCTTTATAGGCGATGGCGGAAAAGCTCAAAATCAGGGCGAGAGCCAGCAGCAGTGGAAGGCTCTTCTGCCTTTTGAGGCGGTCGCTCCAAGATAGCGGGGTGGAGGTTGCCTCGCGCTCGTCTTGCGAACCCAAAGCTGGCGTTTGCAGTGCGGTTACATCGCGCAGAAAGGGCAAGGCTTGCGTTTGACGTGGCGGCAACCAGTCGGTACTTTCGGCGTAGAGAAGTTTGACTTCGGCAACAAAGCGGTAGCCACGTTTGGGAATGGTTTCAATAAAGCGCGCTTCGCCGACCTCTTCGCCTAAACTTTTCCGCAAAGTAGAAATGTTGACGCTCAAATTGGCCTCTTCAACAAAGGTGTCCGGCCAGATGCGCTGCATCATCTCCTCTTTTTCAACCACCCGCCCACGCCTTTCCACCAAGACCATCAACGTATCGAACACCTTGGGCGGCAGGGCAATCAACCTGCCCTCGCGGGTCAAGGCGCGATCTGCAATATGCAGGCAATAGTTACCGAATTGAAAACCGGAATAATCTGGCACCTCGGCGCTGCCGATTCTCGTTGACACAGTTAGCGAACTTCGTATGGACATAACCACCTTGAATCATTTGAACCAATGATTTAGCACGTCGAATGAAAGAGTTCTCACCAAGAAGAAAGGGTAGCGAATTTACTCTACGTAATGAGAGACGGAAAATAATCGCCGAACCGTATAAATATTTTCACAATCTTGCGAAACTCCGATGGCGTGCAGCAGGTAGTCCGTTGCTTGTCGCAAAATCATTTACCCGGCATCGGTGCACAGCGCTACCCACAGCCTTTAACTTGGTGCTTTGGGTACTTTATCAACTTTAAAATCAAGGAAGAATTTCTCGCCACTGCGAACCGGTCGAGTAGGTAAAGCCTTTGCCTACTTGCTCGCAACGCTCTTTGGGGTTTCTTTGCCATTCCTTTGGGAACATCTTTAGCCAATCTTTGGCCTTTCTTAAAGACTTTCTCGGCACTTCCGCAGTAAGTTCAACCCGCACTCAGCAGAATATCGCAACCGGCAACAAGCGGCTGGGTGAAGCGGTAAGGAGGAAATAGGAATGAAATAAGAGAAGACATCAAGGAGACCAACAGCGCCTCCTTGGCGGGCTGTTGGAGGCGAAAAACATTTGCTCGTCAATGAGCTACAAAATACTAACCATTTAACCAACATAAGGAAATCACACAATGAAAAAATTATTGACTCTGGCTTTAACCGTCGTCGCGCTGTTTATCTTGATCACTCCGGGCTTGGCACAGCAGGAGACGGAGCGGTCGCAACAGAAAACCGAGAACCTGCCGGAACTGGAGTCGCGCCAAACCTTCCCAGCCGGCATTCAGCCCAAATGCCCTAACCCACCGGTCCAATATCTTGGTGGCGCGGTGGACGGTTTCGGCGGCGGTATTGACGCCGTGACAAAGAGCACGGAGTTGGCGAATTTTTTGTTGGCCCACCCGCCAACTCGCCAATTCGACGAAGGCGGTGCGAACAAGCTCTTCGGTCACAGTTTTCGGATGAGGGAGAATTGCAAGGTTTGCGCCGTTCAAGTTGAAATTAGCATGAAGGATCAAGCCGATTTCTATACGAATGACAGAATCTACATCTACGGTAAAACCATCACTCCAGCCGACCAGATATGGTCAGCGCCAACTGGTGCAACAGGAAGTGGGGCACCAGGAACATTCCTCCTCAGCGCCTTCCTGCCAAACAGCGCCATTACTAATTTGAATCAGCAGATCTTCAACAATGCGCCTGGGCATTGGTTGAACATCCTCGCCCAGGACGATCATATGTTCGATTACGTGAAGTTGAAAATATGGTACTACTAAATTGATGTGCAACCGACGCCGTGCCTTTCGCGGCATCGGTTGCACGACTGACCATAGCTAGAGGGTGACGCATCAATGGATATTCTGCCCAGATATTGTATGTGATGGTTTAACCATACACAAAATATGGCGGTTTCTGAAATTCTGCAACACGCTCTAGCTATAGCTGCTTCTCCGCCATCTCTATGGCCTGCAATAAGGCGCGGGCTTTATTCAAGGTCTCTACGTATTCGGTTTCAGGAACCGAATCAGCCACCAGTCCCGCGCCCGCTTGTATGTAAGCCTTGCCGTTTTTTACCAGCAAGGTGCGTATGGCTATGCAGGAATCGAGGTTGCCCGAATAATCCAGATACATCACCGCGCCGCCGTAGATGCCGCGCCGCGTCGGTTCTAACTCATCTATGATTTCCATCGCTCGCACTTTCGGCGCACCGCTCAAAGTGCCTGCCGGAAAACACGCCGCCAACGCATCGAAGCGGTCTTTGCCGGGACGCAAACGCGCTTTGATGGCCGAAACCAGATGCATGACGTGCGAATAGCGTTCGATAATCATCAGGTCGGTGACTTCTACAGAACCGTAATCGGCGACGCGGCCTAAATCGTTGCGCCCCAAATCCACCAGCATGATGTGTTCGGCGACTTCCTTTTCATCGGCGCGCATCTCTTCGCCCAATAACAAATCTTCGGTTTCGGTCGCGCCGCGTTTGCGCGTACCGGCTATCGGGCGATATTCCAAGCGCCGCCCGGTTGCGCGCACCAGCATTTCGGGCGACGCGCCCAACACATACTGATCGTCCATCTTCAGATAAAACATATACGGCGACGGATTGACTACACGCAAAGCGCGATAGACTTCAAACGGATGCGCCGACAACGCCACTTCAAAACGCTGCGACAACACCACCTGAAAAATATCCCCTGCGGCGATGTACTCTTTAGCTGTGATTACGGCTTGCTCGAATTCTTCTTTGGTCAAATTCGAGCGCACCTTGACGCGCTCTTGACGCTCCTGTTTCGGCAAAGGCTCGATGGCGTCTTCCAAGTGCGCCTCCATCGCCTCTATGTCATCAATGGCCTCCTGATATTCGCTCTCCAAATCTGCGGTCTTGCCTTCGGTGAAAACATTGACGATGAGATGAATCTGATGGCGCACATGGTCGAAGACCAGTAGGCGCGCATAGAACATCATCACCGCTTCGTCTATGTGCAAATCATCAGGATTTTTATCAGGAATCTTTTCGAACCAACGCACCGCGTCATAGCCTATGTAGCCGACCGCGCCGCACACAAAGGGCGGCATATCGGGCAATTTCACGGGTATATGTTGCCCCGACAAACGCCGCAACACGGTGAGCATAGGTTGACTGACTTCATGTTTTTCGTCGCCGGTTTCGACCGTCACTTGACCATTATGGCAACGCACGATGGTGTGCGGATCAAAGCCCAGGAAAGAATACCGCGCCACTTTTTCGCCGCCTTCTACCGATTCGAGCAGGAACGAAAAAGGGCTGAGGCGTTCGATTTTCAAATAGGCGGCAACCGGCGTCAACAAATCCGCCAGCACGCGCTTGCTGACCGGCACGACGGTTCCGGCGGCGGCCTGCTGCAAAAATTCCGCATAACTTGGGGGGCTGAATTGATTCATGCTGTTTATTTTTTCTTGGGCGCTTGTGAGGCTCGGTGTTTGAGTTCGTTATGCACATCTGCCAATCGGATTTCGCGCTCGACCATCAATACCAACAGATGATAAAAGAGGTCGGACAACTCGCTGACGATTTCACGCGGCGAGCGATTCTTGGCGGCGATGATGACTTCGCCCGCTTCTTCGGCGATCTTCTTGAGAATTTTATCCAGCCCGCTGTTGAACAAATAGGTGGTATAAGAACCTTCCGGGCGCTTGTCTTTGCGTTCGGCAATCAAGCTGTAGAGGTCGTGCAGAGCTATGCCGAAATCCATCGAGGCGACATCCACGACGGCGACATCGGTGGGCGTAGCGCGTTGCGCGGCACTGAAATCTTTGAGCAGACTTTTCGGCTTGCGGCTTTCCGTTGACTTGCTTTCGTATTCGATGAAGACGGTCAGAGAAGCGCCATCGGCATTCACCCGCACGTCTAAAAGTTTGTGTGCTGGCATAGCGATGGGCGCATCGCCCGACGGCACAAAGTGCGCCTGTCCGGTTTGCAGGGTCTTCAATAAACTGGCGTTGTCCATATAACCCAGGCGCAGGACTTCATTGCTTGCCGCGTCTTGAACCACGGCGGGAATCAACCCGCGTTCGTCAAATTTCATGCTTTGAATAATTTTATCTGCCATAACAAAAAAAGGTGAGATCGCAAAATGACCTCACCTTTTTTTATCACTTATGCAGAGACGAAAGCAAACTTCACTAGAGCGGTTTTGGTTTGAGATTACGGAAACCTCAAAGCCGTTGAGCGGCGGTCGAAGACCTTCGCACGGTCGAAGACCGCTGCTCAACGATAGCGCGTTCCGTACACACATATGCAAACCGCTCTATAAGGTGCGATTTCGCCAAGACAAAGCCTGTTTCTTTCAGCGGTTTTCACGCCGAAGCTTTCGATAGATTTCCGAAGCCAGCCCTGCTGTGATGAGTTTCTGGAATGGCAAATCGTTCATAAACCGCACGTAAATCTCTTCATTCTGATCTATGCGCTCCACAAACAACGTCTCCAGTAAATTTTTGACTACCAGTTCAAACTTGTCACCGGGATTGACTGCCGCAGCCTGCTTCAGACCTTCATCGGCAATCGCAACTTCGATGATCTGATCAAAGAAGAGTTGATCGGCCTGAGTAAAGTCCGTCCCCAGGCGCTCATTCACCAAGTCAATCAGGCGCGAAAGCGGCACAGGCTCTTCTCTGACAACTCCGCTGCCTACTTCTGAAGGCCCATCCAGCGGATTTGCCGAGCCTTCGCGCAAGCTGATTGAGCCTTCGCTGATTTTTTGCAAGCGATAATATTCCAGCCGTACCTCGTCATCAAACTGATAAACCAGGCCGCTGCGTCGTCTAGGTAACTTCGCGCTCAAGTGTCGGAAAAAGACATAGAGCTTTTCCAGGTCGGAATCCTGATACGGAATGATCTGGCTGAGAAAGCTATAAAGGTTACGAAAGGCTACCAGTTTCCCGCGCCATAACTCCGCTTCGTCTTGGTTTTCGTGCTGCAATTTTGTAAAGCGTTGCACTGCCGGATCGAGAGTGGCATTCATCGCCTGATGATCGGCTGCACTCTGCTTTTGTTTAGGCTTGAAATACACCGCGCCGAAGCGTTCCACTTCTTCGATCAGATAAATTCCCGACGCATCCAGTTCGCCCTTGATCTGATACATTCGTGCCGGGTCAACCTCCTCGCCCATCTCCGCGCCTTCGTAATAAGTCTTGAAGGCTTCGTAGATTTCCGCACGGTCGTTGACAAAATCGAGTACGAAGGTCTCTTCTTTGAGCGGGTGGGTGCGGTTGAGCCGCGAAAGCGTCTGCACTGCCTGAATGCCTGCCAGCCGCTTGTCCACGTACATGGTGTGCAATAACGGTTGATCAAATCCGGTTTGATATTTCTCCGCGACCAATAGCACCTGGTATTCCTGCGAAGCGAATTTTTCGGGCAATTCTTTTTCTTTGATTCCCAGATTCATGCCTTCTTCCGTATAGGTCACGTCCGACAGCTTGTCGTCCTGCACGACGCCGGAGAAGGCAACCAGTGATTGAATCGCATACCCCTTCTTTTTGATGTACTGGTCAAAACTCTGTTTATAACGCACCGCTTCGAGCCGCGATCCCGTCACCACCATCGCTTTTGCCCGTCCGCCGATCTTGTGCCGCGTCACTGCTTGAAAATGTTCGACCATCACTTCGGTCTTCTGCGCGATGTTGTGCGGATGCAGTTTCAAGAAACGCGCCAACGCTTTCGCCGCCTTCTTGCGTTCAACATTCGGATCGTCTTCACAGGCTTTGAGCAGCCTGAAATAGGTCGCATACGTCGTGTAGTGCTGCAACACATCGAGGATGAATTTTTCCTCAATCGCCTGACGCATGGTATAGCGATGAGCCGGATTTCCCTGACGACCGAAGACCGCAAAGGTCTTGTGTTTCGGAGTAGCCGTGAATGCGAAAAAACTAACATTGGCTTGTCGCCCGCGTTTGGCCATGCGGCGAAACAATTCTTCAAAATCTGCCTGTCCTTCTTCCGCTGCCTGTTTCTTCGCATCTTCTCGAAGTTTCTCACCACCCAGCACTTCCTTCAAATCGGTGGCACTTTCGCCGCCTTGTGAACTGTGCGCTTCATCAATGATGACGGCGCAACGTCGCGTCGGGAGTGCGCCGCTGGCGGTCTCCCCACGCTCTTCCGCCATTTTGATCAACTGCCGCGAAACAAAGGGAAACTTCTGCAAGGTTGTAATAATGATCGGCATGGCGTTTTCCAGCGCCTCGGCCAGTTGCCGCGAACTTTCGTCAATCTTTTGCACCACGCCGCGTTTATGCTCGAATTGATAAATCGTATCCTGTAACTGCTGGTCAAGCACTATGCGGTCAGTCACGACAAGCACACTATCAAAGACGCGCTCGTTCCCTGCATCATGCAGAGAAGCCAAACGGTGCGCCAGCCAGCCAATCGTATTGCTCTTGCCGCTGCCCGCCGAATGCTCAATCAGATAGTTATGTCCGACGCCTTCACGTCGCGCTGATTCCACCAAAGAGCGCACCGCTTGAAGCTGGTGATAACGCGGAAAGATCATGGTCTCTTTCTTGGCTTTACGTCCTTGCTCGTCGCGTATTTCTTCGATTTGTAAATGGATGAAGCGCGCCAACAGATCAAGCAGGCTGTCGCGTTGCAACGCCTCTTCCCAAAGATACGCCGTGCGATAGGTGCGCCCAGTTGGGTCGGGCGGATTTCCGGCTCCGCCCTCACAGCCTTTGTTGAAGGGCAGAAAATAGGTCGCCGTGCCTGCCAATCGCGTGGTCATCAAGACCGCTTCGGTATCAACAGCGAAATGCACCAAGGTTCGTCGCTTGAATTCAAAGATCGGCTCGCGTGGGTCACGGTCTTGCTGGTACTGGCGACGGGCATCCTCTACAGTTTGTCCAGTGAGCGGGTTCTTGAGTTCCGCTGTGGCGATAGGGATGCCGTTCAAACTGAAAGTGAAATCAAGCGATTGTTCCGAGCGCGTCGAAAAATGCAGTTGTCGGGTGATGCCCAATTGATTGGCAGCGTAACGCGCTTCGAGTTCCGGGTTGAGTGCATGGGCGGCTTTGAAGAAGGCCACGCGCAAAGTTCGTCCATAGCATTTGAAGCCGTGTCGCAAGGTTGCCAGTGAGCCGTTGGCGTCCATCCATTTGCACAGGTCGTTGAGGATTTGATCACTGGTGCGCGCCCCGTGCAGGGTTTCGAGTTTCGCCCATTCTTTCGGCTGGGTCGCGCGGATGAAGTCAAGGATGACGGCGGGAAAGATGGCGCGCTCGCGGTCAAAGCCTTTGCGGTCAATGGTGACATAACCGTTGGCCAACAGATGTGCTTCGATAACGGTCTCAAAAGCGCCTTCGCTGGTTCGATTCATTTCGCGGCTCCCAAAACAAAACGAGCGCGCTCAATTCTGAGCATCTCGAAAGGCGTCAGGCATTTGATGTGCAACCCGATACAGGCATCGGGAATCTTGATTTTCTTCGTTGAAGTAGAAGCGATCTCATGAGTGACGACCGAATATCCATGAGCAAGCGCGTGAGCAACCAGATAGTAATCAGCCACCTGAAGAAACGTGTTTACGGCTGCCGGTTCGTAGTTTTGGCTGGTCGCCCATTGGCTGACCTGACCAAGAGCAGGCAGCATCGCGGCATCAGGGGGCAGGAAAAATCCCTGTCCACGTTGAGCCGCCCAATTCGCAAGCTCATCGCTGCCTGCGATAAGTTCGTCGCCAACTTTTTCGATGCTGAAGACATTCTGTTTCGCGTTGCCTGCGATAAGCCACTCCCAGAACGCCGGACAGAAGTCCAAGCCATAGTACAGATTCTTGGCTTGAATAAAAACATTGGCGTCAAGCAGGTATGCCATTAGACCAGAATCCCCAGATTGCGCCCAAGATTGTGAAAGGTTTCCAGTTTCGAGAAACCGAGCAACCGGAAAGCATCGCGGTGCAGGGTCTGGCCTTCAAGCGTATTGACGACCAGAGCGCGAGCGAATCGTTTGCCGACTCGCAACGCCTGCGTTCGGTAAAAATCGCCGCCGCTACTTTTGCTTCTGGCAATCTTCAACAGCCGTGCAAATTCACTTTGATAGGCTTGCCGAAACTGCGTCTTGGTTATGCCGCCGGCGTCGTAAATCCGGCGCAGAATAACCAGTGTGCTGACTTTGAAATGCTTTGCGAGGCGGGCAACCTCGTCTGGTAATTCGCTATGCTTTTGATATTCTTCGCGCACGACGGCAAGCGGCGCTAATAACTCGGCAGCAACCTCGTTGCACCAGCGTTCCACTTTGTTTTTCGGCAACTGCGAAGCCTGCGCGTCGGAAACCGCGGATTGCCCAAGCCACAGGTGAGCGATCTCGTGGGCAAGCGTGAACATCTGTGCCGCCTTGGTATCGGCTCCGTTTATAAACACCAGCGGCGCAAAAGCGTCGGAGAGCGCGAAGCCACGAAACTCTTCGGGGTCAAGTTTGCGACTGGTGTTGTTCAACACCACGCCGTTGCACATCACCAGAATCCCGATGGCGTCTGCCTGTTCGATAAAGCGGCGCAGAGCATCTGTCCAGGTTGGAAGTTCGCGCCGCTCATCGAGATCAAACGAAAGCGCGGCGCGCATACTTGCGGCGGTCGCTGCAATATCACTGTCGAGATGTGCAGAGCCGATGAAGGCAAGCGGTGATTCGCCGCTAGAGCGCGCAAAGTCGCGATACCACTCTTGACGTTGCTGACAAATGTAGAGAGTGTCGAGCAAGTCGGGGCTTGGATGAGCGATGCGGGCGTTGCTGACGGTGCGGAAATCAGGAACCGGGAGATGTTCGACGGGCGGCTCCGACAGAAACAGAAAGCCGATGGGCACGCGACAGGCTTTGGCAAAGTCTTCCAGCTGTTTGAGGGTCGGATGCGCCTTGCCCTGTTCCCACTCGGCAAGTTTGGGAAACCGTTGGACGAGTGCAGCAAGGTCATACCCTGCACGCTCACGCGCCCACTTCAACAGTTTGGGTTTGATCTCGACTCGCATCACTTTACCATCTCAAGTGTTTTCGGGGTCTCCGCTGCATCCTCGTCGGAGTAGCTTAATTCTCGCACATCAATCCTGCCGGTGACAGCCGCCGCAATCAACGCGGCGCGGCGTTCCTTGAGCAAAGCAATGGTGCGCTTGGTGGCGGCGCGCAAAGCGTCGAGCTTCGCCGTTTCTGTTGCGATGTGGGCAACGATGGCGCGTTGTTCTTCAATCGGCGGCGATGGATAACGGAGAACCAGAAGCTTTTCTGGGGGAAGATGTTGAATAGTTGAGGTAGTCGCTTGTAAGGAAAAAACGCCTGCGTCAACCAGGGTTCTCATGACTTGAACGAAGAACGCAGGGTCATCTGCGTTGTGAATGGGTCTTAAGCGATGCAAAGCTTTTTGGTAATAACATTCCGCAATCTCGCCTCGCCAAAGCGCGCACCGACCAATCTCTCCCCCTTCACACACAAGGATGTCTCCGCTTTTAAGGTCGTACTTCTCTTTGTCGTCCTCGTCGAAATCCATTGCTGGTAAGTCTGATGTATTGATCCTACCCCATTGCACATCTACATTGCGTAAATATGGAGCCAGATGTGTGCCCTTAATTCTTTTTTCATCGAGCATCTTTCCCAATTGCACTTCAAAGCGCGCATAAACAGGTGGGGTCTGCCAATGCGCCGGAATCTCGCCGAGCCAATCAATACCGGAATCACGCAGCGGCGCATCCGCATTGAGTCCATGTGTCACCGCATGAGCGATGAGCGCCCGCCGCTTCTCCGCCAGCAGTTCCAACAGCCGCTCTTTCGCCGTGACCAACGCATCCAACTGCGCCGTTTCGCGGTCAAGGTATTTTGCGATGGCGCGTTGTTCACTCAATGACGGAATCGGTAATACCAGCTTGCCAATTTCTTGTTTGGGTAAACCAAAACGCGTAACCCCGGTTGAAGCCAGTTCTAGCTGAAGGCGAATAGGCTTGGCTTGCAGACAGCGAAAAAGAAAGCGACCTAAAATCTGGCCAGACATAGGGCGAAGCACAGCAAGATGATAGCCACAGACAAGGTCTTCGGCGGTTTCGCTCACCAAGGCTGGAATTGCAATGTCATCCCAAGACTCGGAATCCTTCGTGATAACAACATCATTCATTTTGAGACCGAATTTCTTGATCTCCTCGTGCGTAGCCGTCGAGTGCATGAAATCTAGCGTTAGATTGATAAACTCATTTTTGTAAACGTCTGTATAGTTGCAGAGACGAACGGGGCTTTCTCCGTCTGCTGGCACTTTGTCCACATTGCTAACTGAATATGTGGCAACTGCCTTCAACGGCTTGATCTCCCAAGAAGGAGGTAGAGACTCAATCCAATATCCAATCTCGTTCACGTCGTCACCTCGCGCAGCAAGCGCATAATCTCTTCTTCGGCGCGTTTCAAATCGGCGTCAATCTCTTCGAGTGGACGCGGCGGCGTGTAGCGATAAAAATGGCGATTGAAATTGATCTCGTATCCGACCTTGTTTTTGCTGCGATCCATCCACGCATCGGCAACGTGCGGCAATACTTCGCGCTCGAAATATTTATCAATATCTTCTTTCAACGGCACGTTCTCGAAATCGCGCAACTCACTGTCCGCTTCGTAAATGATGAAGGTGGCGTCGTCCTCGCAAAAGGTGCCGCCATTGCGTTCTTTGTCGAAATCATAATCCGGCGTCAACTGCGCGACAAACATCTCTTTTACCACTCTCGCGGCTTCAGACTCTTTCTGTGTGAAGACGCTGCGAAAGAATTTCTGTTCGGGAGCCTTCCAACGCGATTTGCGCTCGCGGAGTAACGCCGTGATGCGCGCCCACACCTCGTTCCAATCCCACAACGGTTCACGACCAATCGCTTTGTCAATCGCCTGCACGTCATCAAGCAGATGCGGGCAGGCATCAAGGAAGCGGGCTTTGTCGTCAACCGTCATCTGATAGCGCAATCGCAAAGGCCGCTCGACCGTCACGCGGGTGTAGCCGAAATCGGCATTGTCAAAAATCTTCGCGGTCTCGCCATCAACAAAGCGCCCGTAGAGTTTCACAATCTCCGAAATCTGATCGTTGCCATCTTCTTTCTCGCCAATCTTGCGGCGTTTGTCGCCGAGGCTGCGCCGCATCGGAATATAAAAGTTACGTGCATCGAGGAGTTGAATCTTTCCCTTGCGGGATTTCTCTTTGCGATTGGTGACGATCCAGATATAGGTGCCGATGCCTGTGTTATAGAACATCTGTTCAGGCAGCGCGATGATGGCTTCAAGCCAGTCATTTTCAATGATCCATTTGCGGATGTCGCTTTCGCCAGACCCTGCGCCGCCGGTAAAGAGCGGCGAACCGCTGAAGACGATTGCCAGCCGCGAACCATGTTTATGCTGAGAGGGCAACACCGGCTCGAACTTGCTGACCATGTGTTGCAGAAAGAGCAGCGAGCCATCATTGACACGCGGCAACCCCGCGCCGAAGCGTCCGCCAAAACCCTGTTTGTCGTGTTCCCGTTGCAGTTCTTTCTGCTGCCGTTTCCAATCCACCCCGAACGGTGGATTGGCCAGAAAATAATCGAACTTGTCATAGGGCGGTTCGGTAAAGCGGTCGTCTGTAAAGATGTCGCCAAAACGTATGTTGTCGCTGCCGCCGTTCTGGTCAACCTGTTTCATCAACATATCGGAAGCCGCCGTCGCGAAGGCGCGTTTGTTGTAGTCCTGCCCGAAGACATAAAGCCTTGCCGCCGAATGATGGTCGCGCAAATAGTTCTGTGCCTCGGCAAGCATACCGCCAGTTCCGCACGCCGGGTCAAGAAGTTTCCGCACCGTGCCGGGCGTGGCTAACAGGTCGTCATCGTTGATGAACAGGAGGTTGACCATCAGGCGGGTGACTTCGCGTGGCGTGAAGTGATCACCGGCGGTCTCGTTAGCCAATTCATTGAAGCGGCGGATCAGGTTCTCGAAAATCAAACCCATCTGATCGTTTTTGACGGAGTTCGGATGTAAATCCACATCGCAGAATTTTGCGACAACCAGATAGAGAATATTCGCCTCGCGCATCTTTTCGATTTCATTCTCGAATTCAAAGTAATCGAAGATGGTTCGAACATTGGCGGAAAACCCGTTGATATAACTGACCAGATGCTTTTCGATGTTGTCCGGGTCACCCTTCAGTTTCTCAAAGGTCAGCGGCGAGTGATTATGAAAGCGTTGCCCGGAAGCATTATTTAAAACCCGGTCGAGCGCCTCAGCCTTATATCTATCTTTCACCTGTTCATATTTACGAAGCACCGCCGCTTTGTTTGGTTCAAGCACGCAATCGAAGCGGCGCAATACCGTCATAGGCAGCATGACGCGCTCATATTGTGGGGGACGATAGGGGCCACGAAGCAGGTCGGCAATTTGCCAGATAAGATTTGCGAAGTAGTTATGATCAAGCATGAATCCTTTTATTGCGCCTTGAGGAAAAGATGTTTTGCTGCGGACAGAAATTTACATAAGGAAGATGAGCGAAAGCAAATGACATCCGGCGCACCACCCAGGAAATGGGCAAACAATGTGAAGGTGACGTTCTGTTCAATCCTCACAAGCACGGAAAAAGATTCCAGCTTGGCGCATTGCGGTTGGCTGCAAAAGCCAAAGGCAACCGAGAATTACACAACTCTCGGTTGCCTTCTGGAAATCAATCGCTTGTGACGCTTCCGCTTTGCCGCCTTTCCTGAATGGTTATCGGCGCGGGCCGCGATTGCCGCCGCCCGGACGACGGTCACGACCGCCGCCGCCACCCGGACGCGGGCCGCGTGGGCGATCATCTCTTGGACGGTCGTCACGGCGACGTTCATCGCCACGATTGCCTACGCCATCGTCATCGCCGTCATCGCCGTCATCGCCATTACGCGAAGTTGGCATCGGCTCGCCGCTGGCTGCCGCTTCGTCCTGCAATACGGCTTTGCGCGACAGACGAATCTTACCGTTCGGTTCGACGTTGATGACTTTGACCAACAATTGCTGGCCTTCGGTCAATTCGTCACGCACATCGCGCACGCGATAATCGGCAATTTCCGAAACGTGCAGCAAGCCATCCGTGCCTGGGAAGATTTCCACAAACGCCCCGAAATCGGCTATGCGTTGCACCGTTCCCAGATAAGTTTTGTTGATTTCGGGAACGGCTGTCAGTCCTTCGATAATCGCTTTGGCTTCTTCGGCCTTGGCCTGATTCGCCGAAGCGATATTAATACGCCCGTCATCGTTGACATCAATTTTACAGCCGGTCTTTTCGACAATGCTGCGTATGACTTTGCCGCCCGTGCCGATGACATCGCGTATCTTGTCCACGGGAATCTGCACCGTCAAGATGCGCGGCGCGTAAGGACTGATTTCAGCGCGTGGCTCGGCAATCACCGCTTCCATCTTGTCCAGAATGTAGAGGCGTCCGGTCAATGCCTGATGCAAAGCATCAGCGAGAATCTGTGAATTCAGTCCGGTGACTTTGATATCCATCTGCAAAGCCGTGATGCCTTTGCGTGTGCCGCAGACTTTGAAATCCATATCGCCGTAGTGGTCTTCGGCTCCGGCAATGTCTGTGAGGATGGCGTATTTATTGCCTTCCATCACCAAGCCCATCGCCACACCAGCAACCGGCGCTTTCAAAGGCACACCGGCATCGAGCAGCGACAGCGTGCCGCCGCACACCGACGCCATAGAGCTTGAGCCGTTCGATTCGGTGATGTCCGAAACGATACGAATCACATAAGGCCACTCGGTCTCGTCCGGCAGCATAGGCTCCAGTGCGCGACGCGCCAAAGCGCCGTGTCCGACTTCGCGGCGACTGGTCGAACCGAAGCGTCCGGTTTCGCCTACCGAATACGGCGGGAAGTTATAGGCCAAGAGGAAGCGGCGTTTCAATTCGCCTTTTTCCAAATCATCGAGATATTGTATGTCTTCGCTAGTGCCCAGAGTCGTGGTGACGATGGCCTGAGTTTCGCCGCGTGTGAAGAGCGCCGAACCGTGAGCGCGAGGAATCCAGCCGACTTCTATGGAAATCGGGCGAATCTCGGAAAAGCGCCGCCCATCGGGGCGATGTTTGCGATTGAGTATGTCTTCGCGAAAGACTTTCTCTTTCAATTGCCCGAAGATTACTTTGGCGTCTTTGCGTTTGTCGGCTTCTTCTTCGGGGTAGGCCGACATGGCTTTTTCTTTCAAGGCATCCACCAGCGCATAGCTTTCCAGCTTGCCGTGTTTGCCGGTGTCCAAAGCGTCGCGCAACTCTTCGGTAAAGTTGGCGGCGATCTGGTCAACCATCGCCTGGTCAAAAGTTTTCTCTACGACTTCGCGTATCTTGATGCCGAGTTTTTCGCCCAGGGTCTTTTGCAGACGGCAGAGTTTTTTGATTTCGTTATGACCGAACATCAAGGCTTCGACCATGACCTCTTCGGTGACTTCTTTGGCTCCGGCTTCAACCATCACGATGGCCTCTTCGGAACCGGCGACCGTCAGGTTAAGCAGCGATTCGCGGGTCTGGTCGTAGGTCGGATTGACGATGAAGCGGTCTTCGATCAAGCCGACGCGCACCCCGGCAATCGGCGTTTCAAAAGGGATGTCGGAAAGATAGAGCGCGGCGGATGCGCCGGTTATCGAAAGCACATCGGCGTCATACAATTCATCTGCCGAAATCACCGAGGCGACAATCTGAGTTTCGGAATTATAACCCTCTTTGAACATCGGACGAATCGGGCGGTCTATGAGGCGCGAGATCAAGGTCTCGCGTTCCGACGGACGCCCTTCGCGTCGGAAATAGTTGCCGGGTATGCGTCCCGCTGCATAACCGTATTCTCTGTACTCGACCGTGAGCGGGAAAAAGTCTATGCCTTCACGCGGCGACGAACCGACCGTGGCGACTAAAATCATGGTGTCGCCATAGCGCACGATGACCGCGCCGTCTGCTTGTTTGGCAATCTTGCCGGTTTCGATGGAAAACTCCTGTCCACCTAATTGAATTGATTCTCTTAACTCCATAATGTATGTTCCTTCCATTTCCGCTGCGCGCTTCTTCAAACAGGCCACTGTGTGAAGACCAGATGCAACTGAGCGCGACTGAAAATTCGTTGCTGTTGATTGATGTGTAGTTTCAGCAGGCTTTCGTGAATTATCGGCAAAAGACCTTGCCGTAAAAGAAAGAGGTCACCAAGAACGCTTTGCTTACACGCTCTCGTGACCTCTGGTGCTAACTAGCTTGCTGGAATTCGGTTTCGGCGTTTGCCATTCATTGCCGTAGTTGCGCCAGCACAGCTTCCCCAGCGAGGGTTGCCGTGCGTAGTCTGACGCCCAAAAACTGATAAGAGAGCGTCCCGCAAAACACGGGATGCGACACGCCGGTTTCTTGGTAACTTGCTCTCTATTTTCTTATACCCAAACGGCTGATTACTTCTCTGTAGCGATCCGCGTCTTTGTGGCGCAGATAGTCAAGTAAACGTCGTCTCTGACTGACTAATTTCAGCAGGCCGCGTCGGGAATGGTTATCCTTAACGTGTGTTTTGAAATGCTCAGTTAGCTCGTTAATTCTTTTGGTAAGCAACGCCACTTGAACTTCCGGCGAACCGGTGTCGGTATCGTGCGTTTTGTAATTGCCGATGATTTCAATCTTAGCTTCTTTCGCTAAAGCCACTATTACTACTCTCCTCTATACAAATAAGTTTCACTGTTCCCTTTGAACCCACCGAAGTTACCACAGGATTTGCGCGACTGTAAAGGCCAATCCGACTACTCTTGACGCGCCCCTGGCGACTCGGCATAAAACTGCCGCCATTCCTCTTCGGTTCGCAACACGCGATTCGATCCCAAGGTCAAGACCAGATCAGCAAACGGGCGTTGCGCCTGCAATCGCACTTCGCGTTCAATGGCGCTATTGTGCGCGCCAGGCCGCGCCTCTTTCGGCAGATATTCATAGCCCAACTCAACCTTCGCATAAGCCTCTGCCAATTCATGAAAGGTGATGTTGCCGACCTGCACCAGACGATTGGTTCGCAGGTTGAACCAACGCGCTTCGGGGTTGATGGCAATCAAACTGTCGAAGCCACAGGGCGGCTTTTCAACTTCCAGTTTCTTAAAGGCGCGCCGATACGGATTGATGCGGCTGTCAAAATTGTTATCCAAATTCATGCTGCCGGTGACCACCACTTCATCACCGCCGGTTGCCACTTTCTGCCCCAGATGCAGACGATAACGGAAATTGCCCTGGGTCAATTGCACCACTAGCAGCAAGCCTTCATTGGCGGTAATCGTTTCGAGCATAACCAGAGGCGCAAGCACCGGCTCGACCTCTTTGAGTTTGGCCGCCGCCAGCAAGCGCGGCTCATTCAGTTGCACCTTGCCCTCTTCATCGAGGCTGAGGGCTTCGGCGAACTCTTTGCCGACAATCCAACGCAAACGCTCCAGCCCTTCCAAGCGGTCGCCGCTCACCCACAGGCCGCCGCCTCTTGCGGCTGGCGAAGCGCGATGAGCAAGAATTTGAAAAGCGCTTTGCAGCGGGTCTGGGCGCGGTATCGAGCGCCCATCAAGGGCCGGCGCGAATTGGATAGCAGCCCATTTGGCTGGATGAAATTGCGGCAGCCGAGCGCTGGGATGCGCCGTCGAAAGCGTCGCTATATTGCTGTTGAAAAAGTTGCCGTAAGAATGTTCGTGTGCCGTAGAGACCGCTTGCAGCGTGGCATAACCGACGGGGCGCAAGGTCTGGCGGTTGGCAATCGCCGCAACTTGAGTCTTGCCTTTGACCGCCGGACGACGGGCCGATGGTAAAGGCGGTTTGGTGTCATTTATTTTGGTGTCATTTATTTTGAGTATCGGTTTTTCGAGGTAGAGAATCGCCGACAAACTGGCTTCATTGCCGCTCACCGCGCCGCCGAGTTGCGGCGCACCTGCGGCTTTGCGAATCACCGAACGTGGGCGGCTGAGGATTTTCATCTCGCTCGATTTTTTAATGATGAACTCTTTGATAAGCCGCCGGGACAACAAGCGTTCGCCGTATTGACGGGCGGCGGCGGCGGATTTGAAAGACCCCAGATAGACGCGCAACCATTGCCCTTTTCCGGGAATCTCGACCAGCCCCCAGACCGGCTGTTCGCCAGCCTCCACTAATTTTGCGACAAAGCTTTCCGCGTCGCTTTCGGCGGCTTCGGGAAACGCCGCGATTTGCAGGGTGAAGCCCGGATTCTGGTTTTCGTTGTCGCCAAAGGCAGACGATGACCACAAGGACAAAGTGATAAAGACGGGAAGAAGCGACTGCCTGAAACGCATAGCGGCCTCGCATCCAAATTGTACGAACAGAAATTCTGTTCGCAGAATTACCTGGCGAAAACGGATGATACAACGATTGGTTAAGGGGTATTGGTGCCTTGTCAGGGCGAATCGGAAGCTGCCGGTTTACCCGAGGGGACTGGCTTCATTGAACAGTTTTCATCTTAGGGTACGCGCCCAACCAAGTCAAGAACTATCTCTTTTCTATGCGGATTGCGGATTGCAGATTGCAGATTTGCGGGGCGCAACCAATCACTCATCGAGCCGATAACAAGAGTGCGTCTTGAAGGCCAGCCACACCTCTTGCATTGGCGAAAGGCGCAACTCTTCGACGGCCTGGCGGGTGAGATTGACGCGCCACAAGACCCCGCTCTTGACCTGCGCGACAGTGCGGTTGCCGTGGTCTTCTATGGACAGCAGTTGACCGCGCAAAAGGTTGCGCGCCGAGACCGCTTGAAACGGCTGCGTCGCCAACAAAATGTCGTTTGCCGGAACCGCCAGAGTCAGGCGCGTCTGCAAGGCGACATCGGCATACGGTATATCTATGCGACACGCACCGTTTTCGTCCTGCACTTCAAGCTTCAGAATGCCGCCCACGGCGTTGCTTGCCAACACCACGCCGGTGAAAATATTTTCCACACCGGTCAAACGCGCTACGCTGTGCGAGACCGGCGTGCGAAAGACCTCAAGCGGTTCGCCGTCATCCACCACGCGCCCGCCTTCCATCACGATGACGCGCTCGCCCAAAGTAATCGCTTCGTCGCGGCTGTGCGTGACATAGAGAATCGGCAAACGCAAATCGCGGTTGATGAGTTTCAGGTCGTGGATGATTCCGGCTTTTGTCGCTTCATCAATCGCGGAGAGCGGTTCGTCGAGCAGCAAGATTTTTGGCGCGCAGGAGAGCGCTCGCGCCAGCGCTACACGTTGCGCTTCGCCGCCGGAAATCTCTTTGGGTTTGCGACTCGCGGTGTGTGCGATGTGCAAGGCCGTCAGGATTGCCGTAGCGCGTTGCTGCTTGTCCGCTTTCGATAAACCAGTCATACCGAATTCGATATTTTCACGCGCTGAAAGATGCGGAAAGAGCGCGAGGTTTTGAAAGACATACCCGACGCGGCGTTGTCGCGCTGGCACATTGATGTCTCGCTCGGCATCGAAAAAAATTTCTTCATCAATCGTGATGCGCCCTGCATCAGGCGTCAGGATTCCGGCAATGGCGCGCAGCGTGGTGGACTTGCCGGAACCCGATGCGCCAAACAAAATAGTGAAGCCCTGCCGCACCTCGAACTCCACGTCAAGCATGAATTCCTCAACGCCTTGCCCTACGCTCTTGGTAATTTTCGCTCGCAACATCTAAAAACCTTGGCTAGCGACTCGTAAACAACGAAGGAGGATTAGGGAAGGGGAGGAAAATATCACCTCATCATTCCCGTTGAGAAGCGGTCTGTGACCGCTGGACTGGCGGTCACAGACCGCTTCTCAACCGTATGCTATTTCTTGCCGCTTCCCTTAGAACGTCTGTCCTCATTCAGCGATTCAATGATGCCGGTAAATTCCCAGTGCCAAACTTTCCTTTCACCTTTCACGATTCCCTGTTCACTAATTTGTTGGTGGCATACATCAGCAATAAAGCGGCGGCGGATAAAATCAATACCAATACGAGCGCATCATTATCGCGCCCCGCTTGTGTCGCGTCGTAAATGGCGAGGGCGGCGGTTTGCGTGCGTCCGGGAATGTTTCCCGCTACCATCAGGGTCGCGCCGAAATCACCAAGCGAACGCGCAAAGGCTAAAATCGCAGCGGCAATCATTCCCCGTCTGGCTACAGGCAAAGTCACGCGCCAGAAGACGCCCCACTCGGTTTGCCCT
This sequence comes from Acidobacteriota bacterium, assembly GCA_016201275.1. GTDB lineage: Bacteria > Acidobacteriota > Blastocatellia > UBA7656 > UBA7656 > JACQDB01. The sequence continues at coordinate 53,807 of JACQDB010000024.1, forward strand.
AAAGTTCGTGCTACATTTTCGATGTCGCTGTCCACGGCGGTCAGCGCCGCGCGTGAGGTTTTGACGACCAACGGCAAAGCGCCCATCGCCGCCGCCACCACCGCGCCTTGCCAGGTAAAGACCAGCGAATGCCCGGTGAGCGCTTCATACATACGCCCCAACGCGCTATGGCGTCCCAACAGAATTAACAGGTAATACCCCAACACCGTAGGCGGCAAAACCAGTGGCAAGGTCACCACCGCATCAAGAAATTCTCTGCCGAAAAATTTGCGCCGCGCCAACAACCATGCCAACCCTACGCCCAGCACCAACACCAGCGCCGTCGCCAGCACGGCGACTCGCAACGATAAAAAAAGTGGAGACCAGTCAATCTGCCCCATCGCCTTTGGCCCTTTTGATTTTTGCCTTTTTGTGAAGCCTTCTGGCCGTTTAGAGGCGGAATCCCGACGGTCATCGCTCACGGCTAAACGGCTCTCATTTCAACTGGCAGCGTAGCGTAACTTCAATGCCCCAGGTGCAAGGCTTCCAATAACAACTCCGTCAGGTACAATAGCGCAACGCCCGCAAAGACAATGAAGGAGGTAACGATGCCGCCTTCGCGTTTGTTGACTTCGGGAATCAAATCCGAAGCCGCTACGTACAGCGTCACGCCTGCTGAAAGCGGCAAAACATAATAAGAAAGCGGGCGCGAATAAACCGCGACGTTTTGAAACAGCAAGACCAATGTCACCCCGGCAAGCGTCGCCAGGCCAATGGCAAAAGCCGCCAGCAAGGCGCTGCGCGATGAGCGTTTCGCCGCCAGCATCATCGAAGCGACCGTGAAGCCTTCGGGCAGTTTGTGCAACAGAATGGCGATGAAAATCAAGACGCCCAGTTGCGTGTTGACTAGCGAAGCGACGGCTATGGAAACCCCATCAAAAAAGGCATGAATGAGTAACGCGCCGACGCCTACGAGGGCGGCGTGTTGCGCCAACATCGCCTCTTCGTGCGTCTCTTCGCCGAAATGAAAATGCGGCGCAATGGTATGCTCGAAAAATTGAATCAACAGATAGCCGCCCAACAGCCAGAGCATAGGCGTGAGGGCTTCGCCGCGCCACAACTCTACGCTTTCGGGAATGATTTTCAAAAACACCGCCGCCAGCATGAAGCCCGCACCGAGGGCAATCAAATAACGCAGCGCGGTCTGCCCCAAGCGACGCGAAGATACCAACAACCCGCCTAAGACATTGGCCGCCGCCGCCGTCAAACCGTATAGAATGATCAAAGGACTGTTGCCCATCAAAACTGGCTCCCGCAATGAATTTGAAAGTCCGGCACTATACCATACTTGTTGAATTTCGGGAATGCGCGTATGATGGCCTTACCCTCTTAGACGCAAACTCCAACAAGCCCCAAAGTCACCACATTGCAACGCCGGATAAATGATTAACTTACCCTTTTTCAAGCGCTTTGTTTTTGCCTATTGACACACCTCTTTAACTGACGTAGGATAAGTGGCCTGAAGTGGCCTAAAGTGGACTTCCGTTAAAAAACGAAGTGAACTACTGTTTGAAAGCAAAGGTAAGCTGGCGAACCTTAAAGCTCAACTTTAAGTGTTACAGGCACGGTGACGGGCAATGCTGCGTGGCAATTATACGGTCAAGATAGACAATAAAGGGCGCATCAAAATGCCTGCAGCCTACCGCCGTTACATAGACGAGCATTACGGCGCAGAGTTTTATATCACCAGTTTGACCGGCGAATGCGCCCGACTATACCCCATGCAGGAATGGTTGAACATTGAAGAGAAGTTGCAATCTCGCGGCACTATGGATATGGCGGTGCGAAAATTTCTGGATCGCACTAACTATTATGGACAGCTTGCGGAGATGGATTCGCAGGGGCGAATTTTGATTCATCCGCTGCTGCGTTCCAGCGCACAATTATCGGGCGATGTGGCGATTCTCGGTTACCTGCAATATCTGGAAGTTTGGGAACTCGACAAATTCACCGTCCGTTTGGAAAGCCAGCCCTACACCGCTGAAGACGCTGCCAGCCTGGCACAATTGGGCGTGTAAGGCTTGGGTAGGCTGCCATTCATCAGCCCTCAAAGGAGAGAGAGATGCCATTTTTGAATCTACGCACAGTCAAAGGTCTGCTGAACGATGAACAGAAGAAATATCTGATGGACAAGTTCACCGAGCTATTGATCGAAACAGAAGGTGGCGGTAATCCTGAATTCAGAAAAATGGTATGGATTCAGATTGAGGAAGAAGAGCCTGGGCATTGGCAAATTGGCGAGCTACGCCCCACGCCCGAAACCATCGCTGGCTTTGTCCAGCAGCGCGAAGCGCAACGCACCAAGTGAATAAGCGCCTACTATGGAGCCGCGCAAAAAGAGTCTTCGAGAAGCATAGTTTTAGATTGACCATGCATGAGATGAGGCTGGATTTAGCCGAGGCTGCAACGCAGTAGCGTATCCCAGAACAAGGCATAACGGCTCAACAGCAGCAATGCAAAACAGTTGAAGAACAGCGATGGAAAGAAGATGTCTCCGACCGATGATGAGCATAGTTACTCGCACCAACCGGTTTTGCTGGAAGAAACGCTGGACTGGCTCAGACCCGCAAGCGGCGGCACTTTTGTTGATTGCACTCTAGGCTTGGGCGGACACGCAGAGGCTATGCTAAAGGCCTCGCCCGAAACCAGAGTCATCGGGTTCGATCAAGACTTGAAGGCTCTGGCGATGGCGCGTGAACGGCTTGAAAAATTCACCGATAGGTTTCAAGCCGTTCACACGAATTTCAAAAACTTGAGCGCCGCGCTCAACCAACTGGGCATCACGCAAGTGCAAGGCGTCTTGGCAGACCTTGGCGTTTCGTCGCTACAGTTTGACAACCCGGAACGCGGCTTCAGTTTCGCCGCCGACGCGCCCTTGGATATGCGTATGGATCAGACGCAAGGAGAAACGGCGGCGGATTTCGTCAACCATTTGTCCGAAGCAGAATTGGCGGACTTGATATTTGAATACGGTGAAGAACGCGGGGCGCGCAAAATCGCCAAAAGAATCGTCCGCGACAGACAGCAACAGCCCATAGAGACGACCAAACAATTGGCAGACTTGGTTATACGTGCTTTGAATGTTCCGGGGCGCTGGCGCATACATCCAGCGACGCGCACCTTTCAAGCTTTTCGTATAGCCGTCAACGACGAGTTGAAAGTCTTAGAGTCATTTATCCCCGCAGCGATTTCGGCGCTGGCCAGCGGTGGACGATTGGCCATTATTGCGTTTCACTCGCTGGAAGATCGCCTCGTCAAACGCGCCTTTCAACGCGACGCCGGGCAGTGTTTCTGCGAAAGCAAGCGTAGAGTGACGCGACCTGTGAGTGATAAAAAACTTCGCACGGCGATGAAGTATGACACCGTTGACGAAGCCTTGATTTTGACAACCCGCGATGCAGTCATTTGCGCTTCGTGCGGTGCGCGCTTGCGTATCCGTCCCCTCACCCGCAAGCCTGTACGACCGAGTGACCTGGAAATCGCGCACAACTTCCGCTCCCGCAGCGCACTACTTCGTGTGTGCGAGAGAATTTAAAAATTCTCTGAGGAACTTTAGCCCTGAACCGAGTGGGTACGCAGGCGGTTTTTCATCCAGCGTCCGCCCGGCGTGGTCGTACGCCGACACGCCATCGGCAGTTGGATAAAAAGCTGATGTACCGCCATCCCAACTTGAGGCAAAAGAGTTATGACCAGTCGTTTCATTCCAACCAAGCCGATTCACAATGCCGGCGTCAAAAGACCTGTGAGCGTCCGCGTGTTTGTCTGGCTGGCGATTGTTGCCGTCATCGGCACACTCATCTGTAGTGGTTTTGTTATCAGCGCCCGCCAACATTTTGAAGCGGTTTCGGTGGGCTATAAAAGCGAAGAGTTGCGCCAACAGGAACAGCAGTTGAGCGAGAAGGTGCGCCGTCTGGAACTGGAGCGCAACCGCATCACTTCGCCCATCGAGATGGAGCAACGCGCTTTCAAGCTGGGCTTGGTGCGACCGCTCGCCAAGAAGGCCGAAATTCGTCGCCCGATTAATTGAATCGTCATCAAGCGTCAGGCACCACAGCGAGGCCATAGAAGCGAGATTGATTATGCCGTCAAAAAGCAAAACCCCGAAAAACCGCCTGCGAATTATTCAACTGCTGATTATCGTTTGGCTACTGGCCATTTGTGCGCGACTCGTGTGGCTGCAAGTAAAAGAGTATCCCAACTTGAGCGCACGCGCCGAGCGCCAACAGCAAGCCTCCATTCCTCTCACCCCCATGCGCGGCGTGATTTACGATAGAAATGGCAACGAACTGGCGCGCTCTTCCGAAGTCAAATCGCTGTATGCCTATCCGAATCAAATCACGGATGCCCAACTCATCGCGCCACGGCTGGCGAAAATCCTCGACCTCGACAAAGACGAGTTGCTGAAACGCCTGAAAGCCAGCGACAAAGTTTGCGTCGCCATCAAACGCAAACTCTCCGACCAAGAAGTGGCGCAGGTTGACGCTTTGAACTTGCAAGGCTTGCGCTACGTCAACGAGATGAAGCGCCAGTATTTGAATGGCACCACGGCGGCTCACGTTTTAGGCTTTGTGGACGTGGATGAAAAAGGCTTGAGCGGGTTGGAGCGTTATTTCGATCAGACGATTCGCGGTCAGGAAGGTAAGATGACCGTCACCTTTGACGCCCTCAAAAAACCTTTCGACCACGAAATCGAAAAGTCCGTGCAGGGCGCTAACATTCATCTGACGCTGGACGCCACCATTCAACATTACGCCGAAAAAGCGTTGCGCGAAGGCATACGCCGCAGCAACGCGCGCGGCGGCACTCTGGTGATGATGAAACCGGCGACCGGCGAAATTCTGGCGCTCGCCAGTTATCCCACCTTTGATCCCAACGATGTCAGCGATTCGACCGATCTGCAAAAACGCAATCGCGCCATCGAGACGGCGTTCGAGCCGGGTTCGATTTTCAAGATCGTGGCCTATTCGGCGGCGCTCGAAGAAAAACTCATCACGCCCAATACGCTGATCAATTGCGGCAACGGCACGATCACCATTAACGGGCAGAAGATTCAAGACACACATCCGCACAGCAGCTTGACCGCCACCCAGGCGCTGGCGCAATCCTCGAACGTCGCCGCTATCATCATCGGCCAGAAGCTCGGCTATGAACGCTTGGCGCAATACATCGAGCGCTTCGGTTTCGGGCAGCGCACCAAAATCGAATTGCCTGCCGAATCACGCGGCATTCTGACCAATGTCAAACACTGGACGCCGACCATTCCCATAGGTTACGGCATCAGCGTCACCGCCGTGCAGGCAGCGGCAGCCTTTTCCTGCATCGCCAACGGCGGCACCTGGGTGCAGCCGCATCTGGTCAAACAGATCACCTCCACCTACGGCGAAATCATCAGCGAACCGCAGGGCGAAAGGCATCGAGTCATCAGCCCTGACACCGCTGCGACCTTGACCTCTATGCTTGAAGGCGTGGTGGTTCGCGGCACAGCCAAGGCCGCCAAAATCGAAGGCTATCGCGCCGCCGGGAAAACCGGCACCTCGAAAAAAGCCAACGGCAAACACGGCTATATGGCAGGCAAATACGTCGCCTCATTCGCTGGATTTGCGCCTGTCGAAAATCCCGAAATCGTCTGCATCGTTTCGATAGACGAACCCGTTGGCGCTTATTTCGGCGGCGATGTGGCGGCTCCGATTTTCGCGCAGGCCGTTTCGCACGCCCTGCAAATTATGGGCGTTGCCCCGGAAAACGCGGTGGAATCTTCGTTCGTGGCAGGCGGCGTGAAAACTTTTGAAGTGCCGCAACTGGTTGATGAACGCCCGTTGCTTTCGCAAACGCCTGCCGCCAATCAAGGAGTTGCCCAGGCCGCGAAAGCATCTTCCGCACCGCCAACGCCAAACGCGGAAGCCCCCGCTAACCATAACCCAAACCGCGAGGCCGACGATAAAGAAGCCCAAAATGTTCATCAAGCTTCCGGTGAAATTCTGGTGCCGGATTTGAATGGGCGCGGCATACGCGAAGCCCTCGCTTTGTGCGCCAGTCGCGGCTTGAAATTGCAGGCCAACGGCGAAGGCATCGTCTCCGGCCAAAGTCCGCCGCCCGGCACTTATGTGACCAAAGAAGTCATCTGTCGCGTGCGACTTGTCCGCACCATGCAGAAAAAGAGTCCGCCAGCACGCGACCCGAAAAAACCTCCCGCCGCCCACGCACAGGCCACAGCGACGCGAGCGCAGTAAACCGTAGAGCAAGCACAGCGCTTGCTCTATTGGCATTTTTATCGAAGCAAAAAATAAGCGCAGAAGGCCACGCAGCAGCGCGTAGCCGCTGGCGCAAAAAGCTAAACAAAAGATTCAGAAAACGAAAAGACCAACTTGAAACTCGCAGATTTAGCCAAACAAATAAAGGCCATCAACGCCCACGGCAACCTCGCAGCAGAGGCGCTTGACGTGACGCACGATTCCCGCGTCGGCACACCCGGCACCGTCTTCGTAGCGATTCGCGGCGATAAATTTGACGCTCACCAATTCATTCCGCAGGCCGTCGCGCAAGGCGCAATCGCCGTCATCTCCGAACAAAGCCTGGCGGCAGCCACACCGGCTCCGGCGTGGTTGCAAGTCACGAATGCGCGTGCGGCATTGGCGCAGGCGGCGGCAGCGATTTACGGTCATCCGGCGACGAAATTAAAAGTCACAGGCATCACCGGAACCAATGGCAAAACCACCACCGCGCATCTGGTGGACGCCATCATTCGCGCCGCTGAAAACACCTCGGCGATGTTTGGCACCATCAAGCATCGCATAGGCAACAACACCGCAACCGCCAGGCACACAACGCCCGAAGCCGCAGACCTTCAACGTATGCTGGCGCAAGCCCTAGCCGCCGGTTGTCAATCGGCGGTGATGGAAATTTCGTCGCACGCCATCGCCTTGCATCGCGCCGATAGTTTGCCACTAGCGGCGGCGGTGTTCACCAATTTGACCCGCGACCATCTTGATTATCACAAGACGATGGATAGTTATTTCGCCGCGAAAGAAAAACTCTTCACCGGCGCTCTGGGTGGCGCACCGCAAGCCTCGATCATCAACTTTGATGACGAGTACGGACAGCGCTTAATCAAAACCGCGCAAGGCAAAATCAGCACCTATGGCTTTCATGAAAAAGCCGATGTGCGAACCACTGATTTCCAGTTGAGCGCCAGCGGTCTGGCCTTCAACGCAATCACTCCTGCGGGTGAAGTTGAAATCACCTCGGCGCTGGTGGGACGCTTTCACGTTTACAATATTCTCGCAGCCCTCGCCACAGGATTGGCTCTGGGATTCGGTTTGACGGTTTGCGCCGCTGGTATTGCCAATTGCCAAACCGTCGCCGGACGCTTCGAGCAAGTGAGATTAGACGACGCGCACCAAGTGAATTTCGCGGTTATCGTGGATTACGCGCACACCGATGATGCTTTGAAAAATGTTTTGCAAACGGCGCGTGAAGTCGTAGGCAGCGAGCATCGCGTCATCACGGTATTCGGTTGCGGCGGCGACCGTGATCGCACCAAACGCCCGATTATGGGCGAAGTCGCGGCGAGTTTGAGCGATGTAGTGATTGTCACCTCGGACAATCCGCGCAGTGAAGACCCGCTCGCGATTATCGCAGAGATTGAAGTGGGCTTGAAAAAATCATCGCGCCCGTATGCAAAAGTTGCCGACCGCCGCGCCGCGATTTTTCAAGCCATCAACGAAGCACAGGAAGGCGATCTGGTCATCATCGCCGGAAAAGGTCACGAAGATTATCAAATCCTCAAAGACCGGACGATTCATTTCGATGACCGCGAAACGGCGCGTGAAGCGATGATGAAACGAGTGGGATTTTCATAAGCGATGCCAAGAAGATTTAAGATCGCAAGAAGCAGTAGAAGTCTTGTACGGGCGACCACAGAGGGTCGCCCGTACAGGAATGCTGATTTTTTTACCATAAAAAGATTTGCTGCAAATCTATAGATTGAACATACGAATGCAACTCAGTGAAACAATAAAAATTTTCGGTTCAAAGGTCAGCGATGAAACGCTTGCGGCAGAACTTTCCGGGCGCGACATTCTCGGCTATTCGATAGATTCGCGCACTCTTCGCAAAGGCGAATTGTTCTTTGCGATTCGCGGCGAAGTTCACGACGGTCACAAATTCGTTGCTGAAGTTTTACGGCGCGGCGCAATCGCCGCAGTGGTCAACAAGGATTCAGATATAAGCGCAAACCTGCAAACCTCGGACGCCGGACAGCGAACTCAAGACCACGGACTTCGGCTTTTCATTGCCGACACGCTCGATGCTTTGCAGCAACTCGCTTCTGCCGTAGTGAAAAGTTGGCGCGGGCAACTGGTCGCCATCACCGGCAGCGCGGGCAAAACGACGACCAAAGAATTGACCGCCGCGACGCTCGAAAAAATCGGACGAGTGATGAAGACCAAAGGCAATTTGAATAACGCTTACGGCTTGCCGCTTTCGATTTTGCAGATGGAATCCAACGGCGCGCACGCCGACGATTTCGCTTACGGCGTCTTCGAGATGGGCATGAATCACGCCGGAGAAATTGCCGCGATGACGAAATTCGCGCCACCCGATGTAGCCGTCATCACCAACGTAGCGGCGGTGCATCTGGAATATTTCGCTTCGGTTGATGCCATCGCCGAGGCCAAAGCCGAATTGATTTCTGGCGTCAAAGCCAACGGCGCGGCGGTGTTGAATGCCGATGATGTTCGCGTCTTGCGTATGCGCGAGTTGCGCGATGACTTGATGATTCGCACTTATGGCATTGACCAAGAGGCCGCTGTGATGGCGCGAGACATCGAAGCTGATGGTTTGCGCGGCACGAAATTTTTACTGACCACGCCAAGCGGCGAAGTAAAAATCAGCTTGCCTCTACCCGGTCGCCATAATCTTTATAACGCGCTGGCGGCGGCTACCGTGGCCGATTTTTATCAAGCGCCGCTCGAAGCCATCGCCGAAGCGTTGGCCGAAGTTGCCAGCCCGAAAATGCGCGGCGAGGTGACGCACAGCGACGCCGGTTTCACTTTGATTGATGATTCGTACAACTCGAATCCACGCGCTCTTGTCGAGATGGTTACAGCGATGACGGCAAGCAAAGGCTACGCCAGAAAGATTGTCGTTGCCGGTGAAATGTTGGAGTTGGGCGCAGCCGGTGCGACGCTTCATTACGAGGCCGGACGCCGTATTGCCGAACTCGGCATTGATGTCGTAATCGGCGTGCGCGGCTTGGCAAGCGAACTCGTCAAAGGCGCAATAGACGCGGGGATGACACCGACAGCCGCCACTTTTTTTGCCACGTCCGCCGAAGCCGCAGAGTTTTTGTTGACTGAAGTACGAGCGCAAGACCTCATTCTGGTCAAAGGCTCAAGAGGAGTAAAAACCGAAATCGTTGTCGAAAAGATCAAGCAAAAAAGTCCGTAGTCCCTCGTCCTTAGTCCTCAGCTTGTTGACTTGATGTCTTGAAACAGGCTACAGGAGCCGCTTTCAAGGCTGGCAAGAAATCAGCTAAGGACTAAGGAGAACGAAGGGCGAGGGACTACGGACTAAGGACTAAGGGAATGTTTTACTACTTAAAATACTTCAAAGACCTTCACAGCAGCCTTTCCGGTTTGAATGTATTTGGTTATGTCACCTTCCGAACGGCGATGGCGGCAGTGACCGCTATGCTCATCAGTCTGGTGTTTGGGCGGCGCATGATCCGGCTGCTCAAGCGCTTGAATTTCGGGCAATTCATCCGCGAAGAAGGGCCGCAAACGCACCTCTCGAAAAAAGGCACGCCGACGATGGGCGGGGTTTTGATTATGCTCTCCATCACGGTGTCAACCTTGCTGTGGTCGGATCTGGCGGTGGTCTATGTATGGATTGTGGTGCTGACCACGCTGGCCTTTGCCGGTATCGGATTTGCCGACGATTTTCTCAAGATCAAACGCAAGCACAACCTCGGCTTGACCGGCAAACAAAAGCTGGCGCTGCAATTTTTGACAGCGTTTTTATTTGCCTTCGCGCTGAAATTTCTCACGCCTTACGGCACCGATTTGAGTTTCCCGTTTATCAAAGCCACGATCATTTTATGGTGGCCGCTGTACTTATTTATCTTCGCGCCGCTGGTCGTCGTAGGCTTTTCCAACGCGGTGAATTTGACTGATGGTCTGGACGGACTCGCCACTTCGGTGACGATGGTGACAGCGGCAACGCTTACGGCTTTCACCTATGTTTCGGGGCATCAAATTTTTGCCAATTATCTGGATTTGGTGTTCAACCCGCAGATTCATGAACTGACGGTTTTCTGCGCCGCTTTGACCGGCGCTTGTCTAGGTTTTTTGTGGTTCAACGCGCCGCCCGCCGAAGTCTTCATGGGCGATGTCGGAGCGTTAGGTTTAGGCGGCGCAATCGGCGCAATCGCCGTGATGATCAAGCAGGAATTTCTGCTCGTCATCATCGGCGGCGTCTTTGTGGTCGAAGCCTTGTCGGTGATGTTGCAGGTGGCCACCTTCAAATTATTTCGCAAGCGCATCTTTAAGATGACGCCAATACATCATCACTTCGAGTTGATGTATTCGCCCGAAGTATCGAAACGCATGGAACCCAAATTGGTCTTTCGCTTCTTAATCGTAGCGATTTTATTTGCCTTGTTGAGTCTTTCAACTTTGAAGTTGCGATAGGGTTACTGGTTACTGGTTACTGGTTATTCGCACGAATGCCATCAAGTAACCAATAACCAATAACCAATAACCAAATGAATGTAGCAGGTAAAAAAATTCTGGTGGTCGGCATAGCGCGTAGCGGCGTGGCGGCGGCGCGTTTGCTCGCTGCGCGTGGCGCACAGGTGACGGCGAATGACTACAAAACTGAAACGGAGCTGGTGAAGTCCGCTGTAGAACTTGCTGCAACAATTGCCGAGTTGCGACAGGCCGGAGTTCATTTCGTCTTCGGCGCGCATCCCCTAGAGATTTTTTTGCAGGCCGATGTGATTGTCTTGAGTCCAGGCGTTCCTGCCAATCTCGCCGCGCTCGAAAGCGCACGCGAGGCGGACATTGAAATCATCAGCGAGCCGGAACTTGCGGGACGCTTTTTGCGCGGACGAATGATTGGCGTAACGGGGTCGAACGGCAAGACGACGACGACAACTTTGATTGGCGAATTGATGAAAGCAGCAGGCGCAGAAGTGATTGTCGGCGGCAATATCGGCACGGCTTTGACCAGCCTCGTCGAACAATCGCACGACCACACCTGGACGATTGCCGAATTGTCGAGCTTTCAACTGGAGACCATTGAATCGCTGCGCGTACAGGTTGCCTTGATGACCAACATCACGCCAGATCATCTTGACCGGCACGGCTCGTTTGAAAATTACGTTCAAGCGAAACAGCGGATTTTCAAGAATCAAACCGCCGATGATTTTGCGATCTTGAATGCCGAAAGCGCGGCGGTGGTGGATATGGTCGCCGCATTCGGCGCGCCTTCACAGGCCGTATGGTTCACGGTCAAAGACGATGCGAGCAAACAAATCTTTTTGCGCGACGGACAAATTTATACGACATTGCTCAACCCTGATGGCAGTGAAGTCGCCGTGCTGCGCCTTCAGGAAATCGCCGTGCCGGGAATGCACAACGTCGAAAATATTATGGCGGCGTTGGCGGCGACCTTCTGCGCTATGCGAACCACGCTGGATGAATTGGAGCCATTGCGCGAGGTGCTTCGCCACTTCAAAGGCGTAGAGCATCGCTTAGAGTTTGTTGCCGAAATCAACGGCGTGAAATTTTATAACGACTCGAAAGCCACGAATGTAGATTCGACGATGAAAGCGTTGGCCGCCTTTGAGCGTAACGTGATGGTGATTTTAGGCGGCAAAGATAAAGACAGCGATTACACCGTGCTTGCGCCGTTACTCAAGCAGCGCGTCAAACAAATTATTTTGCTTGGCGCGGCAAGCGACAAAATCGCCGCGCAACTTGCAGGCGTGCGCCCTATGGTGCGCGCAGCTTCGATGTCGGACGCCGTAGCCATAGCGATTGAATCGGCAAGCCAAGGCGACATCGTGTTGCTGGCTCCGGCGTGCGCCAGTTTCGATATGTTCGACAACTACGAACATCGTGGGCGCGTCTTCAAAGACGCGGTGAAGTCCTTAGTCCTTGGTCATTAGTCCTTAGTTGGCGCGTGAAGCCCAATTACATCATGTATGACGAATGACCAATAAACTAGGGACTACGGACTAGGGACTACAGACTAAGGACTACAAATGGCAACGTATGCGGGGACAAAAAACAATAGCCAGCGCGATGGTTGGCAACCGACGCTATGGCAATCGGGCGGCGCGTCAAAGAGCAACGGACTGCCGATAGATAAAATCATGCTGGCCGTGGTTTTGGGTTTGACGCTGTTCGGTTTGGTGATGGTCTATAGCGCTTCGGCAATGCTGGCGGAAAGAAATTTCGGCACGCAGTTTTACTTTCTGTTGCGCCAGTCCGGCTGGGCGTTCGTGGGTTTGCTGGCTATGACGATAGCCATGCGAATTGATTACCGGCACTACAAACGCTCGACGATTATTTTGCCGGTGCTGTATTTCACCGTGGTGCTGTTGGTCGTCGTGTTGTTTCTGCCGAAAGTCAACAACACGCATCGTTGGATACGCTTTGGCGCGCTGTCGCTGCAACCGTCGGAAATCGCCAAACTGGCTCTGGTAGCCTTTTTGGCGCTCTTTTTGGAAAACCGTTCGCACGAAGTCAACGTCTTCAAGCGCGTCTTTCTGCCGACCGCTATCATCGCCATTCTGGTCATCGGCTTGATCGGCGCAGAACCCGATTTCGGCACCGCCTTGATTCTCTTCATCGTCTTCGCAGGGATGCTCTTTCATGCTCAGGTGCCGTTGCGTCATCTTGCTACGATAGCGCTTCCGCTAGTGCCTGCTTTGTTGGGTATGCTGGTCTTTGTGCCGTGGCGTTTGCAACGCCTGATAGATTTCGTTGACCCGTGGAAGAATCAACAGACTTCCAGTTATCAAGTCGTGCAATCGTTAATCGCTATCGGCAGCGGCGGACTCAACGGCGTAGGATTTGCCGAAGGCAAGCAGAAATTATTTTATCTGCCGTCGCCGCACACCGACTTTATTTTTGCGGTAATCGGCGAAGAATTGGGCTTAATCGGCGCGATTACCTTGGTGATTTTATTTGGCCTGCTGGCGTGGCGCGGCTTCAAAGCAGCGCGTTATGCACCCGATTTATTTGGGCAACTGGTGGCCATTGGTTTGACCGTGATGATTATCGCGCAGGCGTTTTTCAACATCAGCGTGGCGTTGTCGCTGCTTCCGGCCAAAGGCATCCCGCTGCCCTTTATCAGCGCTGGTGGTTCATCTCTAGCCCTCAGTTTGTTCGCCTCCGGCGTGTTGTTGAATATTTCCAAACACGAAGGCAGTTGACGATTGCGGATTGCGGATTGCAGATTGCGGATTGGAAAAGATCAAGACTTCAGCTTTATGAATCAAGGAGGAGGGTATGAATGCTGAGGACATGAAAAAAAGAACACGGGCTTATGCCTTGAGGATTATTAAACTGGTAGAAAGTTTGCCAAAAACTCAAACCGCCCATGTGATCGGCGGGCAATTGCTGAGATCGGGAACATCAGTAGGCGCAAATTATCGAGCGGCCTGTAGAGGAAAGTCGAGGGCAGACTTTATTGCCAAAATGGGCATCGTGGAAGAAGAAGCGGATGAATCGAATTACTGGATAGAACTTTTGACTGACGCAGAGATTGTAAAGTTGAATCGCGTTACTCACCTGTTGGAAGAAGGTAACCAAATTCTCTCAATCGTGGTTTCTTCAATCAATACAGCGCGAGGGGTAAAGCGATGAGAAGACGGTTTTATCTCAAAAGCGAAGGGTTGAGCAGAAAATCCGCAATCCGCAATCCGCAATCTGCAATCTGCATCGGAGAGCTATGCGTGTAATCATTGCAGCGGGCGGCACAGGCGGTCATATCTATCCGGGCATAGCGATTGCCCGCGAGTTCAAGCGCCGCGATGCCGCCAACGAAATTCTTTTCGTCGGCACGCCACACGGTTTGGAAGCGCAGATTGTGCCGCGTGAAGGTTTCAATCTGGAGATGATTCAGGTGGGCGCGTTGAAGAGCGTGTCGCTGACGCAACGCGGAAAATCGTTGTTGCAATTGCCCACGAGTTTCGTTGCGGCGTTGAAAATTTTGAAACGCTTTCGACCCGATGTGGTCATCGGCATTGGCGGCTATTCATCGGGGCCGACTTTGTTGATGGCGGCGATTACCAACCTCCCGACGATGATTGTAGAGCCGAACGCCATGCCGGGTTTTACCAATCGCGTGTTGGCGCGTTTCGTGGATGCGGCGGCGCTGACCTTTGAAGAAGCGAATCGCTATTGTCGCGGCAAAGGGCGCGTCACCGGCAATCCCGTGCGTAGCGATTTTGCTTTGCTCAAAAAGAAAGAGCGCACCGAGCGCCTACACATTTTAATCTTTGGCGGCAGTCAGGGAGCGCACGCCATCAATGAAGCAATGGTTAAAACCTTGCCGTTGTTGGTTGATAAACAAGACCAACTCGCCATCACGCATCAGACTGGCGAGAAGGATTATGCGATGGTCAAAGCTGGTTATGAAGGTGCCGGATTCGTCAATGCCGAGGTTCGCGCCTTCATTCACGATATGGCGCGACAATTTGAAAACGCCGATTTGTTGATCTGTCGGGCGGGCGCAACGACAGCGGCAGAAGTGGCGGCGGCGGGCAAAGCAGCGCTCTTCATTCCCTTCCCGTTTGCCTCCGACGACCATCAGCGCAAGAACGCCGAAGCCTTTGCGCGTGCCGGAGCGGGACGCATGATTTTACAGAAAGAGTTGACGACTGAACGCCTGGCTGAGGAATTGACGCGCTTGATTGAAAACCCCGGCGAGATCGGCAAGATGGAAGAGGCCAGCCGTATGCTTGGTCGCGCCAACGCTGCCGAACTCGCAGTTGACCTTGCGGAGTCATTAGTCATTAGCCCTTAGCTTTGGTGGAGAAAGATCATGAAGAACACGAGTTTCGAGAATTTAAAGGTCTATCAGATGTCCGAAGTTTTAGCGGATAACATCTGGGATATCGTCATCAAGTGGGATTCATTCGCTAAAGATAGGGTGGGCAAACAAGTGATTCGCGCCACTGACAGCGTGGGCGCAAATATAGCGGAAGGAACCGGCAGAGGAAGTTTTCAAGACAACCGCCGTTTCGTCAAAATTGCCAGAGGCTCTTTGTTTGAAACCAGGCATTGGTTACGGCGCGCTTACCGACGCAAGTTCTTAATTGATGAGCAAATCAATGAGCTGAAACCATTACTCTCTAATCTCGCTCCGATGCTCAACGGCTATCTGCGCTTGATAGGCGACTCTTCCAACGAGCTAAGGACTAAGGACTAGGGACTAAGGACTAAACAAATGTTTAGAGGAATCAGACACATTCATTTCGTTGGCATAGGCGGCATCGGCATGAGCGGCATCGCCGAAGTGTTGTTGTCGCTGGCTGCCAATTTCCGCATCACCGGCAGCGATGCCAAACGCTCGGCGATCACCGAACGCCTCGAAAAAATGGGCGCGACGATTTGTGAAGGGCATCGCGGCGAAAACATAGAAGGCGCGGATGTGGTCGTTACCTCGTCGGCGATTCGTCAGGATAACCCCGAAGTTGTGGCCGCACGGCAGAAAAAAATTCCGGTCATCCAACGCGCCGAAATGCTTGCCGAGTTGATGCGGCTGTATCGTTACGGCATCGCCGTGGCCGGTACGCATGGCAAAACCACTACGACTTCGATGATTGCCCACCTGATGACCAACACCGAACTTGACCCTACGGTAGTCGTCGGCGGACGCGTCGCCTCGCTTGGTTCCAATGCCAAACTTGGCAAAGGCGAATACATCGTGGTCGAGGCCGATGAATCGGACGGCTCGCTGTTGTTGTTGACGCCGACCATTACGGTGTTGACCAACATTGACGAAGACCATCTGGACTTTTTCACCGGCGGCATCGAGCAGATAAAAAAATGCTTCGTCGAATTCACCAACCGCGTGCCGTTTTACGGAACCAACGTGATGTGTCTGGACGATCCGAATGTGCAGGCGATTATTCCTAATCTAGCGCGGCGCGCCATTACTTACGGGCGCGCTACGCAGGCCGACGTTTCGGCGTGGGATATTCAGCCCGATAAAAATTTCGGCAGCGATTTCACGGTGCGCGCTTTCGGCAATGACTTAGGCAAAATGCGTTTGAACGTGCCGGGCTTGCACAATGTTTATAATGCGCTGGCGGCGGTGGCGGTCGGCCTAGACCTCAATATTTCGTTTGCCGAGATTGCTCGCGTGATGAGTGAATTTCGCGGCGCAGAACGGCGCTTTCAAATCAAAGGCGAAGTCGCGGATGTCTTGGTGGTTGATGATTACGGACATCACCCTACGGAAATCAAAGCGACGCTGGAAGCCGCACGCAGCGCCGGGCGTCGCGTCGTGGTGTTATTTCAACCGCATCGTTACACCCGCACACGCGATTTGCTGGATGATTTTGCGCGCTCGTTTTATGGCGCGGACGTGTTGCTGGTCGCCGATATTTATGCCGCCAGCGAAGACCCCATCGAAGGCATCACCAGCGCTGCGCTGGTGGAAATGATTGATCGCTTCGGGCATCGCCAGGTCGAATACTGCGGCAGCCTAGCCGACGCGGTGCAGCGGTTACAAGCCATCGCGCAGCCCGGCGACCTGGTGTTGACTTTAGGAGCAGGCAACGTCAACACCGCAGGAGATGAATTATTGAAAGTCCTCAGTCCTTAGTCCTTAGTCCCTAGCTTGTGAAGTCTTGAAACGGGCTACAGGAGCCACTTTCAAGGCTTGCAAGAAATCAGCTAAGGACTAAGGACTAGGACTGAGGACTGAGGACCAAGGACTAAGGACTAACAAGTATGGCACAAGCGCAAAAAATAGAACCACGATCACGGATGCAGAGCGCGGCGGCGCAACGCGGCGCGAAAGCCAAAGCGCGGCGTCAGGCCGACAGCGCGGCGGGCATCACCTTGGTCGAGATCATCCATTTCGTCAAAACTTATGGCAAACCCATAGCCGTGGTTTGCAGCGTCTTTTCACTGGTGGTGTTTTATTATGTCTTCACCAATTCCAGCGTCTTTGCTTTGAAAGGCATAGAGATCAGTTCGGTCAGTCAAGGAGTGCGCGCTGAGGTTGAACAAACCATACGGCGTGCTGTCGGCCAGAATCGTTTATTGAATATTGATCTGGCCATGATTCGCCAAAAAATCGAAAGCCTGCCGCGTGTGCGCGAAGCCACAGTAGCGCGGGTGTTGCCCGATAAAGTTCATGTAGATATTGTCGAGCGCGTCCCTGCGGTGCTGGCGCGGCGCAATTCGGGCTTGCTGGTGTGGCTCGATAAAGATGCGGTTGAACTGGATGAATTTTCGCTCAAGCAGGGCGCGGCAACCAAAGTTCCGCCCACCGCAACCGGCTTTGCCGAAGGCACTTTGACGGCGGGCGCAGTGGCGGAAAACCGCGAACGCGTGGCGCTCTACAAAAAGATTGAGCAGGAATTGACCGGCGAAGATTCTTTATGGGATATGGTGGATGAAATTGACCTGTCGTCGCCAAAGTATGTAAACTTGCAACTGTTGAATTCGCCCACCCATGTGGTGTTGGGCAGTGAAGATTTCAAAACCCGTTTCAAGATTGCGCTGCAGGTTCTGCAAGCCGTCAAAGAGCGCGACACCGAACAACTCAGTCGCCTGCGTGTACAGGACACCGAGCGATTGATTGACAACGCTGACAGGATTAATTTCCTCGATGCGTCCAAGCCCAATCACATTGTTTTTGCCTTCTCCTCCCCCAGACCGGAGAACCAACCCAACGCAGGAACCTTGAAGAAACCAGAGTCCGTCAAACCCGCTACGGCTGAAGCTCGCAAAGCCGTGGCGACCCAAGCGGACGCCAAGAAGGTTGCGCCGCACCAGGCCGCCGCTAAACCCGAGGCGCACAAAACCAAAGCGGTAAAGCTCAGTGCGCCAAAGTCGGCAGCGGCAAAATCGGCGAAGCCTGCTTCATCTGGCAACAAAGGGAAAGCGTCGGGCAAACCTGCTCCCGCAAAAAAGAAATAACCCGGAGGATTTTCAATGGCTAAGGCACACAGACAGATTTCGGCTCTCGACATAGGCACTACGGAAGTACGCCTGGTCGTCGGCGAAATAACCGATAATGATGAACTGGAAATCGTGGGCATCGGCAAAGCTCCTTCACGCGGCGTTCGCAAAGGCGTGGTGGTCAACATCGAAGCCACCGTTGACGCCATCAAACGCGCCGTCGAAGAGGCCGAAGCGATGTCCGGTCTTACCATAGATGCAACCTACGTCAACCTCAGCGGCGCACAGATGCGGGGCAAAAACTCGCGCGGGGTGATTGCCATTTCTCGCCGCAACCGCGAAATTACCGAAGAAGATGTCTATCGCGTGATCGATCAAACTCGCGCCATCAGCGTGCCTACGGACCGCGAAATCATTGACGTGCTGCCGCAAGAATTTTTGGTTGACGGGCAGGACGGCATAGGCAATCCGATAGGCTTTTTGGGAATGCGACTGGAGGCCGCCGTTCACGTCGTCACCTCGCCCATCACGGCGCGACAAAACGTCATCACCTCGGTCAATCGCGCCAGCATGATGGTCGTGGACACCATCATCAATCACGTCGCCACCGCCGAAGCCACCCTAAGCAATGATGAAAAAGAATACGGCGCGGCGGTCATAGACATCGGCGCAGACATCACCAATCTCACCATCATTCATCGCGACGCGGTGCGTCACACGGCGGTCTTTGAAATGGGCGGCAATCACCTCACCAACGATATAGCCGTGGGACTCAGGACGCCTGTACCGGAAGCCGAAAAGATTAAACGCAGCGAAGGCTGTGCGCTGGCGATGTTGATGCCCGATAACGAAAGAGGACGCATGGTGGAAGTGCCATCGGTGGGCGGCAGAGCGCCGCGTATGTTGAGCCGTCAGATCCTCTGCGAAATTCTGCAACCTCGCGCCGAAGAAATTTTTTCGCACGCGGCGGACGAAATTCAGCGCGCCGGGTTCGAGCAGCAGATTCTTTCTAGCGTCGTTTTAACCGGCGGCGGTTCCCTGATGGATGGCATAGTCGAAATGGCTGAACAGATTTTGGATTTACCGGCGCGACATGGGATTCCCAACATCGCTGGCGGTTTGACCGACGATCTCGACAGCCCCGAATATGCCACGGTCGCGGGAACTTTGCTGTATGGCTTTCACAAACAGATGAATCAGAAGAAGATTCACTCGCTCAAAGACGGCGCGCCCAAGCGCGGCGGCTTCTGGAGTCGGTTTTTCGGCTGAACCAATATGGAAAATATTTCCCTGCCGGTGAAAAACAAGTTGAGTGGCAATGATGACTATGCTACTATGCGGTGTGTTTTTGAAGACTTACGCTACCACATCTTGTAGCGGTCAGATAGCGTTCTCACTGGCATGGAAAGACGACCCCCGAAAACCCAGAGCCACCCGCGCGGCGCGGGACACCAGCTTTTTTTGGTGCGTTTGGTATCCAGTGATTCAAGCTGTGAAGTTGATTCAAGCAGCGAAAAAATTGAGGACAGTTGAGCAAACTCGTATCTCCGTTTTTTTTTGTAATGCGCTATTCCTCATCAACAGCGCATGAAAATCCAGTTGCTTAATTATGATAGGCAGGAGGCGCCCATGACGGGAGCAGATGAACGCAATGAGACTCGTAGCGGTCTAATTTTATTTGATGATCTCGACCAGCCAGCCAACGGAGCCAAAATCAAAGTGATCGGCATCGGCGGCGGCGGCGGCAACGCCGTCAATCGCATGATTGAAGCGGGTATCGAGGGCGTACAATTTTTAGTCGCCAACACTGATCTTCAGGCGCTGAAAAGTTCCAGAGCCTCGATCAAGATTCAAATCGGCGAAAAACTCACCAGAGGTTTGGGAGCGGGTGGCGATCCCGAAGTCGGTCGCCAGTCGGCGCTCGAAGACACCGAAAAAATCATCGAGGTGTTGGAAGGCGCAGACATGGTTTTCATTACCACAGGTCTTGGCGGCGGCACTGGCACAGGAGCCGCGCCCATCGTGGCCAGTCTGGCGACCGAACTCGGCGCGTTGACGGTTGCGGTGGTCACTAAGCCGTTTCGCTTTGAAGGCCGCCGTCGTCAACGTCAGGGCGAGCAAGGCTTGAATGAATTGCGTGATTGTGTGGATACGGTGATCACCATTCCCAACGAGAGGCTGCTTGGCGCGGTCTCGAAAGGCACGCCATTCCTTGAAGCTTTCAAGCTCGCCGACGATGTGTTGCGCCAAGCCGTGCAAGGCATCTCGGACATCATCACAGTTCCGGGGTTAATCAACGTGGACTTTGCCGATGTCAAATCCACGATGGCGGGAATGGGCATGGCATTAATGGGAACCGGACTGGCTTCGGGCGACAATCGCGCCGTCGAAGCAACGCACAGGGCGATTTCCAGTCCCTTGCTCGAAGAGGCTTCGATAGATGGCGCGCAAGGCGTGCTGGTCAACATTTCCGGCGGCACCGACTTGACGCTCTTTGAAGTCAACGAAGCGATGGACATTATTCACGAAGCAGCGCACGAAGAGGCGAACATTATTTTCGGCGCGGTGCTGGATGAAAAATTGACCAATGAGATGAAGATCACAGTGATTGCCACGGGCTTTGATAAAGCGGTGGCGACTACTGAGCCGAACCGTCCCTACACCTCCCCGCCCAACGGCGGCGGCAGCGACCGCAACCCTCACGCCGCCGACCCGACGCGCCGCGAGGACATCAACGTGCCGACCTTTATTCGCAAAAAAGCCGACTGATTATTTTTCCTGAGACTTGATTCCTTGACGAGGCCGCTACAAAGTTTGTAGCGGCCTTTGTTTTCCTGAGCAATTTTTGTTTGAATAAGAGTGTGGAAAGTAGAAGACCGTAACGACGCAGAGGCATAAACGCTGTAGGCAGTGGCCCAGTGACAGACGAGGCAGGACCGATCAGGATGCGAACCGTAGATCATCTGGAAGTAAGTTACGCTCAATTCCCCAGACCTGAAAAGAAAATCCGTCAAGGACTCTTTTCTCAACTTGAACGCCATCAAGTTATGGTTATTTTTCTCACCGTGATGCTGGCCTTTGGCGTGCGCGTCTATCAACTGGACGCCGCCGGATTATCCGAAGACGAAACCAACAAAGTGTTCGCGCTGCGTGCTTACGAGCAGGGCGATTTCACCGCCAACACCGAGCATCCTATGGTGATGAAACTCTTGTGTTTCGTCTCCCTGCGAAGCGCCAAAGGGTGGAATCAAACGCTGGGCGATAATCTGCAACTGGGCATTTCCGAAGAGACCGCTTTGCGTTTGCCCAATGTCATCTTTGGCGCGCTCACCGTCATTCCGTTGCTGCTACTGACGACGGCTTTCTTAGGCTTCGAGGCTGGGGTGATTACCGCACTGTTGTGGGCCTTCGGCTTGAATGCCGTGTGGTTCAATCGCATAGGCAAAGAAGACACCTTGTTGCTGTTTTTCATGCTGTTGGGTTTCTATTTTTATCATCGCGCCAAAGAGCAGTTGGCTATCAACCTTGAAGGGCAGGAAAAATTTTATGCGCTGGCCGGAGCCGCTTTCGGGTTAATGGTCGGGGCGAAATATTTCCCGCATTATATTGGCCTCAACGCTCTGTTTTACACCATCATCGGTTATCATCAGCGCACCAATCGCCCTTTGACAGGGAGGATGTGGGCGAAATATTTTGGCGGCATGGTGCTGGCCTTGGCCTTGTTCAATCCGGCGGTTTTTGCGCCGCAGACCTGGCGTTATGTGTATGCGTATGTGAACGAAGACCTGTTGACGCATCACGGTTATGTGATGATGGGGAAATTGTTCAACAACGACGCGATGGATACACCGGCGGGCAACCCCTGGTATTTTTATCTGCTCTATCTGGCGGTCAAAGTGCCGCTGCCGATGCTGTTGGCGTTTGCGGTTGGCGTGGTAGAAATTTTTCGGCGGCGCGGTGAAGCGCGAGTAGCGCGTGGGTATCTGTTCCTGCGGCTGATGTTGATTTTCTGGTTGTTGCCAATGTCGGTGATCGGCTCGAAGTTCCTGCGTTATACGCTGACCTTGATGCCTTGGGTTTATATGACAGCGGCAGTTGGCATACTGGTCTGCTGGCGTGGACTGGCAAAATTATTTCGCAGCCCTGTGCTTGCTGCACCGCAGGGCGAACGCTTGGCGGCAGTGGTCGTAGCGCTGGTGTTCGTCATTGCGCCCGCTTTTATTACGCTCCGATGGGGTTTGCCATATCCCGGTCTGTACACCAATAGTTTCGGCAAAGGGCGCGTCGGCTATTTCTTTCCCCACGATGAATTTTATGATGTAGGCGCAAGAGAAAGCGTCAAGTACCTAGCCGAAACCGCGCCGCCCAACGCAACAATTGCCAGCGAAATACCGGGCGTGGTGGAATATTATCTGGAGCGTTACCATCGCCTCGATATACGTTCGCTGATTCTGTCGCAACCGGATTTTAATTTTCATTCCGACAATGTGGATTATGTGTTGTTGCAGAAAGGTCGCGTCTATTTCGAGAACGCCAAGAATTTTTATTACATTGAAAACCATTACCCGGAGGTGCAGGCGAGTTTCTACCAAGGCGTAGCCAGCACGCAGGTTCATCAACTCGACAAGCCAACGGTGAAAAACATCGGTGTGGCTTCAAAGTAATACCGCGTCGTCGCCTACTCTATGCCGACTTACAAAGAGGTGCGAGGGGTTGAGCGGCGGTCATAGATTGCGGCTCAACGCGATTGATTTTAGTTGGTCTTTCGGTAGCAGGTGGTGTGGTGGTTCAGGCGTTGTGAATTTCCAAAGAGCGCAACGCCTCTTTGACCATCTCGAACTCGGTTTCGATCTCGCGGATTAAGGAAGCGGCCTGCGGTAATTGGCCTTGCCGACAGATGGTTTCGAGCAGGCCGCAAATCTCCGCCAGTTTTTTAGCGCCATAATAGAGGCTGCTGCCTTTCAGGGTGTGCGCGATGCGCCCCAGTTCTATGGGGTTGGCGGTGGCCAGCGATTGATGCGCGTTGCTCATTTGTTGCCGCGCATCGTCGAGAAAAATACGGATCAGTTCACGAATGATGTCTTCGTTTTCATCCATGTCTTTCCAGAGATCGGTCAGCGCCTGTTGATCAATAGCGGCGCTGCGGTCCGACAATACAATTCTTTGCGCGCAGCTTTCCGCGTTGGTTTGATTCAATTCCATAGCCATTCCTTCACGGGTTTGTTTCCCTTATCAAATTACTCCAATAACAAAAATAAGCAAGACAAATGTCGCCGCTTATGCCGAAACCGCGCTCCACCGCAAAACCCGCCAAGCCGTCCACCGCCTACCTATTTGGAGTAAGCCGTTGGCGGCTTTCTCCATCTCTGCGCGGTTATTCTTCAAGGCTCAATCGCGCCTTCAAGCGGGGAGCCAAGGCTTGACGGATGGCGGCATCATCGAGGGCGTATTCCATCAGCGTCTTTAAATAATTAATCGGGTCGCCAATGGTTAACCATTCGCCGCCAGCGACGGCTTCGGCGGAAACCGCGCCGCCGCGCTTGATGTATTCGCGCACCGCATCGGTCAACCACAATTCATTCGCTTGGCCCAGCGGTATCTCCGTGAGGATTTGAATAATATCGGTCGAAAGCAAAAAGCGCCCGAACATCGCCAGGTTTGACGCTGCTTCTTCCCGCGTCGGCTTTTCCACCACATCGTACATGAAGCGTTCGCTGCTGCCTTCTTTGATCTGCGCGATGCCGTAGCGCACCACGTCTTCCCAAGCGACCTCTTGCGTGCCGACAACCAGAGAATTGGTGCGCTGATGTTTTTCAATCAACTGCAAAGCGAACGGCTTGGTGGCCTTGATAATGTCATCGCCATAAGCATAGATGAAGCCTTCGCCTGCGGGTATATGCGGACGCGCCACCAACAACGGCGTGCCGTTGCCATAAGGGCCTTGCTGCGGCTCGAAGATGATTTCGATACCTGCCAGTTTATCAAAGAATTCATCCAAGGGTTTGTACTTGCCGCGTGGCGGCGCGATGGATACATCGTATTGGCGCTGCAGCGGCTCAGGGTTTGCGCCGGTGATGAGGATGATTTTTTTCAAACCCGAATTGATGAACTCTTCGATAATCAGGTGCAACGCGGGTTTGTTGATGATGGCCAGCAGTTCTTTGGGATAGCCGAGCGTGACCGGCAGCATACGAGTTCCCGAACCTGCCGCCGCGATGACTCCGGTTTCAACTTTCATGAATGAATCTCCTTAAAGAAGTGTATCGAACTTGCAGATGCTATGAATCGTTGCGCTCGCCTTCGCAAAAATAATCGCAAAAATAATCCTATGCGGCTTTCCCTCTATTTTCAACAGCCTGGCAAAATTCCTTACCGCAGGCAACACCGACACTACGTTCCTTCAATTCTTGAAAACCGAAAAGAATCGTAACTACCCAGCCAGTGCTTGCGGCTGTGCCGCTATGAGGTGCGGAGAGTCGCAGCCTCTCCGCACCTCATAACGGCACAGCCGCAAGCACCAATCTGGGTTAGTTAGAGGGTGGCGCAGAATTTCAGAAATCGCCTATATCTTGTGGATAGTCACACCATCACCTACAATATCTGGATAGAAAAGCCATTTCCGCGTCACGCTCTAGTTACCAAGAATCACCGAGGAACACCGCCGAATACGGATAAAAGAAAAGTTGAGCAGTCGCAGGCTTTTTCTATCGGTGTTTATCAATGTTCAGCGGCGGTTTTATATCTGCTTTTCTTTAATGCTACACTCAAATTTAATTCAGCCTGAGTCGTTCACTCAACGCCGGTATATGAAAAAGCTCATAGTCAATGCGGACGATTTCGGTTTCACGCGCGGCGTCAACGTCGGCATCATACGCGCCTGCAATGACGGCATCTTGTCGAGCGCAACGCTGATGGCCAACGGCGATGAATTTGCTCACGCCGTGCAACTGGCAACAGCGAATCCGCAGTTACGCATCGGCTGTCATCTGGCGGCAGTCGGCGGCAAAGCGGTTGCTCAAAGCGCCTCGCCGCTGGTTGATGAAAACGGTCTATTGCCGAAAACGCTGACGCAATTGATTGTCAAAATCGCTCGCGGCGCAATTCGCGCCGCCGACATCGAGCGCGAATTCGCCGCGCAAATCGAGCGCCTTCTTGCTGCTGGCATTCACCCTACACATCTGGATACCCACAAACACACGGCGGTGCATCCTGCGGTGATGCAGGCGCTGGCTCGCGTCGCCAGCGCCTATGGCATCGCCCGTGTGCGCTGGCCGTTTGAAAAAAACGCCATCGCGATGAGCCGCATGGCACCAAAGCAGCGGCGCGCCTATTTCAAACAACGGCTGCTGGCGCAAGTGACGCGGGTGAGCGCCCGACATTTCGCCACCGTCATGCAGGAGCATCAACTCCGCAGTCCGAATTATTTTTGCGGAATTGCCTTGACGGGCTTGCTTGACAGCGCTGCGCTCATCACAATTATTCAAGGGTTGCGCGATGGCACCACCGAGTTGATGTGCCATCCAAGTCTGTATGATGAAGATTTGGAAAACGCCGCAACGCGCTTGAAGAAAGAACGCCAGCGCGAACTCGACGCCTTGCTGGATGCGAAGGTCAAGCAATGTTTGCTGGAAGAAAACGTCACTTTGATCAGTTATGCCGAACTCTAATTCATCAACGGCGGAACCTTCTCAGGGTTCACAGAACCATTGTTGAGCGCCAGTCGTAAACTTTGACATTATGTACCACGAAGATCATCACCTCATTCAATATTCCATCGTCATTCCGTTTCACAATGAAGAAGAGAGCTTGCGCGAATTGTACAAACGGCTCTGCGATGTGATGGACAATTATTCCGAACCTGTGGAGTTCATCTTTGTTGATGACCACAGCAGCGATAAAACTTTGAAGATACTGACCGAGTTGGCCTCCATAGATTCGCGTGTGGTGGTCATCAGTTTGAAGCGCAACTACGGGCAGACCGGGGCGCTGGCCGCCGGATTCGATTACGCGGCGGGCGACATCATCATCTCTATGGATGGCGATCTGCAACACGATCCGGCGGAAATCCCCAAGATGCTCGAAGTTTTTGAAGAGACCGGCTGCGACATCGTCAGCGGCTGGCGCAAACAACGTGTAGATAATTTTCTGTTGCGGCGCATCCCGTCACGCGCCGCCAACTGGGCTATGTCGAAACTGTCGGGCGTGGCGATACACGATTTCGGCACCACCTTTAAGGTCTATCGCAAGGACACCATCAAACAGATTAAGCTGTACGGCGAATTGCATCGCTTCATTCCGGCGCTGGCGTCGTGGAATGGCGCGACCGTAGTCGAGGTGCCGATTCATAACATCGAGCGTCCGACCGGGCGTTCGCATTATGGTTTGTCACGCACCATACGGGTGTTTTTTGACTTGATTACGATTCGCTTTTTGTTGCAGTACGTGACGCGGCCTATGCACTTTTTCGGGCCGATGGGTTTGTTGAGCATGGTCAGCGGTTCAGCGATTATGTTGTGGATGATCGTCAAGAAGATTATTCTCGGCACTGACCTGTTTGAAGTCCACGGCCCCCTGATTTTATTGGGGTCGTTGTTGTTGCTGGCGGGCATACAATTCATCTGCGCCGGTTTGATTGGCGAACTGGTGACGCGCACCTATTTTGAATCGCAGGGCAAACCAATTTACTCCATCGCCAAAATCATCACCGGCAAAGACGCGCTACAGAAAAAATTGTAAAGCGCCTCGCCGCAGTAACTCCACTGAGGGAGCAAGAAAAAGTTTAGCGTACCGCCTTCACGTCAATGCTCTGAAGGCAACAGTAGTGGCCTAATCGTATGGTGCGGTTGGATCGCTCACGAAATGGACGCAAGCCTAAAGCCACAAGGGTTAGCCGATGGACGAACGCCCATTCGTATGGTTAGCCCACCAAGCGGGTAATAGATAATTGGCTATCACCCGCTGCGCGGGTTCTCACCGACCACCACAACTTTAGGGCATTACCAAAGCGACACGCTAAACTTCTTCCCGCTTTGCGCTATCACCCAAATTGGCGTTGCTTCCCTTCGCCGCATCAATTCAAAGGTAAATCCCAGACATCTACGTTTGACTATGACCGATTGAAGCGCGGGTCAGGCTTTGGCTTGTGGACGAAATAACCTGCAAAACTTGAGAGATTTTTCAATTCCCTGTACGGGCGACCCTGCGGTGGTCGCCCCTCCTTGCAATGCTTATGAGTTTCGCGGCGGGGCGACCACCGCAGGGTCGCCCGTACCAACCAGATTGCACTTGATTTCCTCCACCATCCTAAGCAAGTCAGGTGCAGCGATTCTGTAGATAGAGCGTGTTGCAGAATTCCAGCAACTGCCTATATGTTGTGGATGTTTACACCACCACACACAATATATGGATAGAAAACCCATTGATGCGACACGCTCTATTTAAGCCACCATCCTTATCTATTGACGGCGGCGGTGGGATTGGCGGTGAACTCGCCGCGCAACACCAGTTCGTTGCGGGAATTATATACTTCGACGCGGCGCAGATTGGTCACCGGCCTTAAATTAGCGGGTAAAAATTGGTCGCCCGTGGCACTGGTAGAAAAGAAGGCGCGGATGAAACCCGATTCCACAGCGCGTGCGCCTAACCCAAAACCATCTACTACCAAACGGTAAACCGCGCCGCTTTGCAAGCCTTCGGCTTCGATTTTCAACTCCTGATAATCACCGAAAATTCTTACCGTTGCCTGGCCGCCCAAGCGTGCAGTCGCAGTGGTCGGCAGCAACCGCGCTTTCTTTTCAACCGACCGCCGCGTGGTTTCCGAAGAGCCAGTTTTGAAATCGCCTTGAAGAATAGCGACCCGCCCGGTATGGTCGCGCAGTTCAACGTGACCAATGCGAGTCACCGGATTGAGCGCATCGCTTAACGCCGGTTTGCCCGGCTCGGTTGAAAATTCAAACGTCAAGGAGCCGAGATTTGCCGACTTGCTCTCATCGCCGATGGGTACGCCATCAACGAACAAACGATAGGTGGTGCGAACACTCAGAAAATAACCTTCGACGCGGAACAGTTGTTTGCTCCCGGCAACCGATATGGAAGCCTTGCCACGCGCTTCCGGTAGGATGGCGGTCGGCAGCAATTCAACCTCCGAATAAATATCCGCATAGGGCATGGCGGCGGTGGCGTCATGCACACTTTGCAGCGCGTTCAAAGGGTCTATGCGGCCTTTGCCGAGTTTGCCGACAAAGCCGGGATTGGCTGCATCAATATTGACCGCCGTATCTTCGATGATTTTTTTGGCGTCGGGCAAGCGTGGTTCCAAGGCCAACAGCAAAGCGGCTTCGGCGGCAGCCAGCGGCGCGGCAAACGAAGTGCCGCTCCAAATGGCATAGCCGCCTTGAGCTTCATTCGGGTAGGCGCTGATCAATTTCACTCCCGGAGCGCAAACGTCAACGTGAGCGCCGAAGTTTGAGAACGAGGCTTTTTTGCTTTGTAAATCAATTGCTGCGACAGCAATGACTTCATCCAGCTTGGCGGGGAATTGTTGAACCACTTCGTCGTTGTCATTGCCGACAGCGGCGACGACAACGATGCCGCGACTTCTGGCGTCGGTGATGGCTTCTTGCAACAGCGCGGAAGCTTCCGATGAGCCTAAGCTGAGATTGATAACCTGTGCGCCGTGATCGGCAGCGTACTTGACGGCAGCGGCTACCGTGAAAGCGTTGCCCATGCCATCCGGCCCGAAAGCGCGAATCGGCAGCAGGCGTGCTTCAGGCGCGAGTGTCGCAATCAATCCGGCGATGAAGGTGCCATGACCGGCTACAGATTTTTTCGGGTCATCAGGTTTATCTGTAGGGTCGTTGTCATTATCAACAAAGTCCCATCCCCAACTGTCATCAAGTAGCCCGTCGCCATCGTTATCGAAACCATCGTTTGCCAGATCGGCGTTGCTGCGTTCATCGCGCCACAACTTGGACGAAAGCAGAGAGTGCGAACGGTCTATGCCAGTATCTATCAGGGCGATGACGACGCCCGTGCCACGCGAACGCAATTGCACATCGGAGAGTTTCAGCCACGAAAAAAAAGATTGCTGGGTAAGGTAATCCGTTTGCTGTAGTCCGGTGTTGGCAAAGCCATCAGGGAAACTGGTGGTCGAACGCCCAAACAGGCTGGGGCTAGTGACCAGCGGATTGAGTTCGGCGCTTAACACGTCTTCATCTTTGCTCAACCGCTTGCGCCATTTGTTCTCGCTTTTGTTGGCGGGCGTTGCCAATCGGTAAAAATTGGTGCCGTAAATTTGCTCGATAGTCTTGGTGCGCTGGCGCGCATTGATGGCGTCAATCGTCGCGCCCGGCTTGATCTCCACCACGACTTCGCCTTTGATGTAGGGTCGAGCATCAGGCGTTTGCGCGTGAGACGCTGGGGCTGAAAACAGCACAAAAACCAAGAGGGGAGTAAAGTATCTCAGATTCATAAAATTTTTCCTCAGCTTCAATTCGGGTTTCCCATCAACACAAAAGGTGCCCAGTAATACGGATGCCCGTAAGCGTCTTTGATGGCCAGTTGTGCGGCGCGTATGGCGGCGCGCTTGGTGTCACCAAGGCTAAGGCGCGAATACATCACGTCCATGAATTGCGCCGTAGAAATATCGTTTGCGGCCCACAGGCTGGCGACTAACGAAGGCGCTCCGGCGTACAAAAAACCGCGCATCAAACCGTGCAACTCATCGCCCGGAAAAATCATATTCATTCCGGTGTGACAAGCCGACAAGGTGACCATCTCCGCTTGCAATTGCAAATCCATCAGGTTGTAAAAATGTAGGGGCGAGTCCGCCAACTGCAAAAACGAAAACATCGGATTGTCGCGGCGAAAATAGCTATGCGACGCAAGATGAAGGAAGCGCGCAGATGGCGCAAACTTCATTAAATTGCTCCGCGTTGCCTGATCTCCCAGCAGCGTAATCGCTTCGGGAAAGATGCGCTTCAAGGTATGAATCTCGGCTTCAATATTGGGCGTCTCCCGGTCGGCGACTCCAAAAGCGACGACATCGCCTTTACGCAAGCGCATATTTGCAAGTGCCGTTGAAGCGCCGAAATCATTACGCGCTGGTTGGTTTCGCAAGCCCTTGCCACTCGGCTTGTCTGGCAATTCGTGGCGCATCTGTGTGCCGCGCTTACGACAAAGCCGCAACACGGCGGCGCTCGGCGCGTAAGAGATTTCAAAGCGGTCAATCAAATAGCCTCGGCGATCCAGCAAGGCGTGAAAAGGCACGTAATGCAGCGCCCCGTGCGGAATGATGATGAGTTTTTGGCAATTGAGTTGCGGCTCCAGCACGGCAAAAACCTGGCGATAGATTTCAATTAAATGTTGATTGATGGCGTGATTGAGTTGCTCGAAATGTTCATCCGCGAATTGCGCGCCGTAGTTGAATTTTTCCAGTTGAAAGTTGAGCGCCGACATCGTGCGCTCAACCTCGCGTTTTGAGGCAATGCCGCGCACCAGTTTCATTTCATCACGCGAAGCAATAAAAGCGGAAACTTCGTCGCCGGTGGTGAAGTATTCGATTAAGTTTTCGCCCTCTTCGAGCGCCTCGCGCAAATCGGCAGAGGGTATCGCCTGCATTTGATGAAACTCTGCAAAAGCCGAACCAGCGGCCTCCATACGCCGGAAAAGCTGGGCGATTTGCCGTTCGCATTTTTCGATTTCGCGGTCATAACGCTCTAAGACTTTCACGCGGCGCTGTCCGCCTTTTTCATTTTCGAGATGAGTTTGAGCGCTGTACCAGTTCAAATTTTCCAGCAACTTGGCAAGCTGTTCACGCGCCTCGGTTTCGCTGTCGCCCGATTTCCCTTTGCGCGGTTTAGTGCCGCGCAACTGGCGCGCCAGCAAATCCGCCAGAGCGCGAGACTTCGAGGATTCAACCAGATGAAAGGCTTCTTCCCAACCGGGTTTGCCGCCTTCATCCAGACAGGCGCTGATGGCGTCTTCATAAACCTCAATCTTGTCACGCAGGAAAGAGGCTTTGAATTCATCAGCGGCAACCGCACCGCGCAACGGCTCGATGATGGCAATGGCGCGACGAAAACTCTCCAAGGCAGCGCGAGGCTGTTGGGCGTGGCGCGCTATTTTTCCCAGCAGATGATGGCATTGATAGGCGAGGGTGGGCGCGATGTGTTTTTCGATGGCACGAAGCGCGAGCTTCGCCAGCCGTTTTGCCGTGGCGTAGTCTTGAGATTGATAAGCAGCGCGAGCGATGAGCAAACGCGAGTAGGCAGCTTTGGTCAACAGCTTTTGTCTGGCAAACAGGCGTAAAGAATTTTCGGCGCGTTGCGTTGCGACAAGCGCATCATTTTGTTTGAGGGCAAGTTCCGCCAGATACAAATCAATCTGCGCGACAAAGTTGGCGTTTTGATTCTGAGCAAACACCTCACGCGCTTCTTTCAAGAAGCTTTCGGTTTGCTGGAATTGTCCCGCGCCCATTGCCGCCAGCGCGCATACGATGGTGGCCTGTGCGGATTCATAAGGCAACCCTAACTGTGCGAAGCCTGAGCGCGCTAGCGCCGCACTTTCCGCCGCATCATCAAAGGCGTTCAAGGCAAGCAAAATTTCGGCAATCTCTAAATCGCACCAAGTGACAAGCTCCGTGCCGCCTATGGCAGAGATTTGTTCGCGTATTTGATAATAGCTGGTGAGCGCAGCAGTGTAGTTGCCACGCAGGAATTTGATGTAAGCGATTTTTGATCGCGCCTGCGCGGCCTTCAACTTCTGCCCGACTCTGCCCCAACTTTTGGCGGCGCTTTCCAGCAAAGCAATGGCTTCATCCGGTCTGTCAATTTCGGTGCAGACATTTGAGATGCTTAGAGCAACATGAGCGCGCATGGATGATTCACCGTTCCCGGCGAAAATGTCGCGAGCTTTATTATAATATTCAAGAGCTTGTTTATAGCGGTCGAGCCTGTAGTAAATATTCCCTACATTGATTTCGAGTTGGGCGAGTTGCACGGGGTCGCTTTGCGCCAGCACGCGCCGTGCAGAACGGGCAACGCGCAGCGCCTCTGTGTAGCGACCGGTTTCGGTGAGCGTGTCTATCTGTTGCTTCTGAATCATCGCAGCTTCTTTGATGAGCCGCGCACCTTGCAACGTCTTTATGGCGCTCTCATAAAAATCGTATGCCTTGGCGTGTTGTCCAAATAGATGCAGCAAACGCCCACGGCTTGCTTCGGCGAACGCCTTTGAAATTTCGTCATCCGTCAACTGCGCCAATTGCTCAAGGCGTTCGACAAGGCGTGATGCAATGTTGAGGTCTGTGTAAACCAGACGGTCAACTTCGAGTTTGAGCGCAGCAAACATCTTCCAACCCATTTGACGGCGGGGTTGGTCGAGAAACGCTTCGAGGCTTTCGGCGTTCATCAATTGGTTGGCCAGCGCTTTGCTCAAGATAATCTTTCGGTGAATATGCCTTCCCTGCTTCGTGTCCAATAGAAACGGGTAAGACACGCTCTGAGTAGTGATACCGAAGTGGCGAAGTAAATTGGTTGAGAGGCGGCCTCTGACTGCCAGAATACGCGGTCAGAGGCCGCTTCTCAACCAACGGGGCTCTCCGTTGGTTTTGCCATTCGGCGTAAAATCTGGCTGCCGATTTCCCGTGGTGGTTATTCGTTCAGCTTTCCTCACACCTGAAAGCTGCCGTGGACTCGCCGCCAGAAGATGGCGCGGCGCTCTCCCCAACGCCGCGTCAGCAAAACGGGAAACCGGAAACCATTATGCAACAGGCAAACCGACGACTGTGATACTAATTTCGTCGGTTTCGATTTGCAGATCGTAATGGCCATGCTCCAAGGCGGCAAGGGCAAACTCCCCGAACCGATTGGTCATGGTCGAGAGTATCTTTTGCCCTTCGCGCACCAGGTGGCATTCCAGACCGGCGACCGATTCGAATTTGAATTCGCCTTCGCGCAGAATCTGGCCGCTCAAGGCGGCGCGGCTTTCGTCCACCGCCGCCATCTGCAAATCTATGCTGTAGTCGTTAGCTCGATAAAGCAATTGCCGGTCGGATGCCGCCGCCGAACGCGCTCCGGTAAGCGCCGGACGCGATACGCTGTCAAAGACCAGGGCCGCAATGACGCGCCCCAAATCGGCAAAGCGTGGGCGGCGCGAGACCGGCGTTTCAAATAACTTGACGGCGCGGCGCAAAACCCACGGCGGCG
The DNA here is from genome assembly GCA_016201275.1 of Acidobacteriota bacterium. Lineage (GTDB taxonomy): Bacteria > Acidobacteriota > Blastocatellia > UBA7656 > UBA7656 > JACQDB01. The sequence continues at coordinate 87,198 of JACQDB010000024.1, forward strand.
CGTCCTGAGTGTCATCGCTGGCAGTAATGGTTTTGAACTTCGCATACCACGCTTGATTGGCGGCGCACCTCGCGCAACCGCTGGCGAGATGCGCGGCGATAGCTTCGTGCGAGACGAAGCCAGCGGCGCTCACCGTGTCGCTGGCTTCGCTCTCTACAAAGGCGATTAAGTTGTCGAAGGAAGGGCAGTTCATAATGCAAATTTTCCTGATGAAAGAGCGCGTTGGAAATCCCGCGCTCTTTCATCTGTAAAGCTTCAGACGAGGCGGAAAATTCTCTCTTGCGGCTGACGAGCTTGCTCCTCGCCTGCGCCCAAGATGCTTAACGCGGGGTCCGCGCCCGTCGCGCCGTGATGGCCGTAGCCGTCAAGGTGTCGCGACAGAAGCGCACTTCGACGCGCATACCAGCCAGTAAATCGCTCAACCGTGCCGCCTGACCGTTCAAGGTTATGGTGGTGCGTTCGTTGACGCTGAGAGTGAGCGCCGCGCCGCCGTCCGCAGGCGTCACCGTAAGGCTGCCCGTGCCGACGCTGGCAACTGTGCCAACAACGCTTTCCAGCGTGCAATCACCACCGCCGCCGCCGCTGCCGCCTTCAGCCGCGATTTGTGTCGCCACCAAAGACGCGCTGTCGTAAGTCGCACGCACTGCCATACCGACGCGCAACTGGTCGGCGCTGGCAGGCTGGCCGTTGAGGGTGATGGTCGTGCTTGGCGAAATAGACAACTGCACCGCATCACCGGCAACCAGAGGCGTGATGGTGATTACCGTCCCTTCCAGGCTGCGTATATGTCCGGCGACTTCCGCCGATGAAGTGGCAATGATGCGCGCCGCTACGGAAGTTGCCGCGAAATAACTGGCCGCCACTTGATAACCGCGCTTCAAATCGGCAAGCGTGGCGGGTCGGCCATTCAAAGAAAGCGTCGTAGAGGAAGTGACCGTGAGCGTCAACACCTTATCGCCGGTGGCAATCGTCAAACTGTCTGCGCCTACATCGCGCACGATGCCGCGCACTTCGGCCAAGCCTTCGGCAGTGATTCGCAGCGCTTCAAAATTGGTATCGTTATACAAAGCCCCGGCAGAAAACCCACGCGCTAAATCGGCGAGGCTTGCCGGGCGACCATCCAAAGTAATCTGCGTGTTGGGCGACACATGAAGAGTGACGGCACTGCCCTGACGCGGCAATATGGTCAGCATAGAGGCCGCCGTATCCACGCCTTCAATCACGCCTTCGACGCGCACTTCATGCGAGACGGTTTCGCCACGCGCAGTGATTTGCGTAGCCAACAATGTCACGTTGTCATAAACCCCGTCAACGAAGTCGCCCACCAGTAAATCGCTTAATCGGGCGGGCTCGCCGTTGCGGGTAATTGCGGTGCTGTCATTGGTATTCAACACCACTGTGGCATCGCGGCGCGTGTGGATGGTGACGGTATGATTCTCTACATTGACGGCGCGAATATCACCGCGCACGCGAGCATTTTCGGCTTGTACTTCGGATGTCAACATGGGGACCAACAGTAGCATGGCAGTCATCAGTAAATGTCCAAACAATTTCATAATTCTCGATCTCCTATTTTTTTTATCTCGGCTTCTGGCTACGTAGTCCGAGTAATGGAGAGGGAGGGGGTGAGAAAAATACAATCGGCTAAATTTTTTTTTCCAAATCTTTTTTGAGCTTTTGCAGACAGCGGGCGCGGTTCGGGCCTATGGAGGCGACAGGAAGGTTCAGGCGTGCGGCGATGTCCGCATAGCTCAACCCGTCGTGGTGATAAAACAGTAGTGCAATTAATTCGCGGCAGCGCTCTGGCAAACGCTCTATGGCCTCGCGGACGATTTGTTGTTGCTCGAAGGCCAGGCGCTGGTCATCGGCGAGGGGTTCGCCGGAAGCCAGTTCGCTGAGTTTATCCGCAGGGTCGTCGGGGTCGCGGTTTTCCGCAGGACTTTCGCGCCGCCATTGCGCCGCTACGCGCCAGCACTCGCGTGTCGTGGTGGTCATCAACCACGAAAAAAGCTTCTCCTGCTGGCGCAGCGATGGCAGCTTTTTCAGCAGGATTAAACAGACCGATTGAAATACATCGGCGGCGTCCACTGATGAAAACCCTTGTTTGACGGGGATGGAATAGATCAGCCGTTGATAACGCCGAATCAGGCTTTCCCACGCTTGTGCATCATTGTCCAGACAGGCGGCAACGAGTTCGCGGTCACTACATTGCGCGTAGTCTAGGGCGATTGCGTTATCAAAAGGCTTGGTCATTCGTCACAAGTCATCCGTCATTTGCTGCTCATACTATGCCGACACTCTACAACGAGGCGAAGGGGAAACGAAAGACTAATGACAAAGGCAGCGATTTTTCCATCGCGTGCGACGAGAGTTAGGCCGTGGTCGCCCATAAAAAGAAAGCCCGCGTAACGACCCAGCCCTCTTTGCCCGCAAGGGCGTAGGAGATTAGCCCGTGCTACAGGCACTGGAAAAAGTTGAGCAAATGCTGCGCGCCCTGAAAGGGTGCAGGAGATGAATTGCTGCAAACCTCCTGCACCCTTTCAGGGCGCGACCGTCAAACCACTTTCGCCTTCCCGTGGCTTTCCCACGGGCTAATCTCCTGTGCGCCTCTGGCGCAAAAACTAATTCTCGTGGCTTTCCCACGGGCTAATCTCCGCTGCGCCTCCGGCGCAAAAACTAAGGGAAGGGGAAGAAAATATAATCCCATGATTCCCGTTGAGCAGCGCTCTCTGACCGCTGACTTGGCTCTCCGGTGCGCCGTAGGCGCAACAACGAAGCGACCAGCAATTTTCAAACCGGCTGAGTAGCTAGAGCCTGTCGCAGAAATGGATATTTTGTCCATATATTGTGTGTGATAGTTTAACCATCTACAACATCTGGGCGTTTTCTGGGATTCTGCAACACGCTCTAGCTACAAGCCCGCGCTATGGTCTTCCTGATAGCAGACGGATTGAGTGGATGAAGCGGATCAAACAAACAAAACAGCCGCCCGGTTGGACGGCTTTGGTGTGGACACAACCATGACAATTTTGCGAACGAGGGAGAGTGATGGGTCTCGAACCCACGACCTCCAGGGCCACAACCTGGCGCTCTAACCGACTGAGCTACACTCTCCATGCAATCTTCATTTTGGCGAAGATTTGACGAAGCATTACTTTCGCTTAAAGCGGTTGCTTTTGTCAACGCTGGCAAAAAAATGTCGCGTTGACACTGCCATGACGGTCATATAAACTTGAGCGTTCAGTGGCGCTTGAGCAAAGCCACTGAGATTTCTTCTTAATGAATCAACTGCCAACCAGGGGCTTGGCATGAGGCATCCTATTTCGGCAAAACTTTTTCACAACCGCATGAAGTTTGGTCAGCGGAAGACAAGGGAGGATAGCGATGGTACGCATGGTTTTCACACGAGTTATGCTGCTTGCGGCGTTTGCAATTGGTTTCAGCGCCAGCGCCTTGGCACAGACCGGCCCAATTGAAGGGACGGTAAAATTGAAAGGCGCAGATGGCGTTGTCAAGCCTTTGGAAGGCGCAATAGTGATGATTTATCGTACTGACATTTCCGGCAAGTGGGATGTCAAGACCGACAAGAACGGTCATTATGTGCGGCTCGGTATGCCGATTGCCGGAACCTTCATCGTGGTATTTTCGGGGCCGGGAGCGCAACCGTCTTTCATACCCAATGTTCGATTGGTGCAATCTCCGGTCGTGGATATGACGCTGGAGGCCGGCGATGGCAGCACCTTAACCTTGGAACAAGTCAAAGCGGCGCTCGCCAAACCCAAAGGCGGCGCGACAACCTCCACGCCAACGCCGCAGATGTCGGCAGCCGATAAAGCCAAAGCCGAAAAGGCGGACGCCGAATATCAAAAGCAGTTAAAAGAGAGCAAAGAGGTGCAGGCCAATTTCGATCAGGCGCGCACCCGTTACAACACCGGCATTGGCCTGATGCAGGCAAAAAATTATGCCGCCGCCTTGACCGAGTTTGAAGCCGCCTCCGGCGTGGAGACGACAAAGCACGTAGAGTTTTTGCGCCTCGCCTACAAAGCTGATGCCAATATCGCCGAAGCCCATTATCAAATGGGCGTTGACCTCTTCAATAAAAAGCAGCGCCCAGAGGCCAAAGAGCATTTAGATAAAGCCGTTGCCTCGGTCTCCAAAGCGATTGAACTGGCGTCAACCGATACCGCCGAACCCAACATCAACAACGACTTGATTATCTACTACGGAATGTACGGCAAAAATATGTTATTGCTGGTCGAGCATTATAGCGAGACCACGAAACTTGCCGAAGCCGCCGCTTTCATGGACAAAGCCGCTGCTATTGATGCTACGAACAAAACTAAATGGCTAATCATGAAAGGCGATATGTACCGCTTCGGCGGTATGCAGGATGAAGCCGTAGCCACGTATAAAGCCGTGCTTGAGGCCGACCCGAAACACGCTGATGCGTTGTACAAACTCGGCTTGACCTTTCTGGCTTCGGCGGAAAAAGAGAAACTGCAACAGGCCGCCAATTATCTGGATGCCTTTATCGCCGCCGCACCGCCTGATGACAAGCGCATACCGGAAGCCAAATCGTCGCTACAGGTATTGAAGAATGAATTCAAGGTCGAGGCGGAAAAATCCACCAAGCGCAAGACCGGAAGACCTTAAAGACGCGGCGCGCTTTTGTGCGTATGATGGGTGACGCCATACGATTTCTGTGACAGATATGGCAGCGGTCGCGGATAGTTTTATCAAGAGCCACGTCCCCCTTGTTTCGGCGTGGCTCTTTTGTTTGTCAAGCCGTGCTTCTCCCTTTCGGCTTTGCCTTTGCCCTCGTACTCTTGTGATAATTCACAAGGCATTGACGGAAGCGCTCCCAAAAAAATTCCCAGAGGATTGTACGCCAGATGAAGAAGTCTGCTTCGCGCCGTTTCATCGCACCGGCTGCACTACTATTGCTTATGCTTACGCTGTTCCTGCTGCCCACGAATCTGCGTTGGCGAGTCGCGGCTCAGGAGACGACGAAACTCTATAACGAAAACTTGCCGCGTCCGCTGCGCCAGCAACAACTCAAAGCGCGACTCGCCAACGATGACGCCCAAGAGTTTCGCCAAGCGCTACACTTCCTCTCCACATTGGATGAACCGGGAGCGCTGGCTTTATGGCAAACCGCGCTCGACAGCCAAGACGCGACGCTCAAACAGGAAGCTTGGAAGGCTTATCAAAACGTGCGCCTCATGTTGGAGCGCAAAGAACGTGTGCCGCAACTGGCGCGCATCAACGCGAGTGCCGAAGCCTTGCAAAGTGTCGCCGCTGAATTAAACCTCGACACCGAAGTGTGGTCTTCGACAACTAACGAAACCATCGCCGCCGCGCCGATTTATCTGCTCGACCAATTTCGCAACTCCGGCATTGCCGTTCAAGTGCTTTACGATTCGCTGGCCGATTTTCACCGCGCCTTGCAACACGGCGACCGCGCCGCCGCCGCCATAGACCAAACTCATAAAGCGCAGCATCCCGAAACGCCTTCGCAAATCCGCATCGCGGTCGTTGACCTGGCCAAAAAACTGCCGCCCGTCGCAGGCTATGCCGAGTGGCTCGGCGATCAGGAAAATATCTTGATGCAAAACGCCTCGTTCATTGCTTATCTGGACATCTTCGCCGCGCCGGATTCGCCCGCCGCCATTCAGTCGCACGTTGACGAGAACTACACGCGACGCGGTTTTCAACTGGCGGGTTTTTACACCTTGCAAGAGTTTTCGCAAGTCTTGACGAAATACTTTCCGCATCAATCGTTCAACCCCGGAAGCCATTCGTCGGGCAAAACTAAAGGCAACCTGTCGCCGCAAGGGGCCGAAGGACGTTATCACAGCTACGACGAAACTGTTGCCGAATTCAATGCCCTGGCACAGACCTATCCGAATCTCGCACGCGTCTTCACGCTCGGCAATACGTATGAAAATCGCCCGATTTTCGGCCTGAAAATCAGCAAAGATGCCAGCGTCAACGACTCGACCAAGACCGATGTGTTGATCACCGGCGCGTATCACGCCCGCGAATGGATTTCCATAGAAGTGCCGATTTACTTCGCCAATCAACTCCTCAGCAAATACGCCGACGACGATGCCATCAAGTATCTGGTGGATCATCTGCAATTCTGGATTGTGCCTATCGTCAATCCCGATGGCGTGGTCTATAGCCAGAGCGTCGGCAACGATCAACTCGACAACGTGCGGTTGTGGCGCAAGAACCGTCGCCCGATTGCTCTGGGCGCTTGTCGCAGCGGCGTCGGCGTTGACCTGAACCGCAACTACAATTTTCAATGGCGACTGCGCGGCGACGAACCTTGCCCGACGACCTCCGACGATGTAGGCGCGAGCGATGATCCGAACAGCGAAATTTATCGCGGCCCCGAAGCCGACAGCGAATTGGAGATTCGTGCGATCAAATCGTTAATCAACGATCCGGCACGCCACTTCAAAGCGCAACTTGATTATCACAGCTATTCGCAGTTGATTCTTTATCCGTGGGGCTATCAATTATTCGCCGCGCCGGACGCCGGTACGCTCGCCCAACTGGCGCGCAAGATGGCCGATGAAATTCAGAAAGTGGACGGCAAAGCCTATCGCCCGGAACAGGCGCAAAATCTCTACACCACGACCGGGACTTCGACCGATTATGCCTACAGCGTCAACAATGTTGCCGCGCCTTTCGTGGTGGAGATGCGCCCGACCTGTTGCGAATTCAATTTACCGGAGAGTCAAATTCCGATCACCACGCAAGAGCAGTGGGCGGGGGCGCGTGCCGTTATCCAATGGGCATCCGATCCGCCTATCTTGCAAAGCGTTCGCGCTTATCAACGCACGGCGGACGGCAATTTCTCGAAACTGGTTTACGCGGCGCGCTGGATTGACGGGCAAGGCGGACGCGAGATGGTGGTGGACACGCGCTTGCCGGGATTGGAAGCGAGTCGTTTGCAATTGCGTCTGCAATTTTCCAAGCCTATGGATGCGACGGCTACGCCGCTGGTGCAGTTGGGACGCAACGACCGCATGGATGAATTGACCGCCGCGCCGTTTGATGGCACCGAAGGCTGGCAGAAGACGATCTATCAAGGCGACACCTGGATAGGCGAAGTGACGATTCCGCAAGACCCCGATCAAACCACCCCTTGGCGGCTGGCGGTGGCGGCCAATGATGCGACGCCTTTCAAACTCGATGCTCGTCCACAAACGCTGGCCAATTACGCTGTCGGCACAAACTCGTGGCGCAATTATGAAGACAGCGATGGCGCGAGTGCAGAAGGCGGCACCGATATCAATCACACCTTGTCACCAACGCTGCGTGCCGATTTCTTAACTATATTTGTGGCCGCGCCCAGCGGCGGCGAACGTCTGGTCGCCGGTGATGCGTACAAGGTGACTTGGCAAATCCCCAAAGACACTGGCTTTGTCCCTGTGCAAAATGACATCTCGATTTCCACCGATAGCGGCTTGACCTTCAACGCACTTCGCCGCAATCTGGCAGGCAACATAGAGCAAACGCTAGTGACGCTGCCAACCATTGCGACGACCAAAGCGCGGCTGCGCGTGTCTTCAAAAGAGGGGACTTTCGGCAACAGCATTTATGGCGACAGCCAGGCTGATTTTACCGTTGGCATGAATGTTGGCGCGACCAGCGATATGACCTTTCTTTCGGCGCAGCGTCTGGATGAAAACTGGACGGACACTTCTACGGATGACCCCGCGATTACGCAGAGCGGTGAAGCGCGACTGGTCATCAACCTGACCTTGACCAACAAAGGCACAGTAGCCATCGCCAATCCTTTTCTGCGCGTCGCGGAGTTGAATCGCGGCGTGTTGTTGTCACGCGACCGGAAATCGAAACAAGGCATAGGCGCATTGCAAACCATCGAAGCAGGCGGCGACAATCTGTTGTCGCCCAACGAGTCGGTGCAGGTGCGTTTGATTTTAGGCGTGGTGTCGCCGAAAAAAATATTCTTTTCGTTGAACCTCTACGGCGTCCCCGCAAGCGGCACTATCGGCGCAGGCCAAGCCGTCGAAATCTTTCGCGGCAAACCGAAAAACCGATAAAACTTGGTAACACTATAAAAGTAAGGCTAGACTAGAGTTGGCGTCCAGGTCGGTAGCGATAAGTCGGGTAATGGTTTTCTTACGACCGGTTAGATGGCTTGACGTTAAGAGAGCCGCTTTGGTACGAGCATAGATCAATTAAAGAAAAGCTCGCCGTAGTCTGAACTCCTATGGAGAGGTGTTATGAGTAAATTTGAATTTATCCATATTGAAGGATACCGACGCTTATTTGATGTGCCGCTTGTCATGCGGGATTTGACGGTAATGATTGGCGCTAACGGTGTCGGTAAAACATCGCTCTTGGATGTCTTCTCGTTATTAGCAGCCTCAGCAAAGGGGCAATTGCTGGAAAGAATTGGTGGAGGTTTGGAAGCGCTGCTTACTCGCAATAAAGCGAAGCACCTTGCCATCTCATTAGAAATGAGTGTGCCAAATTATGCCCCGCTTCACTATTCTCTGAAGCTAAACCCGATCAGAGGTTCTTCTTATGAAATCAGTGAAGAAGCCTTAACTCAGCAGAACAATCCGCGCACGCCTCAACCTCAAAAACATATAGACTCGCACAGTGTAAACATCAGATATTTTGATGTAAGGACACAACATTTGGAACCACCCAACTGGGAACACAATCATTTTGAAACCTCGCTGTCGCAAGTTCCCAAAATGTATGAACAATCGGAGAATCTGAGAAAGCGATTAGCCTCTTGTACCTTTTATGGCGCTTTAGATGTCTCGCCCAGAAGTCCGATACGTTTGCCGCAGGAGATGCGTCCCGCCAAATTACCCGGAGCGAATGGAGAAGATTTAGTTTCATCTTTATACGATCTTAGAGAAACGGATCCTGATCGTTTTGAAATGGTAGAAGACACCCTGGCGGCGGCGTTTCCTGATTTTGAGAAGCTGAGTTTTCCCCCCGTTGCAGCAGGAAAATTATCTATGACTTGGAAGGATAAGAATTTTTCCAAGCCCATCTATGTGCATGAATTGTCAGAAGGCACCTTGCGGTTTCTCTGGTTGGTAAGTCTGCTGCAAAGTCGGGAACTGACGGCTCTCACATTGATTGATGAACCAGAAGTAAGTTTGCATCCGCAATTATTGAGACTGCTTGCCGACCTGATGAGAGAAGCAGCCAAACGAACTCAGCTTATCGTGGCAACGCATTCCGACAGGCTGATTCGCTTTTTGAAACCGCATGAGGTGCTGGTCTGTGATGTTGAAGATGGATTGATGAGTGCAACTTGGGCAGATAAATTAAATTTGGAGAAATGGCTTGCGGAATATAGCTTGGATGAGATTTGGGCGATGAACGTAATGGGAGGGCGTCCATGAAAATTGCTGTTTTAGTCGAAGGGAAAACTGAGGTAGCTTTAATGCCGACTTTACGAAACTTCCTCAAACCTCGCTTACCAGAAATGCCTCGTCTTCGCGCTATCCCTTATGATGGGCGCATACCCAAAGAAAATAAATTAAAGCGCCGAGTCGAAATCCTTCTGGATACCTACGACGCAGTGATTGCATTAACCGACGTTTATACCGGTACAGGGGATTTCGCGGATGCCTCCGATGCAAAGAAAAAAATGAGTGATTGGGTTGGCGTCAATCCTAACTTTTATCCTCATACGGCACAGCACGATTTTGAAGCTTGGCTTCTACCTTTTTGGGCAACCATTCAAAAGCTTGCTAAACATAATAAAGCAGCACCATCAGGACAACCTGAGCAAGTCAATCACAACAATCCGCCAGCACATCGAATCAAAGAGATTTTTGAACTAGGCAACTGTCGAGACAGTTACAATAAGCCGCGCGACGCTAAACGCATACTAGCGGAAAACAATTTACTCCTATCCGCTCAAGTATGTCCTGAATTGAAAGCTTTCTTAAATACCATTCTATCTCTTTGCGGTGGAGAGACGATTGATTAATCAGAACTTGTATAAGTTAGAAAAGCTATAGAACCTTAGCGAGATACGCCATCCGACAAATGGCTCATAAGGAGACTACAAGCGAATTTTTATCTTAATCCAAAGACTAATTTATGACCAAACTTGCGCGCACTCTCGGCTTTCGTGATTTGCTCTTTATTGTTATCGGTTCGGTAATCGGCTCCGGTATTTTCCGTTCGCCGGGGACGGTCTTGAGCCAGGTGGAGGGGGTTGTTGCGATGGCGCTAATCGTGTGGTTGGTCGGCGGCGTGGTATCGCTGTTGGGCGCATTGACCTACGGCGAATTGAGCGCGACGAATCCGGCTGCCGGTGGCCTCTACATTTTTATACGCGATGGCTTCGGACGCTTTCCCGCGTTTCTATTCGGCTGGACTTTTTTCACCGTCATCACCAGCGGTTCGGTCGCGGCGCTTGCCGTGGTCTTCACCGAATATTGCGGACAACTCGTGCCACTCACCAAGTGGATGGCCAATACTATTACGGTGGCAAGCATCGCGGTGATGACGTTTGTCAATGTCATAGGCACACGACGCAGCGCCAATCTCAACAATCTTACAACCATAATAAAAGTGTTAGCGCTGTTGGCGATGAGCGCGGCGTTGATGTGGTTCGGGCGCAACTACGATGCAACGAGCGCGGCAATGATGCCAAAACACCTTGACGGGCATCTGGCATCAGGGTTTGGCCTCGCCATGATTGCCGTGTTGTGGGCGTATGAAGGCTGGCAATACGCGACCTTCAGCGCCGGTGAGGCCATCAGTCCGCAACGCAATTTTCCCAGAGCCTTCCTGCTCGGTATGCTGATTTTGATAGGCATTTATCTATTGGCCAACATCGCTTACTTTGTCGCCCTTGGCCCTGCCGCCGCCGCCAAAGCCGACAGCATAGCCGCCACCGCCGTAGGCACTATACTCGGTGCGAAGACCGCGAAACTGGTAGCGCTGGCGGTGATGGTTTCAACCTTCAGCGCCGCCAACAGCACCTTTTTAACTGCGCCGCGAATCTATTACGCGATGGCTTATGACGGCTTGTTCTTTCAAAAATTTGCCGAAGTTCACAAGCGTTTCGGCACCCCTGCGGTTGCCGTTATCGCCAGCGGCGTATGGGCGGCGATACTGGCGGTGTCGGGGACGTTCGAGCAGTTGACCACTTATGTGGTGTTCATCGGCTGGGCGTTTTATGCGCTTGCCGCCGCCAGCATCTTCGCCTACCGCAAACACTATCCGGCAGCAACGCGCAGCTACAGCGTGCCGGGCTATCCGCTCACGCCGATTCTCTTTTTACTTGCCGCCGCCGCGCTGGTCATCAACACCGTCGCCACACAGTTTATGCAATCACTCATCGGCTTGGGCATTGTCGCGCTGGGCGTGCCGGTCTATTTCATCTGGCGCGCACGTTTGCAAAAGGCTGAAGCGAAGATGGCGAATAAACCGGCTTCGACTTTGTAGCCGAAATCAGGGCTAACGAATACTTGTGGGCAAAGCAATTTGCTTGGCGAAGCTTGGCGTCTTAGCGCGAAATCAAAATTGGCAAACAAAGTTTTCCCGCGCCAAGTCGCCAAGTCATCGCCAAGTCAGATACGCGAAGCGTAACTAGAGCGTGTCGCAGAAATGGATGTTCTGTCCAGATATGGTAGGTGATGGTTTGACTATCTACAACATATGGACGGTCGCTGGAATTTTGCGATACGCACTAACTCCCCAGCCGGTTTGAAAATTGCCGGTTACTTAGTTTTCGCGCCATAGGCGCACAGGAGGGTAGCCCGTAGGAGTGCCACGGGAATTAGTTTTTTGCGCCATAGGCGCACAGGAAATTAGCCCGTGGTAGAGCTATGGGAAGGCGCAGGCGGCTTGCCGGTCGCGCTCTTCCAGAGCGCCGGAGGTTTGCGACCATCCATCTCCTGCACCCTTTCAGGGCGCGCCGCGTTTGCCCGACTTGATTCCAGTGCCTACAGCACGGGCTAATCTCCTACCCCCCTGCGGGGCAAAGAGGGCTAGGTAGTTACCGCGAAGCTTACGAAAGCGGCTAAATGAAATCACCGGATTGTAGTATGATGGTGCGGTGCGAGGAGTCGAGTCCTTCGCGGCTTTGCGGCAAAAGAATTTTTCCGTTGTCGGCAGTGGCGAAGCGAAGACCTAGCTCGCAGCGAACGCTCACCCAGCCAATATTTTTATCAGGAGAAAAATCCTATGAAGCGAAGTTTCGCAACCGTCAGCTATGCGTTGCTGTTGCTGTGCAGCGCAGCGCTTGTCAGCGCCACCGGCAAAAGCTCGAACTGGGCGCAGTGGCGCGGCCCTGAAGGTCAAGGCATCTCCGCCGATAAAACCTTGCCGACCGATTGGGACACCACGAAAAATATTCAATGGAAAACCGCCATAGCCGGGCGCGGACATTCGTCGCCCATCGTCTGGGGCAATCGCATCTTTCTAACTTCCGACCTGGAAGGCGAGGTCGTGCCAGGCGCAAAAGCCACCATCCATATGCTCGGCAAAGAAGAGTTCAAGCATCCCGATTGGACCGGCGCAGACCGCAAACACACCATGAAAGTCATCTGCGTTGACGCCGACTCCGGCAAAATTTTATGGGAGCAGGTCGCCTACGAAGGCACCGTCTTTGACCACCGCCATCGCAAAAACACTTACGCTTCGCCGACCCCTGTGACCGATGGCAAATATGTCTATGCGTACTTCGGCGCAGAAGGGTTGTACGCCTATGACTTCAAAGGCAAACCCGTCTGGAAAAAATCGTTTGCCGGTCTTAAAACCTTTGGCATGGGCGTTGGCACGTCGCCCATCCTCTATGAAAATCTGTTGATTTTGCAGTGCGACGAAGACGAAGGCCAAAACTCATTCATCACCGCGCTGGACTGCAAAACCGGCAAGCCAGTATGGCGGGTGGCGCGCAGTATAGAAGTCAGTTGGTCAACGCCTACCTTGGTAAAGACCGCGCAGCGCGCCGAAGTAATCACCAACGGCAACGAACTAATCATCTCTTACGATCCGAAAACCGGCAAAGAGTTGTGGCGTTGCAAAGGCGTCGAGAGCAACGCCATTCACACGCCGGTGATTGGCAACGGCATGGTTTATGTGACCGCAGGCTATCCGGCGAAACGCACGCTGGCGATCAAACTCGGCGGCAACGGCGATTTGACCAATACGCCATATATGGTATGGAAGTACGAGAAAGGCACTGCCTATGTGGCTTCGCCGATTCTCTACGGCGACTATCTTTATTTGATTTCCGATAAAGGAATGCTCACCTGTCTGGATGCCAAGACCGGCGCAGTAAAATATGAAGGCGCACGCGTTCCCATTCCGGCGACCTTCATGGGTTCGCCCGTGGCGTTTGACGGCAAGATTCTGATTTCCAGCGAAGACGGCAACACCTTTGTGGTCAAGGCCGGGCCGCAGCATGAAATCCTTAAAACCAACACCATAGACGAACCGATTTACACCACACCGGCGCTGGCCAACGGCAAAATCTATATTCGCGGCGAGAAAAATTTGTACTGCATCCGCAACGGCGCGGGAAGATAAGCAAGTTATTGCCTCGACAGTATTTTGAGTTAGATAGCAGTTGCTGATTTATCAATCATTATGTTGCATTGACTGGAATGCTATCGAGGCAATAAATATTTTTTGCCAAAATCCTCACTTTTGTGTATAAAATCCTTATCCTTAGCTCGACTTTATCCATTTGCTCTTTGAAAAAATAACGGCAGGCTGTGTAAGCTACAAGACTTTCCACCAAGAAAGGAATTTGTATGCTGACACTGCCTACCGAACTGTTGCTGGTCATTGTAAACTTTGCCCCG
>JACQDB010000025.1 GCA_016201275.1 Acidobacteriota bacterium
TAATTGGACAGCGGCAAGCAACGACAGTTGGATCACCATCACGTCAGGCGCGAGCGGCACGGGCAGCGGCGCGGTCAATTTCAGCGTTGCCGCCAATGGCGCGACCAGTTCGCGCAGCGGCACGATGACGATTGCCGGTCAGACTTTCACGGTCACGCAAACCGGGGTGACGCCCACTTGCTCGTATTCGATTTCGCCCACGGCGAACAATCTCTATGGCTCTAACTCTGGCAGCGGCAGTGTCAGTGTCAGCGCGACTGCCGGTTGCAGTTGGACCGCCGCAAGCAACATCAGTTGGTTGACGGTGACCACAGGCGCGAGCGGCACGGGCAACGGCACGGTCAATTATTCGGTTGCGGCAAATCCTGATTCCCTACAACGCACAGGCACCTTGACCATTGCCGGACAGACCTACACGGTGACGCAGGTCGGGCGCGGCTGCGCGACGTTGATCACACCCTTGACGGCGAGTTTCACCACCAGTGGCGGCTCTTTACAGATTCGTCTGGATACCGCTTTAGGGTGTAGCTGGACGATCACCAACATACCGGGGTGGGTGACCGTGACCTCTGGAACGACGGGAACGGGGACGAAGAAAATTAACTACACGGTAGCGGCCAACTCCGGTGCAGCACGGCACGCCGATTTGGTCATTAGCGGACAGGTGCATTCGATTGATCAGGCAGGCAGCGGCGGCCCCTGCACCTATGCGATTTCTCCGACCAGCCAAACCTTCATCGCCGCAGGTGGCAGCGGCAGCACCAACGTCACCACTCAAGCCGGATGTAATTGGACAGCGGCAAGCAATGACAGTTGGATCACTATCACGTCAGGCGCGAGCGGCACGGGCAACGGCACGGCGAGTTTCAACGTCGCGGCCAACGCCAGCACCAGTCAACGCAGCGGAACCATGACCATCGCTGGTCAGACCTTCACGGTTACACAATTGGGCGCATCCCCAACGTGCAGTTATGCGGTCAGCCCTACGAGTCAAAGTTTCACTTCAACGGGCGGCACGGGCAGCAGCAATGTCACGACCACTGCCGGATGTAATTGGACAGCGGCAAGCAACGACAGTTGGATCACCATCACGTCAGGCGCGAGCCAGATTTCCAGCGCGCTGTCGGTGACCGCAACCTCCGGTTGCAGTTGGACCGCCATCAGCAACGTGACTTGGATTACGGTCACGTCAGGCGCGAGCGGTACGGGCAGCGGCACGGTTGGCTACACGGTTCTGGCCAATCCGAATCGCACGGCGCGCAGCGGCACGATGACCATCGCCGGACAGACCTTCACGATTAATCAAGCCGCTCACCCGTGATTGCGGAAAGTAGAGAGTGGGAGAGACAGAGAAGGGGAGACAGGGAGACAGGGAGACAGGGAGAAGGGGAATAGGGGAGTGGGTGCGTAGGGGCGTAGGGGAGCTTTTTTATCAGTCGAAAAATTCCCCATCGCATCTTCTCCCCATCTCCCTATCTCCCTGCCTCCCTTTCTTCCTTTCTCCCTTTTGCCTTTCCTTTCTGACTTGAGGCACAATGGTGAAGCAATGCAGGGTTGCTGATGCAACAAGGCCATGAGCGAAAATCCTAACAACCTTTTGCTTTCCTCGATGAACCGCCGCGCAACGGTGGCGAGCTTGCCGCGCATACTGCTTTTCGATATAGACGGAACCTTGATTCGCGCCGTGCGGAGACCGGAATATCGCCGCCTCATCAATGAAATGCTGTTGGAGGTATTCGGCACTTGTGGGCGCATACGGGAAGTGGATTTTGGCGGTCGCACAGACCTTTCGATTTACCGCGAGGCGCTGGAATGCGAAGGCATCACCATCGAGATGATTCAAGAAAAATTGCCGCTGGTGGAAACTCGCATGGTGGCGATTCTGGAACGACTGGCGGCCAGCGGCGAAGTCTTCAAGCTGTGCGCGGGAGTGCGCGAGTTGCTGGATTTGCTGCATCACGATGAGCGATTTTTTTCTTGTCTGCTGACCGGCAATGTCGAAAAACTGGCGCAGGCGAAATTGCGCGTCGTGGATATTCATCACTATTTTCAAGGACGCGGCGCATTTGGCAACGAGGCGGAAAACCGCGACCACCTGCCGGAAATCGCCGCGCAAAGAATGCGCCAGCATTTCCGTCGGCATATCGAAGCCAAACACTTTGTCATTATCGGCGACACGCCACGAGACATCTCCTGCGCCCGTTACTTCGGCGCAAAAGTCGTTGCCGTAGCCACCGGCACGCACTCCGTCGAAGAGTTGCAACAGCATCACCCCGATGCGGTGTTGGCGGACTTGAGCGACACGCCGACGCTGCTGCCTTTACTGCACGAGATTTAACGCCTGCCGTTTTAACTGACAAGGCGGAAACCGAGCCTGTATAATTTTGCTCATGCAGAATGAACCGCGCTCGATTCTGGTGGTTGACACTTCGCGCTTCGGCGTGGCGGTGCTGGCGCTCCCGGCCTTGCAAGCGCTGCGTCAACAATTCCCCCATACCTACATATTGACGGCGACGACCAGAGGTCTCAGCGAATTGCTCAAGGCTTTTCAACTCGCCGACGAAGTGGTGGATTTAGGATTGATCAAACCGGCGGAGCAGAGTTACGCCAAAGCGGTCAAACGGCTGGCGCAATTGTTGCAGGCGACGCGGCGCAGAGACTTCGATTATGTCTGCGATTTTGCGCCGCGCCTGGAAACGCAAATGGCGGCGCGGCTCGGCTGGCGAACGCGCCATCTGACGCCTTCTCGCTACACCCATCTTCTGGATTTTTTTTTCAAGCGCGACGCCGTGCCTGGCACTGACCACGCCGAAGAATGCGCCACGGTGGTGAAAAAAATCGGCATCCGTGCTATCGCGCAACGCTTCGCTTTTGTCTTGCCTATGGAAGGGCATCAGCGTTTTGAAGAGTTGTTAAAACGCCACGGTTCGCGTGGCGCGGAGCCGTTGGTGGTCTTGTATGCGTCGCAATGCGGCGCGGCGCGGCAATGGAGTGTCGCGCAGTTCGGCGAAATCGCGGTTCGTCTGGTGAACAATTTCGCGGCTCGCGTGGTGGTGCTGGATGAGCCATTTGGCAACGACGGGACGCGGACGTTGAAAGCGTTATTGCCGAAAGGTTCGATAGTGCTAGCGGCTCCACGCGCTATGGATTTTTTGGCCGCCCTGGGGCGCGCCAGTCTGGTGATTACCGATGAGCGCGGCATCGCGAAAACCGCCAGCGATCTGGATGCGCCGGTCATCGAGTTGGCCGATTCGCCTTCGCCGTATGCCGCGTTGGCGTCTTATCGCGTGCTGCGCGCCTCGTCTTTGAATCGCATCACCACCGATGCGGTGTATGAAGCCGCCGCCGCCATGATTCAGGAAGGGCGCACCATGTCGCTCTTTCGCCGCTAGGTTTGCCGCGCCACGGCAAAAGACCGCTGACGGGCTATACTAATTTTTCGCTTGGTGTATAATTGACTCGAACTTCATCTTTACCAAGTCATCGCTGTTTCACAATTCGTGCTTACGAATCGAAGGAGGGAGCTATGAAGCATCTACTTTGGGTAGTCGGATTGATTACACTTTGCGCCGGAGCTTGGTTCACATACAAGTATATGTACACCGTCGAGGGCAAATCAGATTTGGTCATCGCCGCCGTTGCGTTTGCCATTTCGCTGATTTGCTGGGGCACCTTCTTCTTCATGCGCTTCCGCGAAGAAGGCGAACAGGACATCAGTATCACCAAGTTCTGAGGTCTGGGCTTTGAGGTGAACCTTCACGGCCTGCGCCACATTTGTATCCCGCTGTGGAGCCGACAAACCCCGCTGCTGTCGGCGATAGGGGCTTATCTATGTTTTAATCCCCTGCACTCCGTATCACTTTTTGCACTCCCCGCTGTCAATTTTTTGCGTTCTTTCATTGAGCATTTTTTGCGTTGGCACTGCTCTTGCCTGAATGAGAACGAATTCCCGAAAGGGCTGAGAATTAGTCTGTTTGTTGCTTTGAATCAAGACAGGTTGACTGATTTTCCTGCATACGCGGTTGTTGTTATGGCGGTTAGTTGGAGCCTATTGATGCAGCGCTGCGTTTGCATCGGCAGGAAAACCACGGTGCAACTTCCACCTAAAGTGCCGTTGGCCTAGTCGGTATCGCCTCTCCATTCAGCCTGCAAGCAGCGGATGAAGTGTTATGTCTGCCAAAATACTCGTCGTCGAAGATAATTTTGATTCCAGAGAGATGCTTGGAGTTTTTCTGCGCTGCAATGGCTTCACCGTAAGCTTTGCCGAAGATGGTTGTCAGGCCTTGGCGGCCATCAAGCGCGACCCTCCTGATTTGATTATCACGGATCTGGAGATGCCGAACCTGAACGGCATCGAGATGATTCGGCAATTGCGGCAGCACGAGGAGACCCGCCATCTGCCGGTGCTGGTACTCACCGCCTGTCGTCCGCCGATGATTCAAGCGGCGCTCGAGGAAGGTGCCAATGCGGCGACCTCAAAACCTGTGGAGATTGATGCACTGGTGGACTTGATTCGCCAACTGGCGTTGCCGTTTATTCTGCTGTGCTGTGGCTGTGTGAACTTTTGAACTGCTTTTCAAGCGTTCGCACCAGATAGTTCACGTCCACAGGTTTGATGAAGCAGCCTTGCGCTCCGGCCTGCAAGGCTTTTTGAATCTCTTTCGGATAAGCGACGCCGGTATAAAAGAAGATCGGAGTATCCTGGTCGAAATGGCGAATCTGTCGGCACAGGTCAATGCCAGTGCCGTCTTTCAGATTCCAGTCCAGCAAAATGAAATCGAAGGCGAGACTTTGCGCGTGGCTAAAGCCTTCGGCAATGCTCGACACCGTGACGCATTCATAGCCGCTATAGTGGAACAAGGTTGCCACCATCAGCCGCGTGTCTTCGTCATCTTCTACAAGAAGAATTTTTCTGATCGATTCCTGCATGGTAAACCTCCTGCGTTAGAATGCTGCAAGTGATGGGAGAAGAGGTGCGGTCATCTGCAAGCAAATTCGTTTGTCAGATCCTTTCAGCGATCTAAGACTGAGAGATTCGTTTATCTCCGCTTACGTTTATCGGTCAGCCTTAACGAGTTCTTATCAGTAGTGCGAGGCGATGCCAATGCTTATGATTTTTTCATGAAAGCACGCTGCAACAATTTGCTGAATGTGTAAGGAGACTACGTAGTTGGTTCTGAATGGAAAAAAAGACCGGTTAAAAACAAACTTCAGAAGCTTAATCCACAACTACGCAGGCTCCGATACCGCTATATTATGGTGAAAACGAAATGGCAAAGATATTAGGAAAATACGAAGGCGCATAGGAAAATGCGAATTGCCATATAGCGAGTTGCAGAGGTGTACGCTTGATTGAGAGGCGGTACGTCAGCGTTAGGGGATCAGCGGCGGTTGGTGGCGTCGCAAGAATGAAGGGTTACGCGATAGTTGATGAGCCAAGGGGCGAGGGGAAGGGAAGATCAACAAGACAGCGCCCCGGCGTTGCCAGCACAATAGCGCAGAGGGAAATCAAGCGCCGCGTCAAGTATCAACCAGCCAGCCTTGCAGCAAGGCATAGCGCACGATGTCTATGCGGCTGTGCAGATCAAGTTTTTTCATGGCGTTGGCCTTGTGCGCCTCGACGGTCTTCAGGCTGACTTCAAACTGCGCGGCAATCTCTTTGTTGCTGTAGCCCAAAGCGATCATCTTCAACATATCTTCTTCGCGTTCGCTCAAGGCGTTTTGCGCGTCGGCGCTGATCTGCAAGGGTCTGCCGACGTAGCCGCTGATGACTTTGCCGGTAATCGCCGGGTCCAGGTAATTGTTGCCCTCGGCGACGATGCGTATGGCGTTGACCAGTTGCGCCGACTGGCTCTGTTTCAAGATGTAGCCCGAAGCGCCAGCGCGAAACAGTTGCTGGATAAAGCCTCTGTCGGTGTAGCGCGTCAACACCAGCACTTTGACGCTGGGGCATTCTTCGACAATGCTGGTGGTCGCCTGCTGACCATTCATCTTTGGCATGGAAACATCCATGACCACGACATGAGGTTGTAATTCTTTCGCCTGTTGCAATGCCGAGCGTCCGTCTTCGGCTTCGCCGATGACCGTCATATCGGTTTGCGAATTGATTAAGGCTTTCAAGCCCTCGCGTACCATCGCGTGGTCTTCGGCCAGCAGGATGCGATATTTTTCCATTAGGGCTTTCCTTTCCGCTTGGCCGACTGCACCGGTATGCGCGCAAAGACCGTCGTGCCTTTGCCGGGGGTGGATTCGATTTCCAGCGTGCCGCCCACCAAGGCGGCGCGCTCTCGCATACTGAGCAAGCCGATGCCGCTCTCTAAATTCAATTTCTCTGAAGTGTCGAAGCCTTTGCCATTGTCTTCGATAACCAGTATGACCGACGGATTGCGATGTTCCAGAATAATATCCACGCGGCTGGCGTTGGCGTGTTTATAGACATTATTCAAGGCTTCCTGCCCGATGCGATAGAGGTTGATTTCGATTTCCGGGTTCAGGCGTACCGCCACCATGCCGGAAGTATGAAAATCGGTGGCGATGCCAAAATGTTTCGACCAATCCTGGATGAAGCCTTCGAAGGCTGCCACCATGCCGAGTTGGTCAAGCGTCAAGGGGCGTAACTCCCAAGCCATAAAATCCACTTCGGTGTCCAAGCGTCTGGCCAACGCCTGCGTCTGTTCCAGTTGGTCGAGCAAAGCGGGTTGCTCTTTGCTCCACTCTTTTAACGATTCCAGTTTCAAGCGCAGCGCTGTCAATTGCTGGCCGAAAATATCGTGAACATCGCGGGCGATGCGCTGGCGCTCCAACTCTTGAGCGCTGACGATGCGGCGCAATAATTCCTGCACCTGGGTTTGCGCCGCGCTGCGTTCGGCGATCTCTTTTTGTAAAGCGCGATTGGCTTTTTCCAATTCGGCGGTGCGTTCGGTGACGCGGCTTTCCAATTCGTCGCGGGAGCGGCGCAACTCTTCTTCGGAAAATTTGTGCGCCGTCAAATCGCGCAGCACTTTAACAAATCCGGCGGCTTCGTGATCGCGCATAGGCGTCATCACGCCGCTGGCAAAAAAGCGCGAACCGTCTTTGCGTAATTGCCAGCGCTCGTCTTCAGCGCGTCCTTCGGCCAGCGCTTTGGCAATCTCTAGTTGCGGGATTTGCTGTTTGCGGTCTTCTGCGGTGAAGGTTATTTCCGCAAGTTGGCCGACGGCTTCGCTCTCCGCGAAACCAAAGATGTGCGTCGCTCCGGCGCTCCAGGTTTTGATGCGCCCTTCCATATCGAGCGTAAATATGGCGTAATCTTTGGTGCTTTCGACAATCATTCGCAGATGCTCTTCGTTGGCGCGCAACCGCGCTTCGCTGTTTTTGCGCTCGGTGATGTCCACAAAGGTCAGCACCACGCCGTCAATCCTGTCCTCCATTGTGCGATAGGGCAACAGCCTTGCCAAATACCAGCGCCCGTCCTGGCTGCGGACTTCGCGTTCGACGCGCATCAGAGTCTGCAAGACTTTTTCGGCATCTTCGGCCAGATCGTTATAATCAAGTTTGTGCGTCAGATGGATGAACGGGCGATCCAGATCGGAAGCAATGACGTTGAACAAATCCTGCACACGCGGGGTGTAGCGTTTGAGGTAGAGGCCGCGATCCAGAAAGATGGTGCCGATGTCTGTCGAAGCCATCAGGTTGGTCAAGTCGCTGTTGAAACGGCTGATTTCATCCACCTTCTCCTTCAATTCATGATTGACGGTGGTCAATTCTTCGTTGACCGATTGCAACTCCTCCTTGCTGGTTTCCAGTTCTTCGGTCGTCGAGCGCAACTCTTCATTGATGGCCTGCAACTCTTCGTTCGAGGCTTTCAATTCTTCGGTCGAGGTTTCGTACTGTTCGATGGTCGAGCGCAGTTGTTCTTTGGTGCGTTGCAACTGGTCATCGAGTTGTCGCACCACCATCTCGATTTCCGACGATTCGTTTTGGGTTGGCACTTCCACCGCGCTCTCTGAGGTGGTGATTGTCGAGGCATCTTCAAAGATGACCAGCAGAAAACTGCGTACCGCTTCCGGGCGCTCGATGCGGCGCACCAGTATATTGATCAGGTGATTTTCGCCATCCAGTTTCAGACGCACATTGCGAACTTCGCTCTCCAGCTTGCCCTGCAAGGCGGCAAACAGCGCGGCGCGTAAATCCAGCCGTAAATCCGGGTGGACAACTTTGAGCAGATTGCGCGACGGTTCGCCTCCGGCAAAACGCAGATAGCGTCCGGCGTTTTCGCTCAGATGAACGATCTCATAATCTTTGTTAATCAAGACGCTGGGCGGCGCGAAATGCTCAAGCAGCGAATGATGCAACTCGCTGTAAGTGACCGATTTTTTCTCTACGGTGAGGACATTGGGCAGCCGCACTTCCCAACGCCCGGACATCGGCATCTCCGGCAGAAAAGGCGACGGAGCGATCATCGGACGGCGCAGATAGACGCGATGCTTTTTATCTACGGAGGTGTAGAGGTCGGGCAAACTTTCGGCGGATTCGGAAGCGCCCAGAAACAGAAAGCCGTTCGGGCGCAGAGCGAAATGAAAAATTTCCAGCACGCGCTCCTGGGTTTCGCGGTTGAGATAGATCAGCAGATTGCGACAACTCACCAGATCGAGTTTGGAAAACGGCGGATCGCGCAGCACATTATGCGGCGCAAAGAGTACGGCTTCGCGCACCTCTTTTTTAACGCGATAATGATGACCTTCCTTGTGAAAAAAGCGGCGCAGGCGTTCGGGCGAAACGTCGGCCTCTATGCTTTCCGGGAACACGCCGTCGCGTGCGTGCGCGATGCCCTCGTCGTCTATGTCGGTGGCGAAAATCTGCACGCTCGGCGGTTGCTCAAGCGTCTCGGCGTATTCAAGCAGCATAATGGCAAACGAATAGGCTTCTTCGCCGGTGGCGCAGCCCGTCACCCATACTCTCACTTGATCGCCGAGTTCCTTGCCTTCAAACAGGCGCGGCGTAATCTCCTCTTTCAGGAGCGCGAAGGATTCCGCGTCGCGAAAGAAATTGGTGACGCTGATGAGCAGGTCTTTCAAGAGTTCGGGGGCTTCGCTGGGATGGTCGCGCAGGAATTGCAGATAATGGCTGATCTCCTCGATATTGTTGACCTGCAAACGGCGGGCGATGCGGCGCAGTATGGTCGAGCGTTTATAATTGCTGAAGTCGTGATTGGTGCGCGCCCGTAAAAATGCCAGCACCCCGCGCACCGCTTCGGCATCGGCTTCATCGGGCAGTTGGTCGCCTTCCGGCCAGTTGGGTAGGCGTTCGGTGGTCTGGCGCAAGGTCACCAGTTTTCGCGGTATGTCTGTCGCCGACAAGACGAAATCCACCAGCCCTGCGTTGATGACGCTACGCGGCATTCCGTCATACTCGGCTTCCTGCGGGTCTTGGGCGATAGAGACGCCGCCGCGTTCCTTGATGCGGCGCAGCCCTATGGTGCCGTCGGTTCCGGTTCCCGAAAGCACGATGCCGACGGCGTGTGTCGTGTAGGCTTCGGCCAGCGAGCGAAAAAAGAGATCAACAGGGACGCGGCGACCGCGCTGCTGTTCGGGTTCGATGAGGCGTATGTGGCCGTCTTCCATCGCCAGATGCTGGATCGGCGGAATGACATACACATGATTGGGTTGGACGGCAATCTGTTCCTGCACCTGTATGACCGGCATGGCGGTCTTGCGTTGCAGCATCGCCGCCAGATTGCTTTCGTGTTCGGGTGACAGATGCAGTATGACTACAAACGCCATATTGGCATCGGCAGGCATGCGCTCGAAGATGGTTTCCAGCGCCTTGATGCCCCCGGCGGACGCGCCAAAGCCGACTACCAGAAACGGCGGCTTTTTGTTATTGGTGCGCTTGTTATTGGTGCGCTTGTTATTGGTGCGAGTGCCGCGTTTGGGTGTATCTGCCATTGGATAAATCCCTGTACGCACAGGCAAGAGGACTCTGCTGCAAAATCTTTTGGCGTGCGTCTTTCGTTAAAATGAATTCAAGAAAATAAAAATACTGGTGCAAGTGTAGTGCAATCGCCCAACCCTGTACAGTACAATTGCATACAGGCGAGCGTGACAAGATAACCTTAGTGCATGAATACCGTTGAATTGATTGACTCCGATTGCGAACGCATCGTATGGATGGGCTGAAAATTTTTCTCGATCATTTTGTATTCACCACATAAGCGAGGGAAGCGATGCGGAAAAAAGATATCGTGGTAATTGGCGCAAGCGCCGGGGGCTTTGATGCGCTGAGACTTCTGGTTGGCGCATTGCCAAAGAATTTTTCGGCGAGCCTCTTCATCGTTCTGCACATTGCGCCGCAAAGTCCCGGCGTGCTGGCCGACATCCTGTCGCGGGCTGGACACTTGCCTGCTCTGCATCCGAAAGATGGGGAAGCGATACGCTCCGGACATATTTATGTAGCGCCGCCTGATCATCATCTGCTGCTTGAAGCCAATGATACGATGCGTGTGACGCGCGGCCCGAAAGAGAATCGCTTTCGCCCGGCGGTTGACCCGCTGTTTCGCTCGGCAGCGCGCGCCTATGGTGGGCGCGTCATCGGGGTGATTTTGACCGGCGGACTCGATGACGGCACCGCCGGAATCTGGGCGGTGAAACGGCGCGGCGGCACGGCCATTGTGCAAGACCCGTTGGAGGCTGTCGCGCCCTCGATGCCGCTCAATGTTCTGCGGCATATCACCGTTGATTACTGCGTACCGCTTGTTGAGATCGCGCCGCTCCTTGCGCGCCTGACGCCGGAAGCCGCCACGGATGAAGGAGGTTTTGCGATGCCGGAAGAACTGGATATTGAAGTCGAGATCGCTGCCGAAAAAAGCGCCATGCGCGCCGGAGTGATGACCTTAGGCGAACCTTCTATTTACACCTGCCCGGAATGCCACGGCACGTTGTTACAGATGAAGGACAGCAATTTGTTGCGCTTTCGCTGTCACACCGGACACGCTTTTTCGGTCAACAGCCTGTTGGCAGAGTTGAACGACAATATCGAAAACACCATGTGGAATGCGGTGCGTGCGCTGGAAGAAAGCGCCATATTGATGCGTCATCTGGCCGAGCATCTGAGCCAGAGCGCGGAGGGCGAGGAGGCCGAAGCCTTATTGCAAAAAGCCAGCGCCGCGCAGCAGCGCGCCGAGGTTATCAAACAGGTCTTGATGAATCATGACCGCCTGAGCAAAGAGTAGATGGAGACGCGCTGCCAACCGCTTGGAAAAGCCGTATGGAAAAGTAAAGGGCAGACGAGGTGGTATTCGGCATTCCTTGAGAGCGGCGTTTCTCAGCGCTTCAAATTTGCAAACAGACATCAGTTGTTTTCTGCATCTGTTTCCTTTAGAATTTCCTTACCCAGTCTGAACACGCATCAAGACTGAATATTTGAATTGGCAGTTTCCGTCAAAGGCCAGGCTTCTGACGGCGTCCGGTGAAGGGAAAGCGAACGCATGAAATTAATCAACCGCTACTTGTTACTCGTCATGGCATTGTTGTTGCCATTGGTATTTGCTGGCGCGCATACCTCGCAACGGTTTTCCGGCGGCGATGGCAATGATTATCTAAGCCGCAAGAAAATCACTACGGATCTTTTGACTGCCATGACCATTGCCGAGGCCAATTATGCCGACAAGCTCGATTTCGACAAGGTCTATAAAGCTTCGATTCTCGGAATGCTGCATACCCTTGACCCGCACTCTTCCTACTTTGATCGCAAAGAGTGGGAGGAATTTCAAAACGATCAACGCAGTCGCTATTCCGGCATCGGCGCGTATATCGCGCAGCGCAATGATAAGGTTTATATCACTTCACCGTTCAACGATACTCCGGCTTATCGCGCCGGTCTGCGCTACGGCGATCAGATTGTCGAAATCAGCGGCGAATCCACCCTTGGCCTGAGTTCCAATCAGGTGTCCACTAAACTCATAGGCCCGGAAGGCACGCCGGTCACGGTAAAAGTCAAACGCGCCGGAGTTGCCGAGCCGCTGGAATTCAAACTCGTGCGGCGCGGCGTGCCGCTGCCTTCGATTCCCAATTATGGCATGATTGGCAACGGCATCGGCTACATCAATCTGTTTCGCGGTTTCAATTTCACCACCACCGACGAAATGCGTAGCGCCATTGCTGATTTGAAGAGTCAAGGCATGACGCAACTCATCCTCGACATACGCGGCAATCGCGGCGGTCTGGTGGATCAGGCCAACAAAGTGGCGAGCCTGTTTTTATACAGCGGCCAGAAAGTCGTTTCCATGCGCGGACGCAATCAGGATATTTTCCCGCCGCGTGATCTGGGGTCGCGCAACAGCACGCCCGATGAATACCCTCTGGTGGTGTTGATTGATCGCGGCTCGGCCTCGGCTTCGGAGATTCTCGCCGGTGCGTTGCAAGATCACGACCGCGCCCGACTGGTGGGCGAAAACAGCTTTGGCAAGGGGCTGGTGCAAAACGTCTTTCCGCTGCGCGATGGTTCGGGGCTGACCTTGACCACCGGCCATTATTACACGCCGAGCGGACGCATGATTCAGCGCGCTTATGAGAATCGCTCGTTCTATGATTATATTTTTCACTCCGACCGCGACACCACCAAACGCACCGAAGAGAAGCGCACCGATGCCGGGCGCATCGTCTATGGCGGCGGCGGCATTGACCCAGATGTAGCAGTGAAACCGTCTCCGAAAGAGATAGATTATCGCCGCACCTGGTGGGAGCCGACCTTTCAATTTGCCCGTCAACTGGTCAATGGTCAGATTGCCGGATTGCCGGAATTCAAAATTGACCACGCCCCCGATCACTCGCATCGGCTGGCGGCAAGCGATTATGTCATCAATGACAAAGTGATGGCGGCGTTTAAGAAATATCTGGCCGACTACAAAAAAGAGTACAAGGACGCCAAGGCCGATGACGCACGCTTGCTGAAAGATATGGATTGGGTCAGACGCCAGATTCGCTATGAAGTGATTACTGCTGCCTATGGTCAGGAAGTCGCCAGCCAGGTCTTGTTGGAAGGCGATGTGCAGGTGCAACGCGCCATCGCTGAATTGCCCAACGCCAAAATCATGGCCGAAGAGTTTCGCAAAGAACGGGCTGCCCTCAAAACTGGTGGTACGCAAAAAGACTAACGCCACTGGTTTGACAGCAAACAGCCGTTGAGCAAATTGTGAACTGACAATTTCGGTTGACGTGGGCGGCCTGAGCTTGCAAAAGCTTAGGCCGTTTTTCTTGCTGTCGCCATTCGCAAAACCGCCAACCCCTCAACCATCGTTTCATGAGTAGCAACAAAAACTGAGTTTGCCGGAGGCGCAATTGAAAAAAGGGACACCCGATCAACCGCAAATGATTCGCGTCTGGACCCATGTGTTTGTCCGCGTGATCGCCATTATCATTGGCCTGTTGATTGCCATCTGGTTGCTATACAAGATTCGCACCCTGCTGTTACTGCTGCTGATAGCGGTCTTCTTCTCGTATCTGCTTGCGCCTATCGTCAGCCTCTTCGAGAGTCCGATTTATATACGCGGACGTGAAGTGAAACTGCCCCGATGGGCGGCGATTCTGGCGGTCTATGTGGTGGTGGGCAGCGTCTTGTTCATTGCCATGCAAATCTTCCTGCCGATGCTGTGGGAGCAGGTGACGCAACTGACCACCAATCTGCCGACCTATATGACTTCGGCCTCTGCCAATATCAACAAGACCATCAAAGACGCCAATAGCTGGATGCGGCATTTGAACCTGTCGCCCAATGTGCAGGATTATTTGCAGGAGCAGATCAGCCAAGTGGCTCAAGCGCTGTTGCCGTGGTTGCGCGAGAATCTACTGGGCTTGCTGACCTATCTGCAATACCTGCCGTGGCTGATTTTGATTCCGATTATTTCGTTCTTTATGTTGAAGGACGCGCATTCTTTTGGCGAAGCCTTCGTCGAATCTCTGCCCAATGAAAAGTTGAAAAAGCGCGTTCGCTGGATGCTGCTCGATATGAGCAAAACCATAGCCCTCTACATACGGGCGCAAATCACTGCCTGCATCGTCGTAGGATTTCTGGTGGGCCTTGGTTTGGCGATCATCGGTGCGCCTTATGCCATCGTCTTGGGAGTGTTGGCGGCGCTGATGGAATTCGTGCCGCTGGCTGGTCCTTTGATTGCGGCGGTCGTCATCTTCAGTTTGACGGCGATTTATTCTTTCAAGACCGCGCTAGTAGCCGCTGTCTTTCTGCTCGTCCTGCGTCTGGTGCAGGATTATGTGATCTATCCGCGCATCATTGGCGAAGGCATCCATATGCCGCCGTTTCTGGTCATCATGGCGATTCTTGCCGGAGCCGAAATCGCCGGACTCCTGGGCATCTTCTTTTCCATTCCGGTGGTCGGGTTGATTCTTGTCGTCTTTCATCACTACCGCGCTTATAAAGGGCTGGAAAAAATTCGCGCCGAAGCCGTCGAAATTGACAGCATACAATTGATGCCCAGCGAATCACCGCCGCCGGAGATGACTTCGTAAACGCCAAGGGCCAGCAGCATTTTTATGCCAATGAATACACTGGAACCTAAATTACTTTAGTTTTGAGGAATGGAGTAGGGGCAGGGCTTGTCCCTGCCCAGATTTTGCGAAGCACAATGCTGGTCATCGCCTGCGGCGATCCGGGCAGGGACAAGCCCTGCCCCTACTAATGTCAACAAACTTAGGATGGTGGATGAAATCAAGTGCAAGTTCAGAGGTACGCCTTTAGGCGTGAAGCGTCTGCGTCAACTCACGCCTAAAGGCGTACCTCTGAACCTCAAGAATTGCGTCTTATTTCATCCACAATCCTTAGCTCGACTTTGTACAATTTCAGATTAAACAACACCAATCACGCACTGACGTTGCGGTTCGCGCTTGGAATTATTGAACCTCAGCTTGTTGAGGTGAGGCTCAATAATTCCCAGGGGTGAAAAAGCCGATGAAATCAGGCTGCTTCGCCACTAAAAAATCTACCAATGGAGAGCCGAGGCGGTTTGGCCATTCATCTGAAAAGTCCAGCCTTGAGCCTCGGGCAAGGTTGGATTTTAACTATCCCCCGATTGCCATCGGGGGGATTCGATTATCGTAGGCAGCGTTTCATAGGTTGGATTTTAACTATCCCCCGACGGCAGTCGGGGGGATTAGCAAGGCTGCTTCGCCTCTGAAAAATGTACAAAGTCGAGCTTAGATTCCAATGTAATGAACCGCAAGACAAAAGTAAAAAGTGAAAAGGCAAAGACTCTCGCCAAGAGCGTTTGACTTGCTTGATCTACCGAAAAAAATTGCCTGCGTGTTGAGGCAAGGCCGAGTTGTGGCGAATTCTGCACGGCGGCGCTTTTATCTTGCAAGGGGCGCGTGCTATGCTCTGGGCGCTTTGATGAAGATAATATTGGCGCGGCGCATGACGGTCTCAACAGTTTCTTCGCGTCAGAATTGAGTTGGCCGGGCGTCGTTGCGACAGCAAATTTTTAAGCATTGTGAATGAAATAACCTGCAAGACTTGAGCGATTTTCCCAGGCCCGGTACAGGCGACCACCGCAGGGTCGCCTGTACCGGACTGCACTTTATTTTGTCCACAATCCTAAGAAGGTTTTTCCCGAAAATGCCATGATGAATGTAGGCACTGAGTGGATGGTTGATGCTCTGGATTGTTCGCCGCAACGATTGCGCGAGGTGCGAACGCTGGAGGCTATCTGCAAACAAATCATCAATGATTTAGACCTCCGCGTGGTCGGGCAACCGCTGTGGCATCAATTCCCCGACCCGGGCGGCGTCACCGGTTTATATCTGCTCACCGAATCGCATCTCGCTTGTCATACCTATCCTGAAACCGGCATCGCTACTTTTAACCTTTATTGCTGCAAGGCGCGCCCCGAATGGTCGTGGTCGGCGCAGTTGCGCGCCAGACTTGGCGCTACCCAAGTGACCGTGCGTTATGCCGAACGCGGCGCGGACGCGGAAGAGCTAGAGACGCGAGGACAGGGAGACACGGAGACGCGAGGACAGGGAGACACGGAGAAGGGGAGACAGGGAGCATGAGTCTAGTGGAAGCCACTTGTCCCGCTTGCGGCGGGCCAATCACGTTCAAAACCGGTTCGTCCATCGTGGTGGTCTGCGACTATTGCAACTCGGCCATTGCTCGCGGCGATAAGAATCTGCAAGACCTGGGCAAAGTCGCTGACCTGGTGGATACCGGCTCGCCTCTCGATGTAGGTTTGTCGGGCGTCTATCAAGGCGTGCCGTTTCAATTGACCGGACGCGCTCAACTGGGTCATCAAGCGGGCGGCGTGTGGGATGAATGGTACGCCCTGTTTGCCGATGGGCGCTGGGGGTGGCTGGCGGAAGCCCAAGGCCGTTTTTACATGACCTTTGCCAGACCGGTTGATCAGCGTTTGATTATGCCTTTCGAGATGCTGCAACTTGGGCAGCCGATTCCCTCGCTGGGCGGCGCTGTGCCGCTGGTGGTTGCGGAAACCGGCGTCGCTACAGCGCTCGGCGCGAAAGGCGAAATTCCTTACGCTCTCATACCGGGCAGAAAATATTACTACGCTGATCTGTCGGGCGCGCATGGCGAATTCGCTACGCTTGATTACAGCGACGTGCCACCCACGTTTTTTGCAGGCCGCGAAATTCCTCTGGAGATGCTCGGCTTTCCGGCTACGGCACGCGCCCCGGAACGCGAAGCCAAACGAGTCACCGCTAAACAATTGAACTGTCCGCAATGCGGTGGGCCTATGGCGTTGCGTGCGCCGGATGTGACCGAGCGCGTCGCCTGCCCGAATTGCGGTGCGCTGCTTGATGTCAAAAGTTGGAAGTTCGAATATTTCAAAGCCCTGAAACCCGGTCGCGTAGTGCCGATTCTTCCCCTCGGTTCAAGCGGCGTTTTCAATGATGTGCAATACACCTTGATCGGTTTCATGCAGCGCAGCGTCACCTTTGATCAGAAATATTTTTGGGAAGAGTATCTGCTCTATAATCCGCAGGTCGGCTTTCGCTGGCTGGTGCGTAGCGATGACCATTGGAATTTTGTGCAGGTGGTGTCACTTGGCGAAGTGATGGACAGCGGACGCAATGTGCGTTTTGGCGGCAAGAATTTTCGTATTTTTCAAGACACCGCTGCGACCGTTGAATATGTGGCCGGAGAATTTTATTGGCAGGTGACTTATGGCGAAAAAGTGCAGGCTGCCGATTTCATCGCCCCGCCGCTGATGTTGTCGCGGGAAATTTCGTTGAGCGCGGCGCAACAGAAAACCCCTAATGCTCCGAAGACCGGCGAAGTGAACTGGTCGCTCGGCACTTATCTGCAACGCGACGAGGTGGAAAAGGCGTTTGGCATCAGCGGCCTGCCCAAGCCCAACAACATCGCGCCCAATCAGCCCTTCCTGCACAAGAAGATTTACAAATACTGGTTGTGGTTTATGGTGGCGGCGCTGGTGCTGCTGATAATTTTCGGAGTCATCAGCCCCGACCGCAAAGTTTTCGAGCAGACTTATGTGCTTGACCCTTTGAAGAACCCCGATGATTCACAGGTGCGTTTCACCGACCCGTTTGAATTGAAAGCGTGGCAGAACATACGCATCACGGCGTCAGCCACTATTGATAACACTTGGGTAGATGTGCAAGGCGATGTCATCAACAACGAGACCAATGAAAGCGAGGGATTTTCCCTGCCCATCGAGTATTATCATGGCGTGGATGATGGCGAATCGTGGAGCGAAGGCAAGACCAGCAGCAACGATTATTTGTCGGCCATGCCCGCCGGACAATACATTCTCGGTTTGGATGTGCGCTGGGAAAAGATTCAACAACCGATGACCATCACTGTCAAAGTCGAGCAGGGCGTTATGAACGGCGGCTATATCCTGCTAACTTTGGGGGTGCTGTCCATCTTGCCGTTTTTCGTGTTGATTTATCACTGGAGCTTCACGACGCGAAGATGGAAAGATAGCGATTTCAACCCGTATCAATCGTCTTCATAATATCGAACAGATGTTCGTAATATCGAACAAGCGCATTCGTGCGTTACCGGCTTGAGAACTCGCCGCAGCGATGAAAAGCTTTGATAATGTAATTAGAGCGTGTCGCAGAATTCCAGTAACCGCCCATATGTTGTAGATAGTCAAACCATCGCACACAATATCTGGATAAAACATCCATTCCTGCGCCACGCTCTAGTTACTTAATAATTTGGTAAACGGCAGCGGCTTCGCGAAGCCGCGAATCAATGCCGCGAGTGAAGAGGTTCGGCTATCGTGCGAACCTCTTCACTCGCGAAGCCTGCGTATAGCCGCGCTCGCCGTGTTGCTGTTGCGTTGCGGCGAGCGCGGCTATGCTAAAGCCCGGCGACGTTAAATCGGTCTTTCGAGGTCGGTGTTCGGGCTGACGGCTTTCGGCAAGTGGCGCGCTTTGCGCCGATTGTTCAGCGCTTCCTTGACGAGCTTGAAGATGGTGTGGCGGTTTTGGGCAATCACTTTGAGCCAGGCAAGTTTGCCCATCTGCGGAAAATAGATGCCGCGAAAACACAAGCGCGCAATCAGTATGTTCAAGCGATGACCGAGTGGTTTATCGCGAATCGAATCCACGGCGGCAGCGATGGCTTCGGGGCTGTAGGAACTTGCCCAGGCGTGATTCACCTCTTCATGAGTTTGTTCGATGGTCATCTTCAGCGGCGTATGTGCCATCTTGTAGGGTTGAAAATCCAGCCAGTGCTGTGGCCGCGTCAAACGTCCTGCTACCGCCAACCGATCATACAGCGGCGTCGAAGGAAAGGGAATCAAAGTGCCAAACACCGGCAATCCCGCAGGCCAGGTGCGTATCTGTGCCAGTGTGCGGTCTGCCGCGCCGGGCTTGTCGTTATCCATACCAAAGATGAAGGAAGTGATGGCGTGAATATCGCGCTGCACCAGACGTTCCAGCACGCCTTTGTACTCGTCCGGTTTGTTGAAGCCTTTGTTGGCAATGGCTAGGTTGGCGGTGTCTATGGATTCCATGCCGATGAAAATCCATTTGCCGCCCGAAGCTGCAATCAGGTCAACCAATTCTTCGTCGCGCAGCAGATTGGCGCTGATCTGCGCCACCCAATTCATCTGCGCGCCAGCGGCGATAATATCGCGCAGCAAGGATTTGGTGCGTTTGACGTTGATGGCGAAATTATCATCAATGAAGAAGACGGCAATCTGACCGCCTTCCTGGTGGGCGCGGGCTTTCAAGCGCAGCATCTCTTCGACGACGCTTTCATTGGTGCGAAAGCGTATGGAGTCGCCGAAGAATCCAGTAACGGTGCAGAACTCGCAACCATACGGGCAACCGCGTCCCGATTCAATCGGAATCAGACGAAAGCTGCCCCAACCATCGCCCAGACGTTTCAACAGAGGTTGAAAAAATTTGGGCACTAGATTGAATTGCGTCAAATCCATAGTCTCCCAAGGAATGGTCGGATACGGTTGCAGACTGGGCTTGCGTTCTTTGCCAGTTTCGTCAAGCGGCGCATAGGTGTCTTTGAGTTGGCCGCGTGCCGCATCGGCGACAATCTGCGGCCAGGTTTCGTCGGCTTCACCGAGGGCTACGGCATCGGCGTGGCGCGGTCCGCCTGTGCGTCCGAGCGCTTCGTCCGGCACTTCGGTGACGTGCGGGCCGCCCATCACCACCGGCACTCCGGCGGCGCGAATCGCATCGGCCATGCGATAGGCTTTCTGAATCATACGGGTCATCGCGCCGATGCCGACCAAGCCGATGTTTTCTTCACGCACAAACCGTGCAATGCCTTCTTCGTCCATGCGCTGGGCATTGCCGTCAATCAACACCACTTCATGTTCGGGTGGCGTCAACGACTTGAGCAGAAACATCCATAGGTGCGGCATGAAGTTGCGGGTGATGCCGTTGTCGGGATTAAAAAGTAAAATTTTCATAAGTTCCTTTCTTGCTAACGAACGATTCGTGATGCTGTCAGACGGTGTTCTTCCTGCATCAAGCGGACAGTGCGGTGCGGCGGTGAATCCGGCGGCGGCTGGAAGCGTACTTCATAGGCTTCGGCATGATCCGGCGGATTGCGACGCTCAGTGCTGCGGCGGTTTTTCAGCGCACACTTCTATTGACGCATCGCGGAAATTCACTGGTGCTGGCAATCCGACAATTCTCTATACGCCGTCGGCAGACGGCATCGTACTGTTGATGATTAGTTATGGACGTTCGACTGCCGCTTATGGTCAGGTGATTAATTCGTCCGGAGCCGTGATGAAGAGAAATCCGCTTGCGTTTAACCGGTGCCTCAATGTGTTATCCAGCCACAGAGGTTTGACGAATTCAGCCTATCGGTCCCCTCTTGCAAGGCAACTGGCGGCACAAGGCATTTCTTCGTGTAGATTGGCCTGGTGTCGGAAGTTGTGAATGCAAATATTCAGCAGGGCGCAGTATAGCATATGTTTGATGACAAACATAAAGGCAATTGGCTTAGTAGCCAAGCCCTATGCGATTGAACTCGGCTTTGCTGATGCGATAACAATCACAGGCGGTCGCCATCAGGCGTTGGCTGTCCAACACCGAAACGTGACCACGGCTATAGCGAATCAAGCCGGCCTTCTGCAAAAGCCCTGCGGCAAGCGTGACATCCGAGCGTCGCGCTCCCAACATACTGGCGATGAATTCATGCGTGAGATACAACTCATCGGAACTGGTGCGATCCCGAATCATCAGCAACCAGCGACAGAAGCGTTCCTGTATGGGATGAATGCGATTGCACACGGCGGTGCGTGCGACCTGTATAAACAGGCCGTGCATATATTGCAGCAGCAGATGGTGCAATGCGCCATGGCGGTTGAATTCGGTCATCAAAGCCGTAGTCTTGATCTTCATCGCGCCGTCCGCTCCTTGCACGACCGATTGATAAGGCAGCGTTTTGATGCCTGCAATAATGCAGATTCCGGTCATCCCTTCGCTGCCCACCATGCCGACTTCAATGGTCGAATCATTTGCCGTATTCCAGATGAATGACACCACGCTTTTGATGGGGAAATAGACATAGCGGATGGTCTCATCCGCCGCATAAAGGATGTCGCCCAATTGCAAAGACACGGGCTTGAGATCAGGCAACAGGCGCTGATAATCGCTGTCGGGCAGCGACGCGAGGATGCGGTTTTCCGATAATAAAGCGAGCTTGCGATGTCGCAACATTCAGAGCCTCTTTCTGCGTAACGCTGACCTCTGGCATGGTCAGCCAACCTCGACTGCATCGAAGAGAAAGCGATGGATAACCTCTCTTCACTTCTGGAAACAGCCGCTGCTGAACAGAGATAAAGAGTACCCGGTTGATGACAGACACCCATAAAAGTTTGCAGGTAGCACCGGAAGGAATAAGTCTAACCATACACGGCTTCCGGCTTTCCTGATAGCTCAATCGGGTTTTCGCGCCAAAATAAATTGGTAGTGGCGCAAGGCCGCAACTCAAGCACCTGCGAAAGCTCAATGGCGTGCTGCCCGTGCAAGAATAATTGCGCCTTCCATCGTCGGCTGTCAGGTATTTTTAACTATGTTCTTTATTGCACTGAAATTCATTGCCAATTAGCGTAGCATGAAATAGCAACCGGGTTGTTGAGAAAGGCGTTGGCACACTCGAACCGGTCAATGCGAATAAAGGCACTGGAGGTGCATTATGATTTGGACAATCTTTATTATTCTTCTGGTTCTGTGGTTGCTGGGGATGATCGGCCATGTTGGTGGCGGCTTGATTCATCTGTTGCTGGTAGTGGCGGCCATCGTTTTGGTCGTCAATCTGCTCGGTGGCCGCCGAAGAATTATCTAGCGCACTCACCTCAATCGCCCATTCTTACTGCCGGGAACGCCCGAAGGCGATCCTGCATAACATCCGCAGCGATCATTCTGCGGATGCCATCAACCCTCTCGACGCAATATCAAAGGCGTATAGGAAAAATTGATAGAGAACGCGGCGCGTCGCAGGGCTAGATATGCAGCAAGCCTTGCGGGACGCGCCATGAAAAAACAGCAATAAAAGGAGAAGTTCATTATGAATAAATATTATCAAAGGATGATCAGTTTCGGTTTGTCACTGGCGCTGATGTTGGCCGTAGTTGCGTTGGCAAGCGGACAACCGCTTGCCGCCACGGTGCCTGTAGGCACTATCATTGCGCTCAAGATGGACACTTACGTGAGTTCGGATTCTTCGCAGGTCGGGGATCGTTTTACCGCAACCGTCTTTCGTGCGGTAAGTGTAGATGGTCGCACGGTTGTGCCGGTTGGAGCGAAGGTCGAAGGCCACGTCACCAGTGTGACCCCGGCAGAGCGCGGCAGCAAAGCCGGAACCCTTGCCGTAGCCTTTGACAGAATCATTCTTGCCAACGGCAGTTCGATTCCCGTGGATGGCACGCTGACGACGCTCAACGAAGAAGGGCGACGCAAGATCGAACAGGACATCAGCGCTGAAGATCGCATTTCAGGCGGCAGCCGGACACGCCGTGCTGTGATCTTCATCGGTGGCGGCGCGGGCGCAGGGGCGGTAATCGGCGCAGTGACCGGGGGCGGCCAGGGCGCGGCAGTGGGCGCAGGGGTCGGCGCGGTGCTTGGCACCATAGGCGTATTTCTAGGCAAAGGCGAGAAGGCCGAAGTGCAGCCCGGCAGCGAATTCGGAATGATGGTGGAACGCTCCTTCACGGCTGACACCAGCACCGTCAATGTCGCCGGTGATCGAGTCTTTCACGATGGTGATTACAACAGCGGAGCGCCCTCGCAAACTATTTTGACTTCGGTTGATGCGATACGCTCGGCGCAGGCCGCGCTTCGTAACCGTGGCTTCTATGAAGGTCCGCTCAATGGCGCAATGAATCAGGCCACACGCGCCGCGATTCGCAATTTTCAGCACGACCGCAATCTTAGTGTCAGCGGCGATTTGGATACGGCAACCGCGCAGGCGCTGGGCATCTCGACCGATGTTGACAATCCGCCGCCGCCGAATGTTTTTACCTCGGCGGAAACCATTCGCTACGCCCAAACTACGCTCAGGGATCGCGGCTATTACAACGGCCAGATCAACGGCCAGATGACCACGGCGACGCACACGGCGATTCGCCAGCTACAGCAAAATAATAATCTGCCGGTTAACGGCGACCTGGATATGCGAACGGCGCAACTGCTCGGCATCGTCAGCGAAGCCGGATACGAAGCCAAGCCGATTGACATCGTCAACCCTCGCGCCGAACGCCTTGACCGCGATTCGATTCGCATCAGCATGGATGTTCACACTCAAGGCAGCGGCTGGGAAATTTTTGTCAATCGCTTTGTGACCGGCAACACCCTGCACGTTTATGTGCGCGGCACGCCGTCGCCATATACTCAGGGAACGACCACCGACCATCGCCCGTTCACCGAGACCTACAAGAATCTGGCCAATGTAACCCGCGTCAACATTCACGGGCCGCAACGAGATTTTACCGTTGACTTGCTCGGTGGCAGCACAACCGGCGGCACGACTGGCGGCACGACCGGCGGCACCAGCATCGGCAATCCTCGACAAATCGCTACGCTTGCGCTGCGTCTGTTGCAGAGTTATCAGCGGGATTTGAATATTCGCAATAATCGCGGCCAGATCACTTTTGACAGTCG
Organism: Acidobacteriota bacterium; assembly: GCA_016201275.1. Classification (GTDB taxonomy): domain Bacteria; phylum Acidobacteriota; class Blastocatellia; order UBA7656; family UBA7656; genus JACQDB01. The sequence continues at coordinate 23,613 of JACQDB010000025.1, forward strand.
CCGCAATCTGGAGCAGAACGAAGTGCAAATCTTGTCGCAGCTCAACAGCCTACAGGCGGCGGCGCAACTCTATTATCAGTTGACCGTTTCGATCACTGACCCGGATGCCGTCAGAGGCGGAGCCGAGGCGTTGGTCCGACAGGCGCGTTTGCTGGAGCGACTGATGAAGCGCTACACGCAGTTGACGCTTTCGGCAACCGTGAGCGCCGACTGGCAGCGTTTACAAGCCGAGTTGGCGCAAATCAATGTGACCGACGCCAACCCGGATAACGAAATCATCCGCTAGGCGAAATCCAAAAGGGGAGGAGAGGAAAAATCCTCCCCTTACTTTTTACTCGTATTGATTTCGTCGGTGGTGACGCGGTTCAACAGAAACGGAAGAGACCATGAATTTGACCATAGAAAGTTTCATCATACTGCTGCTGGTCGCCGGAGTGATAGGGGCGATTGGGCAAAAGCTTACGGGGTATTCGCGCGGCGGTTGCCTGACTTCCATCGCGCTCGGCTTCATCGGCGCTTTGCTTGGTAGTTGGGCTGTCAAGCAATTCAACTTACCGGAAATTTATACCTTGAAAGTTGCCCATACCAGTTTCCCGATTATCTGGGCGATTATCGGCGCGGCGGTATTTGTTGGCGTTTTGGGTTTGCTGACCCGACGCCGGATGCTCTGAAGCGCAGCCCATCGAAAGGAGAATTGTGATGACACCAGATGAGGACACCAACAAGGTGCTGTTAGACGAAGAGCGGCGTCAGGCTTCGCATCAAGAGGTCAAAGCCACTATTGATGGCGATGTCAATGCCCGCATACAACAGGAGTCGGCGCGTACCAAGCCGGAGGAATCGGCAGCGGTTGCCGAGGTGGCCAGCAAATTGAAACAGCAGGCCGTGCAGGAAGCGATAGATATGGAACGCGAGACCGGACGCGGCAGAGTCGCCGCCCGCCTGTCCCAATTTGTAGATTATCTTTTCTATCTTATCTACGGACTGATTGGCCTCGAATTCCTGCTTCGCTTGATGGGAGCGCGAACCGGCAACGGCTTCGTGCAATTCATCGGCGGCGTCACGCGACCGCTGCTTGCGCCGTTTGAACGCATCGTGCCGACGGCCTCGAACGGCGCGAATCAAATCGTCTTTTCGTACCTGCTGGCGCTGATCGTTTATGTCTTGCTTCATCTGGCTGTCAATGGCTTGTTTCGCTTAGTCGCGCACCGCAAGGTAACGGTTTAAGGCCGAAGTCAAAATCGCATATAGCGAATTTCATTTTGCCCACGATCACAAGGCTTTGTTTAGAGATAGTTTTGCCCACTGGAACAAATGATCCAAGACCGCCTCTACACAGCGAACGGCTCATTTTGTTTTGCCCGCCATATGGTCTTGATTGCGGCGTTTGTGCGGCGTGCCAACAATGTTGTAGAGGCGTTGCCCACGCTGTCTGTTAAAGGGCGGTCGTACCGGGAACGCAGACCTCCTTGTCTGCCCCTTCAATCATGCGAATAGAAGGTTCGCTCCCAGTTTGAAAATATTGCCACTGGCGTGAAGGCGGGATGACTCTTCTCCTTGCTCTACTACCAACCACCTCAAAAATATTTCACCATCAAGTAGCCATCATCACCGCTGGTGTAATAATGCGGCATACGGCGAATGATGCCGTAGCCCAATTTGGCGTATAGCCGTTGCGCGCCATCGTTGGAGGTGCGGACTTCGAGGCGCACCGTGGTGATGCCGCTTTTCAGAAAACTGCTTTCCACGGCGTCCATCAACTGCATGGCAAAACCTTTGCGCCGCTGTTCCGGCGCGACGCCCAGGGCGACTACATGGCCGGTGTCATCCGGTTCGATCATGCCGATGATAAACGCGAGCATTTCATTTGAGGTGGAGATGACTTTGTAGCAGAACGATTTGTTGTGCGACAGCAGATAGCGCAGGGTTTCGCGGTCGTAGGCTTCGCCATCCGAAAAGCAGCGTTGATCCAGACGCCAGCATTCATTGATGTCCGAATAGCCCATCGGTTTGACGACGGGTTCAAGCGGCATTCCAAATGGAGGTTCAGGCTTGTCTTTTCGCCTCAGCCACATGGTCGAGTCCTTCGCTGTTGGTCAGAAAGTCAGCACCATTATACAGGACAGCCTGCAAGTCGAAAAGAAATAAGATTTTGACAGGCGCTGAGGTTAGTTATCTTTGCCGAAAATTTTCTTGAAAACGCCAAAGAAACCGCCCTTTTTCTTCTTCTCATCTTTTTTTCCGGCAGCTTCTTTCGCCGCAGATTTGGCCTCCGCCTTGCGCGGCTCTTTGGCTTCCGACGCCGGCGTAGCGCTGTGCGGTTGCTCAGTTTCTTTGCTTTCACCGGCGGCAGGTTCGGTTTTGGCTACGGTTTTCGCCGCCGGTTGCTCATTGGGTTGAGCGGCGGCTTTCGCGGCTTTGGGATCGTTGGCCGGGTCTGGCATCGCATCTTTCGGATTGGGAGTTTCCGCGCCGCTGGCATCCGTCTTGGCGACTTTCTCCTTCTTCCGGGTTTCGGTGGTCGGCAACAGCGCTTCGCTGTCGGAGGAGGCCACCGCATCCGTAGCCGCCGCAGGCGTCGTGTCTATGACCGCAGGCGTAGGCGAAGTCGTTTGTTGCGGCGGCGCTACGGCTACCGAATCTTTGGTCGGACCGGAAGCGGAGAAGCGCGCTTTCGGCGCGAAGAGAATCGTCGCCACGGTAATCAACACCGCGCCTAAGACCAGCACCAGACCGAGCAGCGACCAATCTTTTTTCGCCCCCGGCTCCGCCGCTCCGCCGCCTTGCCGCTTTAACTTGGTGCCATCAAGTTCGCAAAAACTGAAATCATCGCTGAAGGTTTCGCTACACGCGGGACAGATTTTCATGAGACGTTCTCCAAATGGCTCAAATAAAAAATAGCGTTGTTGACAACGCCGTTATTCTACCATTTCGTAGATTTTTATTCCAAGCGTGTTGCTTTTGTTGTCCTTAGTCTCTGGTCATGAGTCCTTAGCAAGTCGCCTCAACAGCACTTAGTTTAGTGGCGGTCTCTGACCGCCCACAGCCTGCCGCTCAACTAATCGCACAGACCTGCAACCCGCTATACAAACCAGCTAAGGGACGGGGAAGAACATATCATTCCATCATTCCAGTTGAGAAGCGGTTACAGACCGCCTCTCAACCCTACGCTTATTGCTTTCCGCTTCTCTACTGACCACGGGCTACGGACGATTTTTACGCATCATAAAGCGCCGCAATCAGACAGCCGCGAGCGGTTGCGGTGAGCGGGTCACGCGCCATACGGATTTCCGAAATCGCCAGCGGGAATTTATCGCGCTCGACGGCCTGTTGGAATTTTTCCAGAAAGCCTTTGGGCATGGCAGTGCCGCCGCTCAACACAATCGGCACGGGCTTTTCCGAACCGGGCATATTCTTGGCATCCGACAAGGCGTTTCGCAGCGATTCGACCAGCGACAAAATCACATCGTCATAATAAATGTGCAGAGCGCTTTCAAATTTGTCTTCCGGCGAGTGCGATAAATCCAGACTCTCTTCTTTGATTAAACGGATTCGGGTCGCGCCTTCGCCGGTAACCGAAGCGACGCTGCGATCAATATAATCACCGGCTTTGTTGATGCTGAAGGTCATCACCGGTATGGACATAAAGGCCAAAGCGACGTTGCACATACCGCCGCCGCAACTGATGCCGATGCCGCTGAAGTTCTCTTTCTCCAATTCTGCGAAGACCACCGCCAAGCCTTCGTTGACACCTTTGGAGTTGAAACCTTTGGTGTCGAGAAGTTTTTTCAGCATGGCTTCGTGATAAACGAGGTCGGCAGCGGCGCTGCCATCTCGACCGGGGCCGGGAACGCTGAAGCGCAGGCTTTCGCCTTTGCCCGGTTGTTTCAGTAGTTGTTGAATGATTGCTTCCATCACCGACATGGATTGCTCTTCATCGGGGTTGAGCGTACCGGCCATCATCGGTCGGCGAGTTTCGATATTAAAGACATTGGCGAAACGCCCGGCTTCATTGCCGTACACCTGCAAAGCCGTGCCGCCATTCTGGTAGTAATGAATTTTGTTTTGCTTGAGTATATTTTCGGTGAACTTTGAATACGGCACGGTGATAAACGCATTCAATTCGGTTTCGGTTTTGACATTATCAATCGCGCCGCCAGCCAACACCAGACGACTGGTTCCCACATCCAGCCCTAACGCATTATGGTCGCTGCTGGCTGCCGCTTCGTTGTTGTCATGATCTTTCTCTTTTGCCATGGTTATCTTGCCTCCAATTCTTCTTGGTTGAGGATAGAGCTTTACAGGCTCTTCCGCTATCGTTCTAAACGCTGTCCTGCTCAGTTTCAGCGTGACGGTGTTGCCGGTCGCGTGGGTTCGCTTGGCCTCGGCCTTTCCGGCAACCGGCAACAGGCTACGTCTTTTCGGCCTCAATTTCAAACTGCCGAGACCTTTGATGGTGATGACCTGTCCGGCGACCACCTGTGTTGAGATAACCCGTAACGCCGCGTTGATGCCGCGTGCAGCGGCGCGTTTGCTCAACCCGGTGCGCGCCGCAACTTCGTTGATCAGGTCAGCCTTGTTCATAGTTTCAGTGCATCGTGAACCTGGAATCGTGAGTAGTGAAAAATGGTATTAAGAAGATGACTGAATAAAAATATGACCGCCACAACCGAACACTCACGCGGTGCGAAGGTGCTGCCTATCATGTGTTGTTGCACAACTGCTGCCCAGCGTTCTTCACGATTCACGCTTCGGGATTCACGAATCACGGCTCACGGCTCACTTCTTTCACGTCTTCTTCACTGGCCAGGCGTTCCTGATCTATGGCGTGCTGCTTGGCGTAGGCGCGTTGAAACACCTCCCAGAAGGCGCGGCGCTGTTGTTCGATGACCACACCGTTTTTCTTGGCGGTCTCCCACAAAGCGCTATCGGCGCGACTCAAACCCGCCCAGCGTTTGCCGCCCGCCGCTGTCACATAAGCCTGATCGTAGGCAAATCCGAATCTGGAAATGGCGTACATTTCGGTCTCGTATTTGTTCGTCAAGCCGACCGCTTCAAAAGGAAAATTCGCCACCCAATCGGTGTGATGACCTAACAAACGACTGGTCGGATTGGTGGACACCAGACCGTGCGTGGTGCAGTTGGCATCGTTGATCTGATACTTCGAGCGCAGCACGGCGGTCAACACCCGCGCCGCGTAAAGCTGCGCTTCGGTGATGCCGTCCGGCCCTTTACCGGCTTCCGCTTTGCCTTCAAAACTGATGCCGAGAAAACTCGAATTCAAATTGACATAGACGCTGCGCCCATCGCACCAGATGGAATTGCCAGCGTGATTGGCTACGCCTTCATCGCGCACGATGCGATAGATGCGCCCGAAACGGTCTATGATGTAATTATACAAACGATGAGCGCGAGCATACTCCATCAGCGCTTGCGAGCTATGCTTGAGCGAAGCGTTGTACTGATTGGAAAACGGCAACAGGTCGCTTTCGGTGAGGTGATAAATGATGCCTACGGGTTTGGACTGTAGAGGGAAATTGGCGTTGTCGCTGTTTACTTTGTCGAGATCGAAGCGATAAAATTTGCGTTCGGCTCCGGCGGTTTCAAAATCTTTGAGGATGCGCGCCCCGTTGCTGTATTCCTCGAAGCTCTCGCTTTTTTCCACCAGCCAAACTTTATCCAGCGGCAATCCGGCTTCATTGCCAATAGTGGAAACCGCTTTGCTGGGGTCTAGCGCGTCGCCGGTTTCGGCTGGGTCAATGCTTTTGGCCACCGTAGGACTGGAAAGATTGCTGATCGCTTTGGAGGCGATGAAGACCAGACCGCTGGCCGCCGCCAGTGTGGCGACCACGCAGACCGCGTACACCGCAAAGCGTAGGCGATAGAGCAGCGACGTGAAACGCAAGGCCAGCGGCATGGGATTACTGGGCGGCAAGAGTTTCGATAGCTCGACAATCAGACGGGCGCGTTCCGGCAACGAGCCAACCAACGGCAACTTCATCAGCAGGCTGTCAGGTTGCGGCGTTTTCAAAACCGCATTGAGATATTTCAAGCGCAAGACCGGCGATTCGATATAGCGCGAATAGCGGTCAACGATTTTTATATAAGCGCTGTCTTGCTGTTTGATGTCCTTCATCGCGTTTACGGATTGTCGTAGGCACACACCACCAGTTGCAAATTGACGCCGGTTGCCTGGGCGCGTTGTTTGGCCTGCCCGGCATATTTTTCTGCGTCTGCCGCTGTCATGAAGCGACCGACACGAACCCGATACCAGCGCCCTTTGCCGCTCAGGTCAGCGGCAATGATATAAGCGGGAATCCCCGAACGAATTAATTTTTCAGAGAACTCTTTGGCCGCCTGTGCGTTGGGAAACGAGGCCGCCTGCAACGAAACTTTGCCTTGACCGGAGGGCGTTTCAGCCGTGGGCTTGCTTTCGTTTGCGGTCGCCGCTTGGGTGTCCGGCGTGGTCGCTGCTGGCGTGGTCGCATTCTTTGTCGCAGGGGTTTCCGTTGGCGTTGCGGCGGGCGCAGAGGCTTGCGGTTTTAGCGGCGGTGCAGTCGGTTTATTCTCTTCATTGGGAGTGCCAGCGCGTTGCGTTGGACTGACGGGCTTGTTGCCAAAGTAAGGTTTGTAAACCAGAAAATATCCTGCCGTAGCCGCCAGCGCCAGAAGCACCACAGCGGCAATGGTGAGCAGCGGCTTGGACCGCGGACGCTTCTCTTGCTGCACCATCAACACCGGGTAATGGTCCATCGCGGTGTCCCACGGATTCGCCAAGTTGTCCGAGACCGGCGCTAGGTGTTGAGCGTCGGCTGGAAAAGGCGGCAACGGGTCGGCAGCCGCAAGAGGCGCGACCTGCGGTTCATAAGATGACGGCGTTTGCGGGTCAGGCAACGGCGTATAAAACTGCGCGACGGGTGGCTCTTGCACTGACGGATAATATCGGGGCGCAGGCGATTCCAGCACCGGCGGATAATATTGCGGCTCGGCGTTGGCGATTTGACTGTGGTCTCTGGCCATAGGTTGCGGCGGCGGCGCAAAGGAAAAATTTTCAGACGGCTTGCGAGTCTCCGGTTCCGGGGTGTTCAAACTGCCGGACCCCGATGGCGATGAAGCGTAAATTTTTTCTGCGTAAGGGGATTGAGGAAATGAATTGTCGTCAGGCGACGGAGCAAATGAATTGTCGTCAGTTGGCTGTGAAAGATGATTCGCGAAAGCTTGCGGTTGGCTTTCGACTGCCGCTTGCCACATGGCGGCCTCCGGCGTTTGCGGCGTATCAAACGACACTTCTTCATAAGCGGGTTGAGTATAAAACGCCTCGGCTTGATAAGCGGTTTGTTGATTGAACGACACCGCTTCAGGTGCAGGCGCGGCGCGCTCTTCGGTGACGACAATCGGCAATGCTATATCAGCCGTTTTGTTGCCGTTGGCAACGGTCGCGTCAGCCGCTTTCTCGTCGCTTTGAAAATAGAAATCGGCGTAATGATTTTCGCTCGATGACAGGGATGGCTCAACGCTTGCCTGCACCATTGGTGCGACGATTGGCGCGGCGTCATCGAATGACTCAAAGCTCGACGCCGTTGGTCTAGGCGCTTCATACGCAGCATGATTTACGGCTGGTGCTGGGGGCGTCTCGATGGGCGGCGCGACCGCATAATGATTTGCCACATTGGTTGCCGGAACCTGTAGGGCTGGCGGCGGCACGGTGACGGGCGCAGGGCTGCTCTCGAAGGCAAAGCCGAAAGGGTTGCTGGCTCCCGCATCGCGGTTGGCGGCAAACTCTGCCGCTAGCTGCGCGGTCGGCGGTTTGGCATCCACGATAATCGTCGAACCCGAAGCCGCCTGCGGCAATATGGTTGCCAGCATGGCGCGACACTCTTCACATAAATGAGAAGGCAAGGCGCTGTTGGTGGCGCTGCCGGAAACTTCCTTACATAAAGGACAAATTGAACTCACCGTAGTTGTCTGCATAAAAAAACTCTCTGTTGAAATTTTGCTTTCAGCCGCTCAATGAACCTGCGAAACGCTTCGCTACCCGCGCCATCAGCTTATGAATTTAGGTCTTGTCCTAGGGCAACCGTTTAGATTTTCTGTGGGGCAGACGCTCAATCGCCTCGATTATAGCACAGGGGTAAACTTTTACAATACGACCTCTAACCGTTACCTGTGCCACTTGAGGGCAGAGGCCGCAACCCGCTCAGGCGGATTTTCTGGTGCGCGGTTGCAACGAGTTGATGTACTCTTTCAATTCTTCGTGGTCGTCTTCATCGAGGCTCAAAAACTCCACCCCCAGCCCTACGCCTTTTTTAGCATAACGCACCCGCGAGACGGCAATCACCCGATGTTTATTGGGTAATTCGAAGCGCACCACCATGCGGGTTCCGGCGCGAATCGGTTCTTCGGTAGCAATGAACAGTCCGCCTATGCTGATGTTTGCCATGTTGCGACGCACCCTTGACGGGCCGCTGCTGCTGTTGGTCAATTCATATTCAACTTGCGCCGTCACTTCGGCGCGGTTGGCTTTGCGACGTTCTGCCGCGCTGGAACTTTTAATCGGTTTCATAGTTTTTTCGCTTGAATTTTTTCGGGTCAAGAGATTTCTCTGTTGATTCAAAATATCTATTCGGGGGATTCGCTAACCTGCCAAGTTCAGTAAGAGCCAGATGCAATCGTTGCTTTACATTGACACAAGCCTGGGGGTCTTGACAAGTCTAAACTGCGAAAAAGAAATTGACCGCGCACACGGTTCAAGGGCTGTGCAAAAGCGCCCGACCGGGCGGCGTGCAACCGCATTGTGCGGCGGTTCGCGGTGCGGCTGTACGTCCCTGCAAAACCGATCCTTGCGGTTACGGCAGGCGTTTGCCAATCGCCCGCTCCAATTCGATTCGGGCTTGCAACCATTCGCCTTTGGCCTGCGCCGCCGAAGTTTGCGCTTCGGCCAGACGGCGCTGCTCGTTGATATAATCGAGCATACGGATTTCGCCCATATCAAATCCCAACTTCGCCATACGCGCATTCTCCTGTGCCAGCGGCAAAATTTTTTCTTCGTGTAATGTCAAGTTGCGCGCTGCCTGTTGCAGGTGCTGCATAGCGGTCAACACGTCGCGGCGAATCAACTGCTCAAGACTGGCGCGATGCAAGCGCGCCTCGGCCAGCGCAGCGCTCGCTTCCTGTAGCAAGCCTTGCTGACGATTGAACAACGGCAAGGTAATAGAGACTCCGGCCTTCACTTGCCAATCGGTCGCAGGCAGCGGCGCGGGGCTGACCGTGAAGGTGCGTTTATAGCCGAAGATCGCGCCCATATCAGGAAGCTTGCCGGTCTGAGCTAGATTGATTTTCGCTGTGGCTTCGCGTTCGGCCTGCTTTGCCGCCAGCAAATCCGGGCGCGCCGCAAAGGCCATCTGTACGGCGTCGGCAAAACTGTAGGTCACATTTTTGAAGTCATTGAAATCATCGCGCAAAGTCAAAGCTTCGTCGCCAGGGATACCGGCGAGGGTTTTGATTTGCAGCAGCAAGCCGTCGAGCTTGCTGGCTGAACGAATCATCTCGGCTTGCAGGCGCAGGAGTTCGGCTGCGGTTTGATTCGCTTCATAACGCGAGGCGTCGCCGACGTTGACGCGCAACTCGGTTGCCGCACGCATGGCTTCGTTCAATTCATAAATGCGCTCGCTGGCAAACAGTTGCGCCGCTTCCTGCAACGCCTGGGCGAGGAGGGTTTCGAGTTCGTTGAATTTATCGCGTTCGATGACGGCAATTTCAAGGCGTATGCGCTCAACTTCCGCCTGCGCTGCGGCCAGTCGCAAGCGACGTTTGCGCCCGAAATCAAACGGCTGATTGAGGGTGAACTCTTCTTCGCGGTCGCCGTTGTTGCCGGTGAATTTATCGCTCAAAAATTGATAATCGAGCGTGGGATTTGGCCTCAACGCCGATTGCTGCAAGCGCCCTTCGGCCTGCGTCAGGCGTTGCCTAGCGGCCTGTAAATCAAGGTTGTTGGCCCGCATACGATGGAGCAACTCATCAATTGAAAGGCCATTGGCAGAAACATAATCGCTGCTTTTCGGCAGGCTTTGACGGACGGCTGCGGCTGGCGTCGTCTGTGCCATGCCAGTTGCAAACAGCGCGCAACCAAGCGTCCATGCGGCTAGAGCGCGTTGTAAAAATGATGCAGGAGACTTCACTGTGACTCGCTTCCTTCCTGCCTGGATTCCGCTTTGACGCGCTTGCCAAATTTCAGAAACAGCGTCGGAATCACCAGCAGATTCAAAATCGTTGACGAAATTAATCCGCCCAGAATCACCACCGCCATCGGTTGTTGCAACTCGCGTCCCGGCTCGCCAACGCTGATGGCAATCGGCAACAAACCCAATCCGGCGGCACAGGCGGTCATCAGTATGGGCGACAATCTTTCCATAGCGCCGCGCCGCGCCAGTGCTTCGCCGAAAGGCAAACCTTCGGCTTCCATCAAGTGTTGATAATGGGAAATCAACATAATCGAATTTCGCATGGTGATGCCAAACAGGGCGATTAAACCAATCAAAGAGGCGACCGATTGCGTACCGCCTGAAACCACTATGGCGACGATGCCGCCAATCAACGCCAGCGGCAGATTCACCAGCACCAACGCCACCAGACGCGGCGCACCCAACGCCACATACAGCAGCAGTATGATGCCCAGCAATGCCGCGCCGCCCAGTAAAGCCAGTTGTCTTGTCGCCGCCTGTTGCGCCGCGTACTCGCCGCCGTATTCGAGGTAATAACTTGTAGGCAGCGTCACCTGTGCGGCGACTGCCGCTTGCACATCTTTGACGACGCTCGATATATCGCGGCCTGCGGCGTTGGCGTGAACGACGATGAAGCGTTGCGCCGCTTCGTGTTCAATCACCGCCGGGCCGTCTTGGATCGAGACTTGGGCAAGCGATCCCAATTCGATGCGCGCCCCCGTAGGCGTATCCACCAGAGTGTGTTGAATGTTGGCGAGCGTAGTGCTGGCGGCGAACGGATAACGCACCATCAGATTGTAACTGCGCTGGCCTTCGATGACCTGCGACACGACCTGTCCGCGAAACGCCGCTTCGATCAGGCGCGACAGTTTGGCGCTGCTCAAACCATAGCGCGCCAGTTGCGCGTGGTCGTATTGCACCACCACTTTCGGTATGCCGGTCTGTTGATCGAGTTTCAAATCAACGATGCCCTTCACGCCTTTCATCGCCGCTTCGATCTGTTCGCCTTTTTGTTTCAGGGTGTCCAGATCGGGGCCGAAAAGTTTGACCGCCAGAGATGCCGTGGTGCCGGACATCACTTCGGCTATGCGTTCGGAGAGATAGCTTTCGATTTCAAAATCCACGCCTTTGATATTCTCCAACGCTTGGCGCGCATCGGCGGCAATGGCGTCGCGTTTGCGCCCGTGTAAATTGATTTTCACATCAATCTCGGCGCGATTAGTGCCAGCAGGGTCTTCGTCCAGTTCGGCGCGACCGACACGCGGCGCGACATTGATGACATCGGGAATCTGGTGCAGTCGTTGCTCGACCAAGTGACCTACGCGCATCATCTCTTCGAGCGAAGTGCCGACTTTGGCTTCGGTCAGAATTACGAAATTGCCTTCCTTGAATTGCGGCAGAAACTCGCCGCCCAAAAACGGCACGATGGCCAGCGAGGCCGCCAGCATCAACAACGAAGCGGTTGCCAGAAGGTACGGATGATGCAAAGCGCCATTGAGAATCGGCTCGTACAGGCGTTTCAAAAAACGCACCGTGAGGCTGTCTTGGTGATGCGTAGCGGCGGCTTTCGGCAACAGCAGATAACACAGCGCCGGAGTGATGACGAGCGCCACCAGCAATGAAGCGAGAATCGCCGTGATGTAGGCGATGCCCAGGGGCGCAAAGATCGCCCCTTCCAGTCCGCTCAATTTGAAGATTGGCAAAAACACCAGCACGACAATCAAGGTGGCAAAGACCACCGAACCGCGCACTTCTACAGCGGCTTTGTAGATGACCGACAGCACCGCTTCAGGCTTGGGGCTGGCGTGATTTTCGCGCAAACGGCGATAGACGTTTTCTACATCTATGATGGCATCGTCCACCACTTCGCCAATCGCTATGGCCAGGCCGCCCAGCGTCATGATGTTCAAGGTCGCGCCGCTGTTGGTCAGTACCAATATCGCTGCAATCAAGGAGAGGGGGATAGCCAACAGGCTGATTAAGGCCGAGCGCCAACTGAACAGAAACAACGTCAGCACCAGGATGACCAGCACCGCGCCTTCCAGCATGGCGCGATTAACATTGGCTAAAGCGACGTTGATGAACTCCGATTGGCGAAACAGATTGGTGGTGAAGTTGACGCCTGCGGGCAAGCTTTTTTTAATTTCGTCAAGCCCTCTGTCGGCGTCTTCGGTGACGTTCAAGGTGTTCGCCCAAGGCAATTTCATCACTGTTAAAAAGACACAGGGTTTGCCATCAAGCGAAGCGTCGCCCAGTTTGAAAGCTGCGCCGATGTGGACCGCAGCGACCTCTCCGACCGTGACCGGCACATTGTTTTTGACGGCAACGACGGCGTTGGCAATGTCTTCGACGTGGTGTATGCGCCCCTCGCCTTGAATCGAAAGCGATTGTGAAGGGCTGACCATAAACCCCCCACCGGCATTACGATTGGCTTCGGTCGTCGCCGCCATCACTTCGTCGAGCGTCACGGCGTAAGCGCGCAAGCGTTCGGGCGACACGATGACTTGATACTCTTTCAAATCCCCGCCGAGAATCAAGACCTGAGAAATTCCCGGCACCGCCAGCAAGCGCGGTTTGATCGTCCATTCGGCAAGGTCGCGCAAGGCCGCAGGCGACACTGTGTCCGAGGTCAGCGTCATTTTCATGACCATACCGACCGGCGCTTGTATCGGCGTCATCTGCGGGTCGTGAACCGTTGTCGGCAATTGGGCGCGTGCTACGCTGAGTTTTTCATTGACCAGTTGCCGCGCCAAAAACAGATTGGTCTTGGCCTCGAAGGTGCAAGTGATGACAGAGATACCGGCGAGCGATTGCGAGCGAATGTTGGTGAGTGAGGAAGTACCGTTGAGGGTTGCTTCAATCGGCGAGGTGACCAGCGCTTCAACCTCTTCGGGAGAAAAGCCCGGCGCTTCGGTTTGCACGATGACCTGCGGCGGCGCGAAATCGGGAAAGACATCCAACGGCGCTTGTTGTGCCGAACGCAGCCCGAAAAGAATCATCAAGGCCGAAGCCACCAACACGATGAAGCGATTCTGCAGCGACCATGAAATGATGCGATTGAGCATTGTCGTAGATGTCAGAAATTAGCTGCCGGTAAATCTGCGCCTCCCTTGAAAGTGGCTCTGGTAGCCGTTTTCAAGGCGGCGGGGTGAAATATTGCGAGCGCGCAGCCGACCACTATTCTTCGCCTCCCGCTTTGCCTTTACCGGCATTGATTAACATTTGCGCGCCGGTTGAAACCACTTTTTCACCGACCTTCAAGCCGTCGCTGACGATGACGCTGGAGCCAGCGCGATTGCCGGTTTTGACTTCGCGTTTTGCAAAGAGGCCGGGGGCGGTCTCGACGAAGACGAGGGAATGCCCTTGCTCTTCGAGGACGGCAGAGGTCGGCACCACCAGGCCGTTTGCCAGATTGCCCGACGGAAAGTGCATATCGGCGTTCATGCCGATGGCAAGCCAGTGTTGGTGGTTGGCGACTTCAAAAAGTACGCCCTCGGTTTTATTCACCGGGTCAACCTGTTGACTGAAATTGACCAGGCGGCCTGTGAAGGTGATGCCCGGCGCGGCGCGTGTGGTAATCGCGACAGCACGAGCGCCTCGCACCAGCGGCAGTTGGTCTTCAAAGACCTGCGCTTCGATCCACACGGTGTCGAGGTTGACGATTTCAAATATGGCTTTGGTGTTGTCCACCTGTTGATTGGGCGCGGCGTTGACGGCGGTGATGACGCCGGTAATCGGGGCCAGCAGGTTGAGGCGACGGCTGCTGGTTGACGCATTGCTCTGCACTTTTTCATAGGCGGCACGGGCGCGCTGCGCCGCCTGTTGATGCGCCTCGGCGATGTGCAAATCAGTTTCGGCCAGTTGTACCTGTTTGAGCGCCACGACGCCGCCCTCATAGAGCGCTTTGGTGCGTTCGAGGTCGCGGGTTTTTTGCGCCACCTCCTGATTCGCCTGTTGAATCTGCGCGTCCAAGTCTATGCGTTTTTCGGCCAAGGTTGCGGCTTCGGTGGCCGACAATTCCTGCACCACGATGGCGAGTGTTTGACCTTGCCGCACCGCATTGCCGACGACCGGAAAGCGATTGCCAGCGGTCAGCAGGCGACCGGGAAAGGTTGGAATGACGGCGGCCTGTTGGCCGCTGCGCGGCAGGACGCGCCCTTGAATCGCCAGCGTTTCATCCACCGCGCCCTCGACCACGGCGGTGGTTTGGATGCCGGAAGCGGCGATCTCTTCGGGCGAAAGTTTAAGGCGTTCTTCTTGCGCTGCGCCGGTCTCTTCTTGCGCTACCGGCTGAGTTTGTTCGGCAGTTGCGTCTGGCTGGCTCGTGGCTTTCTTTTTGCTGCCACAGGCCAGCAGCAGTGTGACCAGAAAGAGCAGCACGAGGCTGAGGCACGATTGACGAATCATCTTGGTCAAAGTTTACTTTTCCCTTTCGTATGGCTAGCCCGCGCAGCGGGCGCAAGCATAAAGCCACGGGCGTTAGCCCGTGGACGAGCGCCCATTCGTATGGTTAGCCCGCGCAGCGGGCGCAAGCATAAAGCCACGGGCGTTAGCCCGTGGACGAGCGCCCAGGTATGGTTAGCCCGCGAAGCGGGTGATAGCCAATTATCTATCACCCGCTTCGCGGGCTAGGGAGTCGTCACCATCCACCTACCCAGCGCTGGCGCACTGGGCTTTATGCTGTCACCCGCTGCGCGGGTTAAGAGGCGATGACGATTAGCCTACCCAGCGCTGACGCACGGGGCTTTATGCTTCGCGGGTTCTCACCACCCGCCTCCCCAGCGCTGACGCACTGGGCTTTATGCTTCGCGGGTTCTCACCATCCACCTACCCAGCGCTGACGCACTGGGCTTTATGCGGTCACCCGTTGCGCGGGTTCTCACCTACCACCACAATTTTAGGACACTACCGGCCATGGCGAAAAAGAAGCAAGCCACGAGGAGCGCGGCTTGATAACGCAAAACAATTTTATTTTGGCGCTCTGGTCTTTTGCGTGAAGGCTCTCTAACTGTTGTATGCCATGGCGATGTACAACACAATATGTTGATGCCCTGCACGGAAGATATGGGAGAGCCTTGATTTTTCATTACTACCTGATTTTCTTACCGCCTCGATTTATGAATAGGCGGCGACAGCTATGGCTTCTTGGCTTTTTTCTCAGCCGCTTTTTCTTTGGCCTCGGTTGCGGCGGTCTCTTTCTCTACGGAAAGCACTTTGCCATCGAGCGCGTCCACTTGCACCTCTTGGATGCCGTCTTTGGTTTTAATATCGAAGGAATAGATGAGCTTGCCGTCTTCGCGTTCCAATTCGGCTTCTTTAATTTTGCCGGGCGCAGCCTGCAAAGCCGTAGCGCGAGCTTGCTTCATGGTGATCTTGGCTTCTTTGGCGAGCGCTTTTTGGCGCTCTTTTTTATCTGTAGCAGCGACGCTCAAGGCGAGCGCGAAAACCAGCGCCAGCCCAAGCACGAGATGGGTCATAGATTTCATATATGGATTCCTTTCAATCATAATGTGCAAGCGAAAACTCTGTCTGAATGGTTGGCAGAGCGTGCGATGCGAATACAGTATATCAGGCAAAGATGAACGCCAGATGACAGGGCTGGCGGCAAGTTGGCTGCTTGAGAGCCGAGGCGGTTAGGCCATTCGCCTGAACTCCCCAACTGCCGTTGGGGGATTGGTTGATCGTAAGTTGGATTTTAACCATCCCCCGATTTCCATAGGGGGGATTGGCAAGCTCGGTTCACCTCTGAACAAGGTACCAAGTCGGATGCTATACCAATCACGAATGACAGGCGTGGAGAATCACTGTGGCAGCATAACAGTGAAGATGCTGCCTTGTCCGGGGAGGCTGGTGAATTGAATCGAGCCGTGATGTGCTTCGGCTACCCAACGGGCGATTGCCAGCCCCAAGCCGCTGCCGCCTTCGGCGCGGGAACGGGCTTTATCCACGCGGTAAAAGCGCTCGAAGATATGCGCCGCTTCAGCAGCAGGAATGCCGATGCCGCTGTCGGTGACGGTCATCTGAATGTGCGGTTCTGCGAGGCGCAATTGCACCGCTACGACGCCGCCTCGCGGGGTGTATTTGATGGCGTTGTCCAGCAGGTTCAAAAGCATACGCCTGAGCAATTCTTCGTCGCCGCGAAAGGCGAGGTCGGCGGTTGTATGGCAAGTCAACGAAATCTCTTTTCGTAAGGCCAGCACTTGCGCGGCGCGGCAACAATCTTCGACTACATCGTTCAAATAAAATTCTTCAAGCGTGAGTTGTCGTTCTCCGGCATCGGCACGCGCCAGCGCCAGCAGATCGTCAACCAACCGCGTCAACAGGCGCGCTTCGTCGGCAATGACTGTAAGCGTTTCCTGATATTCAGCGGCGGCGCGCTTTTGCGTCAACGCGACTTCGGCTTCGCCGCGTATGATGGCAATCGGAGTACGAAGTTCGTGCGAAGCGTCCGCCATAAATTCGCGCATAGTCGCAAAGGAATGATGCAAGCGGCAGAGCAATTCATTGAAGGTGGCCGCCAACTGACCGAGTTCATCGGCGGCGTTGGCAACCGGCAGACGCTCGTGCAGATTGCTGGCGCTGATGCGGCGCGCCTGATGCGACATCGCTAGCACCGGCGCGAGACTTTTTTTCGCCAGCAGAAAGCCGCCGCCGCCGGCAATCAGCAGCGCCGCCGGCAGACCGAAGTAAAAGATGCGCCGGATGGCTTCGAGTTGTTCGATGGTTTCGTCGAGCGGTTGCGCGGCGGTCACAATGAATTCATGTTGTGGGCGCGATATGCGAATGGCGACCAATCTTGCACCGGCTTCGCCAAAGCCTGCCAGGGTGGTGAAAGCGCGTGGTTGCTGTTGCAAAGAGCGGCGCAGCGTGATCGGCAGCAAGGCTGCTTGCGGTTCAGGATAATTGGAATGCAGCAACTGCTCATCGGCGAAAATCGCCGTGTACACTTCCGGTATATGAATTTCGCGCAGCGCTTCTACGGCGCTGGCTTGACTATCGTCGTGGCTTTCGTCCAATTCATTTTCGAAAGCTGCCGTGATTATCTCGCCCGAATGCCATAACGAGTTGTCGAACTGGTAGTAAAGATTTTTCTCTAGGCTCAAATAAACGAAGACGCTGAACAGCAGCAGCAGCACACCGAAAACCAGCGTGTACCACAACGTCAATCTGAGGCGGACGGTGTTAAACATTGTCGCAGTCCACAGTGGTCGAGAAGAGATAGCCTGCGCCGCGCCGCGTGTGAATCAAGGCGCGGTCAAAGCCTTCGTCAAGCTTGCGGCGCAGGCGGCGCACATAAACATCTATGACATTGGAAAACGGATCGAAGTTTTCATCCCATACGTGTTCGGCAATTTCACTGCGCCCGACGAGTTTGCCTTCGCGCAGGACAAAAAATTCCAGCAAAGCGTACTCTTTGGCAGTTAAGTTGATCGCTTGTCCGTGTCGGGTGACGGCATGGTTGGCGGTGTTCAAACACAAATCCGCCACCTCTATAATTTCCGGTCGAAACGATTTGGCGCGGCGCAGCAGAGCGCGCACCCGCGCCAGCAACTCGGCAAAGGCGAACGGTTTGCTCAGATAATCATCCGCGCCGCAGTCCAGACCCTTGACGCGATCTTCGATGGCATCGCGTGCCGTTAACATCAAGACCGGCGTGCGTATGCCTTGCTGGCGCAAGTCGCGGCACACTTGAAACCCGTTTTTCAGCGGCAGCATAATGTCCAGCACGATGACATCATAATCGTTGATGCTGATTTTATAGAGCGCCTCTTCGCCATCGCTCGCCAAGTCAACGGCATAGCTTTGCTCGCGCATTCCTTTGGCGATGAAATGCGAAAGGCGTGGCTCGTCTTCTACCAGTAAAATTCTCATCTCGCGATTCGTAACACTAAAATCAGAATAAAATAAATTGGGTTTAGAGGCGGTCAAAAACCGCCTCTAAACCGTGCGATTCTTATTTTGTTGGCAATTCGGTATCAGCCCTTTTCGGGAGTAAACGAATCACCGAAAGTATAGCAGGCGCAACATGAAAATCCGATGAACGGCGCTTACCGAAATTTCTGGAGGCCGAATGCAGCATCGTCACAGCGCCGCACCGTGCGCCCGGTTGTTCCGCTTGTTGCACCAGGCCGACGGTAAATAAATCTAGCCTTTTGGCGCGCTTTCCCTGTCAAAATAGTTTGTGGCCATCTGTTTACTAGGCGTAGTCGTTGTGTGATAATGGCAGCGTCGTCTCGACAATGACGCTTCGCTCCAGCAGACTGCACGGCTGCAATCTTCAAGTCATAGACTTTTCGCACGGGGAGTATGGGTATGAGTGGCAGACGCATAGGCAATTACCTGATCAGCGATTATCTGGGCGGCGGCGGCTTCGGTTCGGTCTTCAAAGCCGAAGATACCTCGACGCCCGGGCGCATCGTCGCCATCAAAGAACTGCATAAAAAACACACGCGCAGCGCGGTCATCAAACAACGCTTCTTTCAAGAAGCCGTCGCTATGGCGCGCCTCGACCATGTGAACCTGCCGCGCCTCTACACCTTTGGCGAAGACAACGGCTCGTATTATCTGGTCATGGAATTTCTCTCCGGCAAACTGCTCACCGATGAAATTCAGGACCAAGGGCAACTGCCGATGCCGCAAGCTCTGACCATCATCAAACAGGTTCTGGAAGCGGTCTCTTACGCGCATCGCAACGGCATCATTCACCGCGATTTGAAACCCGATAACATCATGCTGTTGGGCGAGGTCACTAACCCCAAAGTCAAAGTCCTGGATTTCGGCATCGCCCGCATGATCGGCGGCGAAAATTTGACTATGGCAGGCGAAGGCTTCGGCACGCCTACCTATATGTCGCCCGAACGCATCGCCGGAAGTTTGGAGCCGGATACCCGCGCCGACATCTATTCACTGGGCATCATTTTGTATGAGATGTTGAGCGGCAAAGCGCCGTTTCGATCCATTGCTACTGACCCCATGCTTTATTGGTCAGAGATGCGAACCATGCACGAAAGCCACCCTATGCCATCGCTCGCGGCGTTGGGCGTGGCTGATGAAGTGGAGCGCATTATCCGCAAAGCGACCGCCAAAACGGTGGATTATCGTTATGCGACAGCGGACGAAATGCTGGCCGATTTGCTTCCCGCTTCGGAACACAACACCGGCGCGGCGGCGAACGCGAGCGCTACGGCTGCACAACTTTTTGTGACGACGGTTCCGACCGCAGCCGAGGTTTATGTTGATGAGATGGTGCGCGGCGCTTCGGATGCCACGCACGGCAAGCTCTTCATAGATGCTTTGACGCCGGGGCTGCACAGCGTGCGGGTGTGCAAGAGCGGCTATAACGAATACCGCATCAACGTGGTTTTGGAAGATGGCAAGCGCACCGAGTTGCAGGTGCCTTTGGCGGCGCGCTCAACCGTGATGATGCCGCTGGCAGGCGAGGCAACCTCGCCGATGGATTTGCAGACCGTGCGCATGGAAAGCGGCGACAATGTGGCTACTGCTATGGTGATGCTGGAAGGCATACCGGCAGGCAGTCAGGTCTTCGTAGGAGCGCAGGCTTTGGCGTTGGCTGGCGATGACGGGCGAGCGACTTTGCAACTTGCGCCCGGCAGACATGAAGTGCAGGTGCGAACGCCCACCGGCGAGACCAACAAGCGCATCGTCACCTTGACGCCGGAAGACAGCGGCTCGTTTCGCACTATGGCCATGCCGTTTGCCACCGGCGAAAGCCCTATGAAAGCTACAGACGCGACCCGTGCGGTTGAGGGGGCAAACATCACCGCGCCATCTAAGGTTGCGTCCACTGTGGTCATGGCAAAACCGCAGGTCAACGCACCTTCGCCGACCAAGAAGCGTGCGGCGATGGCGGCAGCGGTCGTGTTGTTGTTAGGGCTGGCGGCGTCGGCTTTTTTCGTGCTTCGCAAACCCAATATCAATCCGCTGCCGGGTGACACCACCACAGCGGCGCAGAATTTTACGCCGCCTGTTGACGCACAAGCTACACCGGCGACCGCGCCCTCTGATACGGCGAAATCCGAGGCTGAACGCCAACAGTGGGAACTCCAAAAGAAACAACTGGAAGCCGAAAAGAAAGCTCTGGAGAAGCGCGAGCAGGCCATCGCCGAAGAGAAAAAAGGCGAGCACCCGCAGACCGAAACACCTGTGCAGGAGCCTGCGCCGACTCCTCCCGCGCCGGTCGAGCCTGCGGTTTCCACGCCGTCGCAAACCACTGATGAGAGCGCCTGCGTGGGCGTGCGCGTGGTTGGCCCGGGAGGCCAACCTGCCGCACAAGTCAAAGTGGTGTTCGTGCCGTCAACTGGAGGCGGTCAACAGGCACGCACCAATTTGCGCGGCGAAACTCATGCGTGCGGCATGATCGTCGGCTCGCAGGTGCGAATCAATGTCTTTGCCTTGGGCAGTCAATTGGCCAGCCGTGATGTCACCGTGTCTTCCAACCGGGTGAATGTGTCCATAATGATTGAGCGGCTTCCCGAAGGCGTGACCGGCGCGGGCAATCCCGACCAAGGGCAGCAGCGCCGACCACCGATTCAATCGGGCGATATGGGACCAAAAGACGGCAAACGCGGCGGCAAAAATTTCCCTTTCCGCAAACGACCGCTGATGTAAAAAGGGCTTTGCCGCTGGCTACAGGGGCCGGAAGTTTTTGCGCGTTGATTGACAAGCGCGGACGCTTTCTGGCAATCTTAGCGCTTGCGTTATGCGCCGGAGTCGCGCACAGACGTAGCCTATTGAAAGGAGACTGAAGCTAATGTCGAAGAGAACCAGAGGTGGGCGCGCCGTTCGTTTGACCTGCCCGAAATCAGGTCAGCAATTTACTGTCGTGGCCTTTATACCGAAAGGCGTTGACGCGGCGGAATACTGGAAAGAGCGCGCCGCCGAACACGATCCCGTTGCCTATGCCAAATATCTTGACGCTATGCAAAATTCCGACGGCACGAAAAACCCGCTCAAGGCTTCAAAAGCTGCCGCTCGTGGCAAGAAATAGCCTGCGCGATTTTTATTTCATTTTCAAACTCGGCGAGAGCAGAAAAAAATCCTGCTCTCGCCGATTGCTTTTCGCGTAGGTTGTCGAGCCGCCTTTTCAGCCTCTGCCGACTAGAGCGGTTTCCATATGGGTGTACGGAACGCGCTATCGTTGAGCAGCGGTCTGTGACCGCGCGAAGGTCTTCGACCGCCGCTCAACGGGTTTAAGGTTTCCGTAATTTCAAACACAAACCGCTCTAGGTGTCATGGTCGTGGGCAAATGAAATTCGTTATATAAGGTTTCATTCAGCGCATCTTCCTGCTCAGGCATCATCGAATTCCTGGCTCGCATCACACCCTCACAAAATAAATTGATTCAGGAGTTTTGCTGTGATGCTAAAACGATTGCTTTGCACGCTGGCCATTTCATCGCTGATGTGGTCTTCAACCGGCGCTCAAGTCAAGAACGTCAAATCCGCCGAGCGGCAGCCCGTAGTTGCCGCCGCGCCGTTTACTGTCGGCGAAAAATTGGAATACGAAGTGTCGTGGTCGAGCTTTATAGTCGCCGGTGAATTGTTGTTGGAAACCAAAGAACGCCGCGCTGTTGATGGCGTAGATGCGTATCACGTCACGGCGCAGGCGCAATCCGTAGGCTTGGTGAATCTGACCGTCTTGAAAGTCAAAGACAATTACGATTCCTATATCAACGCCGCGACTTTGCAACCGTTTCGTGCGGAAAAAAATTCACGACGCGGCAAGAAACGCCAGCAAGGCAGTCTTTTGCTGGATCAACAAAACGGCAAAGCGACGCTCGAAGACGGGCGCACGCTGGAGATTCCGCAAGGCACTTATGATTTGGCGTCGTTGCTGTATGCGATTCGCGCTATGGATTTGACGCCGGGTAAATCGCAGCACTTCACCTTGATTGAAGACGGCAAACTTTATCAATTGCTCGCCCAAGTCGAAGGCCGCGAAAAAATTACTACGCGCACCGGCAAGTACGACACTGTGATTATCCGCACACGCGCCGCCGATGGGCGCGGCAAAGACCCTTATAAGTTGAAGATAAATTTGACGACCGACGCCGCACGTTTGCCGGTATTGATGACCGCCGAACCCACCTGGGGCGAAGTGCGCGTCGAATTAATTTCCGCAACCGGAACCCGTAAAAAGTAAGGCACAAGGCAAAAGTGTGTGTGCCGCTTTGCCATAGCGCGACGCCAGCGATTTCTGATTATGTCGCTATGCCGCGTTGCTTCACGTTGAGGCCAGAGGGCAAAGAGCGTTTAGCTGCTTGGCGAAGGTTCGATGTTCGCCAACCCAAGTGGCCTTACTAGCGGAGGCGACGGAGGCAGCGGATAGGCGCGGATAATTCGTCTTCATCTGCTACCTCCGTCGCCTCCGCTGGTAATTCAAACCACGTATTCGCCGCCTTGATTTTCCGCACTTGGCAACCCTCTTGGCAGGGTATGGTGAAATGACTCCAAGCGGCTTTCTATTCCTCCGCTTGGAAGAATAAAAAGCCGCTTGGGAGTTTTGCGCGTGTTAGACCGAAACGACTCTCATCGTTTTTGGAATTTGAGCGGCGTTGAATTTTTTTTCATCACCGTTCGGCGTTTGATATTGCAAGGCTCAGGCCACAAGGCTCTGTTACAATCCTTCACCTGCATTCAATGATTTAGCGGTGCGGCGAAAATTTCTGCTGCAAGATTCAGCTTGCGATTGTCGAAACAATGCTGCGCCAACTGTGCGTATAAGTTCCTGTCAGAACGCCTGACAGGAGTGCAATGAAAGCGGCATTACTACCCTGTTCAACTTCGGCGAAGCGTTTTAGGGCATTCGCTGTGATGGAGGAATCGCTATGACTCTGGCTTTCTTAATCGGCTTGTTTATCTTCAATATGTCCATCGGTTCGTTACTCGCGCTGCTCATCGTGGCGGGCATCTGCGGCGGCATCGGCAAATCCATCGCCGGGTATGGCAACGGCGGCTGTCTCGCCTCCATCGCTTTAGGTTTCATCGGCTCGTTTCTAGGTATGTGGATTGCCGACGAATTGAGTTTGCCCAGATTGTTCACCCTCAACATCGGCGGCAGAGCGTTTCCGATTATTTGGTCTATCATCGGCTCGGCGTTATTCGTAGCCGTTCTCGGCTGGTTTTCGCGCCGCAAAGATTGAGTTTTCCTAAACCCCATTGACCAGATTCGGATTGCACCAACGGCGGCGGAAACCTACAATCTAAGCCTCTAATACCACAGTGGACGGTTCAACTCATGACAACGGAGGCTTAATTTTCCCATGACTAAAGAAACCTTCAAGCGCTTGATGCTTGTTGCATCAAGCGGTATGGCGCTGGTCTTTTCTTTTGCCACCGACCACGCTACAAGCGCCGATTCACTAACGCCATCAGCAACTCTCCATTCCGCATCAACGCCTGATGCCGATGCCGCCAATGGCAACGAAGCGCACTTATGGGCTGCCTTCATTCAGCAGGCGCAACCAACAGCTACGCCCACCGCCGCGCCGGTCGCCGCTGCCAGTCAAACCACCGCGCCGACCGCCGAACAGAAGTATAAAAACATACAGGTGTTGAAAGGTTTGCCTGCCGCGCAATTGCCCGCTTTGATGCACCTCTTCAGCACCTCTTTGGGGGTGCGTTGCGATCATTGCCACGTCCGCAATGCTAACAACGAAATGGAATGGGACAAAGACGACAAGCCCGATAAGAAAACAGCGCGCAAGATGATTCAAATGACCATTGATCTGAATAAAGCCGCGTTCAACAATCGCACCGAAGTGAGTTGTTACACCTGTCATCAAGGTCACGATCATCCGCTTTCGATTCCGCCTCTGCCAGCGGCCATCGTACCGGCGGAAATGCCCAGACCGGCGCTGACCGGAATGCCTGCGCCAGAGCAGATTCTTGAGCAGTATGTGCAAGCGGTCGGCGGCAAAGAAGCGATTGCCAAAGTGACCTCGCGCCACTTGAAAGGGCAGTATCTGCCGCAAAGAGGCGGCCAGGTAGCGGTTGACGTTCTGCTGGCAGGCGATAAATTTTCTTCTACGGTGACGACTCCGCAAGGCGTGATTCAAAGAATTTTGAACGGCACGAAAGGCTGGCTCCTGGACCCCAAAGAAGGGCGTGAACTCGACAGCGAAGAACTCATCACGGTGCGCGATATGGCAGAAGCTTTCGACACCTTGAAACTCAAAGAGCCATTTCCCAAGATGACTTTTGGCGGCAAGGATAAAATCAACGAGCGCGAAGTTGTCATTCTCAGAGGCGCTTTGCCTGACAAACGCCGCGTGCGTTTATTCTTTGACACCGCCAGCGGCTTGTTGCTTCGCAAAGTGATTTACAACAACACGATTGTCGGCCCCGACCCGGTGCAATTCGACTTCGACGATTACCAAGCGGTGGACGGCATAAAAGTGCCCTTCACGGTTCGCATCTCTTATACCGAGCCGGGCTTTTCCGGGACGCGCAAATTCACCGAGATCAAACATAACGTCGCCGTGGACGAGACGAAATTCGCAATGCCGAAAAAATAATCGCTACTCCTTTCGCCGTACTTTTTTCGCGCTACGCAATCGCTACTCCTTCCGCCTTACCTGTTTCGCGCCAGCACAAAACCTATGCTTTCGGGGCACTGCTAAACGGGTATATTGAGTAGTGTTCTAATTGTATAGTGCGGTTGGATAGCCCGCGCAGCGGGCGCAAACATAAAGCCACGGGCGTTAGCCCGTGGACGAGCGCCCATTCGTATGGTTAGCCCACGAAGTGGGCGCAAGCATAAAGCCACGGGCGTTAGCCCGTGGACGAGCGCCCATTCGTATGGTTAGCCCACGAAGTGGGCGCAAGCATAAAGCCACGGGCGTTAGCCCGTGGACGCACTGGGCTTTATGCTGTCACCCGCTGCGCGGGTTAAGAGGCAATGACGATTAGCCTACCCAGCGCTGACGCACTGGGCTTTATGCTGTCACCCGCTGCGCGGGTTATCACCATCCACCTACCCAGCGCTGACGCACTGGGCTTTATGCTTCGCGGGTTCTCGCCACCCGTCTACCCAGCGCTGACGCACTGGGCTTTATGCGGTCACCCGCTGCGCGGGTTATCACTTACCACTACAACTTTAGGACACTACCGCATATTGTCGCCATCAAAATTTTTTGCTATCTTCTTCATTACTTTGAGAAGCCGCATAAATTGAGAAGCCGCCAAAACAATAACCTAGTGCTTTGTCGCCGACTGCCTGCGGCAAGCGCCAATAAACCAGGCGGCTTGCTTGTGTGTCCATCATCGTGACAAGGAAAATTTTTGACTCAGACGGCTCACCAACGGCGATTCTCCTCGCGGTTTCAACGGCTGCCTGAGAGCTTTGCTGTGCGCTCTCTGGATTTTCCATCGGGCGTTCGGTACAGTGAAATGGCTAACCAAAACTAGAACAAGATTGATTGAATTGAGAGGAATTTACCAATGAGTGCAAATGAAATCACCCGCTTACCTTATCGCCCACTGGCCGACGCTCCGGGCATGGTAGAGCTAGACAAGCAACTGGAATGGTATCGGCTCATCAGCTTGGGACGTATGCTTGACGATAAAGCGCGGAACTATTTACGTCAGGCCAAAGGCTGGTCGTATCACGCTTCGCACGCCGGACACGACGGCATTCAACTCGCCCTTGGTCTGGCCTTTCGTCCCAATAAAGATTATCTCTTCCCCTATTACAGAGATATGTTGACTTGTCTGGCCGCCGGTCTGACGCCTTATGAAATCATCCTCAACGGCTTGTCGAAAGCCGCCGATGTGGCTGGTGGAGGTCGCCACATGAGCAACCACTTCGCCAAACTTTCCATAGGCATATGGAACGTCTCTTCGGCAACCGGCAATCACACGCAACACGCTGCTGGCCTCGGTCGCGCCGTCAAGTATTACGACTCGGACGCCATTGTGTATAGCAGTCAAGGCGAATCATCTTCATCGGAAGGCTACGTTTTTGAAGCGCTCAATGGCGCAGCCCGCGAAAATCTGCCGGTCATCTTCGTCATTCAAAACAACGGCTACGGTATATCAGTTCCGGTTGCCGAGCAATCGGCCAATCACACAGTGTCGGAAAATTATCGCGGCATCAAAGGCTTGACGATTATCAATTGCGATGGCACCAATCCTTTCGACGCCGCCAAAGCCATGCGCCGCGCTACCGACCTCGTACACGAAGGCAACGGCCCGGTGTTATTGCACGCCTTCTGCGAACGCCTGCACGCCCATTCCAACTCCGACCGCCACGAACTCTATCGCAGCGAAGAAGAGTTGGCCGAAGTCCGCACCTTTGACCCTTACGAGCGTTTGAAACTGCATCTGCTGAATGTCGAAAATCTCGACGAAGCCAAACTCTTTGCCATCGAAGAAGAGAATCGCAAAGTGGTGCAGGAAGCCGCCGACCGCGCCGAAGCTGCGCCCGATCCCGATCCGAAAACCGCTACCCTGTTTGTCTTTCCCGAAGAAGCCAAAGTCGCGCCCGCCGCGATGGTGGCCGAAACCGGCGGCGCGATTTTAACTTTGCGCGAAGCCATCAATGAAACTTTGAAAACCGAATTTCGCCGCAACCCGAACACTTTTTTGTGGGGACAGGATGTGGCCTCGAAAGAGAAGGGCGGCGTTTTTAACGTCACCAAAGGAATGCAGCAGGAGTTTGGCCCGGCGCGGGTGTTCAATGCACCGATTGCTGAAGATTATATCGTCGGCACGGCCAATGGCTTCTCGCGTTTCCGCGAAGATATATGGGTGGTGATCGAGGCGGCGCAGTTTGCCGATTATCTGTGGCCAGCTATGGAGCAGGTAGTGGATACCTCGCATGATTATTATCGCTGCAACGGACAATGGACGCCGAACATCGTGGCGCGTCTGTCATCAGGCGGTTACATTCACGGCGGCCTGTACCACTCGCAGAATCTGGAACACTTCTTTGCGGCTCTGCCCGGCATACGCGTGGTCACTCCGGCGTTTGCCGATGATGCCGCAGGGTTGTTGCGGCACAGTTTGCGAAGTCGTGGGTTCACCTTTTTTCTGGAGCCGAAATATTTATACAATCAGGTCTTTGCCAAAGCCCCGAATCCGGGCGAACATTACGAGATTCCCTTCGGCAAAGCTAAAATTCGCCGCGAAGGTACAGACCTTTCGATCATTGCTTACGGCACGCCTGTGCATTGGTGTTTGCGCGCCGCTTCGCAGTTGCAGGAAGAGCAGGGCATCAGTTGTGAAGTCATAGACCTGCGCTCGATTGCGCCGCTGGATTCGGAAGCGATTTATCAATCGGTACGCAAAACTTCCAGAGCTTTAGTGGTTCACGAAGCGCAATTGTTCGCCGGGTTCGGCGGTGAAATTGCCGCGCAGATTGCCGAACATTGTTTCGACAGTCTGGACGCGCCGGTGATGCGGGTGGCCGGTGACGATTGCCCGGTTCCGTTTTCGGCAATCCTGGAACGCGAAGTCTTGCCGCAGGTCGAAGACGTATATCAAAAGGCGCTGGCGCTGGCGCGATATTAGATCGGCTTGTACGGGCGACCTGCTCATCCCTTGACGGAGGGACAGCCACAGAGGATCGCCCGTACCTTTATTTGCAAGGCTCTCTGATAGCTATAAGTTGTGACGTTATCTTTATGCGACGGTATCGCTTGGATGTGCACAGAGCCTGTGCTTCCCTGTGCGGCAGTCCTATGGATTCTGCGGCGCGGCGTAGCCGTTAGGCTTGAGCGACAGGTCGCGCAAAAAAACCGAACCTTCCCGCACCGCAAAGTGGCATAGCCGCCGGAGGTTTCTGGTGCTACGGCGACTCTTGAAGCGTCGTCTATCCGTTGCGTCAATCCCACCTTTCTTTCAATAACTACAACTTGTAGTTGCAAATTCTTCGCCACGGGTTTATATTGTTGCCCTTAGCAAAAGGCAGAGAGAGAGTTGGCAAATTATGGGCGTAAAACTGCACATTACACGAAGCGGATTCCGGCCTGGGGCACGCGGCGCGGGGCACGTCTTGGGCGAGTTGCAAAGCGCTGTCATGGAAATTCTCTGGCGGCAGCCGGGGCTGACGGTCAACGAGGTGGAAGAGAAATTACAACTCCGCCGGGAGATTGCTCATACGACGGTGTTGACGACGCTTGATCGTATGCACCGCAAAGGCTATCTGCGTAGGGAGAAACACGGCAAAGCCTTTGTCTATGAGCCACGTTATTCACGCGAGGAGTTCGAGCAGGGCATGACGCAGGAAGTGCTGGGCGCGTTGTTGCGCCAGTACAGCGGATCGGCAATTTCAACCTTTGTTGATCTGGTGAGTGCGGATTCACAGGCGCTCGATCAGCTTGAATCTATGATTCGCGAAAAACGTCGGGCTATCGAAAAAGCCCGCAAAAAATAGGGGATCGTTAGGTGCTGCTCACGTTTATTGAAAATTTTGTATTCCTGAGTTCGCTGCTGGCGGGCTTGTGCTTTGTGCTGGCTTGGGCGGTGCGGCGGCTCGCGCTGCACCGCTGGTTGCTGCATCCCTTAACGCTGGTGCGCTTCTATTCCGCTGCTCTCATACTGCCGCCGGTAATGGCGGCATGGGTGCTGCTGGCGGCGTTTCTGCCGGGATGGTGGTTAAGCCCACAAGCCTTTAAAGAGGCACACCCGCCCACCGCTCATCAACTGCATCTGTTAAGCGAATTGACCGCTGCTATGGAACCGCACCTTGCTTGGCTTACCTTGTGCTTGGCGCTGGGCGCGGCAGGGTTTGCGGGGTGGTCGAGTCTGCGGAATTATGTGAAAGTCGGAGAACTGCTTGGCCGTTTGACCATGACCGCCGCGCCGCCCCCTGGTGCTCAAATCGCGCTGGTCGAACAGGTGGCGGCGCAACATGGAATCCGCGTCGGGCTGGTGATGAGCGACTACCCGCTGTCGTTTGTGTGGGGGTATTGGCATTCACGAATTGTGCTGTCATCAGGGCTGCTTTCCACCTTAACGCCGAAAGAACTGCTGGGGGTGTTGGAACACGAAATCGCGCATCATAAACGCCGCGATAATCTGGTGAAACTTTTTCTCAACGGGTGCAGCTATGTTTCTCTGGTCGTGCCCTTGTCGCGCCGGATTTTGCAATGGCGCGCCATAGAAGTAGAGATGGTTTGCGATGAAGTGGCGACTGCACGAACTGCTGCCCCGCTTGACATCGCTGACGCGCTAATCAAGCTGAGAAGAAATACCGCCCCTGCAAGTTCGCCTACGATGAGGAACCCGTCAACTTCCGCTTTTATCCCGGACGAGATGCAAACGGTGGAGCGGCGCGTCTATCGTTTGCTCGCTTTTGCCGAAGCGATTCCTGCCCTCGACCAGGTTGCCGCAATGTCCATGCTGCGAAAGAGCAGCGCTTTTCTGCTGGCTGCCCTTTTCATCAGCACGCTGCTCGTGTTTACTCTGCTGTTCCCTTTAGCGGTTCATCAGGCAGCGGAAACTCTCATTCGTTTCCTGGCATAAGAAAGAGGATTGCCGTAAAAATGATTCACTTCCCGCAGCCTTTACAGGAAAAAACTACACCCTGTCGTTATACCATTCAGGGAGCGTCAGTCATGATCTATAGGGACAGCGAAGCGGTTTTCCTTCGGCTTCGCGCCCACGCCGTAGCTTTGCCGAGGGCTCTTCAAAAAGCTGGTCGCCAACTGCAAACCCTGAGCCGTGGTTCAGGTTCATAGATGAGAATTCAGGGATTTTATGATAATGAGGAATTTTTCTAAACCAGCGGTCAAGCCCTTGATTCGCTCTCTTCCGTTGATTGTTTTGCTACCGTGCCTACTCTTGCAGGCGAGGGTTCCGGTGTTCGCGCAAAGTGCCACAGACCTGGGAGCGGTAAAATCGGCGCAGTCGGTGCCGCCCCGCAGCGGCGACAAAGGCGCCATTAAACTGGAGGTCACAGAGGCCTCGCCGATAACGGAAACCACCCTCAGCAGTTCTGTCACGAGTGCTTATCGCGATCCGGTTCAAGGCGCTTCTTCCAGCGATCTGGGGCGGCGCGCCTTGGCCTCGAATGGCGAACTCAAGGCGGTACGTCTGGACCTTGAGCGCGGACGAGCGCGGCTGTTGCAGGCGGGACTGCGACCAAATCCGACGATTGATTTCGAGCAGTCCAGCGAAAAATTAACCGGCTCTGGCACGGATCGCGCCACTATGATTGGCTTTGCCCTGCCACTCGAACTCGGCGGCAAGCGCAGCAAGCGTGTGGAACTGGCGCGTGTCGAACTGGAAGCGGCGGAGGCCGAGGTGGCGGATCGAGAGCGTCTGCTGATTGGACAAGTCGCCAACGTGTATGCAGAAGCCTTGGCGGCTATTCGTGAGCTTGAGATTACCGAGGGGTTGAATAATCTTGATGTACAGACGGTACGCATGGTTGAGGTGCGGGTCAACGAAGGCGACAGCGCCCCGATTGAATTGCGACTTCTGCAAGTTGAAGTAGAACGCTTGCGTGCGCGTCGCGCCATCGTCGAAGGCCGATTGCAGGCAACTCTGCTGCGCCTGAAACAACTGGTCGGTATGGCGTCAACCGAAGCCTTGCGCTTGCGCGAAGACATTACTGCGCCGGTGCTTAATGCGCCGCCTGCCACTGTGGAAGCGGCGCTTGACATCGCTTTGCGAACGCGCCCAGACCTGCGCCTGGCGCGCTTGTATGAAACAGCGGCGCAAGCCGGACTTGACCTGGCACAAGCGCAGGCGGTGCCCAATGCCACGCTGTTCACCCGATATTTTTTTGATCGCACGACCACTGACCTGCCGTTGCCGCTTGTGCCAGTGCCGAATCAATCGCGCCGATTGATCTTCGGGGTCTCCATCGGGTTGCCTTTCTTCAATCGGAATCAGGGCGGCAAGGCTGAGGCGGCGGCAGCGATTGCCCAAGCGCAACGGCGGCGCGAATTTGCCGAAACGGTGGTGCGTGCCGAAGTAAGTAGCGCCTACACGCGCTATGAAGCCGCACGCATCGCGCTCCACACTTTCGAGCAAGGGGTGATCGCTCGCACTAATGAAAACCTTCGCTCGATACGCGGAGCCTATGAAATCGGAGCGTTTCGCATTACTGATCTGCTTTTAGCGCAAAGGCGTCTGATTGATCTACAACGCGAGTTTACCGAGGCGCTGACCGAGCGCTATCGTGCGCTGATTGATTTACAGATGGCTATGGGGACAGCGGCGCTCTCTCTGGAGCCTCGGAAGTCCCAATAGAAGCCAGAATCGCAACCCTCAATCTAAAATGAAGGAACCCTGTTTATGCCGGAAAAGTATTCTCTCAAAGACGCCAGTGGCGAACCAAATGCTGGTGAATCCCACCTGTCTATTGACGGTAGCGAGGCGCGTTCAAACCCTCATCAAGGGACAGCGGCATCACCTTTCCGTGGACGCCAAGACGATGTTGAGTATTCTCGTGGTGAAGCCCCTGCGGGCGCACCTCGAGCCTTTGCCTCTCGCCAACGTGCGTTCATTCTCATTGCCGCGATTGCGCTGCTCGCGGTTATCACGGTGGTTTGGTGGGGGCGCACTCAAAACGCCAACCCGCCAAAGGCAGAGGCAAAACCAGGCGAGAAAACCGAGTCTATGGATACTGATGTCGCGCTGACCCCGGAAGCAATCAGTGGCGCGGGCATTGAGATTGCTGGCGTCACCGAACGCCCCGCCATTGCGCTTCTGAAGGTCACCGGCACTGTCGAAGCCAATCAGCAGCAGATGCAGCAGGTAACGCCGCTGGTCGCGGGGCGGGTCGAGCGCGTTTATGTTGCGCTTGGCGACCGCGTGCGCGCCGGTGCGGTGCTGGCGCTGGTCGCCAGTCCACAGGTCGCGCAATTACACGCCAAATTGCACGAGACCGAAATGCACTTGGCGCTGGCTGAACGCAATCTTGCCCGGGTGCAACGCTCGGAGAATCGCGTCGCCGTGCTACAGGCGAAGGCGCGGCTTGATGAAGCGGAGGCCACCCTCACGCGCACCCGTAAACTGATCGAACTGGGCGCGGGCGCAGGTAAAGACTTAATTGCGGCGGAAACCGCTTACAAGACAGCCAAGGCTGAGTATGATTTTCAAAGCAACATCACACTCAATAAAGAACTACAGGAAGCTCGCGCCGAAGTCGAAACCTCCCGCGCCGACGTGGCTCACCTGAAAGATGAACTAAGGGCGCTGGGCGCTTCCCCCAATGAGAGCGAAGGACATCAGGGCGATACGTCGCATATCACGTTTCGCGCCCCCACCTCCGGCATGGTCTCCGAGCGTTTCGTCAATCCGGGGGCAGGCATAGAAGCGGGCAAGCCTTTGTTTACGATTACCAATCTTGCGACCGTGTGGGTAATCGCGAGTGTGCCGGAGTCTCAAGTCCTGCACCTGCGTGTCGGCACGCCTGCCGAGGTGCGCTCCGTGGCGCTTGGCGCGGTCACTCTTTCCGGGCGAATCACCTACATTGATCCGCAACTTAACGAGGAGACGCGCACGGCGCAGGTTCGTATAGACGTGGCAAATTCGAATGCGGCTTTGAAAGTCGGTATGTTTGCCGAAGTCGGTTTTCAGACGGGCGCGTTGAGCAACGGCGCGACCGCCAACGAACTGGTGGTGCCCACAGATGCAGTGCAGCGCATAGGCGAACGCACCGTGGTCTTTACCCCGAAATCGGGGGAGGCCGGACATTTCCTGGTGCGTGATGTTGAGCTTGGCGATGAAGTAGGAGGCTACTATCGTGTGCTGAAGGGGCTGGGGCTGGGCGACCGTGTGGTTACCAAAGGCAGCTTTACGCTCAAGTCTAGGTTGATGCGAAGTCAACTGGACGAAGAGTAACCGCACACACGCATCGGCAGGCAAGCAAAAGTAAAAAGGCCAAAGGCAAACCGTGTACTGGCAAGGCGGCGACCCCTTTACTTCTCGCTAACCGTTTGCTCAGGTAGCGACATCGTAGGCGATTTTTACACGGACCAGTCTAGTGGAGTAATAATTTATGATTAATGCCATTATCCGCTTCTCCATTTCTCAACGGGTCATCATTTTAATGATGGTCATTTTGCTATGCGGAGCGGGGATTTATAGCCTTCAGCAGTTGCCGATTGATGCCGTCCCAGATGTCACCAATGTTCAAGTGATTGTTTTAACTCCTGCGCCTGCGCTTGCGCCCATCGAGATCGAACGCCAGATCACCTTTCCCGTCGAAGTGGCGATGAGCGGCTTGCCGAATGTCGTAGAGATTCGCTCCACCTCCAAAGTCGGGCTGTCGTTTGTGACGGTGGTGTTTGACGAATCGGTGAGCGTGTACTTTGCGCGACAACTGGTCAACGAGCGACTGGCGCAGGCACGCGAACAAATTCCTTCCGCAATCGGTACGCCGCAGATGGGACCGATTTCAACCGGGCTGGGTGAAATCTATCAATATGAGGTTAAGGCCGCGCCCGGCAGTGGCTATGATAATGCCACAGCGCTACGCACCATTCAGGACTGGAACGTGCGGCGGCAATTGCTTGGGGTTCCGGGAATCACGGAAGTTGGCAGTTTCGGCGGCCTGGAAAAACAGTATCAGGTGCGACTCGACCCGGCGAAATTGCAAGCTTACGCGCTCACGATACGCCAGGTGCTTGAAGCGGTCGAACGCAACAATGCCAATGTCGGCGGGGCTTATATCGAACACGCTTCCGAACAATATCTCTTGCGCGGCATTGGCCTGGCACAATCGGCTAAAGACATTGCCAGAATCATCGTCAAGACGGGCAAAGACGGGGTGCCGATTTACGTGCGTGATGTTGGCGAGGTGGTGACCGGCGCGACCCTCCGGCAAGGCGCGGCGGTGGCCGATGGTCAAGGCGAGATCGTCACCGGCATTGCCATTATGCTCAAAGACGAAAACTCGCGCGCCGTCATAGACCGCGTGACCGAGCGTGTCAACGAGATTAAAAAGAGTCTGCCCAAGGGCGTTGACATCACGCCCTTTTACGACCGCACCAGCCTGGTCAATCGCACCATCAAGACCGCAACGACGAACCTTATCGAAGGTGCGATATTGGTTATCATTGTCCTGATCGTGCTACTCGGCAACTGGCGTGGCGCGCTGCTGGTGGCCACCATCATTCCGCTTTCCATGCTCTTTGCGGCCATCCTGATGCGCGTTTTCAACGTCTCGGGAAATCTGATGAGCTTGGGCGCGCTGGATTTTGGATTGATTGTGGACGGCGCAGTGGTGATGGTTGAAAACGTCGTGCGCCGACGCGCCGAAGCGCAACACCAAGGCAGTGAAGAGTTGCCGCAGCAGACCATTCTCAATGCCTGCCTGGAGGTGGGGCGTCCGGTCGTCTTCGCCGTGGCCATCATCATGATCGTTTATTTACCGATTCTCAGCCTGACAGGTATCGAAGGCAAAATGTTTAAGCCGATGGCGTTGACGGTGGTCTTCGCGCTGTTCGGCTCACTGATTTTGTCGCTCACCTTCATTCCGGCAGCCCTCACCTTGCTGCTGCGCGGACGAGTAGCGGAGAGCGAAAGCGTGGTGATTCGCTATGCGAAGAAGTGGTATCACCCAACTCTGGAATTGGTGAAGCGCCATCGCGGACGTGCGCTCGCCTTTGCCACCAGTATGGTGCTTCTCAGCTTCGTCATGTTTCCCTTTCTGGGTTCCGAATTCATCCCGCGTCTGGATGAAGGGATGCTGGTGATTGAAGCGAGAACCTTGCCGAGCGTATCGCTGCCGCACGCCATTGACGCGCATATGCAGGCTCAAAAAGTCCTGCTGCGTTTCCCTGAAGTCATCAAGGTGGTCTCTAAAATTGGGCGCGCTGAGGTGACCATTGATCCGATGAGCGTAGATTTGGCGGATATGTATGTTGATCTGAAACCGCCTGCGGCGTACACCTCGGTCAAGAGCAAAGCGGAACTGGTCGAGAAGATGGCCGCCGCCCTGGAGGATGAAGTGCCGGATCTGGTCTTCGGGTTTTCGCAGCCCATAGAGATGCGTATGTCCGAATTGATTGCCGGAGTGCGCGCCGACGTGGCGGTGAAAGTTTTTGGCGATGACCTGGAGACCTTGAGCAAGACTGCCGAGCAGATTGCCCGTGTGGTTGGCCGTGTGCCGGGCGCAGCAGATGTAAAGGTGGAGCAGGTTGCGGGCTTGCCGCAACTCCAGATCATCGCCAATCGCGAGACGATTGCGCGCTACGGAATCAATGTTGAAGATGTGAATAACCTTGTCGAATCCATTGTCGCAGGGCAGGCGGCGGGGCAAGTCTTTGAGGGGGAACAGCGTTTCAATCTCGTTGTCCGGCTGCAAGAAGATGCCAGCCGCAATATCGCCACCATCAAAAACCTGTTGGTTGCGGCCCCCAACGGGGCGAGAATTCCGCTCTCGCAATTGGCTGAGGTGGTGTTACTGGAAGGGCCGGGGCAGATTTCCCGTGAGCAGACGCGGCGGCGCGTCGTCGTGGAAATGAATGTGCGCGGGCGTGACATCGGCAGCTTTGTCAAAGAAGCGCAAGCCGAGATCGCCAGACAGGTAGAACTCCCTCCCGCCTACTATCTAACTTGGGGCGGTCAGTTCCAGAACCTCGAACGCGCCTCAGCGCGATTGCTGATCGTTGTTCCTCTGGCGCTCTTTTTAATTTTCATTCTCTTATTTACCACCTTTGGCTCGGTCAAGCAGGCGCTACTGATTTACACAGGGATTCCCTTTGCGATTGTTGGTGGCGTGTTCGCATTGTTTGTGCGCGGGATGCCGTTTTCGATTTCGGCGGGAGTTGGCTTCATCGCCCTGTTTGGTGTGGCGGTCTTAAACGGGGTGGTGATGGTGAGCTATATTAATCGCTTGCGTGAAGAAGGCTATACGTTGGCAGCAGCGGTAAGGGAAGGCGCGGAGACGCGATTGCGACCGGTCTTGATGACGGCGCTGGTCGCTAGTCTGGGGTTTATACCGATGGCGCTGGCGACCTCCGCAGGGGCTGAGGTACAACGTCCGCTGGCGACCGTGGTGATCGGCGGCATTATCACCTCGACGTTGCTAACTTTGCTGGTGCTGCCAACCCTCTACAGTTGGTTTGAGCATAAGCGTATCAAGAGCGGTGCAGGCGAAGCCCGGTTGCGCGAAACGGAACACCGTTTGAACGGGCAGTCGCCAACCGAAGGATAGAATCGGCAGCACGATTTTTGCCAGGAGGTAGCGATGTCGAGTCATCACGATTCGCACGACGGCCACTCGCATAAGCCGCCGTCCTCAGTCTCGAAGGCAGAGGCTCACCGCCACGACCAAGGCGCTCACGGTCATCTGCACGGCACTGTTGATCCGACCATGTTCAGCACCAAACGGGGCATCTGGGCGGTGAAATGGGCGTTCGTAGGGTTGTTAATCACGTCGGCATTTCAATTGGTGGTGGTCTATTTTTCCGGCAGTGTGGCGTTGCTGGCCGATACCATTCACAACCTCGGCGATGCCGCGACGGCTGTGCCATTGTGGATCGCCTTCAGCCTCGCCCGTCGTTCACCCAGCAAGCGATTCACTTACGGCTATGGTCGGAGCGAAGACCTGGCCGGGGTTGCGGTTGTCCTCACCATTCTGGCCAGCGCGGTCGTTGCGGGTTATGAATCCGTACAACGACTGCTTCATCCGCAGCCGGTCAGCCACCTGTGGGCGGTGATGGTTGCTTCCCTAGTCGGCTTTCTGGGCAACGAAGGCGTGGCTATCTTTCGCATCAAGGTCGGCAAAGAAATAGGCAGCGCCGCGCTGGTCGCCGATGGCTACCACGCTCGTGTGGACGGCTTTACCAGTTTGGCTGTACTCCTAGGCACGCTCGGAGTCTGGCTCGCTTACCCCTTGGCTGATCCGCTTATCGGTCTTCTGATTACCGTTCTCATCCTCAGAATTGTATGGGAATCTGCCGTAGTCGTGTTCACCCGTTTACTGGATGGCGTTGACCCCGCCGTGGTTGACCAAATCACAATCGCAGCCCGGCGTAGTGCCGGGGTCGAAGAGGTCAGTGAAGTGCGGGTGAGATGGTTGGGGCATCGCCTTCATGCAGAGTTGAACCTGACCGTGGCCGCAGGACTCTCGGTTGAGCAGGGACATGATATTGCGACACAGGCACGCCATACGCTTTTGCACAATTGCCTATTTCTGTCCGGCGTCACCATTCATATTGATCCGGCCAATGCTTCGGGCGAGGCGCACCATCACATTGAAAGCCACTCGCATGACGATTCACCGGTGCATTCACATTGAAGATTTGGGGCAAAAAAAAGGCGTAGCGAAGTTGGCCGCCGGTTGAGCCTTACGGTTTTCGCCCTACCCACTGAAGCGTCATGGGTCAGTAAAACAGCAGCAAAATTAGTAGTGCTAAAAAAGTAAGGTTCAACTGGCAAGCAACTGCGCCGCCTTAGCTTTGTAGGAGCGCCCCGTCTATAGAGAGGGCGCTCCTACAAAGCTAAACAAAGGTTCAATCAGGAATCCTTCGTATCTACCGAGCCGGTTTGAAAATTGGCGGTCGCTTCGTTGTTGCGCCGTCGGCGCACAGCCAAGCCAGCGGTCAGAGACCGCTGCTCAACGGGAATGATGGAATTATATTTTCTTCCCCTTCTCTTAGCTCGACTTTGTACAATTTCAAATTGAACAACACCAATCAAGCGCTGACGTTGCGGTTCGCGCCTGAAATGATTGAACCTCACCTCAACAATCTGAGGTTCAATCATTCCAAGGGTTGAAAAAGCCAATGAAATCGGGCTGCTGCGCTGCTGAAAAATCTAGCAACGGAGAGCCGAGGCAGTTAGGCAATTCATCTGAATCCCCCCAACGGCAGTTGGGAGATGCTTAAAGTCCAGCCTACACCAAGCAAGCAAAGTTTTTTTGCAATCCCCCCAACGGCAGTTGGGGGATGGTTAAAGTCCAGCCTT
>JACQDB010000156.1 GCA_016201275.1 Acidobacteriota bacterium
AGTTAGGCGGTTGGCTTCAACTGGCGAACTCTCCGCTGGCGCTCTGGACTTCAATTCCACACGCCTCATTTCTTGCTTTCGCGGTTAGCTCACTTCGAGTCACTGCGAAGCTGATCGCTGGTGCTGGCGATTCATTCCGAGTCACTGCGAAGCTCAAGGCTTGCGCGGTTGACTCATTTCGAGTGACGGCGCAAGGCATCGGTGGTCAGGTGATTCGGCCTTCCATCGCACCACATCGCGCTGCACATTGATTTCGAGTGCCGCCGTGAAACTGGCTCCTGTAGCCGATTCTGTGTCACGTCGCTTTTCCCCTGCCTAACATAAATTCGGCCTTGATTTTATGTTTCCATTCGTGGAAACAAGTTTCTGCATCTACAAATTTGTTTCCGCTTGTACCAACTCCCTGGTTTCCATATCTACAAATTTTGGCGCTTGATGATGCGGCGCTCGATCCGGAGTCTTTTGGCTTGGTCATAGCGGAGTTCCCAAGCCTGCTGTTTGCGATTCCATCTGCCGCCCGCGCTTTTCACTTTGTTTTGCAGCGCACTCTCGGTCAGCGAGACTTTGACGTTTACAATGTCACTGTCTTTCAGCGCTCGCGGCTTTGGTTGCCAATCGCTCTCTTCAACGATTAACTCGACGGTCTTGTAACGCTTGCCTTGCTTTTCATCGTAGCGGTAACGAACGCATACAAGCTTTTTGCCATATTGTAAGAGAAGCTTTTTGCTGCCTCTCTGTCCTGGATTTACTGTTGACCCTGTTCGCATATTTTCCTTTGCGAAACAGACTTCTTGAAATAACAAAGAATAAAGCAGCGCCATCATACCTTCATTGTTTTCATCTGGCAAGTTGACCTTGAACTTTTTTCGCTTTACACTTGCGGCAATTTTTTAAGTCAACGACGAAAGGCGCTTTATGTCTGAACTTCTCAACGCAGTGCGCGGCATCATACGGGCAAAACATTACAGCTACCGCACCGAAGAAGCTTATCTTGACTGGATCAAACGGTTCATACTCTTTCACGACAAACGCCACCCGAAAGATATGAGTGAACCCGAAGTGACACGATTTCTGACTCACCTTGCCGTAGATAAACAGATCGCTGCCTCGACGCAAAATCAAGCGATGGCTGCCATACTCTTTCTCTACAAAGAAGTTTTGAAACAACCGCTCGACTGGCTAGACGATGTGGTGCGCGCCAAACAACCGGAGCGTCTTCCGGTAGTGTTAACCAAAGAAGAAGTGCGTTCACTACTCCATCAACTCAAGGGCGAAAAATGGTTGATCGCCAGCCTGCTCTACGGCGCGGGTTTACGCTTGCTCGAAGCTCTACGGCTGCGCGTCAAAGATGTTGATTTCGGTTATAACCAAATTGTCGTGCGCGATGGCAAAGGCCATAAAGATCGCATCACGATGTTGCCTGTCGCCTTGAAAGAGCCGCTACGGAAACAACTCAAAAGCGTCAAGGCGTTGCACGAGGCCGATCTAGCCGAAGGTTTCGGCGCGGTCTATTTGCCTTACGCTTTGGAGAGAAAATATCAAAAGGCGAACCGGCAATGGGGTTGGCAATATCTCTTTCCATCTCGACAACGCACGCTTGATCCGCGCTCCGGTCTCAGCCGTCGCCATCATCTTTCCGAAAGCGCCATTCAATCGGCGGTTCACCAAGCTGTACAGAAAGCCGGTATCGTCAAGCCCGCTTCCTGTCATACGCTGCGGCACAGTTTCGCTACCCACCTGCTCGAAGCCGGTTATGACATACGCTCCATACAGGAACTGCTAGGTCATCAGGATGTCAGCACCACCATGATCTACACACACGTTGTGCAGCGCGGCAGTGCAGTCGTTCGCAGCCCTATGGATGAAGGGTGACAGGGGGAAGGGGAGACGGGGAGAAAAGGAGAGGTGGTGATAACCTACAGCCGTAGGTTATTTGTTCAAACAGATTCAATTCAAGCGTAGGTGCCTGAACGGTACAGCAAATACGCTGTGCAGAATTATGAATTTAACCAGATTCAATTCAAGCGGCTGCGAGCGGCTGCGAATGGTTATCTGTAAACCGTTAAGCATTCCTGATGCGCCCTGTCTCCCCGTCTCCCTGTCTCCCTGTCGCCCCTTCTCCCTTTCTCCCTTTCTCCCCCTCGCCCCTTCTCCCTTTCTCTTCTTCACGATGGGTGTGCCATAAACCATCGGTCAGCTCGGCCAATTGCGCTTTGATTGCGATGTACTGACGGGCGAAGCGAGAGCGTTCGTCATCGGTCAGCGACGGAGTGCCTGCGGCGACGCGGTCGCTTTCAATCACGCCATCCAGTTTTAAAGCGTACTTCAAACAGGCGAGCAGCTTTTCCTGCTGGCCGAATTTACAGGCCGCGCCGAATTGCTCGAAAGCGGTGCGGTAAATTTGCATCAAGCGTTGGTCGCCGGTGAAGGCGGCACGCCAAGCTCTCTGCCACTCTCGCGGCAAGACATTGGCCGGGCCACTTACTACGCCTATCGGCAATTCGTTGTGCAACAGATACCGATTCCAGTATTCGCGCACAAGTCCGCTGATGCCGTCTTCGAGGTGGAAGACCTGAAACATCAACATGGCATTGCCTATGTAGATGCCGAACTCGCCCTTGTCTTTGAAATGCAAAGCGCCTTTGGTGTAATTGCCTAAAACTTTGCGCGACGCCGACACTTTGATGCCGCGTATAAACGGCAGGCGGCTCAACTTCTTGACGTCGCGTGTGCGTAGGTGCGCGTGTTTCGGGTCAACGGCGAGGTCTGCGTTATCGTATAAAAAGAGCGGCAGGGATTTGCCCATATAATCGAATAGGTTGCTGACCTGGCGTTGAAAAAAATTCTGCATATCGCTGAGATCGGCAATTGACAGCGGCGCGATGACGGCGGCATCGGCTCCCGCTTCCAGCGCGCAGACGATGTTGGCCAACGCCTCGCTGCACGTTTCGGCGGTTACGCCTACCCACGCTTCGACCGCTTGGCGGTTTTGTTTTTTTATCTGGCGGTTGAGTTTTGCGACTTCGTCCACTTCGAGAAGGATCAGGCGCTGGCGTTCGCGGTTGCTGATGCGATTCCATTCGCCCGTGGTGCCGACGCCGAAAATAATATCCGCACCGTAACCTTGCTGCGCGTTGTGACGAAAGACGCGACGTTGCTCGGCTTCGATCACCCGCCCCGCTGCATCCAGTACGGTGATGCTGGGAATGCTCAAACCGCGTCTGGGCGCATCGTTCAAGCCCACCTCCTGCACGCTTCCAGATAATTCATTACTGCGAGATGGCCTGCCGGTTGCAGTTCATGCAACAAGCGCTCGACGCCTTCGCGCTCGACGGCGTGCAGCGATATGGATTGCGTGCGGTGTTTGGGAAAAGTGACCTCGGCCAACTCCACCCAGCCGCACGCCATTTCATATTGCGAACGAATTTTGCCAATCAACAGAGTCTCAACCGAAGGCTTCGACTGGCGCAAGGTCTCTACAAAATCATCGGCAGTCAATGTCGCATCATTCGCCAGCGACGACGGTAAATTTACCTGTAACAATTCGGCGGTCTCTGCAAGGACGGCTTGAGCGACCGGAAAGTGAAAGGTCTTTTTATTGCTCTCGTGGTACAACTCCAAATCCGGAGACTCTTTTCTGAGCAGCAGTTTGAATTTCAACAACCAGTCGCTGTCCGCAGATTTTCGCAGCTTGAGGTTGTGGTCGCTCACAGGCGAGAGCAGATAGAGGTCTTGGCCGAAAAGTTTTGCCAAGGTGTTGCCGTTCGGGTCTAAGCGATAAGGCTGCTTGGTGATTTTTGTAATCAAGGTTTGCGGCAGCGCGCCAAACGCCCGCCACTCCCAAACATAACCTTCTTCCGCTGCTTTCCTCATGGTTTT
Source organism: Acidobacteriota bacterium (assembly GCA_016201275.1). GTDB lineage: Bacteria > Acidobacteriota > Blastocatellia > UBA7656 > UBA7656 > JACQDB01. Next base: position 3,880 of record JACQDB010000156.1, read on the forward strand.
TTTCTTCCCAACTTTCTCTCCCACAAATTGTCGGTCTCGCTATTCAATCCGCACCTTCGGCCTGCGCGCTTTCCGGCGCAGCGGGCAGCCCAGGGAACAACCGCGCTTCCAGCAGGTGTAGAATCTTTTCCGGCGACTCGCCTTCCAATGCCATGCGTTTGGCTTCGACCACCAACGGCGCGAGTTCCGCCGCCTGACTGGCAAAGCGCGAATCCTGTTTAATCAAATCTTCTATGACGCGCAATTCGCGTTCGCTGCGCGGCATATCTCTGGACAAACCGACAGCCACGGCCAGTTGCCTGGGAATCGTTTTGTTATTGATAATCAAGCCCAGCGGGTGGAGTTCGTCTATCGCTTGCTCTTTCAATTTGTCCAGTCGCAGCAGGGAATTCTTGAATCCCAGTTGTCCGCGCAGCGTCAATTCTATTACCGGCTTCTGCTGGTCATCCAACTCGTTGGTCAGCGCGCCGACCTGTCTGAGGGTTTCCAAAATTTCAGCGCGAACCACTTCCGGGTCTTCGGCATTGCCGACTTCGTGAGCCAGCCGTTTGAAGGGGCGTTGAAAATAATCTGCGCCTGCCGCAAAGAATTCGGTTTTGATATTCGTGCCGTCGGTTTCCACTAAGAATGCGCCGCGTGGCGCTTCAACTTCATCCACGCTACAGGCTTCGAGCGAACCCGGATTATAAGCCCAGCCGTCAATCTCAAAACGCTTGTGAGTGTGGCCTAATGCCAGATAATCAACCGCCTCGCGCATGGTCACCAGTTTGGCTATGGATAAAGCGTTTTGCACACGGTGATTGAGTTGGCCCTCAACGTCGGAATGCAGCAGCATGATGTTAGTGGCGTCGGCGCGTTTTTTTTCCAACGCCGCCTGTGCCAGCAGCGGCAGCACGTTGCCAGTGGTTGCGCCGTACCAGTTCGAGCCGAAGATGCGTGCATCGGCGATGTCTATGAAAGAGCCTTTTTTCTGGTCATCGTCCCACTCAATCATGGTGGCTACGCCGTCATCATCCCAATGCGGTTCGAGCAGTTTGATATAGCCCCATTGCGAAAAACTGCGTAGCCAACTGAAGCGCGAAGTCGCTTCGTGTTGATCGTGATTGCCTTCGATGACGACCACTGGAATGCGCGCTTCGGCCAACTTCATCAGCATGGCCATAGCGTGATTGGCGGCCTGCGGTTCGACCAGGCGACGGTCAAATAAATCTCCAGCTATCAACACGAAATCAACCCGACGATTGAGGGCGTAACGCTCTATGACATCGCACCAGGCGCGAAAAAAATCGCCGGTGCGGTCGGGCAGATTGTAACGCTTGATGCCTAAATGTATATCGGCTATGTGTAGAAACTTTGCCATAATTATTCTTCAATGATTCTACTATAAAGAACGCTCGCGGTTCGAATCAAACAGGGTTTGGTTTGGGCTTACGGCTTGACAAGGCAAGGTCGGGGTTTTGCTTGGCGTATCTTGGCGACTTGGCGCGAATCGGTTCGCGCCAACATACGCCAAGATACGCCAAGCAATTCAGATGAACAAGCGTGGGTAGTGCCCTAAAGTTGTGGTGGTCGGTAAGGATGGTGGATGAAATAAGACGCAGTTTTTGAGGTTCAGAGGTACGCCTTTAGGCGTGAGTTGACACAGACGCTTCACGCCTAAAGGCGTACCTCTGAATTTGCACTTGATTTGATCCACCATCCTAAGAACCCGCCAAGCGAGTGACCGCCTAAAACCCCGTGCGTCAGCGCTGGGGGTGCGAATCGTAATTGTCTCTTAACCCGCCAAGCGGGTGATAGCTAATTGGCTATCACCCGCTTGGCGGGCTAACCATACGAATATCAATCGTCCACGGGCTAACGCCCGTGGCTTTATGCTTGCGCCCACGGGCGTTAGCCCGTGGCTTTATGCTTGCGCCCACTTCGTGGGCTAACACCCGTGACTTTATGCTTGCGCTCACGAAGTAGGCGCTCCAACCGCACCATATAATTAGGACACTACTCAAGCGTGAAGCCAGTCGCTTTTGCCGTTTGAAACTCGCAAGTGATATTGATACTCTTGCGCCGTGAAAAATCCCGACGCGGCCAAGCCTCCCGTAATCGCTTTTCTGTTCGTCTGGATGCGCCGTGCCACGAGCATCGCGCTCTATACGATTTTGGGTTTGCTGTTGCTGGCATTGTTGCCGGGGTTGTTGCCGTTGGCCTTGGTCGTTGACCGCATACGCGGCCAAGCCTTGGTCTTCAGTCGTTGCGTGTTGTTCTTCACCTTCTTTTTCGGCTGCGAAATTTTTGGCATCTTCATGAGTTGGGTATTGTGGCTAGGCTATCTTCCGGGGCGTGATGAGGAAAAATTTTTAAACTGGAATTTCGCTTTGCAGAAATGGTGGGCGAATGCTTTAGCGCAAGGCTGTCAAAAACTTTTCGGCCTGCGTTTAGCGGTCGAAGGCAGAGATGAATTGACCAGCGGCCCGGTCATCGTTTTTGCGCGTCACGTCAGCGCTGCCGATTCCTTGTTACCGGCTTTTTTTATTGCCAATCCGAACGGCCTGCGGCTGCGCTATGTTTTGAAGCGGCAACTGCTGTGGGACCCTTGTCTGGATATTGTCGGCAACCGTTTGCCCAATTGTTTTGTGCGCCGCGACGCCGGGGAAGCGGATATGGTCAATCGGCTGATGACCAATTTGACAAAGCGCGACGGGGTGATGATTTTTCCCGAAGGAACGCGCTTTACCCGTGCGAAACAGGCCAACATACTGGCGCGCTTGCAAGCCAAAGGCGAGATGCGACTTTATGAACAGGCGGCGGCTTTGAAACACACCTTGCCGCCCAGACTCGGCGGGGCGTTGAATCTGTTACAGCGCAATGAAAATGCCGATGTGATTTTCTGCGCTCACGCGGGCTTTGATAGCGTTCTCAATCTGCGCGATTTTCTCAACGGCTCGTTGATTAATCGAACCGTGCGCGTGCGTTTCTGGCGCGTCGCGTTTGCCGACATCCCCGCTACCCGCGAAGCGCAGATGGATTGGTTGTTGACGCGTTGGCAAGAAATAGATGAGTGGATAGAAATCCAATTGCGCGCCGGTCACGAAATAGCCAGCGTAAATTGAATCGAGGGGAGCTTGGTGTTTCGCCTACAGGCGGCGGTTGCCGTATAGGAAACAAGCCGCCTGTAGGCCAATGGCGTTAAGTTAAGAAAAACGGTACCGCAGACGGTCTAGTTTGCGGCTGACAGCGGCAAACTAAGACTGGGATTTCGTGCGCTTCTGCCACCAAATCCGCCGCAGGCTAGACCGCCTGCGCTACATCTATGTCGCTTAACTTCATGCCATTGGCCTGTAGGCGAAACACCAAACCCTGAACAGGAGAACAGGCCTATGCAATTTGGAATGTTGATACTGGTGAATCTGGGCGTGGCTTGGGGACTGATGGGGGTGTTGTGGCTTTACAGTCTGGCGAAACGCGACGCCAGCATCGTAGATAGTTTCTGGGGGCCGGGCTTTGCGCTCATCGGCTGGGTGAGTTTTTTTCTGACCAACGGTTATCAACCGCGCCAACTGTTGCTCGTCGCCTTGGTGACGATTTGGGGTTTGCGTTTAGGCGTGCATATCTTCACGCGCAATCATGGGAAAGGCGAAGACTATCGCTATCGGGCGATGCGAAAACAGCACGGCGATAAATTTCCTCTGGTCAGTCTGTTCACGGTGTTTGGCTTTCAAGGCTTGTTGATGTGGTTCATCTCGTTGCCGCTGCAAATCGCTCAGGTCTCGACGCTGCCGGACAAGTTGACGGGGTTCGATTATCTGGGCGCGATGGTTTGGGCTATAGGGTTTTTGTTTGAAGCGCTGGGTGATTATCAATTGAAGCAATTTAAAGCAGACCCGAAAAATAAAGGCAAAGTGATGGAGGCGGGATTGTGGCGTTACACTCGTCATCCGAATTATTTCGGTGACGCGACGCTGTGGTGGGGATATTTTTTAATTGCCTGCGCCGTCCCGTATGGCGTTTATACTTTGCTCAGTCCGTTGACCATGACGATTTTTTTGATGAAGGTTTCAGGCGTCAGCCTACTCGAAAAATCTTTGCAGAAAAACAAATCGGGTTATGCGGAATACATCGCTCGCACGAGTTCGTTTTTTCCACTGCCGCCGAAAGCTTGAAATTATGGCGAAGCCGTTTTCAGAAGACTACGCGCCGCAGCATTTTTTATACTTCTTGCCGCTGCCGCAAGAACAAGGATCATTGCGACCAATTTTCTTGGGCGCTTTGTAAGGCAGTTGCGGTTCCTCGGCTTCGAGGCGTGAAGCAACTTTGAAAGGTTTTTCCAACTGTGGTGCAAGCAGAGATTCCATGAGCGTATTTTGCAACTCTTTCGTAGCCGAAGTAGCAGGTTCAGTAAAGCAAGCCCATCCTTCTATTTCTTGAATGCTATCTTCGATAAGGTGATAGTCTTTTCTAAGCTTTGACAATAGCGCCTCTTTGCCAAGAGCCATCTGTTTATCTACCCAAGCAAGATCAGCCACCGTTTCATCTGCTAAACCTTCTTCAAAGGCTTGCTTAATATCTTCGTAAACTTCTTCAGGGTATAAATATGTGGCGCTGCCGATCAAGCCGTCCCACACGAAGGAGGGTTCCTTTTCAAGTTTGCCGCGAAACAAACTTTTGTAGTATGCCAAAACCTCCTCGCGCGATTTTTCTCCTACGGCTACCAACACCAGCAAAGCTTGCAACCCAGCATCGCGCACAAACTCCTCTGCCTCGCGGTTTTCCGCCAGACTTTCAATCAAACTGCTGTCGCCTTGACAAACTGATGCGAGGATCGAGGGCAGCCCCTCGGTGATGGTATCTCCCAGTAATTCATTTACCAGGGAGGCGGGAAGGGCGGCGAGTTTGACAATCAAAGGGTAGGCGCGCTGCTCACGGCACTGCGCGAGAAGATGTATCGCGTATAAAAATGAATAGTCATTTTTGGCAAGCGTCTCTTCGGGGTTGTCGGCGGTTCTTTCTACAATGTCCAACAGATGCGGAATGATTTCATCCCGATTTGCAATTGCTTGTTCTAATGCTTGACGCGGGAATTTGTTGTCGGTGTGCGCCAACGCCTGCAAAATCTCTGGTATCTCCATTGCCTCTCCTTTGATGGCAAAACAATAAAGCACAGAGTCGAATCACTTCAACTCTGTGCTTTATATCGCTCGTCTCAACTTACTTTTAGCCTTCGCTCTTGATACGCATTCCGTAGAACGAACGCCAGACGAAGAATGCGGAAATTAAAAAGAACACCACAGCCAAACTACCACTAACCATAGAGCCAGCGTCGTGGGTGAGCTTTACGGCCAACTCTACTGCCAGCAAGCCAAACAAGGTGGTGAATTTGATGACCGGATTCAAAGCCACCGACGAGGTGTCTTTGAAGGGGTCGCCTACCGTGTCGCCGACCACGCAAGCATCGTGCAAAGGCGTGTTCTTCTCTTTCAACTCGACTTCGACAATCTTCTTGGCATTGTCCCAAGCGCCGCCAGCGTTTGCCATAAAGATGGCTTGATACAAACCGAAGACGGCTATCGAAATCAAGTAGCCGATGAAGAAGTACGGCTCAACAAAGGCAAACGCCAAAGTCGAAAAGAAGACCGTCAGGAAGATGTTGAACATCCCTTTCTGGGCGTACTTCGTGCAAATTTCCACGACTTTTTTGCTATCTTCAACAGAGGCTTTCTCAACCCCATCGAGTTTGATATTCGCTTTGATGAATTCGACAGCGCGATATGCGCCGGTGGTTACGGCTTGCATAGACGCGCCGGTGAACCAGTAAATCACTGCGCCGCCGGTAATCAAACCCAACATAAACGGCGCGTGAACAATCGAGAGTTTATCCAAGTCTTGGGTCAACCCTGAGGTTAATCCCATGATGATGGAGAAGATCATCGTGGTTGCGCCGACCACCGCCGTGCCGATCAACACGGGTTTGGCGGTGGCTTTGAAGGTGTTGCCCGCGCCGTCGTTTTCTTCGAGCAAGTGTTTGGCGCGTTCAAAATTCACGTTCACGTTGAAGTCTTTTTTTAGCTCGGCTTCGATGTTCGGCACTTGTTCGATGAGCGACAATTCGTAAACTGATTGGGCGTTGTCAGTGACAGGTCCGTAAGAGTCAACCGCTATGGTGACCGGTCCCATGCCTAAAAATCCAAAAGCTACGAGTCCGAAGGCAAAGACCGCAGGCGCAATCATCAGCGTGCCGACGCCTTGCAGGCTGAAATAATAGGCAATAGACATCAAGCCGACGATGCTTAAACCTAGCCAGTAGCCGGAAAAATTACCGGCAATCAAGCCCGACAAAATGTTGAGCGACGGGCCGCCTTCTCTGGATGAAATGACGACTTCTTTGACGTGGCCGGATTCGGTTGAGGTAAAGACTTTGACCAGTTCGGGAATGATTGCCCCGGCGAGCGTGCCGCAAGAGATAATCGTTGACAGCTTCCACCACAAGGTATTATTGCCGCCCAAGAGCGGCACGATGACGTAAGACACGGCGTAAGTCATGGCTACCGAAACGATGGAAGTAAGCCAGACTAAGCGTGTGAGTGGCGCTTCAAAATTCATCTTGTCGGCGTTGCCATAACTGATTTTCGCCCACGCTTCGTTGATGAAATAAGAGACCGCCGAAGCGACGACCATCATAATACGCATCACGAAAATCCAGACCAACAGTTGTACCTGAACGGCTTCCACGAAGGACTGGACATTCGGATAATTCAGTTGCGCGGCAAGCTCGCTGATGCCTTTAATATTGGGGTTGATTGCCAGCAAGATGAACGAGATGAGCGCCACGCCGGTGACGCCGTAAGTCTCGAAGCCATCCGCCGATGGCCCCACCGAATCGCCAGCGTTGTCGCCCGTGCAATCGGCAATCACGCCGGGGTTACGCGCATCGTCTTCTTTAATCTTGAAGACGATCTTCATAAGGTCAGAGCCTATATCGGCAATCTTGGTGAAGATGCCGCCAGCTATGCGTAGCGCCGCCGCGCCTAACGATTCGCCGATGGCGAAACCTATGAAGCAAGGGCCAGCGTAATCGCCCGGAATGAAGAGCAGTATGCAGAGCATGATGAGTAGTTCGACGCTGATTAACAGCATACCTATGCTCATACCGGCCTTGAGCGGAATGGCATAAATTGGAAAGGGCTTGCCTTCGAGACTGGCAAAGGCGGTGCGCGAATTGGCAAAGGTGTTGACCCGTATGCCGAACCAAGCGACGCCGTAACTTCCGGCGATGCCGACTAGGCTAAAGAGCAAGATAATGATGACGCGCAAGACCTCGAATTTCAGCAGGAAACCAAAGTACAAGATGATGACAATGGCAATGAAGACCTCTAGGATGAGGATGAATTTGCCTTGCGTGATGAGATAGGTTTTGCAGGTTTCATAGATCAACTCGGAAATCTCGCGCATAGATTTATGCACGGGGAGTTTCTTCAACTGCAAATAGATTGCCAACCCGAACATCAACCCCAGGAAGCAGACGATCAAACCCAACAGCAGCAACGTGTGACCGTCCACTCCTAAAAATTTGACCTGCGAAAGATTCGGCAGTTTCAAATTGGCCTCGCCGCCCGGTTGATGCGTTGCGCTACTGTTGTGCGTTTGCGCGAAGACGTTTGCGGTCTGCAAACCGGCAAACGCGAGAATAGATAGAATGCTGAAAATGATACGGTGATTCACCAGCGCCTCCATGCCTTTTCTAATTTTGTGAGCCTTGTATTGCATACAATTTTTTTTATTCACTCCTTTTTTAGTCGTCCTTCGTCCGGGGTCCGGTGTCAGCGATTTGAACTTTTGAAGATGCGCGTTCCTGGCGGCACATTCCTCCAAACTTCAAACCCCGGACGCTGGACTGCTGATTAAAAAATTCCATCTTTCAAGATTGGCGCGATGACCAGCGCGACGATGGACATCAACTTGATGAGGATGTTCATCGCCGGCCCCGAAGTATCTTTGAAGGGGTCGCCGACCGTATCGCCAACTACTGCGGCCTTATGTGCGGGAGAATTTTTGCCTCCCAAGTGGCCTTGTTCGATATATTTTTTGGCGTTGTCCCAAGCGCCTCCGGCATTGGCCATAAACAACGCCAGCATCACTCCTGCCAGAGTCGCTCCGGCAAGCAAGCCGCCGAGCGCCGCTTTGCCAAACAGCAAACCAATGGTCGGCGGCAACAACACCGCTACCAATCCCGGCAAAATCATTTCGCGCAATGCCGCGTCGGTTGATATGGCTATGCAACGCGCCGTATCGGGCTTGGCTGTGCCTTTCAATAAACCCGGAATCTGTTTGAATTGACGGCGCACTTCTTCGACCATTTGATTAGCGGCGCGACCGACCGAAGACATGGTGAGCGCTGCTATGAAAAACGGCACGACGCCGCCCAGCAACAGGCCAACGATGACTCGCGGTTCGGTTAAATCTATGCCGGAACGCAAAGCCGCTTTTTCCTGATAGGCTGAAAATAAGGCCAGCGCCGTAAGCGCCGCCGAGCCTATGGCAAAGCCTTTGCCCATGGCCGCAGTGGTGTTGCCCAAAGCGTCCAGGCCATCGGTGATGTGACGGGTTTTTGGTCCCAGCCCGCTCATTTCGGAAATGCCTCCGGCGTTATCGGCAATCGGCCCGTAAGCATCAACCGCCATGATGATGCCTGTGGTGGCAAGCATTCCTACGCCGGAGAGCGCGATGCCGAAAAGCCCTGCGGCATTGTGCGACACCAACAGCGCTATGCAGATGATGATGACGGGAATGGCGACCGAGTGCATACCGGTAGCCGTGCCTGTGATGATATTGGTTGCCGCACCAGTTGACGAGGCTTTGGCAATTTTCAAAACCGGCGACCCCGAAGTGTACCACTCGGTAATCGCGCCGATGACGATACCGGCGATGGCTCCGGCCAACACCGCCCAAAACGAACCCCACGGGCGATAATGACTGGCTTGCAAATTGAGCAGTCCGACCACGGCAGCGCTGCCGCCCAGCATCAACGCCGTAGCGATGTAAGTGGCGTTGCGAAGCACAGCGGCGGGATTTTGTTTACTCATCAAGCGCACCGAAGCGATGCCGATTAACGAAGCAAAAGTGCCGATAGTGGCGATGGCCAACGGCAACATCATCCAGGTGAAACGCTGGCGCGAGTATTCGCCGGAGGTCGCGGCAATGGCAATAGCGGCGACGATGGAACCAACGTAAGATTCAAATAAATCGGCGCCCATGCCAGCGACATCGCCAACATTATCGCCGACGTTATCGGCAATCGTAGCAGGGTTGCGCGGGTCGTCTTCGGGAATACCGGCTTCGACTTTGCCCACTAAGTCTGCGCCTACGTCGGCGCTCTTGGTGAAAATGCCACCGCCGACGCGGGCAAACAAAGCGATGGAACTTGCGCCCATAGCAAAACCGGAAAGTACGGCAGCGGCTGCGCCTTCGGAGGAAAAGCCCGCTTGTGGCGCGAGCTTGCCGATATAGACGGCTAGATAAACGATGATTGCTATGCCTACGAGTCCGAGACTGGCAACCGATATGCCCATAACGGAGCCGCCGCTGAAGGCTATGAAGAGCGCTTCGCCAGGGTTTTGCAAGCGCGCTGCTTCGGCGCAACGCACATTGGCTCGTGTGGCGGCTTTCATGCCGAAAAAGCCTGCCAGTATGGAGAACAGCGAGCCGGTAATGAAGGCGGCGGCGGTCGGCAAACCGTAAGGCAAAAAACTGTAGATGAGAATGGCGACGACGACGATAAAAGCGAGAAGGATGCTATATTGGCGTTTCAAAAAGACCATAGCACCGTCGTGAATGGTGTCGGAAATCTCCCTCATGCGTTCGTTGCCTGCGGGTTTTCTGACGATTTCAAAAAAGGTGTATGCGGCGGCGGCTAGCCCCAGCAGGCCCAGCACACAGGCAGTTAGTGGATTGATAAATAGTTCCGTCATTCAGGCGAATTCTGCTTTAGGTCGTCTGATTCGTTTCAACTGTTGCAGGGCGAGCGATGCCTGCTTGAAATGCCTACACCGATAGCTACTTCTCGGTCACAGTGAAGGAAGGCTTATAGCATATCGCAGAGACGGTGAGCAAGTTTGTTACGAAAAGGTTGCTGTTTGCTGCGCCTTTTTTAGAGCTTGGCGATTTTGCCATTCGCTGTAGGAGGCGGGACAGCTTGAGGTCTTCACTTTGGTGTTTGGCGTTATGGTTTGTGCGCGGCGTTGGCTAATTCGGTGATCGGGGTGAAGGTTTTTTGTTGCGGGTCCACAATCCAATCGGCGCTGCGTTTGCCGCTCTTCTCTTCAAAAGAAAAACTGATCATCAGAGTGCCTTTGTTATAAGGCTTCACCGTCCAGCCTTGATAGTTGAGCAACTGTCCGGCGTCTTTGGATTTTTTCAATTCGGCGTTCATGCAATCGTCTATGGTTTTGCCCTCTTCTTTCGAGGGCAGCTTGCGTAGTTCCGTCATGGCGGCCAGCGCCGCTGTCGGATTGACCATCGCGGCAGAATAGATGTACCAGTAAACGCCCACTCCGAGTCCCACGAATAACACGCCCAGTAACGCCCACTTGCTCGCTTTGCCGGGTCGCCAAGCGCGTATCTGCAAGTGGAATTTTGGTATCGCACTCTTTTTCGTTTTGGTGGCTTTGCCTTTTCTGGCGCTGACCTCTTTGCCCTTCGGCGTAGGCAGATGACAGGATGGGCAATTCAACGCATCGGCATCAGTTTCCGTGTAGCACTTCGGGCATCGCATCGTTATTTATTTCCTCAGCAAATTTATGACAACTATGAAAGCGCAAATGGAGATCGCAGGATTGTCAAAACGGTATCTAATCACGATCAGGGGCAGGTGCAGCAAGGCGTAGTCATTATTTTCTGGGCAGCGAAAATAAGCAACCGTTTTATGACCGAAACTGGTACGACTGGGCCAAGCTATCCGCCGTTGTCTGCCATAGCGGCGGACGCTTACGGCTTAAAAATCGTTTCGGCAGCATCGTTCTGAGCGCTGTAGGTTTCCGACAGCGGGTCAACTTTCCAGATGAAATACTGTTTTTTTCCGGTTTCCTGAAAGGTAAACGAAACGATAAACCCGACATCTTCTGCCGGTCTGACATCCCAACCTTCGGCCTCTTTCAAACGTCCGGCCTTGCGGCTTTTTTCGACTTCATTTTCCAACGCTTCATCAACCGTCATCCACGGTTGCGTGGAAATTTTGGCGCGCAGTTTGTCGAGCGCGATTTGATGCAGCGGCACATTGGTCGGTTCCGGTTGGTTGAAGTAGCGAAAGCTCAGATAGCTGCCCAGTATGCAAACCCCCAGAGTCAGCAGAATCAACGACCAGGAAAGCCATGCCGGGATGTGTTTGACCGTCGGTTTGTGATCGGCAAGTATATCTTGAAATTTCTGGCGCAAGTCCGAAGTCGGCTCAAACTCTTCCTGTAAACGCCCTCTGGGAGTCTTGCTTTTACAATTCGGACAGCACAGCGCCTCAGCCGGCGTTGCAGTTTTGCATTTCGGACAACGCATAAGAATCCTCCGGGCGAACGGATCGCATCCGTGGTTTTGTAGCATTTCTCAGGCCACAAAGCGAAGCGCCATGCAGACCAGAGAATTCGCAGCGAAAACCGTGTTTACGCTTCTCTGAGCAGGGAAGGAGTAAGTCGTGATTACCATTATTTGTCACTTGGCAAGTTTGTTTTATGACAAAAGCTGCAAGCCTGTTGGTCTGGTTGACGATGGCCAAAGGCTTTGGGTGGTTTGCTAGACTGGCAGATTCAGGGGAGAAAGGCTGGTTTTTGAGCGGTTGTTGGTAACCTGCTGAGAATTTTTTTTACGCGCAGGTAAATAAAAACTCTTACGGTCTATAGATTGCTCATAGTAAATTGTAAACGCATCAGCCTTGAAAGGGCGGGAATATGAAAGAAGATGGATTTTCACTGATAGAACTATTAATTGTTGTTGCCATCATGGGAATTCTTGCCTCCATAGCCGTGCCGCATCTGCTGCGTTCCCGCCAGGCCGCTTACGAGGCCAACGCCATGCGCTACATACGTTCGTGGTCGCCCGGTCAGGAACTGTATAAACGGGCGCACGGTTATTACGCCGACACCGATGAAATAATGGTCACCGAAGGTTTCATCAGCAAAGGCTTGAAGGCCGGTTCTGCTGACGATGCGGCGTACAATTATTCAATTGATTCGGAAAGTCGCAACCCCGACAACACGCCCAATACCACCTTGTGGTGGGGACGCGCCCGACGCAAATCCGGCTACACCGGCATGAACTCTTACTACGTAGATCAAACCGGAGTGATTCGCTATGCCTTGGGCGGCAATGCCAATTCCACCGATCCGCCTATCGAATAAACGACAATTTCATCAACGACAAGCTCATAAAACCGCCTCGGCATTTCAAACGTGGCAGGCTCTTTTCCTATTTGCTGCGCTGGCTCTGTTCGTGTATGCGAAGCAGATCGCTCAACAACGCATAAGCGGTTTGCGTCAAGCGCGGGTGAATCTCCAGCACGGCGATTTCGCCCATCAAATCGGTAGCGATGACGAGGGCGCTGGAAGTCCCTTTGATATTGGCAAACCAGGAATCAAGAGCAACGGCTTGCGGCGCGACTTCTATATGAACGCCGGTGTCGCCAAGCGTGGCGCTGGCCAGCAGCCGATAGGTTTTGCCTTGCTGTCGGGCTTTGGCAAAATCCGCCAGGCTGAGGCCGCCTATGCCTTGCGGTTGCACCTCGCGTGGATGCCGATTGGCATTCATCAACACATTGGCCAGTGCTACGGCTTTGACTGCCGCATCCCAGCCCTCAAGGTCGTAATCGGCATTGGCTTCGGCGATGCCCAGACGTTGCGCTTCCGCCAGTCCCTCGGCAAACGTGCGCCCCTCTTCCATGCCGGTGAGAATCACATTAGTGGTGCTGTTGAGGACGCCTGTAAAACTTTTGATGGCAACCGCCGGAAGGCAAAACTCTTGTAGATTAAAGATCGGTGTGCCGTCCATCACCGTGCCTTCAAAACGCCATTGGGCGTTGTGCTGTTTGGCCAACTCCTGCAACTCCTGATAGGCGCAAGCGACCGGCCCTTTGTTGGCGCTGATCACATCTATGCCGCGCTGCAACGCCTTGCGAATGTAAGTTGCCGCCGGTTCGCCATCCATAGGCGATAGCGGCGTGGTCTCGAACATCATATCGGCATCGCAAACGTCAACGAAACTTTCCGTGTCCGCCACCGCAGTGGTTCCCGACAACTGTACAAGGCTCTGAGCCTTTTTCATGCAGTGCAAGGCTTCTTGCAGATTGATGCCGGAAGCGGAGACCACACAACCGTGACTGCCAGTCGCTATGCCGGTGATGCGCCAGTCGAGGTGGTAGGTTTGCGCCAGCAGCGCCTGACGCGACAACAGCATACGGGCGAACTCCTGCGCCACCTTGCCGAAACCTGTGAACGCTAGTTTCCATTGCATAACGCGCCTCATGTTTCTCGGCTATGCAGCACGGCGATGTGCGGCAGGTTGCGATAAAGTTGCTGATAATCCATGCCATAGCCGACGACAAAGACATCGGGGATTTCAAAGCCGCGATAAGTGATGGGCAAATCAATGAGCCGTCGAGCCGCTTTGTCCAAGAGGGCGCAGACCGTGAGGCTGGCAGGCTGGCGCTCGCGCAACACCCGCAACAGATAATTGGCCGTCAACCCGGTGTCAATGATGTCTTCGACCAGCAGGACGTGGCGATGCATCAGACTGTCGCTTAAATCTTTGGTGATGCGAACGACGCCGGATTTCGGATGGTTGGCATAACTGGAGATCGCCATAAAATCTATGGTGGCGGGAAGGGTGATGGCGCGCAGCAGATCGGCGGCAAAAATAAACGAACCGTTGAGGATAGCAACGATGGCCAAATCACGCTCGGCATAGTCTGCGGAAAGCGCCGCACCCAATTCCGCTATGCGGTTTTGCAGCGCTTCCTGAGGGATGAGAACTCTTCCGATTTCGATTATTTTGGGCATAAATTTTTACTGAATTTTTTTTTGCATAGAGGTGAATTTTTTGGTTGACATAAGAAATTGCTGTGATAATATCACACGCGCTCGGTTGGCAACAACTGAGTCACGATCCCGAGAGGTTGATGTTGAAATCTCCAGATTCGCAAGCTGTTCAAGGCTTCGCAAGGAGCGGCGAACGGAAGGCGAAACTTCAGCACGCAAACTGAAGCTTGAGAGAACAGAGGAAAGCCAACGCTTCGCAAGAAGTTGAGGCCGACTGCAAGCTTGACGAAACAGCACGAAAGCCAAAACCCGCAAGGGCAGAGGCCGCCGCCAAGCTCGAAGCAAGGGAAGGCTGCCAAGGTTCGCAAGAACGGCGGCGGTCGGAAGTTGCCGAGAGCAGAAGAAAGTCAAGGTTCGCAAGAACCGCGACCGCCCGAAGTTTTGTCAGGCAGAGGAAGTCCAAGGCTCGCAAGAGCCGAGAACAACCGAAGTTCACCAGAGCCGAAGACGTTGCGGTTTTTCGGAACCACAACGGGTACGATTTCGCAAGGAATCCGAATTTGTGCCGAAGGTCAGGAGAGGACAGCAAAGGTCACTCGGGATCGTTGCTGTTTGCCGGTAACTTTCCCCGCTGACTGCACCTGAACTTTTTATCTCGTCCTTCACCCTTGTAATATAGCGGCGTGCGACTGGCGCGAATGTCAGCCAAGCTCCTGTAGTCCCTGATCGTTAAGCAGCGACCTCTTCGGCTTCTACTTTTCATCGCGTCGGACTGAACGGTATTTTGGCATCAACAAAAGAGCGATGACAGGAACCGCAAAGGACTGAAGATCGGAGGCGCTTGCTAATCCGTGTATGGCAGACGCGACTATCTGTCATACCGCGAATTGAAAAGCGCTCTAAGGATTCAATAATCTCTTGTGAGTTCGTCATCAGGCGATATAAACTGATGGACGTATGATCGAAAGCGCTGCACAGATATGCTTGAAAGAAGGCACCTCGCCGTAACCGCGATGGTTCGTCAAACCTTCGGTGCAGACGGTAAACTCTCATATCCATTTTCTTACTCAAGCTATTTTGGGAATGATATTTTTCAGCGGATTATGTTGCTTATGACTGATGATTTGAAACAACGAATACAAGAAGAACTCCGTCAGTTGGAATCGGAGTTGAGAACGGAAATTCCGGCGGAACTGAAAAAGGCCGTCGCGTTGGGCGATTTGTCGGAAAATGCCGAATACGAATCGGCGCGCAATCGCCAGGATTATGTGCGCGCTCGCATCGCCAATTTGCGAAAGCGGCTTGCCGACCTTTCCATGATGGATTTGTCGCGGCTGCCGAAAGACCGCATTGCCTATGGCTCGACGGTGGAATTGTATGATGTGGACAGCGGCGAAGATGTGATCTACAAACTGGTGATGGCCGAAGATGCCAACATCGCACAAAATACTATCTCGACCTCCTCGCCCATCGGCAAAGGTTTGATGGGACACCGGGAAGGCGAAGAAGTCGTCATCGTCACGCCTTCCGGCAAACGTCGTTTCGAGATTGTCAAACTGGTCACGGTTCATGACCAAGCGTGACGCCCGGCGCAACCGCTTGCATCCCGGTCGGCGGTTAGCGCATCTGAAACCCGGCTCTATCTTGACAAGCGACAGGCGCTTTGCCATAGTAGCGCCTCTGTAGAGCGTAAAGGCCGAATTTGTTGGAGACCCGGCAATGATAAGCGAAGCCATCGGGGCGGCTTGCAAACGAATTATAGATGCTATCGTGCGAACCCTCGCACGCAGCCGCATCAACCCCAACGTGCTGACCTTCATTGGGCTGTTGATCAACATTGGCTGTGCCGTATTATTCGGCTATGGCAAGTTTTTTGCCGCCGGTTTGTTGATGATCTTTGCCAATCTGTTTGATATGCTCGACGGCCAGGTGGCGCGCCTGCGCGGACGAGTGACGCAGTTCGGGGCGTTCTTTGATTCAACCTTGGATCGTTATTCCGACATCATCGTGTATGTCGGCATCATGATTTTTTATGCACGGGACACGGTGGCGCATTCGACCTTGCTGGTAGCCTTGACGGGGCTGGCGCTGGTCGGTTCGGTGATGGTGAGTTATTCACGCGCACGCGCCGAATCGCTCAACATCGCCTGCAAAGTCGGCTTTCTGGAAAGGCCGGAGCGCGTCGTGCTGTTGATTATCGGGGCGCTGACCGAGATCGGGCAACAGAATTATTTTCTGCATAAAATGCCGCAGGTCTTGTGGGTGATTGCGGTGCTGTCGCACTGGACGGTGATGCACAGAATTTATCACACCTGGCGGGAATTGCGCGAAACCGACCGCGCCCAGGTGGAAGCGGCACAGATCAAATTGCGGAGCGCGCAATCCGGCGAAAAAGTAATCGGCACAGATTACTCGGTGCAGAATTGAAGCAGCAGATTTCTTAAACAAAGATTAGCGCCACAGCGTTAATTGGCAGTTGCAGTTGATTGAAAATACCCAGGCAGAATAGAGGAGCGGATTCACCATGCTTTGTCCCTGTTGCGGAAATGGATTGAACGAGGGGGTGCAGGAATGCCGTTGCGGCGCACGTTTTGTTGGCAAGCCCCTTGATGAAAAACCTGTGAAGATTAAAAGCTATGGCGCATTGATGAACACCTTTGGCCTGCTGGCATTGGTTAGCGTAGCGGCTTTGACCTTCACCAAATTCCTGGCCATTGGCGCAGTCGTCGTGATCTGGTCGGCACGTCGCGCTATGAAATTAGCTAAACAAGACCCCGAAGGTTACGGCGGTTATCGTGTCGCCAGCGCCGCCTTGACCATGACTGTCATCGTCAGCCTCGGCCTTGTCGGGTACACCGTCGCTTCGGTGCCGAAATTTTTAGCCGACCGCCTGGCCAAACGTGATGCCGCAACCAAAGCGGAAATGCTCCACTATCAAGCAAGCGTGCTGGAAGAATACAAACGCACGCATCATGGCTCGTATCCGCTCAATGAACAGGAAGCCTTAAAGAGCATCAAAGAGGCTTTGCCTGCCGATTACTGGCAACACCGAATTCGTTACGAAAGCAAAGCCGCGCCAGTGGCCACGCTGGGGAAAACCGAAATCTCGTACAGCAATTTTGAATTGCGCTCGAATGGGCCGGACGAGATTGCCGGAACCGATGATGACATCATTATGCGCGATGGAATTTTTTATACCGGAGCGGAAATCAAATCCCAAACCTCCGCCTCCATAGAAAAAAAATAGGCAAGGCGATGCTGATTCATGGCAAGCGAGGGCGGGCGTGACGGCTCGCCCTTTTTCATGCGGCAAGCTGCGGTCAAGCACGCTTCTTGATCGTTTGATACGCGCTGCGATTGCCCGCGCCACAGACCGACGAAGCCTTGGTTTCGCCGAAGAGTTTTATGTTTAAGAAAATCCTGATTGCCAATCGCGGCGAAATCGCCGTCCGCATCATCCGCGCCTGTCGCGAGATGAGCATTTCGCCGGTCGCGGTGTATTCGGATGCCGACCGCACGGCGTTGCACGTTCGCCTTGCCGACCAAGCCGTACATCTGGGCGCGGCTCCATCGAGCGAAAGCTATCTCTGCGGCGACAAAATTATTGCAGCGGCCAAACAGACTAGCGCCGAAGCCATTCATCCGGGCTATGGCTTTCTGTCCGAAAACGCAGCCTTTGCCGAAGCCGTTGAGCAAGCGGGGCTGGTATTGATTGGCCCACCGGCAGCGGCGATGAAGATGATGGGATCAAAGACCAGCGCCCGTCGTGCCGCGCTTGCCGCCGGTGCGCCGGTCGTTCCCGGCACTACTGCGCCGATTGCCTCGGTCGAAGAGGCCATCAACATCGCCGAAGAGATTGGCTATCCGGTGATGTTGAAAGCGGCCTCCGGCGGCGGCGGCAAAGGGATGCGACGGGTCGGCTGTCGTGATGACATCAGCAGCGCTTTTACGATGGCGCAATCGGAAGCGTTGGCGAGTTTCAAAGACGCTGCCGTGTATCTGGAAAAATATATCGAACGTCCGCGCCACATCGAGATTCAATTGATGGCCGATCAATTCGGCAACACGGTTTATCTAGGCGAACGCGAATGCTCTTTGCAACGCCGTCATCAAAAGGTGGTGGAAGAATGTCCGTCGCCAGTGGTGGATGAAGAGTTGCGACACCGCATGGGCGAAGCGGCGGTCAAGATCGCACGCGCCGCCGGTTATGTTAATGCAGGGACGATAGAGTTTCTGGTTGATTCGCAAAAGAATTTTTACTTTTTAGAGATGAACACGCGCTTGCAAGTCGAGCATCCGGTAACTGAAATGGTGACCGGGCGCGATCTGGTTCACGAACAGATTCGCGTGGCGGCAGGCCAGCCGTTATCGTTTTCGCAGACAGATGTGTGGCTGCGCGGCGCGGCTATCGAATGCCGGATTTACGCCGAAGACCCGGAGCATAATTTTATGCCGAGTCCGGGCTTGATAAAAAAAATCAAGACGCCTGCCGGTCCCGGCGTGCGCGACGACAGCGGCGTGTATGAAGGTTGGGAAGTGCCGGTGTTTTATGATTCTCTGTTGGCGAAGTTTTGCGTCTGGGCAGAGACTCGGGCCTTGGCGGTCAAGCGTCTGGCGCGGGCGCTCGACGAATATGAGATGAGCGGCATACGCACGACGCTGCCGTTCTTTCGCGCTATTGTTCGCAATGAAGATTTCCAACAGGGAAATTTTGATACCGGTTTCATAGACCGCTTTTTGCAAACGCAAAATCACAACCCAGCGGCCAGCGCAGCCGATGACGACGCGATGGCGGCGCAGCAGGAGCTTGCCGACCTCGCGGCAATCGCTGCGGTGTTGCATAGTAAAACCACCGCGCAGCAACACCGCGACGCGACGCCGCAGGCAACCGAAAGCCGTTGGAAAACCTATGGCCGAATGGCGCAACGCAGATTTTAAGCCTTCACCATGACAGCGCAGGATTCCCAATTTCGCTACAGAAACCCAACTTGAAATGAAATACGAAGCAGAGATAAACGGACAAACGGTGCATCTGGAACTGGAAGAAAAAGACGGGCGTATGGATGTGGTCATTGCCGAGCGGCGCTACGCAATAGAGGTCGCGCACCCGGAAGCGGGCGTCTATCAATTTTTCGTCGGCGATAAAATTTATGAAGCGCGAGTTGTCAATGCGCCGCATCAAGCTATGGAAATCCAACTGCGCGGCCAACCGTTCACCGTCCGCCTCATTGACCGCAAGCATCGTCGCGCTGGCGCAGAGCATAGCGATGATAGCCAGCAACAACTGCTTGCGCCGATGCCCGGTAAAGTAGTTCGCGTTCTGCTCAATACCGGCGATGAAGTCAAAGCCGGACAAGGCGTGGTGATTGTCGAAGCCATGAAGATGCAGAACGAAATCAAATCACCCAAAGACGGACACCTGTTAGAGGTGCGCGTCAACGAAGGCGATACCGTCACCGGCAATCAAGTGCTTGCCGTTGTCGAATAGATTTTCTTCGTCCGCCGTTTTTCGTTCTTAGAGCGGTTTTCATATGGGTGTACGGAACGCGCTATCGTTGAGCAGCGGTCTTCGACCGTGCGAAGGTCTTCGACCGCCGCTCAACGGGTTTGAGGTTTCCGTAATCTCAAACCCAAACCGCTCTAGTTTTTCAATCCAACAATTTAGACGAAGCGCACCAGACAACTCACCTGCTAAGGACTGCTGACTACTGACTCTAAAGAAGTATCCCATTTGGTTGATACCGGTTCGCAATTAGTATTTCAAAGCTTTTTTCGATAAATGAATTTCTTGCAAATTCCTTGATTTTGCGGCCTGTTTTCAATTCTTCACCCGTTTCCTTCTTGTGGCACATCAATTGTTGATACAGACAACGGAACAAGCCTAGAGATGAGCTTGGATCACATAGGAGGGACGAAATGAGATTACATAATATGATGAAAAAATTGAGCAGCATCGCAATGATTTCCACTATGCTCTTGGGCATAGCCGTTGTGGCGAATGCCCAGTCGAGAGATGGGCAATACGGACAATACGGGCAATACGGGCAATACGGACAATACGGAGATGATAATCAGGTGCGTTGGTCGAAAGACCGCACCAGACAATACGCCTTCTTGCTGGGCTATCATCAGGCTTATACCATAGGCAGCGATTTGCGCGACCGAGGTTTTCGCGGCAACGTGAAAGACACGCAAGACTACCGCAACGACACCAACGGCTTTATGAGTTGGATGGGCTACCGCGATGATTATCGTGACCGCTATCGCAAAGGTTATGAAGAAGGTTTCCGCGATGCCCAGAATTATCGGCAGCGTCGCTATGACCGCGATGACGTAGAGCGCGTGCTGGGCGCGAGACTGAAAGATGTGTACGGCGATGGCAACGACTACAGCAATGACCGTTATGGACGCGGCAGAGATGACCGTTACCGCGACCGCGATGATCGTAATCGCGACCGCGATGATCGCTACAGAGATCGTGATGATTATAACCGCGACCGCGACGACCGCTCTGGGCGCTACAATCGTCAAGAGATTTTTCGTCTGGCGCAACAACAGGGTTATCAAGACGGTTTGCATCGCGGCCAGGATGACCGCCGCTACAATCGCCGCAGCGACATAGACCGCATCAGCGAATATCGTGATGGATTGCGCGGCTATCGCTCGGAATACGGCGACCGCTACAATTACCAACAAGGTTATCGGGAAGGTTTCCGGCGCGGCTATGACGAAGGCTACCGCAACAATGGCGGCAGTCGTTGGCCTAGATGGCCTTTCTAAAATTGCGCCGAATGGAAAATCGGCCTGACCAGGATGGGGATAGCAGAAGGCGGCGAGAATTTCTCGCCGCCTTCTGTGCTTTTGCGGCAAGCCATTCCCTGCGATTCGGAAACCGTCGCGCTTGAATGGCAGGCGCAGGCGTGAGATAGTTAGCCCGTAAACACGCTGTATCCAGGTAAGGAAATTTTTATGTCTGAACTGATTACCCAACCTCATCTGCACCTTCACTACACGCTGTTGTGTGAAGACGTGCGGCTTGAGGTCAATCATAAACTGAGTTTAATGGGCATTTTTTACGGCATACAGGTGCCGCAATTTCCCGTCACGCTCTTAAAAATGGTGGTCTTGAATCACTGGTCGGGCGACGGTCAATTCCTTTCCGAAGTTCGCATACTGTCTCCCGACAAGGTGCAACCCATAGCCGTGTCGCCGCCCTCGCCTTTTGAAGTTCCCGCCGAAGGCTTTGCTGATAACGTGACGATTTTTGCAAACCTCACTTTCCCAGTGCCGGGCAATTATTATTTGCAGACCTTAATCAACTCGAACCTGTTCGCGGAACAGATTATTGGGGTCACCGATTTAAGCGGACAACCGCAATCCTTCATGGCTTCGGAAGTGATTCAGTGAGAAAACCCTTGCGCCAACGAAATCTATGCAGAAGGAAGAACTGCTCAATTCATTATCCAGAGACGGACGCGAAGCGTTAGAGCAGGCCAAACAATTGGCTTTGCTCAGAGGCGGCGTGTTGTCGCCGTTGCATTTATTAATCGCGACGCTTGAATATCTGTGCGCTTCTACTATTTCAAGCAGCAGCGCACAGACGCGCTTTTTGCAAGCCTGCCACGAGAGTTTGGCGGAGCGCTTTCCACTGCAAGGGCTTTCCATCACCATTACCAGAGACACGCAGGCGGTCATTGTCGCGGCTATCGAATTGGCGAAACAGGACAACCGTTCACAGGCGTCGCCGCTGCATCTGCTGCGCGCCAGTCTTGCTCAGGCGATGGTCAAAGAGGCGTTGCCGCAATCCGCCGAGCATCAAACGGCGCTCGCCGAATTGCAGCAAAAACTGCATACCGATTTTTCCACGAACGCGCAGGCCGTGATTGCACCAGCGACGCCACAGCAAGCTCAAGCGAACGCCGTTTCATCAACGGAAAATTTGCCCCCGTCGCCTGCTCGTCCCAAAGTGACGCCACCTTTGCAGGGCGCGCTGGCGGAATTTTGTGCCGACCTAGCGGAAGAATCAATTGCTTCGGCTTCGCATCAATTTGTCGGGCGCGAACGCGAAATGACTGCGGTGCTGGAAACTCTATGTCGAAAGTTGAAGAATAATCCGCTGCTCATCGGCAAGCCCGGGGTTGGCAAAACCGCTCTGGTCGCAGCCGTCGCGTCGCGTTTGTGCGAAGGCAATGTGCCGCAACGTCTGCGCGGCAAACGGGTGTTGGAAGTATCACGCCTGCGCCTGCTGGCCGATGCCAAATTCGCTGGCGATCTGGAAGAACGCTTGAAAAATCTGCTCGAAGAGGTACGCCGCGCCGGTGATGTGATTTTATTCTTCGATGAAATTCACACGCTGTTGAATGCCGGTGGCGCAGGCGGAACCGGCGATATAGCCAACCTCTTGAAGTCGTCGCTTTCCAAAGGCGAAATCACCTGCATAGGCGCGACCACGTTGGCCGAATATTATAAATACATCGCCCGCGATGAAGCGCTTGCACGGCGCTTCAGCACCATCACCATAGAAGAGCCGTCACCCGATGAGACGCGGCGCATTCTGATGCAATCGCGCAGCGCCTTTGAGCAATATCACAGCATCAACATTGGTGATGAAGCGATTGCCTTGATTGTTGATCTGGCTGACCGCTATCTGCATTTTCGTTCTTTTCCTGACAAGGCTTTTGATTTGATGGACAAGGCCGCCGCCAAAGCGACGATTGCCGGTTACGAAACTTTATCCCGCGAGTGCGTCACCGAAACGCTTTCGGAAATCACCGGGCTGCCGCTGGAAATTATGGACGAAGACCCCGCCGAACGTCTGCAACGACTGGAAGATTTTTTGAACGCTGCGGTACCCGGACAAGCGCGTGCCGCCCGCGATAT
Organism: Acidobacteriota bacterium; assembly: GCA_016201275.1. Taxonomy (GTDB): domain Bacteria; phylum Acidobacteriota; class Blastocatellia; order UBA7656; family UBA7656; genus JACQDB01. Next base: position 26,763 of record JACQDB010000156.1, read on the forward strand.
TGCCCGCGTTGTACGCATCGCCAAACTGCATCTGGAACTGCGACCAGAAAGACCCGACGGCGTGTTTTTATTTGTCGGCGTCGAAGGCGCAGGCAAACACGAGATGGCCAGCGCCTTGGCCAAGTTTCTCTATGGCGCTTCGCAAAAGATGCTGGATTTCGATATGAACCAGTTCAGCGAAAGCCATTCGTTATCGCGGCTCATCGGCGCAGAGCCAGGTTATGTGGGCTTTGGTGAACGCAGCGGACTGTTAGCGAAAGCCGCCGAAGATCATCCGCATTCGGTGTTGTATTTTCGCAACCTAGACCTGGCGCATCCGGTCATCCAACAATTTCTCGGCGAAGCCTTCGAGTTAGGCCGCTTCACCGACGCCAACGGCGCACGCATCGCTTTATCAAACACCACCATCATTGTGGCGTTGTCGCAAATTGGCGAACACGGCAAACACGCACCCGTAGGTTTTTTTGCCAACACCGAAGACCACGACGAGCGCCGCATCACCGGCAATTTGAAACTGACCGGCAGCCTCAAACTGCGCGAACGCGGCAGCGGTTATAACCTTGTCGAATCGCTGGTCACGGCAATTGATGAAGTCATCGAATTTCAAGTGCTGGATCGTGAAGCGACGGAAAAAATTATCGCTGAACGATTGGAATCCCTACGCGGACGGCTCGAATCAGCGCAGCCCGTAACCGTGAAAATAGATGCGGCGCTGGTCGCCTACTTCACTGACAAACTTACTGCGGAGCGCAAAAGTTTGGCGCAGCTTGAGCGTTGGTGGAAAGAAACCATCGTCATTCCGTTTACCAATCTGCAAACGGGCAAGCGCAATCACGGCGCGAAAACCCTGGTCACGATCAGCATTGAAAATCATGAGGTCAAGGTTGCTGCAACCAACGCCCCTGATTCATTGGCAGGTTGACACTTTTTTCCTCGCCTGATTTCTCGTCGAACAACTCCGCGTGCGGGAAATTCATCCGTGTAAAGTTGGTTTGCTGGAAAAGCCGACTGTGCTACACTTTTGAACGTGAGCGAAATCAGTGCCCGTGCTGAACACTCAGCAGTTCTTCCCCAATAGGAGTAACGACAATGAACAGACGCCTTTTGAAGCGTGTTGCCATTTTGCTTTTGGCAGCGATGATCGGCTCGCCCGCGACTTTATTTGCCAGGGACAAGAACGATTCGAAAGATACCAAGAAGCCCGACCCGCCCGCCGCCGCTGCCACCAAAGGCAAACTCAGCGAAAAAGAAAATCCCGAATTAATCGGCAAGCGCAATATCAACAAACAACTGCTGCCGAATTTTTATTCGCTGGAAAAAGAGGTCGCCCTCGGTCGCCAACTGGCGGCGCAGGTTGATCGTCAAGCCAAATTTATTGATGACCCGATGGTGGTCGAATACATCAATCGCATTGGCCAGAACATCGTGCTGCACTCGGATGCCAAAGTGCCGTTCACCATCAAAGTTCTGGACTCTGATGATGTGAATGCGTTTGCGCTTCCCGGCGGATTTTTCTATGTCAACAAAGGTTTGATTCTTGCTGCTGACAATGAAGCGGAGATTGCCGGAGTGATGGCGCACGAAATCGCTCACGTTGCCGCACGGCACGGCGTCGAACAGGATTCCAAAGCCCAGCTTGCCAACTTCGCCATGATTCCGCTGATTTTCATGTCGGGCGGACTGGCGGCGATTGCTTATCAGGCGGCGCAGATTGGCGTGCCTCTGGCCTTTTTGAAATTCAGTCGCGGCGCAGAAAACGAAGCCGATATGTTGGGCGCGCAATATTCGTGGGCTTCCGGTTATGACCCGAATAATCTGACCACTTTCTTTGAGAAACTTGAAAAGAAAGACAAGAGTAAACCCGGCACGTTGTCGAAATTATTTCGCACGCATCCGTTGACTCCTGACCGCATAGAGAATGTTCGCAATCTGGTGGCGCGCTTCCCTGAACGCGATGAATACATCGTCAATACTTCCGAGTTTCTTAAAGTGAAAAATCACTTGCTGGCGATTACCAATGCGCGAGTCGTTGACCAGGCGGGCAATCGTTCCGATGGGCCGCAAAGACCAACGCTCAAACGTCGCAAAGAAGGCGAAGACCCGCAGGCCACACCTGGTGAAGAACCGCCGAAAGAGAAGCCTACGTTGAAGCGTCGTGATAGCGATGGCACGAAACCTCCGAGCAATCCCTAAAGCGTTTTCTCTCTCCTCCGTATTCGTTTGCCGACTGCTGATTGGATAAGTGGTCGGCATTTTTCTTTTTGTCTCGCTGCCTGACCGCCTAGTGTGATGGTTGTGGCCTTGGGTTATTTCACCGGTCTGCTTGCGACAAGGCGCTTTAATCCTCTATGCTGCGCTTGCCCCACAAATCACTCTCACGGGTTTTCTGATGAACGACAAACGCGAGTTGCGCGGCTGGTACTTTTACGATTGGGCGAATTCCGCTTTTTACACCACAGTGGTCACGGTCTTTCTAGGTCCGTACTTGACCGAAATCACCAAAGCCGCCGCCGACGCTGGCGGCTTCGTTTATCCTCTGGGCATCAAGGTCGCCGCCGGTTCTTTCTTTCCCTACATGGTCTCGCTGTCGGTCGCCTTGCAGGTTTTTGTGCTGCCGGTGCTGGGCGCAGTCGCCGACTATTCGCATATCAAAAAACAGATGCTGGCTTTCTTTGCTTACTTGGGAGCCTTCACCACCATGGGATTGTACTTCGTGCAAGGCAACCGATATATCTTGGGCGGCGTGTTGTTTTTAGTCGCAAACCTGAGCTTCGGCGCGAGCATCGTCATCTATAATTCTTTTCTCAATGACATTGCCAGCGAAGACAAACGCGATGAAGTTTCTTCCAAAGGGTTCGCCTTGGGCTATGCGGGCGGCGGCCTGTTACTGGCGTTGAATCTATGGCTGTTTGCTCGCGCTGAATCATTCGGTTTAAGCACCGGGCAGGCGGTGCGTATCAGTCTGGTGTCCGCTGGCGCGTGGTGGGCGATCTTCACTCTCATTCCCATGGTCTGGTTGAAATCGCGGCAAGCCTTAAAGAGTTTGCCCGATAACAAAAACTATTTGACCATAGGCTTTTCGCAACTCGGTCATACCTTGAAAGGCTTGCCGCGCTTTCCGCACACGCTGCTCTTTTTGTTGGGCTTCCTGCTTTACAACGACGGCATTCAAACCGTGATTGCGGTCGCCTCGCAATTCGGTCAGGAAGAATTACATCTCGATATTTCCACGCTCACCACGGTGGTGTTGATGATTCAGTTCATCGCTTTTTTCGGTGCCAATATTTTTAACTACATTGCCAAAGCCGTAGGCGCGAAGCGCGCCATCATCATCAGCATAGCGATCTGGACCGCGACGCTGCTTTACGCCTACGCCTACTTGCAAACCAAGCGTGACTTTTTCGTGATGGGAGCGATCATCGGCATCGTCCTGGGCGGCAGTCAGGCGTTGAGCCGTTCGTTGTTTTCCTTGATGATTCCCAAAGGCCAGGAGGCGGAATTTTTCAGCCTCTATGAAGTCAGCGACAAAGGCACCAGTTGGATAGGGCCTTTGCTGTTCGGTCTGACCTTTCAATTGACCGGCAGCTATCGCTTGGCTATTTTATCGCTCGCCATATTGTTCATACTGGGCTTGCTGTTGTTGACTCTCGTCAATGCCCGCAAAGCGATACTGGCGGCAGGCAACGAACTTCCGGCAAAGGTGTAAGCGAGTGCCGCGCCCGTCCTGAAAAAACGCAAAGGCTTGAAACTGGCTACTGTAGCCGGTTTCAAGCCTTTGCTGTGTTTTGGAAAAACGTATTCTCTACTTCGATGGCGCGTAAAACGGATTCTGTCCGGCGGCGTGATCGGTCGCGTCGAAGACGTTTTGAATTTGCGGCAGTTCTTCGCGCAACAATTTTTCGACGCCCATCTTCAAGGTCACGTCTGCCGCGCCGCACCCCTGACAACCGCCGCCCATTCGCAGAAAGACGTTGTTATCGGTGACATCCAACAATTCCACATAACCGCCGTGCGAGGCGACGCCGGGATTGATCTGCTCGTCGAGTATGCGTTGAATGCGCTCTTTCAATTCCTGTACGGCAACCATTTCGCCTTCAGGAATCGGCGGCGGCGGATTCAAAAATAAACGAATCGCTCCGCCTATACGTTTGCCGACCTGCCGCCAGTCATCGTGTCCGGCTTTGGTGACGGCGACCAAATTATCGTTGATCTCGACTTTCGCAATGCCGGGGATGGCAAAAAGATTCAACGCCAGTCGGTTGTCTTTTGCCTCTTCCTTGCTGGTGAAGACTGCGGGCGAGCCTTCGTAAACCGTGCGGTCAACGGTGAAGCGGCAGATGTCGGCGTCTTGCTGATCTACTTCGGCTCTGATTTTAATCTCTGGTGCTGCGCTCATTTTGATTGCTCCTTTTTGTGCGAACGAAATTCGCTTCGTCCATGATTCACTCTGCTGTAAAGCGAAAATTCATTATACCCTCTTGGCGTAGAGGTTTCCAAATTCGCGGTCATCATTCATTTTTGAATTTGCCGTTTCCCTTAAAGCTGTGAGCGTTTTTCCAAAAGACCAAACTGGTCTCGTGTCGGCTCGGCTCAACAAAACCACGCTTCGGTTAAACGCGGTGGCTTGCTAGGCGACGCGGAAAGATGCGCTCTGGCAAGGCTCGCGGTTTCCTTGCCGCGCCTTTGCTCAACCAAATCGCGCAGGCGATAAAACGTCACGGCGGCGTCTTCATTGATTTGCGCGGCGCGTTCGACCAATGCCGCTACGCGCTTGTGCAATTCGTCCATGCGCGGATCGGGATGCTGCCATACGTATGTAAACGCCGGTTGATTCAACTGACCAAGCCACGATGGAGTTTCTTCGCGTTGCAAGAGCAGAGAACCCGGCGGCACCAATAAGCGAATGGAATACTGCACCGGATCAAGCGCGTCAATCAGATTTTCGCTTTCGACGAAATTCAGCACCTCCAGAAAATCATCCAGCGTCGTCCACGGCGTGAACGACACCAGCGACGGGCGCAAGGCAATACCGGCGGCGCGCAAAATTCGCAAAGCGGTAAACACATCGGCGCGGGTGTGGCCTTTTTCCAGATGATGCAACACCTTGTCGCTCAGAGATTCCACCGCCGATACTACAAAGATGCAGCCGCAGTTAGCCAACTCCGTAAATAAATCTTCGTGCTTGATGATGTGTTCAACCTTCACCGTGCAATCGAAAGTCAGACGCGGGAATTCTTCGTGCATAGCGCGCACCAGGCGCAAGGCGTGCGTCGGGCCATTAAAAAAATCGGGGTCGCCAAAGGTGATATGCGCTGCGCCTGCGGCCACCAACTGGCGAATGTCTTGCAGCACCACGTCCACAGGCACGATGAAAAACCGGCCTTCATAAACCGGCGGTATCGGGCAATGCGTGCAATGATGCAGACAACCGCGACTCGCTTCTACATAACCGACCAAGCGTTGTTCGCCGCCATATTCCAAGCGCGCATAACGATTCAAAGCCGGTAAACCATCGCGCTCCGGTTTGGCAAAATTCAAGCGCACGAGCAGCGGCGCAGCCTCAGCCGTGGTGGTCTTCACGCCTGTAGGAAAGACTTGAGGGCTGGAATTTCTACTCGCTAAAACGCTTTGGATTAATGCCACCAGAGGCGCTTCAAACTCGCCGCCGATGATCGAATCGGCAATCGTCGCCAGCAAATAATCGGCATTGAGCGCAGCGTACAAGCCATAAAAACAGATGTGGCAATCGGCGTTGAGTCGGCGTATCTCTTGCGCGATTGCCACTCCCAGACGCAAGGCCGTGTGCATCGGCACGGAGATGCCTACGAATTTCGCCTCCATCACTTTCGCGGCCTCGAAGCCTTCGAGGGAAACATCCAGCGTATCGGCTTCTATGCCTTCGCGGCGCAGAAACCCCAGCGGCATAGCCAGACCCGCAGGCTGATGTCCAAGCTCGTAACACGAGACCAGCAACACCTGATTTTTCGCGCTGGCCGTTGCGTTGTTGAGGTTATTTTTTTGAAGCGTTAAAACTGTCATCACTTTCATTGTAGAGTAAGTTGTTCATCGGCTCTACCTTCAGGCTCTTTCGTAAATCGCCTTGAACTACTCAATGACAAACTCAATCTTCCTGTGCGCCTCGCGCAAGGCTGCTTCGGCAAGCTGCGGAGTGGCGGCGCGACTGAAAATAAAGCCTAAATAACTTGCGCCTTCCGGCGGCGGCAACAGTTCCTGCGTCAAGTGTGCCGTGATGAGGACATCTTCAACAGCGGCAACTTGTCGAGCCTCTTCGACGCCGCGCACCTCGCGCAAAATTCCGGCTCGCGGAATCGGTATCATCATCGCGCCTGCCGCCAGCGTTTCCCTGTTGCATGGCAACACCTCCTGGCCGAGCGCTTGACGCAAAATTAATTCTTCCAGTGAAATTTTTTCGTCACCAAATCGCAACGCCCGCGAACATAATCCGCCGATGGCTCGCGCTGCCACTTCGATCACCCATGCGCCTGCGTCATTGATTCGCAACTCGGCGTGAATCGCGCCTTTCGTAAGTCCCATAGCCCGCGTTGCCGCCTGCACCATTGCGATAATTTCTTGTTGCACGGTCGCAGACAAACGCGAAGGCGTCACATAAATCGTCTCTTCAAAAAACGGTCCGTCCAAGGGGTCAGGTTTATCAAATATCGCCAGCGGGTTCAGAGTTCCTTCGGTGAGCAAGCCTTCAACGGCAACTTCAAAACCGGGGATGAAAGCTTCAATAAGGATTTCACGTTGTGCCGCGCCGCCTTTTTTGGCGATGTGCGGCAGCCGCAAAATATTTTCCAAGCGATGAAAAGCTTGCACCAATTCCGTGTGATTATCGGCGCGCATCACGCCGCGACTGGTTGACAGAAACACCGGCTTCAGCACGCAAGGATATTCGATGCGGCGCGCCATCTCCGCTACGTCATCATCAAGCGTGAACGGCCAGAAGCGCGGCACGCGAACGCCTGCTTGACGAAGCGTTTCGCGCATCAGATGTTTGTTCTTTGCCCGTTGCACCGAAGCGATGGAGTTGTGCTGCAAGCCCAAAGCCTGCGCGATAAATCCGCTGACAACGGCGGTGTCTTCATCAACCGGAATCACTGCATCAATCGGGAAACGCCGAGCATATTCGGCAGCCTGTGCAGCGGCTTTTTCGGGATGGAAAAAATCGAGAGTCAACAAATTTTCTGGATTGCGATTTTCCAGCGAACTGGAAATTTCCGACGCCGCTACGACCTCAACGCCGAGTTTCAAAGCGGCATCCAGGTACGCCTTCGTGCGATAGGTCGTCGTCGGTAATAACAAAAGGACTCGCGGCATAAACCTAAATCGTAGCGATGCCTCGCGTGAAAAGCAAAGCCGCGATTTTTTCATGCAACCTGGCGACGCACAGTTTTTCGGTTCGAGTTCAGCAGGCGCAGGCGCGAGGACCGACGTGCGCTTTCAATTATCAAAATTGATTTTGATAATAGTGGCAATAATCAACCAGACAACATTGCTCGCACAGCGGATTTTGCGGACGGCAAACCGTGCGCCCGTGGCGTATGAAATTGATGTGCGCTTCATAAAAATGCTCTTGCGGAATGATCTGCTCCATCAGTTGATGAGCGTCCGCATCGCTGCCTTTTTCCGGTAGCCAGCGCAGGCGGCGGGCGATGCGAAAGATGTGCGTGTCAATGGGAAAGACCGGACGATGACAGGCGAACAACAAAACACAGGCGACGGTTTTCGGGCCGACACCTGTGAACGAGGAGAGAAAAGCTTTGGCTTCCGCGAGCGACGCATGGCGCAGAAAAGATAAATCCAGCGAGCCGCGTTGTGCTTTGATGTCATGGAGCAGACGCTTGATGACGAGCGATTTCTGTCTTGCCAAACCGCCCGAACGAATTGCTGCTTCGATGGTCGCGGGGCGTGCGCGCCGGGCGTCTTCCCAATTCGGGAAGCGTTGTTTGAACGCGGCAAAAGCGCGTTGGCTATTGATATTGGAAGTGGATTGCGAAAGGATGGTTTCGATCAACACATCAAGCGGATCGAGATTTTTTTCCAGTTGCGGCAAGCCATAAACCGTTCGCAGATTTTGCCGCACGAAAGGAAAGACGCGCCGCGCCTCTTCTACGTTTTCGATAGTGGACGATGCAGAAAGTTTTGGTTGAGTGGTTTCATCTTCTCGACGCATGGTTCTATCGTCGGACACATTTTTCGTTTGATGCGAAATCGTTTTCTTCATAGCCATCAGCGTTCAATAACCCATATCCTATAACTCGCGGGGGATTTTCTTCAATGCGTCGCTCTACTTGTCACTCGTTGGGGTTTAATGCGAAACTCACTAGCTTACCCTTGCGGTAAGATTCAATTCACGATGATGGAGAGGTTATCTTGTCTAGCGTTCTGCCAATTGTTGAACTTCGCAACGCTCGTTTGAGCAAAGTAGAAAAGCTGCGCGAAAAGGGCATCAATGCGTATCCTTCGCGCTCGCATCGCACGCATTACACGAAAGAGATCGTCAACAACTTTGACGCCTTTGAAGGTCAGACCGTCACCGTTGCCGGGCGCTTGATGGCCTTCCGCGATTTCGGCAAATTGTCCTTCGGCCCGATTCAAGACCAGACCGGACGCATACAACTCTACTTGCGCCAGGACACTTTAACGAGCGAGCAAGGAGCTATCGCTTATGAAGATTTGCATCTGCTAGATGTCGGCGATTTCATTGAAGCGACCGGCAAAGTCACCAAAACCCAGCGCGGTGAAATATCGGTCGCGCCCGTCATCGTGCGAATCCTTACGAAGTCTCTGCGTCCGCTGCCCGACAAATGGGCCGGACTCAAAGACCGCGAAGCGATTTTGCGGCGCAGATATTTAGACACCACCTTTTCGCCCGAACACAAAGAGGTCTTTGAAAAAGTTGGGCAGATGCTGTTTGCCATACGCCGCTTTTTATACGAGCGCGGCTTTATCGAATTTCAAACGCCGATCATTCAACCGCAATACGGCGGCGGCACTGCGAAGCCTTTTTTGACCCACGTCAATGCGCTCGATACTGATATGTTTCTGGCGATTTCGCACGAGTTGTATTTGAAACGCCTGATTGCCGCAGGCTATGACAAGGTGTTTACCATCGGCAGATATTTTCGCAATGAAGGCATAGACCGTTCGCATCATCCAGAGTTTTCGATGATCGAAACCATGACGGCTTATGAAAATTACGAATACAACATGGATTTGATTGAAGCGATGTTTCGCTACATTGCCGAAACCGTCTTCGCCAAAACCTTGTTCGAGGTGCGCGGTCACAAAATTGATTTTGGCGAAAAGTGGAAACGCATCTCGATGGCCGACGCAGTTCAGGAAGTCACTGGCCTCGATTTCCGCGATTGTCAATCAGTTGACGAAGCCAATGACAAGCTCATTTCGCTTGGCGTCAACGAACCGCAAGCGACGATTGGTCTGGCGATTGCCAAAGCCTTTGAAGCGAAAGTTGAAGAGACGTTAATCAATCCGACCTTTATTTATGGGCATCCGCTGGACATTTCGCCGCTGGCAAAACCTATGGATGACAATCCGAATTTCGTCGAGCGTTTTGAAATTTTTATCGCCGGTATGGAGTGCGGCGATAACTGGTCGGAGCAGAACGATCCGGTGGCGTTGCTTGAACGCTGGCAGAGCGCCATCAATGTTGAAGAGTTGGACGAAGAGAAATTTCATCCGCTCGATTACGATTTCATAGAGATGCTCGAACACGGAATGCCGCCGACCACCGGCATCGGCCCCGGTATCGAACGCATGGCGATGATCTTCACGGGCGAAGAAGATATTTATAACATCATCTTTTTCCCGATGATGAAACCGGTGTTGTCACAGGCCAACGCGGCGATCTTCGGCATAGACGAATTGCCCAGGTTCGGCTTCAAAGAAGATGTGTTGCTCGCCCAGGAAGAGTTCGAGTCGCTGTTGGCAGCAGGCGTGTTGCAGCCGGAAAGCGCCGCCATCAATCTGCGCCTGCATTTACGTCTTTGGGAAAAGCCGACGACGGAAGGCAACTGGAAAGCGACTGGATATTTGGAAGCGAGCGGCTTTTTGAAGAACAAGCGTTTGAAGATTTCGGGCTACAGCGCCGAGGCGAAAGAGAAGCTAAACAAGGCCGAAGCATTGAAAGCGTACAAGCAATTTGCGATTCAAAATTTCATCGTCAAGGTGAAAGAAAAATTCAGCGATTGCAAAGTGCGTTTTGAGGAAGACTAGGCTTTATGTGCGCGGCGGTAAGACAGGTTTGAACACAGCTTCAAGCTGGCGTTCTATGCGATCCAGGCGTTGCTCAACCGCCGAGAAGCGGTGATTGATGGAATCGAATCTTGCATTCATCGCGTCGAACTTGGCGTCAAAGCGTTTCTCCATTTGCTCAATCAATTTTTCCGTTGCGCGCTGGTTTAACCACGATGCGCCGAATATAGACAAAACGAGCGCCAGTATCGTTAAGCCTGCTGTAATGAATGCCGCATTGGGTGACATCGTGATTTCATCCTAAACTTGCTGCCAGGACAATTCAAGCGCGAGTTGGGAAGAACTTTCCACAAACTTTCACAGCGCGCCGCGCAATTCCTCATCGGGCGCAATCGTCGTGACATATTTTTCTTCTTTGAACGGTTGAAAGCCGCGCTTCAAATAATTGGGCAGCGCCGCCGCGCCGTCCAGCGTGCAGGTGTGCAGCCACACTCGCGTTGTGCCATCGCGCCAAGCCTGATCAATCGCCGCGCTCAATAAATGTTTGCCTAAGCCTTTGCCAATGTACTCTGGTAACAAGCCGAAGTAGGCGAGTTCAGTTGCGCCGTCGGCCTCTTGCCTCAACTCAAAATAACCGGCGGGCGCGCCTGCGTAATACATCACGTAGAGCGTCAAACCGTCTTGCGAAAGATGCCGCACCATCTCTGCATCCGTCCACGCCAGCCGATCCGTCCAATGATAAAACCGCCCGACTTCACCATAGAGATAGCGATAAAACGATGCCGGACAATTTTGCACCTGCACGATTTGCGCGCGCTCATCGTCAAGGTACGCCGCGTGAAAGTCCTCCCGACGGGTCAACTGCAAATAGGTTCGCGTGACTTCGATCTCTGTTCCTGGTTCGCTCATCGGCTGTAAATTTCCCCTTTCCGCTGTGTTCGTCACCCTCGAAAACAGCGACGCCGAAGCACAGGTCGTTACGCAGAATTGGTTAGGTAAATTAAACGAAAAGCGCCTGAAGCGCAAATCTCTGCGCCCTACCCAGTCGCGCTAAGATGAAACCGGATGAAAATTTCATAACCGTGTTGCATAGTAAGGGCGTCGAAGGTTAGGTTTCCAACGACGAAGGAGAGCGTCTCGCCACGCCTGGGAGTGCAGTTGTCAAACCGCGCTTTTGAACAGAAGGGCGTGCGGCGGTTTGTACGCCTGAATTCGGCAAGCGGTTGCTTCATACTCGAATGAAAAATGTTTGATCTCATCATCAAAAATGGTCTGGTGTTCGATGGGCTGGCGGCCTTGCCGGTCAGGTGTGATGTCGGCATCGCGCAAGGCAAAGTCGCGCTGATTGCAGCCACCATCGCGCCAACGGCAAAGGAAATCATAGACGCTGCGGGGCTATGGGTTGCTCCCGGTTTTTTGGACATTCACACGCACTATGATCTTGAGTTGGAAATCGCGCCGACGCTTTTGGAATCGGTGCGCCACGGCGTCACCTCGGTTGTCATCGGCAATTGCAGTTTGTCGCTGGCGGTCGGCGATGCGCCAACCCTTGCCGATATGTTTCAGCGTGTCGAAACCTTGTCGCCGGTGTTGATTCAAAAATGGCTGCGCTCGTCTATGAACTGGACGACGCCGCGTGAATACCTTGAGCATTTGCGCCAACTGCCTTTGGGTGCCAACGTCGCGGTTTTATTCGGTCACAGCGCCCTGCGCGCCAAGGTGATGGGGCTGGAACGCAGCTTGAAAGAAGCGGCAACCGATGAAGAACTGGAAGCGATGAAGCGCATCGCCAGTGCAGCGTTAGACGCGGGTTTTGCGGGCCTTTCGGTTGATATGGTGCCGTGGCACATGATGAGCGGCGAGTGGCGCGGCAGAACCATTCCGTCGCAACACGCTGACTTTCGCGAGTACAAAATGTTGGCCGAGGTTTGCCGCCACTATGATGCGGTTTTTCAAGTCACGCCCAACCCGCAACAGCATCAATCGCTGGTTGATATTTATCGCTTGAGTTACGGCGTGGTGCGTGCGCCCTTGCGAATCACCATTCTGGCGGCGCTCGACTCGGTAGCCAATCGCAAGTTGTGGCGAGTTTTCAAACCGCTGCTTGTGGTGATGAATAAAATCTGCGGCGGCAACCTGCGTTTTCAAACCTTGACCGAACCGTTCACGATTTATTCAGATGGCGCGATGACACCGCTTTTTGAAGAGTTCGCCAGCGGCGTCAAACTCAACGACTGCGCCAGCCGCGCCGAACGCCAAGGCTTGTGGCAAACGCCGGAGTTTCGCAAGCAGTTCACCTACGAATGGACGAACGGCTATCGCAATACCTTTCATCGGCGGTTGGATTTGATGCGGATTGTCAGTTGCCCAGATTCAGCGCTTGCCGGAAAACTGTTCACCGAAGTCGCCGCCGAACGACGCCTTGAGCCGGTTGATTTGTTCATCGAATTGCTCGCCCACTATGACACCGATTTGCGTTGGGTGGCGACCGGCGCAAACGACAGATTGCCGCAGCGATTGGCTTTGATGAAGCAGGAATATGTTTTGCCCGGCTTCACCGATGCCGGGGCGCACGTACAAAATTTAGGCTTTTACGATGGCGCGATTTCATTGTTAAAGCAGGCAGTGCAGACGAAATTCATGACGCCCGAAAAAGCGATTTCGCGGGTGACGGGCGAAGCGGCACGCTGGTTTCGCCTCGACACCGGAGTGTTGCGGGAAGGCGCGAAAGCCGATGTCGTTTTGATAAATCCCGAATTTCTACACGACCCCATCAGCGAACAAATTGCCATCCACGATGCGCTATTGGACGGCGCTATGCGAATGGTCAAACGCGGCTCCGACAAAATTATCGCAGCGGTTTTTATCAATGGCAGATGTGTGTTCAGAGATGGCCAAGCGAGCGCCCTTGCCGACCCCCAAAGCGTAGGCGAAGTGTTGCGCCCAACTCTTCCCTCGGCGGCTCTCGAAAAAACCAGGCGGCGCAATCGCATACGCCCAGAGCTTGAAGACCATCCGTTTACCGAGTATTGGGACATCTTCGTGTTGAAGCATCAACATCCCTTCAACCTCGCTTTGCACGCGCTGGGTGTCTTGTTGTTTTACGGCGTGTTGATTGCGGCGGTCGCCTGGCGAAATTACTGGTTGTTGCTGGTGCTGCCGTTGTCGCAAATCGTCGGGCTGCTTGGTCATCGGATTTTCGAGCGCAGCTATATTGATTGGCAGGACGCGGTGTTTTCGGTGCGCGCTTCGCGGTGTTTGAATAAAATGTTTTTCCTGCTCCTTAGCGGCAGATACTTTGCAGAGATCGAACAGAAGAACATGATTTTGCGCGACTACCAGACGGCTCAAGCGGCCTTGAGCCAAACAAAAACTGGTAATGGATCGTAACGACCCAGCCGGTTTGAAAATTGCCGGCCACTTCGTTGTTGCGCTGTCGGCGCACAGCCAAGCCAGCGGTCTCTGACTACTGCTTAACGGGAATCATGGGATTATATGTTCTTCCCCTTCCCTTAGTTTTTGCGCCATAGGCGCACAGGAGATTAGCCCGTGGTGAAGCCACGGGAAGGCGCAGGCAGCTTGATGGTCGCGCCCTGAAAGGGTGCAGGAGGTTTGCAGCGTCGCCTCTCCTGCACCCTTTCAGGGCGCGCGGCATTTGCTCAACTTGATGCCAGTGCCTACCGCACTGGCTAATTTTCTACACCCCTGCGGGGCAAATATGACTGGGTAGTTACCATGGAGCAATGAAGGGAAGGAGTTCGTCGTCCCGCTTTCCGGCTATTAGCATGAAGGCGATACTACGAAACCTTCTCCTTGGTGGCGTGATAATTGATAGCGATTCCCTCTTGATGAACCTGACACTTCCTGCACTTGACAGCGCAAAGAAATGGCGATGGGCGGCTATCGGCTATCTGCTGTTTAGCGTTGGCTATCTCCTCACAGGTAACTTGCATCTGCGAGCGCCCACCGTGCTTGCGCCTTCCGGCCTTGATAATTTTCTGCCCTTCACCAATTGGACGATCTGGATTTATCACTCGCAATTCGTCTTTCTGTGGTTGACCTTTTATCTGATTCAGGGCGCTGAAAATTTGACTCGCGTGGTGTACTCAATGGCGCTTGCCAGCCTGTTATCATTTGGCGTTTTCCTCATCTACCCGACCATCATTTTGCGTGCGGGGCAATTGCATAGCGGCCTCACGGCAAGCGCTTGGCAGTTTCTTTACGCGGTGGATTCGCCGTCAAATTGTTTTCCGTCGCTGCACGTTGCGCTGGCCGCATTAGCGGCAATGGGGATTTGGCGCGAGAAAAAATCGGCAGGCTATGTTGCCTTTGCCTGGGCGCTGCTCATCGCGCTTTCGACGATGACCACCAAGCAACATTACTTCATAGACGTAGTCGGCGGTTTGCTCATCGCCTTGTTTAGTTATGCGGTGATGAAAAAAATTAGCGGAAGCGTGCGCCAAGTTTACCGATGATTGGCCGATGACCCGGCGCTGAGGCGCAAAGAACATTTAACAAAGCGCCTAGTCAAGGGCTACACTTGCACAGTAGAAATTCTTTCATCAGGAGGAAGCTGCCATATGGCGATGAATCGTATCGTTCGTTTAACTGGCGTGAAGTTGGGCGCTCTGGTGTTGCTGTTGATATGCAGCGCGACTGTAAGTTTCGCGCAGAGAAGAAGCCTCGCCGTGCCACGCGGCACGCAAATGAAGATTCGTTTAGAGACCACCATCAATTCCAATGAAGCACGCACCGGCGACCGTTTCAAAGCCACCGTGTTGTCACCGAAACGCTATGCCGATTCCATCCTCGAAGGCCACATCAGCCGCGTCAAACAATCCGGCAAATTCAAAGGCAAAACTTCCGTGGTGCTGGTCTTTGACCGCATACGATTTGATGAAGGCGGCAGTGCTTTGTTTCACGCCGACGTAGCGCGCATCTATGGCAACGACGCGAAGGTGGATGAAGAAGGCGAAATCAAAAGCGGCAGTCGCGGCGAATCTACCGCCAAACGCACCGCCGGAGGCGCGGTCGCCGGAGCGATTATCGGCGGCATCGCCGGAGGCGGCAAAGGCGCAGCGATTGGTGCAACCATCGGTGCAGGCGTCGGCGCGGGTTCCAATTACATACGCGGCACCAACAAAGTGAAGATCGAAGCCGGCACCGAGATGTTGATTCGTGCGGCGCGATGAAGCGCTCAGAATACCAGCGAAGATTTGGCGTTTGGCGTTTAAGTTAGCGCTGGCTTTATGCAAGCAGGCGCACGCTTGACCTCTGTGCCTGCTTATTTTTTCTTTGCCCAGACGCGGAGTAAATTTTTTCTCGGCGCGAGTTCGTAAGTTTCCAACAGCGTATAATTGGCGGTGAGTTGGTGAATCGCTTCGATCAATTCGCGCTGTCCGCTGCGCTGTCCGCCGCGAAACAGGTCCTCATTGTCGCGTATCTGCGCCTCGCTAAATTCCAGGTCAACAATGACGGCAGGCGGCTGCGCTAAAAGCGTCCGAGCATCCTGACGCGCTATGTCATCGGGGCAGACATCGAAAAAATGCACAGCAGCAAAAGTGTTAGGGCGGCGATGCGCCAGCACATAAAAGATAGGAAGATGCGGATACACGAAGACGGCTTCCTCGGCGGTGGAATTGTCCTTGATGAGTTGCACGATGTGTTCCACTTCATTGCGCGTCGCTGGCGACAAATTGAGACCTTCCAGCTCCCGCAACGAAGAATGCTCCGTCGCATATTGCACCGCCGCTTCGCTGGCACCTGCCCAACTGTACGGGCGCGATAATTTGCTCCACACGGTCATCATAATCATCAAGGCGCAGGCCGTCATGATAGCCACACGCCAAGGGCGACTCTTCAAATAACTCAGCGCAAAAGCAATCAGAAACGGCAACGCCGGTATCAACATGGAAACGAAGATCGCCCACGACAACGACAGCGTGACGAGAACCACGAAGGTGGTAAATACATAAGCCCAGAGTTGCCATTGTTCACGCGTTAGCGCGCCGCGAAACCACCGCCGACTATAGTATAGAAACAGCGCCCCGATGCCGAATTCCGCAAGGTAGAGAGGCAGTTGTTCGGCAACGCTCATCCAGTAAGTGGTGAAAGGCGGCGTGCGAAATTGCGACAAGATTGCCCCGATCAGTAAAGCCAGAAAAGCGCTCAAGGTGAGAAGAAGAATTTGTTGATGAGAACTTCGGCGCTCCGGCACTCTGTGGTTGCGATACAGGCCATAGCCGATGAGCGCCACCACCAAGACCGCCAGCACCGCATTGCGGCGCATATAAACATCTTCAAGCGTCATGGTGAGAGGGCGCAGCAGGGTTTGCGTTAAACTGCCTTTGCTCTTCGGGCCGCGCACAAAAATCTGTTCAACAAAAGCCGACAAGCCGCCTTGCGAACCCAGCCACAAACAGAGCGCGCCAAGCGGAAGCACCAATCCGCCAACATACGCCGCCAGCGCTTTGCTTACTTGTTGTCGGCTCTCTTGGCGCAAGGTCAGCAAAAGAAACATTGGAATGGCTGCGGTAATACCTATGCCGGAGGTCTGTTTCCCCAGAAAAGCCAGCCCCGCAAATACTCCTGCGGCAAACGACCAGTGCAGAAAAAAGCGTTTGTAATACAACGCCGAGCTTAAACAGAAAGCGGCCAGCGTCGCCCAGAAAACCGCTTCGTGATGCAGCGAACTGAGCGTTTCCGAGGTGTCGGCAAGGTAGGCAACGGCGCTGCTGACTACGCCGATGAGAACATATTTGGCGGGGAACAAGCGACACAACCAGACGCACAGCACGGTAAACAACAGCAACCGCTCCAGCACTCCGAAGATTTGCGGGACGATGAAATAATTGCCGAACAGTTTTAATTCAAGGGCTAGGCGCAGAGGATGCAGCGGCGGAATAAAGAGGTAAAAATCTTTGTAGGGAGTTTTGCCGCTCAGGATTTGCTGGGCGTGAAAATAGTGCCAGCCATCATTGGTGATTCCCAGATAACGATTCCACCACAGCAGAATAAAAGCCGTGATGAAGAGCAGTGTGGCGCTACAAGCCAATAGCACAGTTTTACGCGACAGGAGCAGTGGAATAATTTTTTTCATGTTGACCATAAAACAGGCGCTTCATAGGCGAAAGGTCAGTATAGGTTCTCTATAGCTTTTAAGAAAAATTTTCCGGTGAAGGAGTTCCGTTAGAGCGGTTTGTGTTTGAGATTACGGAAACCTCTAACCCGTTGAGCGGCGGTCGAAGACCTTCGCACGGTCGAAGACCGCTGCTCAACGATAGGGGGGTTCCGTACACACATATGCAAACCGCTCTAAAGCAGTCGCCCAAGCGCAGACGGTGTTCACCAAAGCCCACGCTTGCGCTTGGATTACTGCCGAGGCGCTCCTTACCTTCAGGCCATTGGCCTGAAGGCGGGACGATGAAACTTTGGTAGGGCGAAAAAAGTAAGGCTGAAGTGGGAACGCTTGAACCTATGAGTAGCTGCGTAGGCGCGACCTGTCTATAGAGATGGAGTACGCGAAGTTCTCTAGCTCCATAGGAGCGACACCGGCTGACGCGGTAATTAGGGGGCGCTCCTACGGCGCTAGAAAATTTATTCTTCGCTACCTTCTATAGACCGGTCGCTGTTACGAAGTGAAGCCCTAGGTCGCTGCTACGAAGCGAATCCGGCGCAGTTGGTTGCCGGATTCGCCTTACTGTTTTCGCACTACCGAAATTTTTTCTTAACATCTATAAGTTGACTCTATCCGTCTTCGGCGCGTGGCAGCATGAATGCTGAACCTTTCTTTACGCATGAACCTGACGAAGTGCCAATCAAACGAAATTTTACAGAGAAGAAATGCAGCCTCTTCAAGGTCAGGAAAAGTTTGAATTACCAAACAATTCCATTTTCTGTGAAGGATTTTTTGGGAACGCCAATATTTATAGCTGCGCTGCCAGTCGTCGCACATCTTTAGCGGCAGCCCAAGCCAGAGAGGTTTCCGGCACTCGATACAGCGGAATCTTTTTGGCTAATGACTCCAGATAATCGGATAACGGTTTGAAGCGCCCCTTGCCGCCGTAATCGTGCCACATCACCAAGCCCCGTTCGGCCATCATCACCGCAACCTTTTCGGTATCGTTCTTGACGTACTCATACGAATGCGCGCCGTCTATGAAACCCAGTTCGATGGTGCCGCTATACGGCGTCGGGTCAAACTCCATCGAATCGCAGAGGATTTGCCGATAGCGCGATTCCATTCCCAGTTCATAAACGTAGCGCGCCAGTTTGCGCCGTTTCACCAAATTGATGTCGGTGTCTATGTAATCGTTGGCAGAGTCGCTTCTGACTTCGGTTGCCGCTGGCAGGTCTAAAGTAATCACCGTAGCATCAGGGGGTGCGTTCATAATGAAGATGCTGGTGGTGCGTCCGTTATAGGTGCCGATCTCGAAAATGGTTTTGGGTTTTAAGACTTTGGTGACGTTGGCCAAGTAGAGCAGTTCTTCGAGTCGTGTGCCGCCGTTGTCGCTTAATCGAGTCGGCAATTCGACGCGCTCGTGATTGGCAAACTCGCCCCAGCCTTGTTCGACGATGAATTCCACAGGGTCTTTTCCGGCCAGTCCGCGCCCTGCGAGTTCATCATACATTTGCAGGCATCTGGACATAAAGGCTCGCGCCAGTTCCAGGTCACGCAACGCCAGCCGGGTGGAAATAAAGTTCACACTCTTCAAAGCATCAGCAATCATTATTCGATTTTCCTTTTACGCGAACCTTGATTCACGTCGCCTATTTGGTATAGACGCACAATAAATTGGTTCTAAGATTTTCAAAGGTAGGAGTGAGAGTCAAACGCACATAGGCCAATTCCAGAGACACTAAAATGCGCGAAAAATAGAGCGCGCAGGCCGTAGGGATGCACCAGAAGCGCTCTTTTTCAAAGCCTGCGCTTGATAAGATTTCGTCCAGTCGCCTGGGAGTATTGGCGCGGTAATGCGCCGGAAAGACATCTTCCGGTGGCCGACCTTCAAGTATGCCCGCGAGTTTGACTCTGGCGAATTGCGGAATCATGCGCGCCGCAATAGTTGGATAGCCATAGGCATTCGGCGTATGAATGATGACTTTGCCGCCGGGTCGCAGGACGCGATGAAACTGGCTGAACACGGTGAGCGGATTTTCCAGATGTTCAACAACCATATTGCAGGTCACCAAATCGAAACTCTCAGCCTCGAACGGCAGGGTTTCCAGATTGGCATAATAGGTTTCTTTTATGGCGCGATGTTTTTTGATGCCCTCGAAATCTAAGTCCACGCCGACCACACGCCTGCACTTACCCACCAGCGTCTGCTCCTGCGCCAGTCGCCATTCAGGAAGGATTTGATGACCGCACCCGGCTTCCAGCCAGTCCATATCCGCTTGGATATATTCGCTCAACAATTCTTCATAAGTGGTTTGTGAATATTTTAACTCCGGGACGATATGGCGTTGGATGTTGTAATAACGCTGTTCCCACTTCTCTTTTCTAGTCATGGCGTTTCCTCTTTCAGCAGAGATTTCTCCCAAAAGAAGGTTGAATCGCTCAACGAAGTGGATACTGGTTCAAATGGTTTTGCCGCGTCAATGGATTGACACAGCAAAACGCCTCTTCAACCTGCGCTTGGGGGCTTCAGCAAACGGGTTTAATGAATTGCTAAAGACCCCGAATCATATCGGAAAAATTTACAAGTTGCTACTCCCCGAACAGGTGAGTAGCGCATTATCCTTTGCCTTTGATTTTGTCATCAGCATAAGGTTTCTTGATGTATTGCGCCGCTTGTTTGTGCGCGTCGAAAATATTTTCGCGCTGCAACACGGTTTGATACTCGGCGAGGGCGGCCTCGCGTTTGCCCAACGCATCCAGCGCTTGTCCGGCGTGCAGGTGCGACAAAGAGACCAGCGCCTTGTCCGCTTTCGGCCAGCGCGTCACCGCTTGGTAATGCTCGATAGCCGCCGCGAAATCTCCAGCCTTCATCAATGCTTCACCCCATTGAAAATTGATATGATCGGCGGCGACCTGCGCGATAGGCGCATCTTTGAGCAAGGCGGCAAAGCTTGCTGCGCCTTCGTCGTGACGCCCTCTTTGATACAACATATTGGCGCGTTCAACGCCCAATAAATAATTGCGCGGATATTTTGTCGCCAAGTAGCTGATCACTTCCAAAGCTTTTTCGGGCTGCTGTTCGCGGCTGTACAAGCCAATCAAAATCACCCGCGCATCATCGGCGGCGAAGCGGCCTTTTTGCGTCGCCAATTCCAAATTTGCGATGCCTTCTTTTTTCGAGCCTTTCAAACCGGCAAGCCTCGCCAGAGTGCGCCAGACAAACGGCAGGCTGTCAATGACGTATTGATAAAGCCCCAAACTGAGATAAGCGTCGCAATAATTCGGATCAATTTTAACGACCTTCTTTTGAAGTTGAATCGAGCCGTTGGCATCGCCCATCGCCCGCCGAAAACTGCGTTTGACGGTGACGCTGTAAGCGGCGCGCAAACCTAAAGCGGCTCCCTGATAATAGAGCGCTTCGGTGTCCTGTGGATTTTTTTGCAAGCGCGCTTTGGCTACGCTTATGGCTTGACGCAGAAAATCGTTGAACTCTTTGTCGCGTTTCGGATCGAACTTGTCTTCTTCGGCATCCTGTTGATAAAACGCTTCGCCGTTATAAAGCGAGGCCGACAATCGGCGCGACGAATTCAACCATTCCAGCCACAGATTGTTTGCCAGATAGATGAAGCCTGCCGGATGGTCGGGCGCGAGTTTTACCAGGCGGTCGAATTTTTCCCGCGCCGTTTTGTAATCGAGATTGTAAACGGCATCGTTGCCCTCGGTGCGTAACCGATCAAACTCCGCCGCCGCAGATTCCGCACTCGCTTTCGAGACTTCATTGACCGCCGGTTTTGGCGCTGGAGTTTGCGGTAACGCCACCCCGCTTGATGAAAAAATCGCCAGTATTACAAGAGCAATCACCATTGTACGCATTATAAAAACTCCTTCACGAAAAATCTCTCCGGTAAAATCCTCTTCATAAAAACGTCTCTGTTGAGGGACGGTCTCTGACCGCCCCTTTCGCGGTCAAAGACCGCTTCTCAACTCCGCATAGTTTGATTGCCCTTGGCTCTATGCCCATAAACCATCACGGCACAATCACCGACAGCGCATCGGGCAACACTTCAAAAGTCATGGGCAGCGTGCCGACCACTTCGCCATCCAGTTCCACCCAAACCTCTTCATCCGAATCCAGCGTCACGCGATGGCTTTTGACGATGACGGCTTGGGTTTTTTCCGGGCGCTTGAAAAAACATTTGATGAGCGCGAACAGATACGCGAAGGTGGTTTTGAAGCGCGGTAAAATGAACACCTCAAACTCCGGGTCTTCCAAGCGCGCATTCTTTGCTATCACCAGATTGCCGCCATAACTTTTGCCCTTGCCAATCAACGTAAAAGCGCTGTCGTAGCGTTGGCCATCCACGGCAACCGTGAACCGTTGGCGTTGCCACAACAACAGATGCCGAAGGCCGGACACCCAGAAAGCGAACTCACCCATACGGCGTTTCAATTTGCGATTGACGCCGCGCGCTATCGAAGCATCAAGCCCTATGCCTGCGAACATGAAAAAATAACGACGAGTCTGGTGTCTGGCGTCTGGCGTCTGGCGTCCGACGTTGACAGGCTCTGCTTGCTTCGCAGTTTTTCGTGTTTCCGGCACCGTAGCGGAAGTGTTGATTTGCTCATCAGACACCGGACGCCAGACCACCGACTCCAGACTGCGCGAAGCGACGCCGAGCGCTATGCGTTTGGTCTTGCCTGCGGCAATCACTGCGGCTAGAGGCTGCGGCTGGCGCGGCAACTCTAAATCGCGAGCGACGACATTGGCGGTGCCGCCTGCCCACACGCCCAACACCGCATCGCTGCCCACCATTGCCTGTATCACTTCGTTCAAGGTCCCGTCACCGCCATAGCTGATGATGAGGTTCGCGCCGTTGGCGAGAGCTTCGCGGGTCAAGCGCGTCGCGTCATCGGGCGCGTGGGTCGCTTGCGCGTCGGCCTTGATGCCGTGTGCTGCGAGCAAGCGCACCATCTGTGCCGCTTGCTCGGCACGTTTGCCTTTGCGCCCCGACATAGGGTTATAAATGATCGTTGCTTGTCGTTCTGCCATGCTGAACATCATAGCGTAAGGCAAGTTGGATGCCAGCCACAAAACGCAAAAAAACCTAATGAAATCGCGAGTTTTTTCTTAATAGCTTGGCGCTGCGGTGCAGGATTATTCCGACGATTGGCGCGTTCTTTCCCGCCTCGCGTTTGCAAAGGGGCGTCGCCAACAGGCATCATTCAATTCGCAATTTATGGACGACCTTCTTATTGTTGAACACTTGGTCAAACACTTTCCCGTTCGCCAGGGCATAGTGCCAAAAACCGTGGGCGTCGTGCGCGCCGTTGATGATATTTCGTTTGTCATCAAACGCGGCGCGACGCTTGGACTGGTGGGCGAATCGGGTTGCGGCAAGACGACGGCAGGAAGAGCCTTACTGCGCTTGATCGAACCAACTGCGGGGCGCGTGGTTTTCGATGGGCGCGAAGTGTTTCAGTTGAAAGCCACAGCGATGCGCCAACTGCGCCGCGAAATGCAGATCATTTTTCAAGACCCTTATGGTTCGCTCAACCCGCGTATGACGGTTGGCGGTATGCTCGCCGAACCCTTGTTGGTTCATGGTATCGAAAATAGTTTACTCAATAACCCTTTGAAAAGTAACGCGGCAAAATCGCCTGCGGCGTCGCCCTCGCTATCGAAAAAGCAGCGCGTTAAACAACAGGTCGCCGAGCTTTTGCAACTCGTTGGTCTTGCGCCCGAACACGCCAATCGCTATCCGCATGAATTTTCCGGCGGCCAACGTCAACGCATAGGCATCGCCCGCGCTCTTGCGCTGCAACCGAAATTCATCGTCTGCGACGAAGCGGTGTCGGCGCTCGATGTTTCCATACAGGCGCAGATTTTGAATCTGTTGCGTGAACTGCAACAACGCTTCCATCTGACCTACCTGTTCATCGCTCATGATTTAGCGGTGGTCAGACACATCTCTGACCGCGTGGCGGTGATGTACTTGGGCGAGATTGTCGAGGAAGCCGACACCGAAGAAATTTTTTCGCATCCTTTGCACCCGTACACGCAGGCACTGCTTGCAGCGATTCCCATTCCCAAACCGCAAGCCAAACGTCCGCAAACGAAACTTGAAGGCGACGTGCCGACGCCCATCAATCCGCCCACCGGCTGCCGCTTTCACACGCGCTGCCCGATAGCGATTGACGAATGCACCCAAGCGCCGCCGCCGCTGGTTGAAATTTCGCCAGGCCACCGCGTCGCCTGCATACGCACAGAGGTTGCGGCGACGAGGATTGATTAAGGATTGTTGAAACCTCGAAAACAGAAGTAGCGCAAGCTGGTCTCTTGCGCTACTTCAAAAAAGGAAAGAGTCAGGACTTTCGCTCAAACACCTTGAAAGACCGGGATTCGCGGATTTCTGAGTTCTGCGCGCAGATAGTCTCGAAACAAATCTGTGCGAACTTGATAGAGCGTTTTGCCCAACTCCTTCGCTTTTACTTTTAAGGACAACC
>JACQDB010000158.1 GCA_016201275.1 Acidobacteriota bacterium
CATTCTCTTACGAAGTTCGGTCATCACGATACCTCCTGTTTTGGGATTTTTGACACAGGAAATATAGACCCATTCGGTGGGAGAATGATCGAGTTTATTCAAGGCTGGCAGTGTTCATCTGCGCGGAGCGCTTAGTACAACAAAGACATACACCGGAGCGTGGGCAGCAAGTCGCTCATCGTAATTTCAGTACCAATGCCCACTCCAGATGAACGCGGCGTGAGATGCTTTGCCATAGAAAGGTCAAACCACTATGAATTTTGATGATGTGATGCAACAGCTTGAAGCCTCCGGCAGTGAACAGACGCGCAAGACTTATATGCGTCACGGCGTCACCGGCGCGATGTTTGGCGTCAGCTATACGACGCTCGGCGCGTTGAAGAAAAAAATCAAGATCAACCATGACCTCGCCGCGCAGCTTTGGGCGACCCATAATCACGACGCGCAGATTCTGGCGACTATGATTGCCGACCCGGAATTGATGAGCGCCGGTTTACTCGAACAGTGGGCGAAACAGTTGACCAATTACGTCATCAGCGATGCCTTTGCGAAACTGGCGGCGCAGACTCCTGTGGCGCAGAAGAAGTTGGAAAGATGGACGGACTCGAAACAGGAATGGCTTGGCATGGCGGGCTGGTCAATGCTTGGGCAGGCGGTCGGCAATGCCGACTTGCCCGATGCTTATTTTGAACCGTATCTGGCGATCATCGAACGCGACATTCACTCGCGCAAAAACCGCGTCAAACACGCAATGAACATGGCCTTGATAGCGATAGGTACGCGCAATGACAATTTACAAAAAAAGGTTCTGGCAGTGGCCAAACGCATAGGCAAAGTGGAAGTAGATCACGGCAACACCAGTTGCAAAACGCCCGACGCGGCGGCCTATATTTTAAAGACTGTGGCGCATCGCAAAGCGCAAGCGCCGGGCAGATGATTCTCCGCTCACCTCACGCGACAGGTTGTGATATACTCGCCGCACAGGAAAGGGAAAAATGGCAGCACGCATTGAACAACTGATCACTGTTGATGAACTCGACTTGATGCCCGATGACGGCAATCGCTACGAGGTCATCGAAGGAGAGTTATTTATGTCACGCGCCCCCGATTTCATTCATCAGGCCATCATCATGACGATAGGCCACCTCATTAGCCTTTATCTTGATAAGAACCCCATAGGCATACTGGCAACCGGACCCGGCATTATTTTCAGCCGCTTCAACGGCGTCATCCCCGATCTGGTTTTTGTCACTCATGAAACGCGGCGTAAAATTTTATCCGGCGGCAAACTCAAAGCCGCGCCGGAACTGGTTGTCGAAATTATTTCGCCGGGCGCGGAAAATCGCCGCCGTGACCGCGTCGCCAAACGCAGCCTGTACGGCAAATATGGCGTCAAAGAATATTGGATTGTTGATCCCAAAACGCGCTCCGTTGAAGTCTATCACCTCAAGGATAAACTTCTGGTTCTCGCGGCAAAACTCAAAGACCGGGACAAACTCACCTCCTCTGTGCTGCCGGGCTTTTCCTGCAAAGTGAAAGACATCTTTGCCGATGTGGATTAATCCCGCGGCCTGCTTCCTTCTCGAAACTTCCTTTTAGCCAACCGCGCTCTTGATGTACCATAAAGGTTTTCTATCGCAGGAAATTTGCGAACCGACAAAATAACCAAGCGGCAAGATGGCACCTTGCGCGATCACCAAAAGATTGTTGAGGAAAATATGGCTGAAGAGATTTTTAATGACGACGACATTGCGCTGGGCGTAGAAGATTTTGATTCTGAAGAAGAGTACAAACTGCACTGCTTGAAGCATTCGACTTCGCACATTATGGCTGCCGCCGTGCAGCAGATGTTTCCCGCTGTCAAATTCGGCATCGGCCCACCCATCAAAAACGGTTTCTATTACGATATGGATTTGCCGCGTCCACTCACCCCCGAAGACCTCGAAGAGATCGAACGCCGCATGAAACAAATCGTGAAAGACGGCTACGAGTTTCAACGTGAGAACTGGGAGAAAGAAAAAGCGCTGGAATTTTTCGGCGCGAAAGATCAGAGCTATAAACTTGAACTCATCAACGGCATTCCCGGCGAGTCGGTTTCGACTTATAAAATCGGCGATTTCACTGATCTCTGTGCAGGGCCGCACGTTCGCCGCACCAGTCAATGCAAGCATTTCAAACTGACTTCGATTGCCGGGGCGTACTGGCGCGGCAGCGAGAAAAATCCCATGTTGCAGCGCATCTACGGAACCGTGTGGCCTACGAAAGAACAACTCGAAGAGTATCTGCACAACATCGAAGAGGCGAAAAAACGCGACCATCGCAAGCTCGGCAAAGAGTTGGAATTGTTCATGCTGCACGAGTGGGCACCGGGCGCGACCTTCTGGCTGCCCAAAGGCACCCTCGTCTATAACACCTTGCAGGCCAAGATGCGCCGTTTACTGGTGAAGAACGGTTATCAGGAAGTCAAAGCGCCATTGCTTGCCAACGAGCAGTTGTTCAAAACTTCCGGTCACTGGCAGCACTACAAGGAAGATATGTTCGTGGTGCCGGATGAAGAGGCCAAGCAGGAAGAGAAAGAGAACGCCGAATTCGCTTTGAAGCCGATGAACTGCCCGGAAGCGATGTTGATCTTCGGCGCGAAAAAACGCAGCTACCGCGAATTGCCTTTGCGCTTGGCCGAACAAAGCGTACTGCATCGCAACGAACGCGCAGGGGCGTTGTCGGGCTTGACTCGCGTGCGCCAGTTCGCGCAGGACGACGCCCATATATTCGTCACCGAAAATCAAATTGGCGATGAAGTGAATCGTTTGTTGAAGCTGGTCTCAAGGGTTTACAAGGCGTTCGATATGTCTTTCCGCTTTGTGCTTTCGACGCGCAACGAAGAGAAATTCATGGGCGACGTGGCGGTGTGGAACAGCGCTGAAGCCATGCTGCGCGAAGTGCTGGAGCAGAACCATCTCGAATACAAAGTGGCGAACGGCGACGCCGCTTTTTACGGTCCCAAGATTGATCAAATGGTGCAGGATTCTTTGAAGCGTGAACATCAGTTGGGAACCATTCAACTCGATTTTCAACAGCCGTCGAATTTCAGTTTGACCTACATGAACGAACACAACACGGAGTCGCGTCCGGTGGTGATTCATCGGGCGATTTACGGCTCGTTCGAGCGCTTCATAGCGATTCTGATTGAGCATTATGCGGGGGCGTTTCCGGTGTGGCTTGCGCCGGTGCAGGTCAAGGTGTTGTCCATTTCCGAAAAGACCAAAGAGTACGCAGAGAAAGTCTATCAGCGTTTGTTCGATGAAGACCTGCGCGTTGAATTGGACATACGCGATGACAAAATCGGCGCGAAGATTCGTGACGCGCAGTTGGAAAAAATTCCCTATATGCTGGTCGTCGGCCCGAAAGAGGCCGAAAACAATGCCGTAGCCGTGCGCTCTCGAAGCAAAGGCGATGAAGGCGCAGTGGCGCTCGAAGAGTTCGTCGCTCGATTAAAGAGCGAAGCCGACTTCGAGTTTTAGATCAATGTACGGTTGCTGGTACGAGCGACCACCGCAGGATCGCACGTACAGGGCATGGGAAAATCACTGACGTTTTGCAGGTTATTTCAGCCACAATCCTTAGCCGCCGCTGACCGGAGAAACCAAATCCATAGTTTTTGAGAGGCGGTCTTTGACGGTGCGCTTTGTGAAAGCAAGCGAGAATCTAAGGTCGCCTCTCCACTTTGATTCGTGATGAAGACAACGCTGCTGCAAATCAACGCCGAGCAACCGCAGGCGGATTTCATCGCTCAAGCTGCCGCCATTATTCGGCGCGGCGGCTTGGTGGCTTTCCCTACGGAAACAGTTTATGGGCTGGGTGCGGACGCCATGAACGAAGCGGCGGTGCAGAAAATTTTTCAAGCCAAGGGCAGACCATCCGACAATCCGCTCATCGTTCATGTGAGTTCGCAGGCGATGCTCCATCGCGTAGCGAAAGAGATCAGCGCCAAGGCCGAAGCCTTGATGGAAAAATTCTGGCCGGGGCCTTTGACCCTGGTGTTGCAGAGAAGGGAAGCGGTCGCGCCGACGGTTTCCGCCGGACTCCACACCGTAGCGGTGCGAATGCCGCATCATAAAATCGCTCTGGCCTTGCTGGAACAAGCAGCTACGCCGATTGCTGCGCCTAGCGCCAACACGTCTAGCAGGCCGAGTCCAACTACGGCGGCGCACGTACTGGAAGATTTGCACGGGCGCATAGAGATGATTCTGGATGGCGGGCCAACCAACATCGGCATCGAATCAACCGTGCTAGATGTGACAGGAGATGTGCCGGTGATGCTGCGCCCGGGTTGGGTGACGCCAGAGCTGCTTGCTGAAATAGTCGGCGACGTGCAACAGGCGATGGCCATTGATGAATTGAAACGCTCGCCCGGCACGCGCTATCGTCACTACAGCCCACGCGCTCGCGTCGTCTTACTAGAAAACGCTGCGCCGGAATTGCTACAGCAGACCTGTGTTGAGTTATTGAAAAATGAACGAGTCGGATTAATCAGCAAAACCCCCGTCTTTATTGATGATTTTCGCTTCACGGCGATTCTGCTCGCAGACAGCGCCGCCGACTATGCGCGGCGCATTTATAGCGCCATGCGCGAGTTGGATGAAAACCAAGCCGCAGTGATTGTCATCGAAGGCATCAACGCGACGGGCGTAGGCGCGGCGGTGATGGACCGTTTGCGCCGCGCTGCTTCGACGATTCATTCGTGAGGGTTGGCTTACTATATTCTTTTATCACCGGACGCCGGTTGATGAAGGGCAGCTTGCGCGTGCCGGATATGCAGGTTTTTCGCTACGACCTGGCAGCATAAATCCGTGCGGTTGGTGAACGCTGTGACTGCTTGCCAATCATCGGTCTGTTTCGAGTTGTGGTTTGTACAACACAAACGCTGGCTTGTCATTTGTCCATACGGGCTGCAACCAGATAGGCGCTTTCGCTGGGTCTTTCAAGGAGTCGAGTTCGGGACGCGCCTGCACTTCGCGTATGCCGAAGGCAATGTAGTCAACCGGGTTGTCGCGCAACCACTCGCGCAATTCATCCAGCGATTTTACCTGCGGAAAAAAAATCCATTCGCCGCGAGTCATAAACGCCAGATGCGGTTTGCGCGCCAATATGCGCGGATGACTGACGCCCTGACTTTGCAGATAATCACGCGCCGCTATGATTTCGGTAGGATGGCTCGATAAAAATTTCGTCAACTCTTTGCGGGAAGCGGCGACGGAAAAAAATCCCAGTCCCACAAGCAAGCCAATCGGCAACAGTATGAAAGCCTGGGGTTGGCAGCGGTTTTTTTCACGCAGCCATTCCAGCGGACGAAAGAGCGCATAACTGGCAAACCCGGCGTACAACACCATCACATAAAAACCGTA
Source organism: Acidobacteriota bacterium (assembly GCA_016201275.1). Taxonomy (GTDB): domain Bacteria; phylum Acidobacteriota; class Blastocatellia; order UBA7656; family UBA7656; genus JACQDB01. The sequence goes on from JACQDB010000158.1 coordinate 5,406, forward strand.
GCGCGACTCCCAATGCGTCAGCGCCAGCAACAATAAAAAAACCGCTGCGGAAAGCAACACCAAAAGCAAAGCTTTGTGGCGTCGCCTCAACCAGGCGAACGCCACACCGAGAAGCGCCAGCCCGCCGATGCGATAATCAACCAGATTGGTGCTGAGGCTGGCTTTCACGGTGGCGAATAAATTCTTCGGATAATGCAAGACCAGGCGTTTCGGGTCGTAGCGCAGAACTTCGCCGAGCGAATGAAATTTTTCGCTCAAGCCGCGCGTGCCTTCCTGCAACATATTGCCTTGCGCCAGATCGGGATAAAATTCCGTGGCGATGTTCAAGTAGTTGGTGTTGTAGAAGGGCGAACCGGTGTGGCGATAGTTGGCGTACAACCACGGCAGCGCAAAAAGGCAGAAAACTCCAATAAAAACGGCACTTTTTTGCAGGCGTTCGCGCCAACTCAACTGGAAATGATTCAACAGCAGAAGACCCACAAGAAAAGTCACGAGCAGAAACAAACCGTTGTAGCGCGTCAAGTAAGCGAAGCTGGTCAGCATAGCGGTCAAGGCCACACGCCAGCGCGGGGCGATGGACTCGCGCAAAAAAATCACCAACGCCGCCAGGCAGAGCAAAAGGAAAAAAATATCTGTCGTCGCAGTGATGGCGAAAGTTGCAAACTGCGGCGCGACCACTACCAACAACTCGGCGCTGATGGCTGTGGCATAACCAAACAATTGGTCAAACAGCAAAAACGTAAGCAGCGCAATCAGCGCCGCGCTCATTGCCGAAATCAATTTGCCTGACAAAAAAACATCGCCCGTCAGTTTGGTGACCACGGCAAGCGCGAAGGCATATCCCGGCCCACGATAAGTATCCTGGGGAAATTGGCCTTGCCCTAAGCTTTCAGAATCAGGTGCGTAGTATTGATAAAAATCGGTTTCAACGGTGTAGGTTCCATACGGATGCAGGCGCGCCACGAAATGAAGGGCAATAAGCAAAAGAAAAGCGATGAGCGCCGGCAGGAGCAAACGAGCTATCGGATGGCGGGTGGCGGATGGTGGATGGTGGATGGCGGGTGGCGGATGGTGGGTGGAATCATCCGAGTTGGGGCTACGGCTTTCCCAAAGAGTTGAGTTGGCCGGTTGTTCTCCTTGCTCTACACGTTGTCCCAGTAGTTCTGCGCCTCGCCCTTGATTGGTCATTGGTAATTTACAATAGCAAACCGTGTGCAGACAAAATCCGCATTCTGCCATCCGCACTTCGCCATCTGCATTTTACAGATTGCCGCGCTTCATTTCACTCAAGAGATACTCAGAGGCGCGCCACGCCAGCGCCATGATCGTCACCGTAGGATTTTTATGCGAGCCGGAGGTGAAGGCCGCCGCATCGGTGACAAAGAGATTTTTCACGTCCCAGGCTTGATTGAATTTGTTCAGCACCGAAGTCTTGCGGTCATCGCCCATGTGCGCCGTGCCCATCTCGTGAATCGAAGCGCCGGGAGTGTCAGGGCTTTTGGGCAAGGTGATGTCAACGCCTTTGGCGGCGGTGAAAATCTCTTCGTAGGTCTGACGTATGCGCTTGAACATACGGCGGTCGTTGTCATCAAGCGGGTGATGAATCTTCAACACCGGCACGCCCCATTTATCCACCGTCTCTTTATCGAGTTCGACGAATTTATTTGGGCTGGCCAGCATTTCGCCGTGCGCCGAAAGGCGCACCCGAGTGCCGTACCAACGCCGCACCTCGGTCTTGAAATCTTTGCCGAATCCCGCAAAGCCCTTGGGGTTTTTATCGGGGTTTTGCCCTAAACGTGCCGATGGTTCGATGTGAAAACCGCGCACGAAATCGAATTCATTTTTCGGGCGGTCGTAGCCAAACCACGGAATGATGATGTGCGAACCGCCTATGCCATCGCCAGCATAGTTGGGTGAAAAACTCAAATCGGGAAGAAAGGCTTGCGCCCGTGCATCCAGATGTTCCATGAAGTTTTGCCCCAGCATACCGCTTGAATTGGCGATGCCGTTGGGAAAGAGCGGCGAAGTTGAAAGCAGCATCAAGCGCGTCGTCTCTAGGGTGCCGCAGGCGACGACCACCGCACGCGCTCGTACTTCAGCGGTTTTGCCAGTGGTCTTATCCACATAGGTGACGCCGCTGGCCAAGCCTTTGGCATTGACGTTGACGGAGCGCGCCATAGCATTGGGGATGAGGGTGAAGGTGCGCGGATAGGTTTTCATCAGCGGCACGACGATGCGAAACGCCGAATTGAAAAACGAATGAGTTTCGCAACCGTTGTCGCAGGCGGCGCAGAAGTGACATTTTTTATAGCCGTGGTAATCTTTGGTGAGCATGGCGCGGCGCACCGGCAGCGCACGCATATTCAATTTGGCGCAGGCGCGTTTGATTAAATAGTCGGCGCATTTGAAGGCTACGGGCGGCAACAGATATTTGCTGTCCGGCAGGTCAGGGTGATTTTCCTGCGTGCCGCACACGCCCATAAAGAGTTCGGCCTTGTCGTAATAAGGCTGCACCTCTGCATACGTAATCGGCCAATCTTTGCCCATGCCATCATACGAGCGGGGTTTGAAATCCACGGCGTTGAAGCGATTGATGAAGCGTCCCCAGAACATGGTACGACCACCGACGTTGCGGGCGCGGAACCATTCATAAGGCAAATCTTTGGGCGTCGTATAAGGTTCGTCGGGATTTTTAATGAAGGAATATTTTTCGCGGAAGAGTGCAGTTTTGGCTTTCTGGCCGATGCCGCGATTTTCCATCTCGTAGGGAAAGGGATCGTGATAGGCGAAATCATTCCATTGATCGCGCAGCGCGCCGGCTTCCAGCATGGCGACCTTCAATCCCGCTTCGACCAGAAGTTTTGCCGTGACGCCACCGGCAGCGCCCGAACCGATGATTATCACATCGTAAATATTTTTTCCGCTTTGCGTAAACATTTGGAGAGACCCTTTCTTTTGATAGACAGTAATTCTCCAAGAGAAGGGAAGCACTTGGCAAGCGGCAACCGCAATAGATGAGAAGGAAAAAGACAAAACGGTAAAAGGCAAAAGGTGAAAGGAAAAAATTAGGCTCTTCCGTAACTCCCGTGAAAGGTATCGAGATATTGTGTTATCTATCGAAACAGCATACAACATCTTGGGAGTCTTCACGGAAATTACGGGAGAGCCAAAAATTATGCAGCGTGCAAAACAGAATCAGAACTGAGCCGTTGAGAGGCGGTCTTTGCCCGCTGGAGTTCGCCATCGGTGAGCGCTTCTCAACTTAGGAAAATTTGCCGTAACTTTGCGAGTAACGAGCCGTAACTACCCAGCTTGCTTTGCCCCGCAAGGGGGGTAGGAAATTAGCCAGTGCGGTAGGCACTGGAATCATGTTTGAGGGCAAACGCGGCGCGCTCTGAAAGGGTGCAGGAGAGGCGATACGGCAAGCCTCCTGCACCCTTTCAGGGCGCGACCGTCAAGCCGCCTGCGCCTTCCCGTGGCTTCACCACGGGCTAATCTCCTGTGCGCCTCTGGCGCAAAAACGAATTCCCTTGGCGTTACCACGGGCTAATTTCCGGTGCGCCTACGGCGCAAAAACACTGAAAGATGCGTTTAGTGGCTCGCCTGGTTGTTGTTCAACTTGTGTTCTAAGTCTATTTTGTCGAGTACCAGACTGGCTTGTGTGACCAGCGCGATCAAGCCGTCGAGGGCTTCCATAGGCGCTAAGTCGGGATAGTTGTCGCCGTAGATCACCCAGGTCGCCTGATTGTTGCGATACAAAGGCATGGCGAAGGCGGTGATTTCAGTGCCGATGCCGCCAATGGTGCGGAACAAAGAGTCTCGCGCCGCGTCCTCCTGCACCGCCCCGATGAAGGGTTGGGCGTTCCACAACACGCCATCGAACAAGGTGCCATCGCCTATCGGTATGCGAATTTCGCGTACCGCTTGATCGGGAGTTTTGCTTTTATCCAGACTGAGGATGTCGAACTGGCCGACGCCGGATAATTCGCTCTCCTTAATGCTGAAGAGAATGCCGCGTGAAGCGACTTCGCTGGCATAGCGCATGATGAGGAGGATGATTTCGGTTTCGGAAGTGAAGGTACGCATCTCCGTCAGCATGGAAAGCAACAGCAAGGCGCGGTCGGTCGGCTGCAAGCGCTCTTTTTGAGCCAGCGGATCATTGAAGGGAATGACATTGTTGACCAGTTGCAAGTGCGGATGTTGCTGATAGGTCTTTTCATTAAACGCCAGGTCGAAATTAAAATCGTCGGCCCAGTGCTTGGCGCTGTCATCGGCGTAGATAATTTTTTCCGCTTCGTCGCGTTCGCTGACCGCAGTCAAGAGAATTTCGCCGACCTCCAAACCTTCCTCTATACGAATTTCATTGAGGCGGTCGGGCGTTTCGACGCGATTCAATTCAATGCCAAAGCGCCCGTCTTTAATCGAGATGAGATTGCCGACCACGGTGGTCAGATGACGGCGCGCCGTGATATTGAGTTCTTCCGCATCTAACAGGCCGCTTTCGACAATCAAATTTTGCAGCGTCCAGATGCCTTCATCGCGCAGCCCGACGCTGCGTAATTCGGCGAGAACTTTGAAGCTGATTTTATTTTCGCGCACCAGACATTGGGCGAAACTTTCGCCGGGCAATAAAGAAGCGTAGGTGATTTTGCCGTCTTCGATGACGATTTGACCGTAACAGGTTTTGGTTTCCAGAAAGAGCATACCGGTCTTTCTGGTCAGCGACAGCATTTGCAGAATGTCGGTCAACGAGAAATCTTTCAAGTCGCCGGTCATCTCCATGTGCGAGGAATGACTCAGCGAGGATTTGTCTCTCTGAACCGCAGCGTTGGAGAAATGGGTAGCGGTGGAACTAAACATAAAGCGTTGATGGGCTGTCCATGCCTTTCAAAAATAGAGGTTGTAAGCCAGTGCTTCGTCATTATTTTGAATCGCTGAATGATTTGCAATAGTAATCTTTTGGCGAATGGAGTAGGAAAAACCCCGTTTGGGTAGGCGAAAAGCGCATCCGTAAGAAAAATCGCCGTCAGCGAGAAAGGGAGTTTTGGAAAGGGTTGAGAAAAGCGGAAGAGTGCCGCAGGATGCAGACTCTTTGGCGCTTCAACTTGGCGTTTATCAATCCGTCTGCCCGTAGTCGCAGGGCGACCACAACGGCTCATCTTTGCAAGAGGCACACCGTTGTGGTCATCCCAACTTGCCGCGCTAATATCGCCTGAAAGAGCCGGTGAGCCACACCAGCGAATCTAAAATCAACATCAATCCTGCTATGGCAGAGGCAATGATATTCCACATCTTCGCCTTGTTCGATGATTCGACCGCGCCAGCATAATCGCCTGCCTGTAGCTTGTTATTGACTTGAGTGGAAAATACTATGGCGGGGATTCCCGGTGCGGCTCCAAGAATGCAGCAGAACAGCGCCCCCGCGATGGTTGAAATGATAGACCACACCATATAATTCGGCACATCACCGCCGCCGCCATACCCTGGGCCACCGCCGTAGCCGGGTTGTCCGCCGTAGCCCGGTTGCCCACCACCATAGCCGGGTTGCCCACCACCGTAGCCAGGTTGTCCGCCGCCGTACCCTGGCTGTCCGCCGCCACTACCATAAGGTGTGTTGCCATAGCTTTGACCGCCACCATAACCCGGTTGCTCGCCGCCGTAGCCCGGTTGTCCGCCGCCGTAAGGCGTGCCGCCATAGCCTTGACCGGGAGGCCCCGGATAATTGGGCGCATCAGGTGGCGGGGTGCTGCTGCCGCCGACCATAGTGCCTTCCGGCGGCGTCGAAATCGTACCGCCTGAAGGTGGCGCGTCGCTTGGTGATTCAGCCGGTTGCGCCGCTTGTGGTTGCGGCAAAGGGCTGCTACAGCGCAAACAATTTGCTGCTCCCACTTCATTCTGTGTACCGCATCGAGGACAAAACATATTTTCTCCTTTTTATTGGACGAAGGGGAAAGAGGAAGTGGGGAGTCGGGGAGTCGGGAGTAAAGGAGTGGAGAACCACTTTTCCCCTTCTCCCTTTCTCCCTTTCTCCCTTTCTCTTTGCTCCCCCCTCCGATTATGCTGCTCCGTATTTTTTAAACCACTCCTGTAATCTGCGCCAGCCGTCTTGTGCCGCGTCTTTGCGATAGCTGGGGCGATAGTCCGCATGAAAACCGTGTGGCGTATTCGGGTAAAGAATGATTTCGGATTTGCTGCCCGCATCCTTCAACGCCTTTCGCATTTTCTCTACGCTCTCAACCGTTATGCCGGTGTCTTTTTCACCGTATAGACCCAGCACCGGAACTTTCAAAGTGGCGGCAATGTCGAGCGGATGTTTGGGGGTCAAGGGGTTCGCTTGATTGCCGACCAGTCTGCCGTACCAGGCGACGCCAGCTTTGACCTTTGGGTTGTGAGCGCAATACATCCACACGATGCGTCCGCCCCAACAAAATCCCGTGATGCCTAATTTGTTGGTGTTGCCTGTAGTCTTTTTCGCGTAAGCAACCGTCGCATCCAGATCAGCCATCACCTGCGCGTCGGGAACTTTCTGCACGACTTTCATAATGTCGTTCATCTCCAGTTTGGCAACGTCGCCTTGGCGGGCAAACAACTCCGGGGCGATAGCCATATAGCCGAGTTTGGCAAAGCGTCGGCAGATGTCTTTGATATGTTCGTGAACGCCGAAAATTTCTTGTACCACCAAGACGACGGGAAAAGTTTTGCCCTTTGCCGGCATAGCGCGATAGCCGGGAATTTCGCCATCAGCAACAGGGATTTTCACTTCGCCAGCCCGCAACCCTTGGTCATCTGTGGTGATGGTGGTCTGCGCGATAATCGGTTGCACGGCAAAGGCGAAGCCCGTCGCCAGAGTGCTGACCATGAAGGTTCTTCTGGATACTTCGGGCTTGAGCAGAAAGCTTTTTAACTCTTCGTGCATGAATATTTCTCCAGCAAAAATTTCCCGATAGTTTTACTCAAAAAAGTCCGGGAAGTCTAGGAAGTCCGAACTGCTTATCGTGACAACGCTTCGGGCAAATTGGCTATGGTATAAGCCAACACCGTCATCAGCGCTGCGTTTTCGGCCAACTCTTGCGGCTTCACTTTGTCGAGCGTGTCGCCCGGCGTGTGATGATAATGGAAATAGGTGCGGCTGTCCTGCATAGGCGCAAAGGTTGGTACGCCCAAGGCATCGAGCGGCGAAATATCTGCGCCCGGCGATTCGTCAACCCGCCGGACGATGCTTGCGCCCTGACTCCTCAACACCTGCGCTAACGGTTGCAACATCGTCAGCGTGTTGGCGCTGACGTGACCGGTGAAGCCTATGGGATGCCCCGCGCCTAAGTCGCTTTCAATGGCGGCGAGATGATTGGCAGTTTGCGCGGCGTAATCTTTTGCATAAGTTCTACCGCCCCTCAAGCCATTCTCTTCGTTCATCCAGGCGATGACGCGAATCGTGCGGCGCGGTTTCAAGCCGAGTTGTTTGATGGCGTTGACCACGGCCATCGCTACGACAACGCCCGCGCCGTCATCAATCGCGCCGGTTCCCAAATCCCACGAATCCAAATGCCCCGACACGATGATGATTTGTTCGGGATGCTCTGTGCCTTTCAAGTCGGCGATGACGTTATAGCTTTCGGCGTCGGGCAGAGTTTGCGGCGTCAGCGTCAAGTGCATCTGCACGTTGCCTTGCGCGCTTAAATAAGCCAGTAAATCAGCGTCTTCGGCGGTCACTGCCGCTGCCGGAATCTGCGGCGCATCCGGTGCATAATTGAGCGCGCCAGTGTGCGGCATACGCATTCCGCCAGTGCCTGCCGAGCGATTCAAAGCGGCGACCGCGCCCAAGCGTGCCGCCGCGCTTGCGCCACCGCCGCGATAAGCAACCGCCTGTCCGTAAGCGACTCCCGCTTCGCCTTGCGCTGCCAATCGCTCGTCGAATATGGCGTTGAACAAAACGATTTTGCCCTGCACCTTGTCGCGCCCCAGCGCCTTGAGTTGGGCGAAATTCTCTACAACGATGACCTCTGCGGTGAGACCTTCGGCAGGCGTAGCGACGCTGCCGCCCAGCGCCGTCAACACAATCTTCTGCGTAGTCTTTGCGGCCTGTCCGGGAAACTGCACCAGTTCGCCAGTCTCTATGCCGCGCACCCAATGCGGCACCATGACTTTTTCCAAAGTAACTTCGCAACCGGCTTTTCGCATCTCTGCGGCGACGTATTCAACGGCGGCTTGCGCTTGCAACGAACCGCTCAAGCGCGGCCCGATGTTGTTGGTCAGATGCGCCAGTTGTTGATACGCATAATCACTTGCCAGCGTGGCTTTCTGTAATTGCTTCAATTCGTCAAGCAGCGTGGGCGGGTACTCGTAAGGCTGCTGCTGGGCGAAGGCCGACAAGGTGAAGGTCGTGCACAAAATGATGGCGAGGCGTGACGTTAGGTGTTTAGAGATTTTCATGGTCGCTAATTATAAACTTGCGAAAGCGCGAGCGGTCAACGCTGCCATAAGGTTTTGCAAAATAAAAGCGCCGCCGGGAATTCTTCAGGAAGAGAGTTGACCGGCATCGGTTGATGTGATAAACCGCAAGGTAGATTTGAGAAAAACGTAGCACGCTTTGGTTTCACCGCCACAACATCAACGGCACGATCATGCCGAGCATAGAGGGAATGGCTATGATTATCAGCGAAGATTTAACCATCAGACCCGACGCGCCATCGTCGCAGGCGCAACCGATTTTTCCGACCACGCCGACGGAATTCGTCAACGCCTTGTCGCATTATTATCGCGGCGAACTGGCGCGCATGGTGAGTTGGCGCGACCGCCTCGACCGCACCACCAACTGGGCGATCACCGGCGTCGGCGCGATGTTGTCGGTGTCGTTGTCATCGCCTGAAACTCATCACGGCGTGCTGTTGTTTGCGATGGTGTTAATCTTTTTGCTGTTGAGCATTGAATCGCGGCGCTATCGTTTCTTTCATGTCTATCGCAGCCGCGTGCGTTTGATCGAACGCAATTATTACGCACGCATTTTTTCGCCGCGTGACCACCTAGACCCTACACACTGGATGAATCAATTGAGCGAAGATTTGCGTCTGCCACGATTTTCGATCACCCACAGTCAGGCGATGGCCAGACGACTGCGGCGCAATTACTCTTGGCTTTATTTGATACTGCTGCTGGCGTGGGTATTGAAGACCACGACGACGGTGCTGCAACCGAAAAGTTTTTCTGGTCAGTTCGTGCAATCGGCCAATGAATTGGGCGTCAACGCTTCGATAGGCTCGGTCCCCGGCATCGTCGTCATCGTCGCTATACTGGCGTTTTATAGCTACCTTGCCTACATCATGATTAAGCATAGGGAGTCGGGCGGCGAACTGGCTTACGGCGAAGTTCACGTTTGATGATTGCGGATTGCAGAAGGTGCGAGCCGACCGCGTTATGCCGCAGGGATTGGCCCGCAAGCCACCAGTCTTTTTCTGCGCGGATCAACGGCAAGCGGCAAGCCTTCGAGGGTTCGGGCACCGCGTAATAGCAAATCACCTTGTTCGGCAAACACCACTTCATCAACAGTAAAATTTTTATCGAGTCGAATGATGGCAAAGCCGACGCTTCGGGTAATTCGTTGACCCTTTGCCATGATAAATTCCAGGTCTTTTTTCTTCCGCTCAACGCCGATTTTTTCCAGCGTGGTCGCCGGTATCCAGGTATATTCGCTGCCGGTATCAACCAACATTTTGGCAATCACCGCAAATTTTTCCCGGTCGGCAATGTTTTGGATTTTGCATTTGAGGGTGAAGGTTCCCCTCTATCTCTCCATAAACCAGATGCCCGACGCGGTTCGGGCTTCCGGTTTTGTCTGATCTATGTTCAACGCTAGGAGATAAAGCGCACGGGTGTCAAACGGGAAGCGCAGCGCTTGCGCGACTGCCGCGTTCCCACTAATGTTATGAAGCAAAGGACGCGAATGAAAAAGCAATGATAGGCCAGACCATACATCATTATAAGATTGGCGAACGACTAGGCGCAGGCGGTATGGGCGAAGTTTATCGCGCCGAAGATACACGGTTGGGCCGACAGGTCGCGCTGAAATTTCTGCCCGCCTCGTTTCAATACGACCCCGACCGCCGCGAGCGCTTCTTTCAAGAAGCCCGCGCCGCGTCATCTTTGAGTTCGCCCAACATCACCGCCATCTTTGACATAGGCGAATACGAAGGCTCGGCTTACATCGTCATGGAATATGTCGAAGGCGAATTGCTGTCGAAAAAAATCGCACGCGGCACAGTCGAACTTCACGACGCCATAGACATCTTGATGCAGATTGCCGATGCCCTCGATCATGCCCATTCGACGGGCATTATTCATCGCGATATCAAAAGCGCCAACATCATTATCACTGAACGCGGGTTGACCAAGATTCTCGATTTCGGGCTGGTCAAATTCGACCTGAAAAACACCAACGACAATGCCTCGCCGACCCTTGAAGTGGATGAATCGCAGCCGACCATGATGTTGAATAATGAAACCATCGCTGGGTTGGTGCTGGGGACGGTCGCTTATATGTCGCCCGAACAGGCGCTGGGGCGCGACGTAGATCAGCGCACCGATATTTTTTCGCTGGGCATAGTGGCCTATGAAATGCTGACTACGCAAATGCCTTTCATCGGCAACAGCATCACCGAAATCATTGATGCCATACTGCATCAGGAACCGGCGGCGATCTCGCGCTTCAATTACAATGTGCCGCAGGAACTGGAACGCATCGTTCGCAAGGCGCTGGAAAAAGATGTCGCCTTTCGCTATCAATCGGCACGCGATGTGTATATAGACCTGCACGCGCTCAGGCGTATCTTGGACGGCGACAATCGCACCACCGCTTTGAACAGCAGCACCAATGAATATGGTCGCACAGCAGCGCTCACCGACAGCCTGCGTCAGACCGGCGAAATCGAAGCGCCGCCCAAGTTGGAAAATGCCGTAGCGATTATGAATTTTTCCAACATCACCAAAGAGCCTGCCGACGATTGGATTGGTACGGGCATAGCCGAAACCGTCACCGCCGATTTGAAAAACGTCAAAGGCTTGCTGGTCATCGGACGCGAGCGCGTCTTTGGTACGCTCAAGAGTTTGAATGCCGGCAGCCTTCCCGATTTCGACGAAGAGTTCGCCATAGACGTTGGCAAACGTCTGGGCGCGACCTGGATTATCGGCGGCGGCTATCAACGCATAGGCGAGATGATTCGCATCACCTCGCGCTTTGTTGAAGTCGAAACCGGCAAGCTCATCAAAACCGTCAAGATTGACGGCCAGATTGCCGAAATCTTCGACCTTCAGGACAAGATCGTTTACGAATTAAGTCAGGGCTTGAACGTGCATCTCGACACTTCGGAGTTGACCGAAATCGAACGCGATGAAACCAAATCGGTCGAGGCGTATGAAAACTTTTCGCGTGGCATGGTCAACTTGCGAACCGGCAGCCGCGATACCCTCGACCGGGCGATCTATTATTTCGAGAAGGCCATCGAATACGATCCGAATTATGCGCGGGCGTGGGCGGCGCTGGGCGCGGTTTATGATTTGAAAGGTAGCTTTTTGAGCATCCCTGAACTTTGTCAGAAGGCTATAGAACTAGAGAAAAAAGCCATTGAATTAAGCCCGAAACTGTCGCACGCGCATCAATGGCTGGGCGGCGCGTACAGCAGCCTGAGTCGGTTTGACGAAGCCATAGAAGCCATCACCGAAGCCCTCCGACTGGAGCCGAACAATGCCGGAGCGCACGCTTCACTGGCGCGTGCTTATTGGATTGGCAAGGGCGAAATTGAGAAAGGCATAGAGGAGTTGCAACACGCCTTGACGCTCAATCCCGATCAAGGCTACGCCTATTTGCAGTTGGCATTTTTGCATACCATTCGCGGCGATTACCGACGTGCGAAACTGGCGGCGCGGCAGGCCATAGAGTTGCAGGAGAGATACATCTCCGGCAAAGAAGGCTTGCAGGTGGTCGGCGCGCATTCACGTCTAGGATACGTTTTTTATCGCCAGGGCTTGTACGGCGAAGCGATCCATGAGTATGAAAAGGAACGCGAGTTTTTATCTTCGAGCGACCATGCCTTGCGCGAGCGGTCCTTGATTGAACTCGATCAAAAGACTGGCGCGGCCTATTTCCGCAAAGGCGATACCGCGAACGCCGAAAAGCATTTCAAACGCGCTCTGAAAAAATACGACGAGCGCATGGTGAAAGGCACCGACGACGCATTTACCAAATACTACATCGCCTGTCTGTACGCCTTGCAGGGCGACGCCGAAAACGCCATCAAGTTGTTGCAGGAGACCTTCAAACACCTGCGTGCGTTAAACACCGTGCGCGCCAAAAGCGACCCCGATTTCGACAGCCTCCGCGACGACCCACGCTTCCTTGAATTACTGGGTGAATAGTTATGGATTTACAATCTGATTTATTAAATACAAATTTCAATTCACCTCTGCCAATAGATTATCTGCTTGCCAAGCAGCGTGCAGAATTGATTGAACCCGTTAGTAAAAACCGAAAAGTGTATTCTGATTCTAATGTCGCCTTACAATTATTTTTGCGAGGACATGGACGCGCAAAAGTTCAGGATTGGCAAGGCGCAGTCGAAGCCTATAAAGAACTGGTAAAGATAGTGCCAGTATCTACCAGCTATCATTTACTAGGCATAGCCTATTTAAATTCGGGGAAGCTTAGTAAAGCCGCTAATATTTTTGAAAAATCTGTAAAACTAAACCCTAAAGATGCTGATACTCAGGTGATACTAGGTACCATTTATATTCAGCTTGGTAAGCCGACAAAAGCATTGAATCCACTTAGAGAAGCTCGACTATTAAATCCGCAGCTAGCGGAGGCATCATTTCTTTTGGGATATTTGCACAGTAAACTTCATCATTGGTCGCTGGCTATTGATGCTTATGAAGAAACCATTAAGCACGATAGAAAATTCATCCCTGCTTATTTGTATCTTGCAAAAATATACTTAGGATTAAGCCGTACAAATAAAAAGGAATCGAAGAATTTCCTTAATAAAGCAATTAAAACCTGCCAAGAGTTGTTAGGTATTGAGACCCAGAATATTGGTGCGCTCAATGCTTTAGGCGAATTGTATCACGCGCTCGGGCGTTTGGAAGATGCTGAGAAAGTGCTTGAGAAGGCATTGAAACTAGACCCGAAAAATGCGGATGCTTTGAATCAACTTCGTTTAGTAAAAGAAGATCAGTTGGAGCAGAGGCTTTTTGAACAAGGGTTTTTGAAAAAGATCAATAAGCCGATTACCGATTTCACGCCGTATAAAAATCGCAAGCTGATCAAACTCCACGGCCAATCGCTTTCTGAAACCGTGATTGAGGAGCGCCGCTGATTTGGCTCTGTACTTTTTTGACACCAGCGCATTGGTCAAACGCTATGCCCGGAAGCCGGTACGAGTTGGGTGCAATCTCTTACTGATCCGCAGGCACAACACAAGCTATACATTGCAGAAATCACTGGTGTTGAAGCGATAGCCGCCATCAAAAAACTGGAGCGAATGGGAACAAAGAGCGGTGGTATCTCTCAGCCCGATGCAGCGAATGCGATCAAAAAGTTTCGCCATGATTTTGATCATCACTACAGAATACTCGAAGTTACTGGCACAATTATTTCAAGCGCGATGGAGTTGACAGAACACCGTAACTCAGAGCCTATGATGCGGTGCAACTGGCCGTTGCTTTAGAATTAGACACTCAAATCAAAGCGATGGCATCAGGACTCACGGTGACAGCCGTCATCCCGACTTTAACCCTTGTCAGTGCCGACGACGAATTGAATACGGCAGCGATGACTGAAGGTTTGATCGTCGAAAATCCGAGAACTCATCCGTAAGGTTCATCTTCGCGCATATCAATTAATGCAATCGCGCTATTGGCTTCCAGCATTCCTACGCGATAGAGATTGTGGGCGAGCATCTGCGGCGCGCCCAGCAATGTTACTTTACCGGTGCGCTGCAATAATTCGCGCAGCGCGTTGATGGTCGTCGCTACCGCAAGGCCGTCTGCCACCTCAAAGCCGAACAAATCAAAAATCATTGCGGCATCGGATGCAGCTTGCAACGCTGCAAGAGCAACTTGAAACTCTGCGGCATGGTCTTGCGTCAATTCGCCTTCGATAACGATTACGCCGTCGCTTCGTCGGCTGATCTGCAAGGCGCTTTCCGGAACCTCAAGAAGCATAAATTTGATTGGCCTGTGACGGACTCGGTAAAAAAGTAGAGCAAGCGAAAATAGCTTGCTCTGACAGAACCCTTGTGGAAAGGCTAACGCGCCAATCTTAACGATACACCTGCGCGAATTGATTAAGCATTTGCAGGGCTTTGGCTTTTTTGGCGCTCGTGGTTTTGTTGATCACCGTCTGCAATTCCGCTATGGATGGATTCGCCTCTTTGCGGTCGGTAGCATCAGGCTTTTCTATCGTTTTCAAAATGTCGGTCAAGCCTTCCAACATCTCGATGATGCTGTCCAGGGCTTCGTTGACGTGCGCGCCTTTCGGATAGAGTTTCAGATATTGGCCGTCGGTCATCGTCAATAAGCCCAGATGACAGGGGATGTAGCCTTCGCATTCGCCCGGTATATAATTTTTCGCACCTTCCCAAGCAATCTGATCGGCTATCGCCAGTGTCGCGTACTTCTTCTGCAAAGCCCAGAAGAGGTCGGATTGCACCAGCCACATACCGCTAGGTTCGCTATAGACCATGCTTTTTTCATTGGCCTTGAGCCAAGCCTTGTACGGCGGCTGATCCTGTTTGTCGCCCGGAACCGTAGCCCCCGCCTGTTTCATCGCCAGAAGCCTTGCCAGTTCTATCCAGGCGAGCGCCGGTTTATCGGTGACTTCGAGCATCGCCAGACTCATAAAGCGCGCCAAGTCGGCGGAGTCCGAGAAATTGGCGTCCTTGATTTTCAGGCGTTCCGAAGCGATGCGCTTATAAATTTCGGCGCGATTGGCGGCTTCATAAGGCAAGGTGAAGGCTCCGAACACCCAGCCCTCTTTATCATTGGGCAACGCGACTTTGTACCAGAAATCTTCGGCGTTGCCGATTTTCTCTTTCGCCGCCGATTGCTCCAGTTGATTGACGACAGAGCCGATGGGCAGTTTGGTCACCTCTTCGGCGGTGGTGTTGGGCAAGGCGCGTGCGCGCACGTTTGAAGCGCTGGTGATTCTTGATTGGTTTTGCGTAAATGCCGCCGCCGGTAATGCGGCGACGACCAGAAAGCCTAAGGCGAAGAGAGTTGATTTAATGGTGATTTTCATAAGCTCCGATTGATGTTTTGATTTTTGTGATGGAATGATTCTGCATCATGTTGAGAAATATCCTGCCGAACGACGCGCTAAAAATCTTGCGCTTTGACATCGGTAAAGCTGCCGTCTTCGGCAACCTGATAATACCAGTATTTGCAAGCTGTGTCGTTCGCACCGTGCTGCAACCATTCGTGTGCTACTTCTTCGTCAGCGGCAAGCACGCGCTCGGCATACGAAAAGACGACGTAATACGAGCCGTCTTCATTGCCCATGCGCCAGTTGTTGCCGTACATATTTTCGAGCATGGCCTCGCGCTTCTCATCAAAAAGTTTGTCGCCGTTGACCCAGCTTTCCGGCACTCGATAATACATCACGCAGGTATAAGAGGCCGGTGACACAAACCCTGAAGGAAAGCCCAGCCCATCTTTCAATTCCACGCGCACGGTTTTTGCCATATTGATTTTCCTCTTCAAATCTTGAGCCAGAATTGTAGTCGCGCCGTTATTCAGCCTCTTCCTGCGGCGGAATGAGGAAGACGCGAAGCAATTGCCGCTTCATCTACTCATTCCGCTTTTCACTTCTCACCAATCCGCGCTATTTCTTTTTGTACTTCTCGAACCAGCCGCGCAGGTACAAGATTTGATTCAAGCGATTCGACGGATGGCGCGGCGACGCATTGAACGGGTGATATTCGTCGGCTATGCGAACCATCACGGTGTCAATTTTGCGAAGTTTCAAAGCACGATAATATTGCTCGGTCTGCTCCATAGGCGTTCGCAAATCCAGTTCGCCGGTCATCAACATCGTCGGCGTGGTGACGTTGCCTACATAAGTAATCGGCGAACGCCGCAGATGTTCCGCAGGGTCTTCCCACGGCAGCTTCTTGAAATTGTAATACCACGAAGAGCCATCGGTCGTGCCTACGAAGCTGTACCAATTAATCACCGGCTTCATCACTACCGCCGCCGCAAACCGTTTGGTATGCCCGACGATCCACGAAGTCAACACGCCGCCACCGCTGCCGCCACAAACGAAGAGATTGCGCTCGTCCACATAGCCTTTCTTGATCACTGCATCCACGCCGTTCATCAGGTCGTCGTAATCCTGCCCCGGATAATTATTGTTGATAGCGTTGCCGAACACTTTGCCATAACCGGTAGAGCCTCGCGGATTGGTGTACAGCACCACGTAGCCTTCCGCCGCATGATTTTGAAACTCGAAATTCATGCCTATGCCGTACATCGCGTGCGGCCCGCCGTGTATGTATAAAATCAACGGATATTTTTTCGCCGGGTCGAAATCGGGCGGCTTGACAATCCAGCCCTGCACCTTCATGCCGCCTACCGAGTCGTACCAGATTTCTTCCACATTGCCGAGTTTGCGGCCTTCCAGCAAATCGCCGTTCACGTCGGTCAATGGTTTCAGCGTCGCGTTTTTGACATTGAAGGCCACGACATCGCCGGTCTCTTTCGCGTTGGCAATCGTGCCAACGGCCAAGCCGTTTGCCGCCAGCGAAGTCAGGTTGATTTGATGCACGCCTGTGGTTACCTCAACGATTGCGCCGCCTTTTATGGAAATGAACTGCACGTTGTTCGAGCCTTTGTCTTCGGTGGTAAAATAGATGCCGCTGTTGTCGCTCGCCCACAGCAAATCCTGCGGCGTGCGGTCTAAATCTGACGTGAGTTCGCGTTTGTTCGCGCCGTCAATATTCATCAACGAAAGTTTCGCTATCGAATAAGTGTCATCGGAAAAATCATAGCCGGTGTAGGCAATCATTTTGCCATCGGGGGAAACCGCAGGGTTGGCGTCAGGCCCTTTGCGGTCGGTCAATTGTTTGATTTGCCCGGTCGCTACATTGAGCGCGTAGATGTCGGAGCCGGCGCGGTCATATTCGGAATCTTCGCGGCGTGCGGCGCTGAAAATCAAGGTCTGTGAATCGGGCGTCCATTCGGGCGCGCCGTGATTGAAATCGCCTTCGGTCAATTGGCGCGGCGTGCCGCCATCGCTGGGAACGATGAAGATGTGCGAATAACCTTCGGGGCGATAGCCTGCGCCATCGGCGCGATAATCCAGACGGTCTATGACGCGAGGCGGGTCTATCCATTTCGCCCCCGCCGGTCGTGGCGGCATAGCGACTTTGAATTTCTGTGGCGACGGCACGTTCATATTGAAAGCGATGCGCCGTCCATCGGGCGACCATTGAAAGCCGCTGATGCCGCGTTCGACGCGAGTCAATTGCGTCTCTTCGCCGGTGTCCATCCACTTGACGAATAGTTGCGCGCCCTGTGGCTGGCCTGGCGCGATGTAGGCAAGGCGTTTGCCGTCGGCTGACCATTGCGGCGCGCTGCCTTTTACGAGGAAACGATTTTTGCTGCCGTCGGCATTCATTATCCAGACATCGGATTCGTATTTGTCATTGATCTTGTCGGCCCAGCGCCGCGTGTAAACGATTTGATTGCCGTCGGGTGAAATTTGCGGCGACGCGACAAACTCCCAATCCATCCACAGATCAACCGTCAGTCGGTCTTTGCCATTGGCCAACGCCATCGTCAACGGCGAGGCCGCCAACGCGACGATGAGGCAAAGCGCAAGGCAGATATTTTTCCTTTTCATAATTGAGGCTCCCGTAAAAAAAATCATTCCACTGAAGTGATGGCCGTGAAAAAGTCTTTGATATTGAGCGATTCTATGGTTATCGAACCGCAAGGGTCAAGCGGGCGCAAGGAAACGTGAGGCTTGTGTTGAACGAACGACTTGAACACTACGCAGTGGTTTCCTGTTGCGTAGCAACGCTTGAATTTAGGCAGGTTTTTCAAAGCCTGCAGGAAAAGTTTGCCAAAGGCGTTTCGTCGCGCAGCGACGACTGAATCAGGCGCAACATTCCATTCAGTCGTCGCTGCGCGACGCGAGAAATCTTTTGTCATCAACACAGCCCCTAAAGGAACTGCCTATATTCAATTGCCGCTACGCGGCAGAAAATCACAAGGCTCATTTTGAAATGTACGCATTGCTCAAGCGCGGCGAAGCACGGAAATTGCGATTGCCGTCGCCAATCAGTATGATTGAATAGTCTTTCGCAAGGAGGAATCCGTTATGACGCAAGCGCCATTGGATCACGTTGCGGTGTTTTCGCGGGATTTGAACACCGACATTATTTTTTATCAGCAACTAGGCTATGAACTCGAAACTCTGTATCACGATTGGGCGATGCTGCGTGATGGCGAAGGTCGAGGCATCGCGCTGTTGTCACCCACAGGCAAACACCCGCAGCATTTCGGTATGCGAATCACCTCGCGGGATGATTTGGAACGCCTCGCCAGAGAACATAACCGCGTCGTCGCGCCGCATCGTGACGGCACTTTTTCCACTTATCTGGAAGACCCCAGCGGCAATGAGATTGAATTGATTTATTACCCGGAGTCGGAAGAAGGGGAGCAGGGGAGAAAGTGAGAAAGGGAGCAGGAGGCGAAGAGGTGAATCAAAAAGAACTGGATTTTACGGAAGACGAAATTCGAGTAGAAGTTTGGCGGCATAAAAACAGAAATGAGGGTGTTGTTTTGGATGACCCTGTTCGCCTTACTCATATTCCGACAGGGTTGATTGCTGTAGGCGAAGGGCGAGGCTCACAAATTCAAAACAAACAAATGGCGATGAGTCTGCTCAAAAAAATGTTGGCAGATTATCGAGAACAAAAGGAGAAATAAAAAGCAATGAAGCATTCGGAAGGATTTTTGAAACTTGTCAACGAGGCCAAGAGCCGCGTCAAAGAGACGACGCCGGAAGCGGTACGTCAAAAACAAGAGGCTGGCGAAGCCTTTCACTTCGTTGATGTGCGCGAAGACAAGGAGTGGCAGGCCGGTCATGCCGTAGGCGCGATTCATCTCGGCAAAGGCATTATTGAACGCGATGTGGAGGCCACGATTCCTGATCACGATGCCGAAATTATTTTATATTGCGGCGGCGGCTATCGCTCGGCGCTGGCGGCTGACGCGCTGCAACAGATGGGTTACACCAACGTCATTTCGATGGATGGCGGATGGACGCGATGGAAAAATCTCGACTATCCGACGACCAGTGATTGAACATGGGAATGAAACAGAAGTATCAGGACGAAGACGAAACTGATGATGACGGGTACGCCGATGTGGAATGCCCGGAATGCGAAGCGAGCATCAATGTGCGTTTTCAAAAAGGGCGACAAACGCGCCGCTTGCGCTGTCCCGTGTGCGCTAAAACGGTTGTCGTGAAGGTGAATCGAGAGCCGTTTCCGCAAGAGCTTATACAAATACAATGAAACTGAAAACCGGCCAATTGCACTCGCAAAGCGAAGAACAACCGAATGTCATTTTATCGTTGAACCGCCGCCGCGCCGTCACCGCAGGCATTATGCTCGGCTCATTTCTGGCGGCGCTGGAAACCACAGTGGTCGGCACGGCTATGCCTACAGTGATTGCTTCGTTGGGCGGTTTGAATGTTTATAGCTGGGTGTTTTCGGCGTATCTGTTGACCTCGACGGTGACGGTTCCGGTGTGGGGCCGGTTGTCGGATTTGCTGGGTCGCCGGTCGCTTTACACTGTCGCCATTATTATTTTCTTAATCGGTTCGGTGCTGTCCGGGGCCTCCACCAACATCTGGTGGTTGATTGTGTTTCGCGCCGTGCAAGGCTTTGGTGCAGGCGGCATCGTGCCTTTGGGGATGACCATCAACGGCGACATCTACACCTTGCGGCAACGGGCGAAGGTGCAAGGATTATTCAGCATTATGTGGGGGCTGGCTTCGATTCTGGGGCCGCTCGCCGGAGGCTTCATCACCGAGCATTGGTCTTGGCGCTGGGTCTTTTTTATCAACATACCGTTCGGCATAGCGGCGGCGCTGGTGGTCGGTCTGGCGTTGAAAGAGCCTGCGAAGACGCGCAAGCCGGTGATTGATTACGCGGGCGCGAGTTGGTTGTTCATCTCCATTACGTTGTTGTTGGTGGTGTTGGTGGAAACCAGCGATGTGCGTGCCTGGAAAAATCCTCTGATGATTGCGGCGGCCATCAGTGTTTTTATTTTTGGCTATCTCTTCATACGCACCGAACAGCGCGCTGCTGAACCCATCATGCCGCTGTCCATTTTTCGCAATCGCGTTGTGGCTTATGGTTCGCTGACCGGCTTTCTGGTCGGCACGGCGATGTTTGGCGCGTTGTCTTTCATACCGCTTTTCGTCCAGGGAACATTGGGCGGCACGGCTACGGAAGCAGGCGCGATACTGACGCCGCTGTTGATGGGCTGGGTAATTCTGGCGATTATCGGCGGACGCTTGATGTTACGCATAGGCTATCGCCCGACGATTATTATGGGCTTGGTATTCGTCTTCGTAAGCTTCCTGATTCTTTCGCGGGTTACTCAATTCACGCCGCGCTGGGTGTTGCTTGCCGATATAGGTTTGCTCGGTTCCGGCATGGGGTTGGTAATGTTGACGTTGGTCTTGGCGACGCAAAATTCTGTCAGCCGCGAACAGCTTGGCATGGCTACCTCGTTGACGCAGTTTTCGCGTTCGATAGGCGGCGCGGTTGGCGTGGCGGTGATGGGAACGATGTTGACGATGGGCTTGGCTTCGCAGCAGGCAGAGATTCAACGCGCCAGCGGCTTGCCCGAAGAAGTGGTGGCAAAAATCGTGCATAATCCCAGCGATTTGATCGAACCGACATCCCGCGCCAAACTGCCGCCGGTGTTGCTGCATTCGATGGAAAGCGCATTGGCGAAAGCGCTGCATAACGCTTTTATCGTCGGCGCGATTTTTGCGGCATTGGCGTTAGGCGTGGGCTTTCTGCTTCCGGCCAGCGCCGCCAACGTGGTCAGTGAAGATGCGCTTGATCGTAGCCTGCATCCGACCCGTGCGCAGAGCAGCCCCGCCGAGTGCGAAAAATTATTGATGGCGGAAATGACGACGATAGACGCGGAACACGAGCCGGAAATCCTCGACGACGGTGTTGCTGCAAGTTCCGATTAGCTGCGTCAATACGATAGCGAAACCGGCGAATGATTCACCCTACAGAGCGAGGTTCAACGAGTTGAAGACCGGGAAACTCCCTCTCAGCAAAGGCACGCCGTATATGCTGATGTCCACTTTGTGGTTTACGGTGAGGCAAGCCTGTAGTAAGAAACTGCGCCACATCCCTTTGCTGGGAATCGTTTTCTTTGGGTGCTTCATCTCGATGCTGCTCTACTTGATCGTGTAAAGGAACTTTTTTCCGCATCAACCCCGTAGCGATTTTCTTTCCGACGCTGGCAAATCTTCCCACAAGCGATTACTTGCACAAAGGCTTTCGCATCAAGTAGAGTTTGTTGGCCAACGGATGAAAGACTCCTGTCAATGGTCGAATCATTATGCTGAAATCACTCAAATTCGCAATCGTTATTCTGGCTATCTCCCTGTTTGTCGGTTTGTCGTTGTCCCGCCAGACCGTTGCCCACACGGCTCAACAAGTGCATCGTTCTGAAATCATCGGCATGGGCGCTTCTATGAATGAACGGCTGGGCGCTGACGACCACCCGGCTTTCGTCGTTCATTTCACCGGCGAACTGCACGGCAGTCTGGAGACCTGTGGCTGAAAAGCCCCCGGTTTCGGGGGCTTGGCGCGGCGCGTCAATTACATCAAAGCATTCAAAGCAAAATTCGGCGGCGTTCCGACGCTGCTTGTGGATAGCGGCAATTTGTTCGCCGAACAACGCACCAAACACGGCGACACACGGCTTGATGGCGTGATGAAAAACGAGAGCCTGTTAAAAGCCTATGACCAGTTTCGCGTAGATGTAGCGAATCTGGCAGCCAGCGATATGGATTATCTGGCTCCCTTGCTACAGTCATCAGCGTTCGCCAAACGCAGTGAAGCGCAGCCGATTTTCAAACGACTGGTGTCGGCTAACTTGGTTGCGGAAGCGCCCGATGCCGTGAAACTCCCGGCCTTTTTGCTTCGTGAAGTGCCGCTTGCTCATTCCGCAAAAGCGGTTCGTGTAGCCTTCGTCGGCATCGCCGACGCCAGCAGTCCGATGATGGCAACGGGCGTTAAAATTGCCGATCCCATCGAGACCGCGAAGCGAGTGTTGCCCGAAGCCCGTCGCAATGCCGATGTCGTCATTGTGCTGGCGCGGGTGCGAACCGATATGGCGGCGCGCCTTGCAAAAGAGGTTCCCGGCATCAATGTCATCATTGCAGGGAATGGCGAAATGTTTATGCCGTCTTTCAAGATCGGCGACACCTTGATTACCTTCACGCCGTTTGAATCGCGCTTTGTCGGCGAACTGCGGTTTTATCAAGCCGCGCCGGGCGGGTACACCTTTCGGGATCGCTTCATCTCTTTGGACGAAGGCGTAAGCGATGATCCGGGCGCTGTGCAGATGACCAAAGAGGCCAAAGAGGCCAAAGAGAATGCCTATAAAAACGCTCAGAAGCTGTTGACCGATTGGCTGGGCAACGCCAGCGTGTTGTCCGACTGGAAATCTATTGTGGCGCAGGCAAAACCTGGCGCGGCTCCCGAATACATCTCCAGCGGGGCGTGCGCGCAATGTCATACCGATCAATATGTCAAATGGGCAAACAGTCAGCACGCCCGCGCTTCCGATGTGCTTTCCGCTCATAAAGATGATTTTGAAGAAGGCTGTATGCAATGCCATGCGACCGGATCACGCCCCGGCGCATTGCCGAAACTGGCCACCGTGCAGTGCGAACAATGTCACGGTGCAGGCAGTCAACACGCTGCCAAACCGGCGCAAGGTTACGGCAAAATCAGCGATATGAAAGCGGCCTGCGCGAGTTGCCACACGCCGCAAACCAGCCCGAACTTTGATTATCAAGCCGCCTGGTTGCGGATGAAACATTAGCGTAGTTTGCGTTTATTGTACGGCGCAAAGGTTCAATAAACTTCCGTTTGTTGTGAATGCCAACAGCGCCAAACTGAAGTTTACCGCACCCTCAATGGCAAGCTGCTCTACGAGCTAGAAGTTTGCTTCGCGCTGATTCATCCACTTTGCATAAGCGAAAAGCAAACCGCCCACCACGCCCCAAACCAACACCAACTCGATGCTGGTCAAGCTATGCTCGGCGAGGCGTTGAGGAAAACTTGAACCTCGAATCGTCTGCATATCTTGCGTCACCTGCACGAGGATTAGTCCGCCCATTGCCACCAACGATAAAGCCGCTGCCGCTCGCTGCAACCATACGGGCATGGTTATGGAGATTTGCTCGTACAGCTTCGCGTTTTTTCGCGGCAACAAAAGAAAAATCAAACTGTGCAAGGCGTACAGAATCACCAGCGCAAAGACCGCTATGTTGAGCGCCAAGCCGACCTGGCCGCTGATGAGTAGAATCACCGCCGCCGCCAGCGTGATGGTCAAGCCAACAATCGGCGTCCCTGTGCGTTCGTTGACCGCGCCCAGCCAGCGCGGAGCCAAGTTATCTTTGGCCAGAATAATCACCAGTCTAGACGGCACCAGCATCGTCGAATTCAGCGATGTGGTCAGCGCCATAATCGCGCCAAAGGTCACAAACAGCGCCGCTCCCGCAGGCAGATAAACCGCCGCTACTTCCGCCATCGGCGCGTTGCTCGACTGCAAGCGTGCGCCCGGCAACACGCCAAACGCCACCACTGACATCAGTATGAAAACGGCTGCTGCTGCGCCTATGCCTTTTAAAAAAACTTTGGGCAATCGGCGCGTGCTGTCTTTGACTTCACCGGCGGTCTGCGCCAAGGATTCAAAGCCCGCATAAGAAAAAAACAGCGGCACCAGACTCGCCGCAAACCCGCCGCCGCCGTGACTGATGAATGGTTGATAGTTCGCCGCGTGAATGGCAAACAAGCCCGGCACAATTAACACGATGAGCGCCAAGCCTAAAAGCGCGCACATCGTCACCTGCAAACGCCCGAACCAACGCACGCCTATGCTGTGAATGAGGAAGAAAAACAGCAGCGAAATCAGTGCCAGAGGCAAACGAAAGGTCTCGGCGCGCAAGCGCCCTCCGGCAAATTCCAAAAGGTAATCGGCCAGCGCATTGGCCAGATACGCCTCCGCGCCGAGGTAGGAAATAATCTTGAGCCAAGCGCCGACGAAGGCCAAACTGTAGCCGTCAAGGGTGCGCGAAATGTGAGTGTATTCGCCGCCGGGTTCGCGTCCGAGCGGCGTCGAAAGAAATGCCGCATACGGCACCGAGGTGGCCAGTATGACCGGCAACAACACGATGTAACCGAGGATGACGCTGGGCCCAGTGAGCGACCAAGCGCGCGAAGTCACCGTGAAGATGCCTGCGCCGATTAATATTCCCAGCAACGCCGCGTAAGATTCGAGCGTGCCTAAATCGCGGCGCAGACGATTGACGATTGCGCCGTCGCCGCCCTCATGATTTTTCATCCGCGCTCCATCAACTGATTGGCGGGCAATTCAGGGTGCAAAACTTTTTCGGCGCTTTCGCCACCGGCAACCGGCAACCTCGCGGCATCCAGCAGACCGAGTTGCACCAGCACCGAAGCCTGATCCCAATAGATATGCTCGTGCGCGAGTTTGCCATCGCGGAAATGCACAATGACGACCAGCGGCACTTTGACGTGCTTGCCGGTGGGCGCAACTCCCGGCAACATCCAATCCATCTTGATGGTGTGAGTAAACTCGAAGACCATTTCATCCACCAGTCGGTCGGTTCCTATGGTGCGCGAAATCGGCGTCATAGCGGTATCGGGCGGCATCTGCGGGATGAAGCGCTCGGCGTAAAAATCGCGCAGTTGGTTGCGCCCTACGCCGCCGGTCAACACCGGAACGTGATTGACATAAGCCTCTTCGACCATCGTTGCCAAGGTGTCTTCGGTGTGGCGCGTAGCGAATTCATGTTTGACGTGTTCATCCCACAATGCGGAAAGTCGCTGCGCGTTTGCGGCATAATCATTGGGGTTTTCGGGCGTGTTCATTTTTGTAGGCTCCAGATAGAAGGATTTTGTGTAGCGCCGAACGAGAATCGTGTTTCATTCGGAAGTCAGATTACCAGCGGATCAGACAGATGCGGCGGATAAGGACGGATAATCCGTTGTGATCTGCTGCATCCGTCGCATCCGCTGGTAATGTACAGTTCTCCTCGAACCGATTCAGGGATAACAAAAGCTTCTCAATGGTTTAAGAATCGAGATGCGTGGTAAAAAATTCCAGGCTGCGTTGATTGGCCAGCGCAGCAGCTTCGGCGTTGTAATGTTTGCCGCCGACGCGGGCAAAGGCGTGGTCTTGCCCTGCATAATCGTGAATCGTAATCAGTGGATTGTCATCAAGCGCCGCATGAATTTTTGCCTGCGCCTCTTGAGGGCAGAATTGATCTTCGCTGGCGATGTGCAGCATCAACGGCGTCGTCAAATTCGACGCTTCATCCAAAGCGTTTTCGATGCCGACGCCGTAATAACCGACCGCACAATCGGGCTTGAAGCGCACGGCAATCAGGTACGCGAGTTTGCCGCCCAAACAATAGCCAGTGGCTCCGACTTTGCCGTTGCAGGCCGGGTGCTGGCGCAAATAATTCATCGCCGCCGCTGCGTCTTCTACGGCTTTGGCTTCGTCCAAGCCTTTGTACAATTCAAAAGCTCTTGCCCATTCGGCCTCGCTTTGGTCCGTCAATTGAATGCCCGGTTGCTGTCGCCAGAAGAGGTCTGGACAGATGACTGTGAAGCCTTGTTCGGCATAATCGTCGGCGATCTTTCGCATAACTTTGTTGACGCCGAAAATCTCTTGCAATAACACGATGCCTGCGCCTTTGCCGCTTGCTGGCACGGCTAAGTAAGCAGCGAATTCTTGTCCGTCCAAAGATGGTATGGTTTCCATGAGTCTTCCTTTCTATTGAATTCAAGTTCGTGGCAAAAAAATATTGATTGAGCGATGACCGAGCATAGCAGATAGCGTCAGTCATTCTTCAAGTGCATTTCGCGCAGTTTGTATTTTTGAATCTTGCCCGAAGCGGTCATCGGAAATTCACTGACGAAGCGAAGTTGGCGCGGGATTTTGAAACGCGCAATGCGTCCGTCGCAAAACTCGCGCACCTCTTCGAGGGTCAACGCTGCATTGGGTTTCAAACGAATCGCCGCCGCGACCTCTTCGCCCAAGCGCTCATCCGGCAC
This sequence comes from Acidobacteriota bacterium, assembly GCA_016201275.1. Taxonomy (GTDB): domain Bacteria; phylum Acidobacteriota; class Blastocatellia; order UBA7656; family UBA7656; genus JACQDB01. The sequence continues at coordinate 31,805 of JACQDB010000158.1, forward strand.
GCCGTACACATAAACGTCAGCGATTTTCGGATGTTGTTGCAAGAGGTCTTCGATCTCTTTGGGCGCGATGTTTTCACCGCCGCGAATAATCAAATCCTTGAGGCGTCCGGTGATGCGTAGGTATCCGGCCTCGTCCATCGTCGCCTGGTCGCCGGTGTGCAACCAGCCCTCCGCGTCTATCGCTGCGGCGGTGGCTTTCGCGTTGTTGTAATAGCCCTTCATGATGTTGTAGCCGCGCGCGCACAATTCGCCCGGTTGATTGATGGCGCATTCGTGGCCGGTGGTCGGGTCAACAATTTTCACTTCGACATCGGGAAGCACGCGGCCTACGGTTTGAGTTCGCAATTCGATGCTGTCGTGGCGCGGCGTCATGGTGATGCCGGGCGAGGCTTCGGTTAAACCGTAAGCGATAGCCAGTTCGCGCAGGTTCATTTTCGCCATCACGTTTCGCATCAACGGCTCAGGGCAAAGCGACCCCGCCATCACACCGGTTCGCAAGGTGGATAAATCAAAACTGTGAGTTTCCAGTTGTTCCAATTCCGCAAGGAACATGGTCGGCACCCCGTAAAGCGCCGTGCAGTTTTCCTGCTCGATATATTGCAGCGTCTTCAACGGGTCGAATGATTCCAGCGGCACAAGCGTAGTCGCGTGGGTGTATGCGCCTAAAACGCCGATCACGCAACCGAAGCAATGGAACAACGGCACGGTTAAACAGAGGCGGTCGGCGGGCGTGTAGCCGAGGACTTCGCCCATCCAGTAGCCGTTGTTCAAAATGTTGCGATGCGTCAACATCACGCCTTTGGGAAAGCCCGTCGTGCCGGAGGTGTATTGCATATTGATGACATCATCGAGAATTTGAATGACGCCAAGTCGGTCAAGCCTATCTTCGCTGACGTTCGCGGCGCGTTCCATCAAGGTGTCATAGGCCACCATGCCCGCAGGGGTCTTGTCGCCTATGAAAATGACGCGGCGCAGAAAAGGGAAGTGCGCCGCGTGCGGGTCTGCGGTTTTTGTCAGCCGCAATTTCGGGATGATGGCGTAAATCGTTTCCACATAGTCCACATCGCGAAAACCTCTGATGGTAATCAAGGTGCTGGCTTCCGATTGTTTCAATAGGTAGGCCAATTCGGTAGCGCGCAGACTGGTGTTGACGGTGACGAGGATCGCGCCGATTTTGGCGAGCGCGAATTGCAGCACAATCCATTCCGGCACATTAGTCGCCCATAACGCCACGCGGTCGCCGCGCTCAATACCGAGGTCGAGCAAACCTCTGGCGATTTGTTTGGCGCGTTGTTCGAGTTCAAGAAAGTTGTAGCGCAGGTTGCGGTCAGGATAAACCAGCGCCTCGTGTTGAGGATAATCCCGTGCCAGCAAGGTGAGCAATTCGCCTATGGTGACATCACAATATGCAATGGGTTTGTGCGCGCTCATGGCGCTAGTTTCGCATTATTTTCCGGCGATATGCAAAATCACTTTTCGTATTTCGGTAATAAAAACGCTCGTGACTTAACCTTTGGCGTTGGCAAATCAATCCGCTTTGCGTTGCTTTGCGGCCTTGCGTCTTGGCGCGAAAAAGGATTTCTTGAGCAACTAAACCAATTTCTTGCAAAGTCGCAAAGTTACGCAAAGAATTTTCCGTGCATAACAAAGTTGATAACGAGCCAAGAACCCGCCGATCTTCATTCATCATCTTCGGGCGTTGCGCCGAAGTAGCGCAGCCACGAATTCACATCATCTATGACTGGCTTTTCGCCGTCTTCAAGGGTTGGTGCGGCTTGCATAGCGGCTTCGAGTTGTTGGCGGAATTCGCCCGAACGCATAGTCGTTGCGCCGAGGGCGCGCACGGCAAATGCTAGTTGTCGGTCGGATGTCACAACCGTAAAACCCCGCCGGTCTTTTGCCAATTCGACAACACGGATGATGCGCGAGTCGGCATCCGAACCTCTTTCGGCGTAGAGAATTTTAACGCCGCGAAACACCGCGCCTTCAGGGAATTCTTGATCCGGGCTGCCGTCAAAGACCACCGTCAGGCGCGTCTTTCTGGCTCGCGCAAAAATCGCCAGTTGGTCGAGCAAGTCTCTGCGCGCACGATTTTTATCGCGATGCCAGCCGGGTTTCTGTCCCATCACATTGTTGCCGTCAACGATTAAAGCCATACAGGAAATCGGTTGTGATTTTGTCTGCGGTGCGCCGGGTCTGTAAAGCGCTTTGCGGCAATTGCGTGCAACGAAATTTCGCCAGTGGAGACCAGCGCTGAGACCGGGAAAAGCCAAGGCGCTCAAAGCGACAAACCTTGAGCGCCGGTTGATGCAGGAAACGGTTTTCGGTTTCTTTAGCTGCCTGAAGATTAATTGTTGTTCGGATGTTTGTGCGTGCCGCGACCGCCAACCGTGCCGCCTGTATCCACGCTGCCGCCGCCGGGGTTGCCGCCTTTGGTATAAGGGACGCCATCGGAAATCGTGCCTCTGCCGCCGCCCGTGTTACCGCCGCCGCCGCTGGTGTTGCCGCCGCCACTGGTATGACCGCCGCCGGGGTTGCCGCCCCAATAGCCACCGCCGTTACCGTTGCTGTAACCATACGGATTGTAGTACCAGTAAGGGTTGCAGGTGGAATAGCGAAAGCCATAAGGCGAAGAGAAGCCGTCCCAGCCGGGCAGAAAAGTGTAGGTTCTGGTAAACGGGTCGTAAACCCACGCGCTGGCAAACAGCCCTGCGGTCAGGGAATTCTTCATGCGACGATTCGATAATTGTTTGTTGGCCGCAATGAGCGTGCGCGCACGCGCCTTGCTCCAGTTATCGAAATCGTCTTCCGCTTTTTTATCGAAGGCGACCAGGCTTTGCCTGCCATTGCTGACGACCAGTTTTTTGCCTTCTTTGACTTCGCTTCCGGCGACTGCGACTTTGCCTTTGCGAACCATCAATTCGCTTGTGCCATCGCGGTTGGCGTTAAAGCGATACAGCCCTTCGCGGGTCAAGGTGAAGTGCTGATGCGGCGTGTTGAATTGGATGGCTACATCAATCACCGAGGCTTCCAAAATCGCTGTGCCGACTACCAGATTAAGCTTTAATTTGAAGGGCGCTAAATTGGGAAAAGCGAATTCGCTATTTTCGGCTAGGCGTAAATAGGTGCCGGGGTTGAGCAGGATTTCGACGCGGCCAGCGTTGCCGGTGTGTATGACATCGCCGGATTTCAAGTCCTCGCCTTCCAGCAAGGGCTGCGCTTCAGCGTTGCCGCGTTTTACGCTAACGTCGCCGTCAATGAGACTGACGACTCCCGATTTTGCCGATACGACATAAAGATTTTCATCGGCGACCGACTTATTTTTTTTGTCATCGGCTGAAACGGAAACAGCGGCAATGAACAGCACTGCCAATAGCCAACTGATTTTTAGAATTTTCATGTCCGACTCCTTCTGCGTGACTTCTGGTTATGGAAGCGTTACCGAATCGTTCCGGGAATGATCTGGTTTTCGTCCGCGTTACCTGAATTCTATTTGCTTCACCCTTGTTGTTCATTATACGGGATTGCCGTTCATCAGCAAGGAGAAATACACGCCTATGCCCAACAGCAATTCCTATGAGGCGAGTAAGGCCCCTCGGCACAACACAGGGATTGTCAGAGTGCGACGAAGGGCGGCGGCGCAACCTTTCGGTAGCGCGAAAAAAGTATGAGGCGACCGATGACCACAGAGGTTCAGCGTTGCCGCCCCTTCCTTATGCCTGTAACGAGCAACGCACGAGCCGGAATCGTTGAGCCACACAGATCAATGAAACTCCACTTTGGATGGCGATTCGGGCAGGCAGATGGTATATTTTCTCTATGCTATACAGAAAGCATAGAGTGGGATTAGACATCAATGCTTATTGCGGAAAATGCAAAAGTGAACGTACACACACAATCGCGGCGATGGATGGCGATATGGTTCGCAAGGTCACTTGCTCGATGTGCAACGGTACGCACAACTTTAAGGTGAAGGAACCTATGAAAAAAGAAGGCGCACGTCCGGTCGGTCGCCCGCCAAAATCGGGTGGCTCAAGAAAATCTAAAGAGGCCGCATATTCCATAGACCCCAGTCGTCCGGTGCGGCAATATAATCTGGACACCAATTTTGGGATTGGCGATGTCATCAATCATCCCAAGTTCGGCTTGGGGTCGGTCGAAGCTACTTATCTGCCCAATAAAGTGGAAGTGAGATTTCAGGAAGGCAAAAAGACCTTGATTCACAACATGAAAAATAATCGCTGATTTGCGCGTTGTCTGCGGCAAAGAAAAAGCCATCACGAATTTCGCATTCGTGATGGCTTTTTCGCTTGCCGATAAACTTCAGCGCTCGAAAAAGGCGGCGTTCTTACGGGTGTAGGCGCGCCATTTTTCCGGCACTTCGTCGGCATAAAAAATCGCCGATACCGGACAGGCAGGCTCGCACGCGCCGCAGTCCGTACACTGTGTCGGGTCTATATACATCTGCGCTTCACTCGCTCCGCCCTGTATGCAGTCAACTGGACAAACATCTACGCAAAATAACTCTTTTGCGCCGATGCAGGGTTCACAAATTACATAAGCCAAAACTGCCACTCCGTTTTATTTAAAGTAATCGGCATTGATTTGAGTGAAGTGCCGCCACTGTTCGGGAAGATCATCTTCGGTGAAGATGGCTTGCACCGGACAGGCAGGCTCGCACGCGCCGCAATCTATGCACTCGTCCGGATTGATGTAAAGTAATTCCGCCGCTTCATAGGCCTCTTCATCTTTGCGCGGATGAATGCAATCCACCGGGCAGACATCCACACAAGCCGTGTCCTTCGTTCCGATACAAGGTTCTGCTATCACGTAAGTCATCTACTATCACGCCTCCTTAATTGAATGAGTAAACAGCTAGAAGAATTGCTACTGAAATGCCGCAAGAAATTTCGCTGATTCTGGCTCAAGAGTCAAGGCCAGCGGTTTCAGTTTTCCAGTTTTTCCTGAACCGCTTGTGCGGCCTCCAGCGCCTGGCTACCAAACCGGCAAGGGCGCTGCGCCTGGGCGCTTGCCAGAGGCGGCAAAGCGCAGCGAATGAACTTCCGAATCGTCGCGCTCGGCGGTCGCCTCACGATCTGCTTAATTCCCGGCAAGGCGCTATTGCTTCTCGTCGTCTTGGACTTTATAGGTGACGTTGGGAATCATCTCGACATCTTCTTTCAAGGTGATGCGTCCGGCCATTTTCTTCTGCACTTTTTCGGTCGGCACAAACATCACCTGGCTATCCACCAGAGTTTCATTGGGGCGATAACCCATACCGAACTCTTTCAACTCCGGGCGCTTCATCAGGCGCACCAAATCCCACATGGTTTCGCCACGCGAGAAGGCGGTGATTTCGGTTTCGCGGCTCATGATGATGGCCTCTTCCGGGCAGGCATCCACACAGAAGCCGCAGAACACGCAGCGCAGCATATCTATCTCGAAGCGCGCCGCCTGTTTTTCGATGTGCGGATCGGGATGCTCTTTCGGCTCGATGTAGATGCAATCGGCAGGGCAGGCCGTAGCGCACATATAACAGGCGACGCAGCGTGGCGTACCGTCTTCACGCGCCGTCAAGATGTGCGCGCCACGATAGCGGTCGGAATACGAGCGCCGCTCTTCGGGATAATTGATAGTCGGCGACACTTGGCCGGTGAGGTTTTGCACCATGCGCGACATGGTTAATTTCATTCCCGACAGCGGCGAGAAAATCTCTTTGACCAGAGAATTCTCTCGCTCGGCGATCTCCGATACGTTGATGGTCTTGGCGATTTTTTTCATTTTACCTAGTCCCTGGTCCTTAGTCCTTAGTCCTTAGTCCAAGCTGAGGCAATTTTATCAATCTCAACTAAGGACTAAGGACCAGGGACTAAGGACTGTTTATGCGGTTACCAATGCACCGGGCAGCCGTGTCTGTTCAAGGGCGATGCCTTGATAAGCTGGAATCGTTTCGCTCATCCCGGCAAACACCTCTGCTGCCGACAGCCACAGGCGCTTTGACCCGGAAGTTTCCAGCAGCATAGCGAAGGCTTCCCACAACGGCAGGGCATCGCCTTTCGGACGGATGGCGCGCCCGATTTTCTGCACGCGCCCCTGATAATTCGTATAAGTGCCTTCTTCTTCCGACCACGCGGTGACCGGCAACACCACATTCGCGTCTTTGAGCCAAGTGGTTTTGTGCGTCGTGAAGACCACGGAATATTGCAGGGCGTTGATTAACTCTGCGACTTTCGCTTCGATTTGTTCGTCGCCATCGCGGCGCACCAGCGGCTTGAACCAGATTATCACTCCGGCTTTCAAACGTCCGTCACGCGCTGCGGCCAGCGCCCCGTCCAAGCCGTTTAGGTCACGGCTCATCAAATCCAATTTTATTGCGCCCATCGAATTTGGTCGCTTGTCGGTGTGGCGCAAAATGTCATCCTCTTTTTCCGTCACCTTCTGATCTTCGTGATCCAGACGAAATTCAAGCTGGGCAGTGCCGATCTGTTCCTTGAGATATTCTTTGAAGAGGAACAAGGCTTCGTTGGTGGCCGAGGCCGAAGCCAGGCCGAGGATGGCGTTAGCACCAAAGGCTTGGCGGCAGTCTTTCAAATTCACATCAATGGCGCGCAAAGCGTCCGACCATTTCACCGGAGCCTGCATACCGTCTTCGCCTTTGACCATAGGGCGATGCAATCGTTCGCCGTTTTCCAGTTCGTGAAAACTCAAACGGCCTTCATCGCACAGCCAACTCTTGTTGACTTCAATATTGCGGCGCGGCAACAGGCGGAATAGATTGCCATCACGATGATCTACGCGCACATTGCATCCGGTAGAACAACCGCCGCACACCGAATCGGTGCTGTTCAAAAACCACACGCGGCATTTGAAACGGAAATCGCGGGAAGTCAAAGCGCCGACCGGACAAATATCCACGACGTTGCCGGAGTACGGATTATCCAGCGGACGGTCGTCAATCGTGCCGATGACGGTGTGATCGCCGCGCCCGAAAAATTGCATCTCGCCGGTTCCCGTGACGTGATCGAAAAAGCGTATGCAGCGCGAACACAACACGCAACGCTCTTGATCGAGTACGACCATCTCGCCCAGGTCAACGACTTTGCGCTTATGGACTTTCATATCCATAGCGATTTCGCTGGTGTGCAGGCCATAGACCATGTAGTAATCCTGCAAGCGGCACTCGCCCGCCTGATCGCACACCGGGCAATCCACCGGATGATTGATGAGCAGAAATTCCAGCACCCCGCGCACCGCCATCTTGACGCGCTCGTTGTTGGTCGTGACCTTCATTCCTTCGCCGCACACGGTGGTGCAGGAAGGCGTCAGTTTCGGCATCTTCTCGACTTCGACCAGACACATACGGCAGTTGCCATCAATCGGCAAATCCGGGTGATAGCAATAATGCGGGATGTCTAAGCCGTGTTCGAGGGCGGCTTGAATGACGGTCTGCCCGTCTTTGGCTTCAATCTCTAAATCGTCAATGGTTATCTTTGGCATCGTCTATTTTCCAACTTCGTTGAACCACGAAGAACACGAAACGCACGAAGGAAGAGCTAGAAAAATCTTCGTGTTCTTTGTGTTCCCCGTGGTTTTAATCATTACAGTATGCTTCAAACTCGCTGCTAACTTTTCTCATAAGCTTTCAGGAAATCATCCCGCGCTATTCTTGCCTGCGAACAAATCGTTCGCAGGGTTGAGCCCTTGAGGCGCGGATGATTGGGCATCGTCAACGGTGTTTTGCTGCCATCGGGATTTTCGCGCACCATAGAGATATGCTCGCGCTCACGTACGGTTTGAAAGCCAAGCGTATGCAAAGCCCGTACGACTCTTTCTTTGGGCGCATCAACCGGGAACTTAGCCACTAGGCAGCTACTCCGACTTCCACGATAAACGCCTCCAGAGCGGGCGGTTCATCCGGTTCAAAGGCATCATCGCCAAAACTTTCAATATGAAATCGAATAGCGGACTTCACATCAGCCAGCGCCTCTTCCAAACTGTCGCCTTCTCCGACGACCACGCCTTTCAGTCCGAGCGGATAGGCAACGTACCCGTCTGAATGTTTTTCGATGATGATTTTCACTTGCTTCATAATTCACCTGCTTACTCCGTGCAGTACGCTTCAAACTCGCTGCGGAATTTGGTCAGGAAACTGCGAATCGGCATCACGTCGGCGTCGGCCAGCGGGCAGATGGTTTTGCCTTCCATCATATCGGCAATCTTCAACAATAAATTGATGTCCGATTTTTTGCCTTTACCGGCAAGCAGATTCCGCAGCACCTTTGCCGCCCAGCCCGTCCCCTCACGGCACGGCGTGCATTGTCCGCAGGATTCGTGAGCGTAAAAATCGGCAATCACCGAAAGCGTCTGCGCCATATTCGTGGTTTCGTCCAAAACAATCATGCCGCCCGAACCGAGCATCGTACCGGCTTTCAACAACGATTCATAATCAAGCAACACGCCTACGCATTCGGCGGCGGTCAACACCGGAACCGACGAACCGCCGGGAATCACCGCTTTCAACTTTTTGCCATCGCGTATGCCGCCGCATTCGTTGTTGATGAAATCCATCAACGGGTAGCCCAACTCGACTTCATAAACGCCGGGCTTGTTGATGTGACCGGAGACCGAAAACAACTTCGTGCCTTTGCTTTTTTCGGTTCCCATCGCCGCGTGCGCCGCACCGCCGTTATTGATAATCCAAGGCAGCGCCGTCAAGGTCTCGACATTGTTGACGACGGTGGGCGAAGCCAGAAAGCCGCTGACCGCAGGGAAAGGCGGCTTGATGCGCGGATAGCCGCGATAGCCTTCCAGCGATTCGATCAACGAAGTCTCTTCGCCGCAGATGTACGCGCCTTGTCCCATGTGAACGTGTATATCCAAAGCGAAATCTTTGCTCATCACCGACGCGCCCAAAATGCCTGCGGCATAAGCTTCTTCGATAGCTTGGTTGACGACATTGGCAACGAATTCGTATTCGCCGCGAATGTAGATGTAGGAGAGATGGCACTGCAAGGCGAGGCAGGCGATCACCATGCCTTCGATGAGCAAGTGCGGATCGCGTTCCATCAACAGGCGGTCTTTGAAGGTGCCAGGTTCGCTTTCGTCAGCATTGCACAGCAGAAAAGTCGGCTTGCCGGTATTGCGCGGCACAAAGCTCCACTTCATGCCGGTCGGAAATCCCGCGCCGCCGCGCCCGCGCAAACCGCTGGTCTTGACCTCTTCGATAATCGCCAAAGGCTCCATCGTCAAAGCTTTTTCCAAAGCCTTGTAGCCGCCGCGTTCGCGGTACTTGTCCAGCGATTGCTGTCCGGGTTTGTCTATGTTGGTTAAATGTATTTTGGTCATTGTGGTCATTCAATGCGGAGACTTGCTCCGTTGCTTTCAAATTCACTGCTCGGCGGTTTTTATGTAGGCCGCGATAAACAACAAGCCGAGTAATACATCAATGGTTGCCAGTCCCAATAAAAGCGTAGAGATGCGTTTCTGCACGTACAAAACGTGGGCAGCGATGCCAAAAGAGAATTTCGCCAGCGCCCCTAAGATCATCATCAAGCGGTATCGCAGAGGGTCTCGCGCTACTGCCAAAAACACCAATTGCCAGACCAACGCGACGCCTGTGAAGCCGTAATGAAATTCAGGGTGCGGCACGGCAAGCGGATAAGCCGTGCCGGTCTTGGCTTCCAGAAAATACTGCGGCGCAAGCACCAACAGGCCGTAAATTCCCGCGATGAGAAAAACGTACCTGGCAAATTTCATGATTGAGTTCTCATCTTCATTGCGATTTTGCTCGTCACTGCTCAGGCAAATGCTTCGACCAAAATATCGCGTTCGCCAAGCTCATTTTCATAACTGACTTCCCCGGCCAATCGTTGGTTTGCCAGTTGCTGGACTTCGCGTGCGATGTCTTCCTTCAGATATGGCTCGCCACAATTTGTGCATATCTGCGCCGGAATATCGGTGATGAGCAAAATCGCATTGCCACGTTCAATCGGCAAAAGGGTTGTGCCTTTCCGCATTTTTTCATTTTTACAGATCAAACATTTCATCTGATTTTCTTGCGCTCACGGAAACCTGTCTTCCAATGTTTCCTATCGGGTTCGTAAGCGGTGACGATTGTCGTTTCATCAGTTTTTTCATCATCCTCGCCAACAACGTGAATCGGTCTATGCTCACTCCATCCAAGCATGAGATAGCGAGGTGGGTCATCATCCCAATACTCCTCGATGACCTCTCCGTTTTCGAGCACTTGGCGAATTTTATCAACGCTGATGTTGCGCTCAATCATGCGCTTCAAAACGTAAGGCGGAAAAATGAGTTTCATCGCTGAGAGACCTACCTCCCTCAATTATTTCGATTCATCTTCCTTCCGCAATTGCTCAATGATTTCGCTCATCTTTTCGGGCTTCAGGTTTTCAAAATATCTGTCGCCCACCTGCATGGCCGGGGCGGTGCCGCACGATCCCAAACACTCTGTGAAATTCCAACTGAACAAACCATCAGGGGTGATCTCTTCGGCTTCGACGCCGAGCAACTCTTTGATTTTATCGACGCAAGGATAGGTTCCCATCAACCAGCAACTGACGGTGCGGCACACGTCCAGGTGATATTTGCCTACGGGTTTGCGATGCAGCATGGTGTAGAAACTCGCCACGCTCAACACATCCGCCGGTGGATAGTCCATCAATTGGCCTACGTAGTCGGCTACCTCGTCGGAAATCCAGCCGAACTCTCTTTGCGCCAGTGCCAGCACCGGAATCAACGCGGCGCGCTTTTCTGGGTAATGGCTGAGAATGGTATCAAAGCGCCGCTTGGCTTCTTCGCTGAATTGAATTTCGCTCATCGGTTTTACTCTCTGTTCGGAGCGCGAACATCTTGTCCGCCTGATTGTAAATGTCTGCGGACAACTTCGCGCTGCCGAAAATTTATTTGTCCAACTCTCCGGCAATGATATTGATACTGCCCAATGCCGCCACTGCATCGGCCAACAGCGAGCCTTCGATCATACTCGGAAAAGCCGAAAAGATGGGGAAACACGGGCCTCTTGCGCCGACTCGCCAAGGGCGCATCGAACCGTCCGAGACGATATAAAATCCCAACTCGCCGTTGGCTCCTTCGCTGTAGCCATAGACTTCGCCGGGCGGCGGCTGTATGCCGTGCATCACCAGTTTGAAATGGTTCATCAGGTCTTCGATATTGGTATAGACGCCTTTTTTCGGCGGCAGGGTGATGCGCCGGTCGTCAACCTGATACGGCCCTTCGGGCAGATTCTCCAGCGCTTGCTCGATGATTCGCAGACTCTGGCGCATCTCTTCCATGCGTACCAAGTAGCGGTCGTACATATCGCCGCGATTGCCTACAGGCACTTCAAAATCGAAATCTTCATAACTCGAATACGGATGATTCTGGCGTATATCGTATGGCACACCGGCGGCGCGCAGACACGGCCCCGTAAAGCCCCAGTCAATCGCCTCTTTGGCGCTCAATTCGGTGACGCCGACCGCACGTTGTTTGAACAGACGGCTGTGGGTGTTGAGCTTGTGCAGATCGTCTATGTATTTCGGAATGCGCTGCAACACTTCGCGGCAGCGCGGGATGAAATCTTTGGGCAGGTCTGCCGCAAGCCCACCAACGCGCACATAGCTGACCATCATACGCACGCCTGCGGTCATCTCCAGCAAATCATAAATCTCTTCACGCGGTTCAAACGAATACCAGAAATTGGTGATCGCTCCGAGGTCAACCAGGTTAGTGCCTATGCAGACCATATGATCCATGATGCGCGACAATTCGCCGAGGATGACGCGTATGTACTCGACGCGCTTGGGAACTTCTATGCCTAATAATTTTTCGACAGCGCAGGCATAGCCGACGTTGTTGAGAAACGACGACAGATAATTCAAACGGTCGGTGTAGGGAATCACCTGATTCCATTGATGCGTTTCAGCCATCTTCTCGAAGCAGCGGTGCAGGTAACCGATCTCCACATCGCTGTTGATAATTTTTTCGCCGTCCAGTCGGCAGACGATGCGTAACGTGCCATGCGTTGCCGAATGCGATGGGCCGACATTGATAATCGTCGGCTGACCGTCCAAACGGTCGTGCTTTTCCTCGTCGCTCCACTCGGTTTGATATTCAATAGGCAGTTTGTAATCTCTCGATAAAGGCGTGCGCGCTCCGGCTTCGTGGTCTTTGCGTAGCGGGTGACCGACGAACTCTTCGTGACAGAAGATGCGGCGCAAATCCGGGTGATTGCGGAAACGCATACCGAACATATCGAAGGTTTCGCGCTCGTGCCAGTTGGCGGTTTTCCACACCGGCGTCACCGAATCAATTTCCGGACTGGCTTCCGGCAAAGGCACTTTCAAACGCACGCGATGGCCGTGGTCTATCGAGTACAAGTGATAGACAGCGTGAAAGCGTTCGTCTTTGGTTTTGTCTGGATAGCCTTGATAATCAACCCCTGTGATCGAACTGAGCAGATCGAATTTCGTCGTCGGGTCGTCTTTCAAGGTACGACACACCTCCACGATTTTGTCGGGTCGCAAGGTGATCGCCAGGTCGCCGCGAAAATCATCAACGTCAAGAATCTGGTCTTTGTATTTACCTGCGAGGGCGGCGACGATAGGGTTTTGCGGCGCTGCGGGTTCGCGCATAATCTGCACCAGCCGCATGGCTTCTTTGGCCTGTTGGTCGGCCAACAACAGAGTTTTGGGCGACGAGACGGTGATCTCTTTCAACATCTTCTCGCGCAATTCGATGCGAGCTTTATGGTCAACGCCGAATTCTTTCTCTTTCTGCACGATGTTCTGAACCATGATGATGGCTTGCAACAAGGCTTCGGGTGATGGCGGACAGCCGGGGATATAAACATCAACGGGGATGATTTCGTCTATGCCCTGCATGACGTGATAAGCGCGATAGAAGCCGCCCGATGTGGCGCACGCACCCATCGAAATCACCCATTTCGGATCGGGCATCTGCTCGTAAATTTTCTTCAGCACCGGCCCCATCTTGTCGGTAATGGTTCCCATCACCATCAACAAATCGGCCTGTCGCGGAGAAAAGCGCACGACTTCCGCGCCGAAGCGGGCTACGTCGTAATGCGAAGAGACAACCGACATATATTCGATGGCGCAACAGGCAGTGCCAAACGGCATGGGGAAGAGTGAATATTTGCGCGCCCAGTTTGCCACTGTGCTAACGGTTGTTGTAATAAAACTGTCGCTGATATTGGTTTCGGTAGCCATTCGGTAATCCTCTCGTCGTTCAAACCCGTTGGCGCGTGCCAAGACATTCACGGCGCGTACTGGACTTCGCCGTTCTGCTCGATTCCTCTAAAGAGATTATCGCTCGATTCGGGTAGCGTCAAATTTCGGTGAAGGCGAAGCAACGTCTTGGCAAGCGGTGTTGGCAAATTTGATTTGTCTATGGTCAGCCCCTCAGAATGTCCATTATTGTGTAATCCTCAATCTACCGTTTGACTATCCCGATTGTCAATTTCACCCGTCATTTTCTCTTGGCTCGGCACTGGGAAAATCCCGGTATGCGCCAACGGCTGACGCTCTTGGGATTGAGAGTCAGCCGTTGGTGTGATCGTTGCTAAAGGGCGGGAAGATAGCGAACCGCTCAACGGAAGGTTTCGGCAACGTAGGCTTTGCGCGATTTGGTGGTGCGTGAGAAAACTTCGCTTTGATAGAGCGCCGCCAATAACCAGCAGCAGGCAAAAATCCACAGCAGATATTGCTCGGTGAACGAGGCGACAGATTTCGACCAACTCGACAACAACGCCACGGTTAAAAAAGAACCATCGCGGGCGACTCCGGCTATGACCACCATGCTCCAGACTTTGGCGACTTGGCCGCCGCCCATCTGCAAAGCATAGCGCCGCACTACGACGCAGAAGGAAGCAATAAACGCGCCTACGGTTACGGCTACCAGACGAAAGGTCGCTATGTAGCCGTCATGTCCACTGAGCGTTGACAGCAGCAGGTTGGCGCGAAAACTGTAAGTGATTACCGGCAAGGTGCAGAGCGCGGCGATGTAAAAATAATCTATCGCCAGCAATTTGAAAGGCAATCCCGTACTCTTGTACGAACGAATCGTGAGGATGAGCGCCACGGTAAATAGCACATCGCTCACCGTGTACAAATAGCGCAACACCACGACGAAAAAGAACAGCAGGTTGGAAGCGCCTTCCTGATATTCCGGCACCAAATGCGTGGTCAAGGTAAAGAGGCGACCTTCGGCCAGCAGGCGCACACACATCGTCGCCAGAATCAGCGTCCAGATGGAATAGCCCGAATCGCCGGGCGAAAAAGCTTTCCGCACCTGGAAGATGCGTCCCAGCGCGACCAATTCGATCAGCACCGTGACCGCGAAAAAAGATAAGGTGACCGAAGTAGCTTGTTCTCCACCGGCCTGGTTAAGCACGATGAAAAAGAGCAGCGGAACCAGCACCAGCGAGACGAGAAAAACTTTCAAGCATGATTTAGCAGTCATTTGGTATAAACTCCTTGAGCGAGATTGGCGATTTCCTGTGAGGCGCGTTCCGCGCCGCTTGAGCCTAACCACACCGCCATCATCGGGCGCATGGCTGAGGCTAACTCCGGCAGATTTTTCGGCGTGATCTCCTCGAACGAAAGATGCATTTTGATGCAGTAATGGCGGAGCAGATTCTTGGCTGTAGCTTCGCCAAGAACCGGCGCAAGATACTCTAAAATTTTTTCATGAATGGTCATCAAAAACTCCGTAGATGACCCAAAGCCCATCGTGAAACGTGCCTTCTGTGTGTCATCAAGTATTAGGTTGTGGGTTTTTCGTAGATGATTCTCGACAGGGTTCGTTCACAAGGGCATTGAGTCAAAAGTTATTTTTCAAGTCCTCATAATTTATACGAGGGTGATTGTTCAGATTTCGAGGCCATTATAAATTTACCTTCGCCGCAGTCAATAGTTTTGTCGAAAAGCGATAAGCCGGAGGTCGTCACCTCTTGGTCACGGTCAGAGGTAAAATAAGGGAAAGGCGAAAGTGAAAGTAACTAAAGCGAATTTCATTTGTCCGTGACCACGACACCTGGTTGAGAGGCGGTCTGTGACCGCCGCACGGCGGTCGCAGACCGCCTCTCAACATATTGCACACCTCTGCAAGCCGCTATAAAGCGTGTCGCATCAATGGCTGCTCTGCCCAGATATTGTGTGCGATGGTTTGACTATCTACAACATATGGGTGGTTGCGGGAATTTTGCGACACGCGCTAGTTACAAGCGAAGAGGCGAAAGTAAAAGCGCGTCTTGGCGAGGTGGCGACAGCCGCACGCACCCCGCAAGGCTTTGGCTCAGGGACTGATGGCAGCATTCGGCTTGGGGGGGGGCGCACGGCTCAACTTCGCTTAGGTGGTTTGTAGTATTGGCGTCCGCGCAATTCTTCCGGCAAGCATTCCATCGCTTCGGCGCGGCCTTCTGCATAATCGTGAGCGTACTGATAATTTTTGCCGTACCCCAAACCCTTCATCAAACCGGTCGGCGCATTTCGCAATTGCATAGGCACGGGGTATTGCTCCAAGCTGCGGACATCGGCCAACGCTTCATTGATGGCCGTCAACACGGCGTTCGATTTCGGCGCGGTCGCCAGATAAATCGTCGCTTGCGCCAACGTCAAACGCGCTTCGGGCAAGCCGACGAGATGCACCGCCTGCATGGCCGCGACGGCATGAATCAAGGCTTGGGGGTCGGCCATGCCGATGTCTTCCGAAGCGTGTATGACGATGCGGCGAGCAATAAACATAGGGTCTTCGCCGCCTTCAATCATGCGCGCCAGCCAGTAAATCGCCGCATCAGGATCGGAATTGCGTATGGATTTGATGAACGCCGAGATGATATTGAAATGCTCTTCACCGGCTTTGTCATAACGTAGAGCGGCGCGCTGCAAGGCTTCGCGCAAGGTCGCAGCGCTGATGACCCGTGCGCCGGTGTCATCGGCTGCGGCAATCGAAACCGCTAGTTCCAAAGTGTTCCAGGCGACTCGCGCATCGCCCGAAGCGTAAATCGCTATGGCTTGCAAAAGCTCGCCGCTGACCTGTACAGGAAAATCGAAACCGCGCTCCGCATCAACCAAAGCGCCTTTCATCATGGTGACCAGATCATCGGCGGTGAGCGCTTCGAGAACAAAAACTTTCGAGCGCGACAGCAAGGCCGAGTTCACTTCAAAGGAAGGATTTTCCGTGGTCGCACCGATTAAAATAATCGTGCCGCTTTCGACATAAGGCAGAAAGGCGTCCTGCTGCGCTTTGTTGAAGCGATGAATTTCATCTACGAACAGCACGGTGCGACGATTGGCTTTGCGGCGATAAGCATCGGCTTGCGTCATCACTTCGCGGACTTCTTTGATGCCCGAAGTCACGCCGGAAAACGGTATGAAGCGCGCCGCTGTGGTGGCGGCGATAATGCGTGCCAAAGTGGTTTTGCCGGAGCCGGGCGGGCCCCAGAGAATTAATGATTGCAGGTGGTCTTCTTCAATCATGCGGCGCAAGGCGCGACCCGCGCCGACAATTTTTTGCTGCCCGATAAATTCATCGAGCGACCGCGGACGCATACGTTCGGCCAATGGCTGCAAGCGAAAATCGGCAGCGCTCGCCGTTTCGTCAAGCGCTGCGTCCCTCAAGTCGTCGAACAGATTGCCCGCCTGTTCGAGTTGGTCTCTGTTTTGTCGCGCCATAATTGTCCTTTGATGGACATGGTATGGGCGAGCGCCACAGAAGGCAAACGCGCCGCAACAAAAGTCCATTCGTTGACAATCTCGCGTAGGGTTTGTTAGTTTTTGGGTTTGTTTAATACCATGATTTCGTAGCAGCGCGTTAAGAAGACCACTCGGAGTAAGCATTGAATAAATTTCGTTCTCTGGCATTTCTGTTTCTGGCACTCGCACTGGTAAATGCAGCCTGTATCAAACACCTTACCGTACCCGAGCAACTGGCAGTGAAACCGCCTGTGTCAATGGAAGAACTGGTGCGCCGCATCAATTCGTTTCAAGAGATCAAGACCTTCGGTTCGCAAGGCTCGATAGTCGTTCGCAATTACTTCACCGGCGAAAAGGACAAAGCCGATCAATTGCCCGGCGCAAATTTTGTCATCCGCTTGATGCGCCCGGAGAATATACGCCTACAGGTTAAAGCTCCAGTGATTGGCAATCAGGTTGCCGATATGGTCAGCGATGGCAAGATGTTTCGCTTGGCGATTTATTACCCGGACGATAAGCGCCAATTTATTTACGGCAGCAATCTGGAAGACTTGCATCGCATGGAGCGCAGCGATTTGAAAGACCCTACGCTGATCAAAGCGGGCGGCTTGTTGAATATGCGTCCGCAACATATCACCGATGCTTTTCTGATTAAACCGATTGACGGCAATTTGGAGGTCTTTCGCGAAGAGGTGTTGCAGGAAGAGGCCGACACCCGCCCCAACAAAAAAGGCAAGCGTGTCAATAAAAGTTATTACGTGCTGTATGTGATCGAACGCGACCAGACCGGCGACCAAAATGGCCTGACCCATTTGCGGCGCAAATTCTGGTTTGATCGCAATCAAGCAGGCACGCCGCTGGTGCGCCAGCAAACCTTTGAGAGTAACGGCAGACTTGCCAGCGACATCGCTTATGGGCAATGGTTCACGGTTCCCAATTCCACTCGTTCATTCCCGGAAACCATTACCATTGACCGACACAACGACGGCTATCGCATCGAGTTGAGCAACGAAAAAGAGAACTCGGAAATTAATCTCGAATTGAACGATACCACTTTTCGATTAGAGAACACGGAAAAATTGCCGGAGAAAAATCTCGACGACGCACGCAAGTCCGCACCCGCAACCAGTGCGGAAAAAAAGAAGCCTGAAAAGAAGAGATGATATGGATAATCTGATTGTCGAAAATATCAAACAGCGCCCCTTACGCACCGCCATCAGCGTGGTTGGCGTGGCGCTCGGCGTCATACTGATTGTTTTGATGGTGGGATTGGCACGCGGCATGGTGCGCGACAGCGCCGAACGCCAAGGCAATGTGGATGCGGAAATCCGCTTTCTGCCTACCGAAATCAGCAGCGCCGCCGCCGCCAATCCGTTGATGATGCCTGCACGTTTCGCCGAGGTGATTATGAACGGGGTGCAGCCGACCGCCGAAGACCCAGACCTTCAAGCCAAGCCGCCGATTGCCGGAGTCAGCGCCACAACCCCGGTTGGCGAATTCATACAGAATTCCGAATCCGGCATCGGCTTTGAATATGTGGACGGCATTGATTTTCCAAGCTTCAGCAAAACCACGCGCATCACTATGGTTGCCGGTCGTCCGCTCACCGATGGCAAAGCCCCCGACAGCGCATACGAAGTCATCGTTGACCGTTACTATTTTGACAACAACAAAGATGTCAACCGACAGCCGCTGCAACTGGGCAGCAAGATAAAAACTTTAGGCCATGAATTTTCGGTGGTCGGAGTTTACGAGCCGTCCATGCTGGCGCGCATCAAGATGCCGCTGCACACCATGCAGCAATTGTTAGGCGGCGCGGAAAATTGCACCTTCATCATGATTCGCACCACCCAACCCGCCCTGGCCAAGTCGGTGAAAGAAGCGCTGGAGTCAAACTATCCGGGCTATCATGCTTATTTGACCAGCGAAATTCCGGCGCTGTTTTCGCAAGGCATACGCCCGCTGGAAATTTTTCTCGATGTGGTCATCTGGCTGGCTGTGGTCATCAGCACGCTGGTAATTTTGCTGGCGATGTACACCACCATCATCGAACGCACACGCGAAATCGGCATCCTGAAAAGCCTCGGCGCGTCGAAAACTTTTGTGGTGATGACCATTGAAAAAGAGGCGGCCTTAATCAGCGCGCTTGGCGTGTTGTTCGGCTTCGTAGTATCGGTGGTGGGCAAATACGCGCTCGAAGCCAGCACGCGCTTGAAGATAGACATTGAACCGCGCTGGGTGTTGATTGCGACCGTGGTCGGCATCGGTTGTGGTTTACTCGGCGCGCTCTATCCGGCACTGCGCGCTGCCAACCTCGATGTTGTCGAAGCCATCAGTTATGAATAGTCATTAGTCCCTAGCCCTTAGTCCTTAGTCCTTAGTTTCTTGCTGGTCGTTGATAATCGGGCGGCAGAAAAATTGAAGGATACGGGCTGAGGACTAAGGACTAGGGATTAGGGACTAAATTATGAAACCAGTTCTTGAAACCAGAGATTTGCAGATGATTTATCACGTTGGCAAAGTGGATGTACCGGCTTTGCGTGGCGTCAACATCAGCGTAGGGGCAGGCGAGTATGTCGCCATCATGGGGCCTTCGGGATGCGGCAAATCAACCTTGCTCCATGTGATCGGCGGGATGTTGCAACCGACCACGGGGCGCGTCGAAATTGATGGCGAAGATTTGACGACGATGACGGACGCGCAGCGCACCGACTTGCGGCGGCGCAAAATTGGCTTTGTGTTTCAACGCTTCAACTTGTTCCCGACCTTGTCGGCGGAAGGCAACTTGAAACTTGCCGAGCGAATCTATTCTAACTCGAAAAACGGTGGTGACGCCGCTCGTCGCCACGAAGTTTTGAAACTCTTGAAACTCGAAAATAAGATGAAGCACAAGCCTTTGGAACTGTCGGGCGGCGAACAACAGCGCGTCGCCATTGCGCGAGCCATCGTCAATCGTCCGGCGATTTTGCTGGCCGACGAACCGACGGGAAATCTGGATAGCGAAAATTCCACCATCGTGCTTGAGATGTTGCGCGGCTTGAATAAAGAGTTCGGTCAGACCATAGTGATGATTACACACAACCCGGAGGCCGCCGCGCTGGCTGACCGCATCATTGAAATGCGCGATGGCCTGGTGGTCTCGTAACCTGCAACCCTGCGTACCAACTACGCGAGGAAAGCGAGGAACACAGCGATGGGCAACATCTGGTACGGTTTCAAGAAATTTCTCTTTTGGGCGTATGAGCGCGGCAGTTGGCAATACGATGTGCTGTGCGCGGTGATTCTGGCCTTTATTTTCTTCGGTCCGAATCAGGTGTTTCATAGCGCCGATGGCAATCAAGCCGCGCCGGTTTTCGTCACCGTCAAAGAGGTCGGCATCATTGAAGAAGGCGCGTATGACCAGACCTTGAGCGATTTTATTTCGCGCAAATACAATCGCAAGGTGCGCGCCAGAAACATTGAGCCGTTGAAAGACGGAGAAGGGCATTTGAAGGGTTATCTGGTCAACGAGATTAAACAATAATCGTGACGAGGCGTTGAGATAGCGAAACGATTCAAGGACAGAAAGGATGTTCAGAATGAAAAGAAATTATTTGATATTGATGATGATGACAGCGTTGGTCGTCGTCTCACTGTTGGCCATTCCCAAGACCCAGGCGAATGGTGATACCGATCAGATTTTGAAGAATATGCAAAGCGCGGCGCGGAATATCAAGACGCTGTCGGCCAATCTGTCGCAAGACAAGAAATTATCTATCGGCGGACACGAACGCTATAATGGCACGGTCATCATTCAACGCGGCACGCAAGGAAGCGAAAAAGCGATTGTCCATTATACCAACGGCCAGCACGTCTCTGTGGTTGGCAACCTCATCACGCTGTACAACGAGCGCACCAAACAGGCGATTATCACCACTCGGCAGAAACAGGCGAACGACAAACCGGAGTTTAATTTCATCGCCACGCCGTTTCGCTCGACCGCTGAATTGAAACAGCAATTCGACATCAATCACGTCGGCGATGAAGACGGCATGGCGAAGTTGGAATTAACCCCGAAAAATCCACGCTTGCAAAAATCTACGATCTGGGTGGATAGAGGAAACTGGCTGCCCACACGCTTCAAGGTGATGGAAAAGACCGGCGATGTTTCGGTGTTTACCTTGAGCAATCTGCAACCTAATGTCTCTGTCAATGCCAGTACCTTTAAAATCAACTGGCCTTCGGATACCGCTATTATCAAGAAGTAAAATCAAAGGCAAAATAAACTGCGTTGGTTGAGAGGCGGTCTGTGACCGCCAACTGCATAGGTTGAGAGGCGGTCACGGACCGCCTCTCAACGGCGCGCTTCTTAATTGGTTTGCAAGTTGTTATCTCGACTTTGTACATTTTGCAGAGGCAAAAAAGCCTGTCAGCAGAGGCAAAAAAGCCTTGCCAATCCCCCCAACGGCAGTTGGGGGATAGTTAAAATCTAGCCTACGAAACGCCGCGCAACCTCAACGAATCCCCCCAACGGCAGTTGGGGGATAGTTAAAGTCCAACCTTGCCCGATGCTCAAGGCTGGACTTTAAGCATCCCCCAACTGCCGTTGGCGGGATTGCAAAAAAACTTTGCTGGCTTGCTCTGTAGATTGGACTTTAAGTATCCCCCAACTGCCGTTGGCGGGATTGCAAAAAAGCTTAGAGCGGTTTGCATATGTGTGTACTGAACATCCTATCGTTGAGCAGCGGTCTTCGACCGTGCGCCGGTCAGAGACCGCCGCTCAACGGGTTTGAGGTTTCCGTAATCTCAAACAAAAACCGCTCTATATGCGCGGCCCCCCAAGATTCGGGGGGATGAAACTTGGCGAACCGCATGAATGTTCCTCTCGTCGCGGCGCTCATACCGAATCTTGGTGTGCCTCCTCTATAGTGGCTTGCGGTGTAGGCTGGACTTTAACCATCCCCCGCTTGCCATCGGCGGGATTAATCGGAGGTAAAGCTCAAAGCCAAAGGGCAGCCACCAACGGCTGCCCTTTTTCTTTTGATTATTGGTCGAAAATTTTACTTCACCTGTTTGGCGGCGTAATTGACTTTGATGCGACTGAGATTGGGCGTCGGGTCTTGTCGTTCATTTTCATCGAAGGTCGCAATCACCGAAGCCCAGGACAATTTCGGTTCGACCGCTTCAATGCGTATGCGTGCGTGTTTGATGGTGACGTAAGAGAGCACTTCTCCGGCGGCATTCTTAATCGGGTCATCCTGCGTATAGACTTCGAACTCTTGCCCGATCTGCACTTGATCGCTGCCTAAATCAAGCGCTACACGATTGCCGCGCACGGCTACGATCAGCCCTTCGGTGGTTGCGGATAAACCCATCTCCGAAGCGAACTTCACGGCGATGGCTTCCATAGCCTTGCGATAGCCTTCTTTCAATACGTCGGAATCATTGCGCGATTTGGTCATCAAGTCTTTGCTGATTTTTTCTTCATAGGACTTCGATAACTTAATCACGCCGGTTTCGGCGTCAATCATTTGTATCTGCACTTTGGTTTTTACGTCCGAAGAGATGTCGCCGGGATTAACACTGCCGCGACTGATGCCGCCCAACAGTCCACCCACTCTACTCGGCACTTTGGTCTTGGATGCCGTCACATCTAGAGCATTGCCGATGATGATATAACGCGCCGACAGCAGCTTGCCGACTTTGGTAGCTTGCTTCGGGTCAACCAGATCGGAGTTGTTAAAGCCCTGCTCTTGCAACAGCGTGTCGCGTTGCGAAGCGGTAATCAATTCGTAGCGTCCGCCCTGCGTCAAAGCGTCTTCAAGCGTGGCGGTGGTGGTGTTTGAAGTCCACACGGTGTCGTTCGAGCCAGTGCCGAAAACCACTATGCGAGGCTTGCCGCCAGTCTTTGGTGTCTGCCCGCTCTGACGTTGTGCATAAATCGCCAAGGCTGAACCCAGCACGACCAATGTTGCACATGAAATCAAAGTTTTTCTGAGTATCGGTTTCATATAGTCTCCCTAAAGTGGTGAGGTCTAGTCCGCTAGTAAATCGGAAATGTTATCGTCCAGTTTCTGAATATAGGCAAGGCGCTTTGCCGTGTCAATGCCGCGCTATATAATCTGTCATCGAGGAGAATCGCAACCATGATCGGAGAAACCATGAGGCACTTGCCGAGCGCTGCACCGTTAAGCACACGCGAGGTTTATTTGGAAATGAAAAAGCGCCTGGATCAGGGCGAAAAGGCGGTGATGGCGCTGGTCGTCAAAACCAAAGGCTCGACGCCGCAACGCGAGGGCGCACGCATCGTCGTCTTTGAAGACGGCTCGTTTATCGGCACGGTCGGCGGCGGTTGCGTCGAGGCCGACATTTATGCTGAAGCCAAAGAAGTGATGCGAACCGGCAAGGCGGACATCTTTCATTTCAGTCTAGCCGGTGATGTGGCCGCCGAAGAAGGCATGGTGTGCGGCGGTCAGATGGAAGTCTTTATCGAACGCTGGTCGTATGACGATGATTGAGGCCAGCCAACCTTGGCGCGCTGCATTTTCCCAGCTCAAGGCGTGCCCTTTACCGGGAACGCTTGAGGGCAAGTCCGTGTGTAGGCGCGCCGGTTTACCATCGCAAGGTTGGCGGAAAAAACTCGGCGATTAAGTCTTGATAAAACGGTTTCAACTGCGCGACCTGGGGGCGCTCGGCGCTTTTGGAATAGAGATCGTAAGGGTTGAAAGCGCGCACCCAGTCGAACATTTTGCGGTCGTGGTCATTCATCAGATCATCGTACTCGCGCTGTTGATGCATGACGTAGCACGAGTGATAACGAATCATGTAGAGGCTTTCTGCGGGTAGATAATCCTTCACTACCTGGTAGAGATATTCATCGTGACCCCAAGAAAAATGCACTTGATCGAGGCCGCATCCGTGGGCATAGATGCCATATTTCGACTGCAAAGCGGGGTTCTGTTTATCGGGATTGGCGGCGAATAATTCGGGATAAACAATTTTGTTCGAGTAGGCGCAGCCGACTGGAAAGGTGTCGCCGACAACCGCCCATTGCGGCTCGCCAAACAACCACAACACCTTGCCCAAATCATGAATCAAGCCGGTCAGGATGAACCAGCGTGGATGACCGTCTTGGCGTATGGCTTCGGCGGTTTGCAGATTATGTTCGATTTGCGGCAACTCAATATCGGGGTCGCTATCATCCACCAGCGCATTGAGCAATTCGATGGCTTCCCATATTCCCATCTCGCGTTGCGCTTTGGCGAGGTACTGCTTTTTCTTGTCCCGCACGAACGCCAAGGTTTGATGGGCGTGGTTCAGAGCGTAAAGCTCTTTGACGCTGTGGCGCGCTGGCGTGTGAAAATTGCGAAACTGTTCAGCGGCTTTCGGTGCAGACAGCGCGCTCGGTTCTGACGGCATCACGGCCTGAGACATAAGCATCCTCCTTTTGGATAACTGCGCTCGAATAGATTTTCACTACGCTTTTCGCTCGACGAATTTGCCGATGGCCGAATTATAGTGCATCTTCAAGGCTAGACGGAAGGGAGGCAGCGCCGCAAGAGACGCAGCGCCGCTCACGATTCAATCAGCGCAATAATCGGTGGTCATCCTCTGCACCTTGCAGCAAGAAGATGAGCGCATCTGTAGCCCTGGGATTTGCTTCACGTTTTTGCCGCGTTACTCTTCGCCGATGTCTTCGTGCCAGATTTCAGGATGAGCGGTGATGTAGTCGCCAAGCATCTTGATGCACTCTGATGAATTCAACTCGACAATCCGCACGCCGTGGTCGCGTAACCAGTCCAGGCCACCGGCGAAATTCAAGGACTCGCCGACCACCACGGTGCCGATTTGGAATTGGCGAACCAGGCCGCTGCAATACCAGCAGGGCGCAAGCGTCGTCACCATGATTTTGTCGGCGTAACGGCGCTGTCTTCCGGCTTTGCGAAAGGCATCAGTTTCGGCGTGCATGGACGGGTCGCTCTCTTGCACGCGGCGGTTATGACCGCGCCCCAGCAACTTGCCCGTCGCCTCAAACAGCGCCGCGCCAATCGGTATGCCGCCTTCGGCTAACCCTTGCCGCGCTTCTGCTATGGCTATCGCCAACCACGATTCGTAAGTTGATTTGTCTGTCATCATGATTTGTACCTTTGGTTATTCTAGGCAATAGCGGAACAGCGTATTGGCGCAAGAGATCGGTGCGTTGCCAACGGGGCTTAACACGATCACTTCATCAATGCGACCTTCGCCGTAAACATCTATGCCGGCCTTTTCTGCCTGATTTAAAGTCACTATATCGGCGCTCTCCATAGCATCCCAATCCTTGCGATACAAAGTCAGGCGATAGGCATCGGGCGGGACGATGACCAAGGCTCCCGGATCGGTGGGGTGGTCGCCGTTGTCGCCCATCGGCAAGGTGTTGTACGAATGAATCCACAACTTCCCAGAAGGCGAAGTCAGATAGCCCGATTCCGGCGCGAACCACTTGCCGGTCGAGAGTTCTGCAGCGGTTAAGGGTTCGCCCACGACGATCTCTATATCAATGCCGCCATCCCCATGCAGACCATACACCAGCAGGTCTCCCGCTTCCAATAGCGATGTGGTTGTCGGGTCGTTGAGCGCGGCGCGATTGCTGTACCAAATGATGCGCGGGTTGGCTTGGCGTATGCGCGCTTCATGGGCGTCGTCGTAAAGCAGCACGGTCAACCCGTCGTTGTAGATATGCACAGCCGTCGCGCCTTCACGAATCGGCCCGGTCACGATTTGAAACTTGGTCGCGCTCATGAGGTGACTCCTTTTGCCTGTGTGGTCAACGAAAAATCAAAGCGTCGAACCGGCTTTGATTTTTACTCGAAAACCACCAACGCGAGCCACGCTGTCCGCTTCGGTGGTCTTCGGTAATCTTTTTTTCGCGCCGTAAGCTTGCCTGCGCCTGTTAAAAAAAGTTTGTCAAAAAGCCCGAAAAATCAGGGGTTTTTGACGGTTTTCAAAAAACTTGGGCCTGCCTACTTAGCGCGATTGCTTGACGGTGACGCTCTTACCGGCAATCGTCAAGCTGGTTTGTCGAGTTGCACCCGTAGGATTTGCGGCAACCCGAATGGTCACGCTGCCATTGCCGCTGCCGGTTGCCCCTGCAGTAAGCGTCACCCAACTGACCGGGCTGCTGGCTGTCCAATCGCACCCGGCGGCGGTGAAGACGTTGATGGTGGCGTTGCCGCCGACGCCGGTGAACGAAATGAACGTGGTGCTGACGCTGTAAGAACAGGTTGGGCTACCGGCGGCCTGATTAATTGTGAAGGTTTGTCCGGCGACGGTGATCGTAGCGCTGCGCGGGCTGGTGACGGTATTGGCAGCAACCAGGTAACCAACCGTGCCAGTGCCGGAGCCGCTTGCGCCGGAGGTTACGGTTAGCCACGCGGCATTGCTGACGGCGTTCCAGGCGCAACCGATTTGCGTAGCGACGGTGAAGTTGCCGCTGCCGCCGCTGCTGCTGATGGTCGCATTGGTGGGAAACAGCGTATAGGTGCAACCGCCGCCGCTTGAGCCGTCCTGGGTGACGGTGAAAGTTTGCCCGGCGATGGTGATGGTGCCCGAACGCGCCCCGCCACTGTTGGCCGCAACGGTAAAGCCTGTGCTGCCGCTGCCGCTGCCTGCTGCGCCGGAGTTGATGGTGATGAAGGCGGCATTGCTGATGGCTGTCCAATTGCAAACGGCTGTGGTGGTGACATTGATTGAGCCACTGCCACCAGCGATGGCGAAGTTTTGACTGCCCGGCGCAATCGCGTAGCTACAAGTGGGAATGCTGCCTGCTTGATTGACGGTGAAGACCCGTCCGCCTATGGCGATGTAGCCGCTGCGCGAGGCGGTGTCAGGATTGGCGGCAACCGTGTAGTTGACTTTTCTGCCTGCGGCCACCGGCGAAATCCATGCATCAGTAGTCGTCGCCGTATAGGTGGTGCAGCCGATTGGCAGCGTCACGGCTACGGCTCCCAAACCGCCGCTTGACGGATACGAAGCCGAAGTTGGCGACAACCCGGTGACGCAAGTGGAACCAAGTTGGGTGACCGTGAAGGTCTGTCCGGCGATAGTAAGTGTGCCGTTGCGATTGGTGCTGCGGTTGTTTTGCGACACTGTGAAGTTCACTGCGCCGTTGCCGCTGCCCGTTGCGCCTGCATTGATGGCAATCCAGGTATCATTGCTGGCGGCAGTCCAGTTGCAACCGGTCGGTGCGCTCACCGCAACGCTGCTTGCGCCACCGGGATAGCCAAACAGTTGACTGGTCGCCGAGAGCGTGAAGGCGCAAGCCGTATTTGATTGGTTGACAGTGAAGGTTTGACCAGCGATGGTCATCGTGCCGGTGCGTGGACTGCCCGTCACATTGGCGGCCACCGAAAAATTCACCGTGCCAGTGCCGCTGCCGCTGCTGCCTGAAGTGACGCTGATCCAGGCATCATTGCTTGCGGCGCTCCAAGGGCAAGCGGCAGTAGTGTTGACGGCAACGCTGCCATTGCCGCCGGTCGCTGTGAAGGTTTGATTGCTTGGCGCTATGGCATAAGAACAGGACGAACCGCCGGAGACGGTCAAAATGCCTGTGCCGGTTTGGCTCTGTCCATCGGGATTGATGATGGTGAGATTTTTAGCGCCGCTGGTGGCGCTGGCGGTGGAGAGGTTCAACACCACGGTGGTCGGATTTTGATAGGTGACGCTGTTGACGATGACGCCGCCGCTGACCGTTGCGCCGAGGCGACAAGCGAAGCCTGCGCCGGGATCGAAGAAACCCGCTCCGGCGATCTGTGAGCCGCTGACCGTGACGTTGACCGAGGCCAGTCCGGCGGCAAGCGTTGACGGATTGACGCTGACCGGCGTGGCAGGCGGCGGCGCAAGCAATTTCACGACGCGCACTCCGTAAGAATTACTGGAGTCACAAAATTCCTGTATCGTCCACATGGTCATGTCATCGCAAGGGTCGAGACTGGTGTAGGAATAATCGCCCCAGCGCCGCGCCCCGCGCACCCCGGAATCGCTCGGCGGATTATAAGAACTGCTGGCGGCGGTGAGCGCGACGGGCGCTTGTAAAGTGCCTAACGGGTCGCTTGCCAAACGTCCGGCGGTTGCGGCGTTGGCGAATTCATTAGTCCCGGCGATGCTGCATCCCAAAGCCAAGTGGCCTTGCCCGGAAACCATCACCGAAGGAATCCAGTAGTTGCGGTCGTCAACCGTGTTGGTGGTGGTGCTGGCAAACAGGGTTCCCGATTGCACCAAGGTCGGCGTTGCCGTATTCACGTTGGCGATTTCATACCAGCGTGCGCCGTTGCGTGTGCGTGTACCGGCAGCGGAACCGAAATTGTCCACGCCGATGTTATGCGCTGTCCACAATCTGCCGTTGCGAAGATGCGCGGCAAACAAGCGGTCATCCAAACCGTCGAGTTGTCCGTTGAAGCTGCCGGTGTTGCCCAGATGACGCACCGACATAGGTGATGCCGTGGCGGGAACAGTGAGAAAGATATTCGCAGACAGCGAAGGCGTGCCGCCGGGGTCTGCAACTCTGCGAAGCACCAGAGTGCCGAAGGAAAAATTATCTGTGCCGATGAAGTAGCCTACGGTTGCAGCAGCGTCGTAATTGTCCACGCCTTGCGGCGTGAACAGCCCTGCGCCGCCGGGCGAGCCGGTCAAATTGCGAAACGCCGTGACCACAATCGGCCCCGCGCCTAACACCGAACTCTTACGGATCACGAAAGCCGCTGTGCCGTTATAAGCCAAAGACGAGCCGCAGAATTGATTGACGCCGACGTACAATGCGTTGGCGTCTATGCCCAGAGTTGGATAATCGGCAAGGCAGGTCGAGTCACCGGCAGGCGGCGCTTGCTCCTGTTGAAAGAAGAAGAAAGACCAGACCGTGCTGGCGGCAATGGTGGCGGTGTCGCTGACCGCCAGCAAGATGCGATTCGGCCTTGTCACATTGATCATCAACACAAACCAGCGATTCGATAAACGGTCAAAGCGTATGCGCGGGTCGCTGCTTCCCGAAGCATTGCGGACGCTGCTGAAAAAAGTATTGGTCGAAGCGTTCAACACGCCATCGGCGACGCCTGTCGCTTTGTTGAAGGTGACGATGCGACCATTGACGGCGACGATGAATTGCGTAGTTCCGACCGCGCCCATCGAATCAGGAGGAAAAGCATTGGTCGGGTTGAGACCGCTCAAGGTTGCGCCGGTAAAACTGGTGCTGGGAGTTTGCGGGATAAGCGACTCGGATTTTCGGGCGCTCTGGTCTGTTGCCGGGAATTGCGCCGCTTTCGACGACGCGGGATTCTGGTGCAGATGGCTGCGATCCGGTTGTGTGACTTCGGCTTCGGTTTCGCGTTCCTCCAGTTCTGCGCGTTCGGCCACGGTGCGTTGCATAATTTCGGAGACGCTTTCCTGAACGCCGAATTCGCCAGCCCACGGAATACCGGTTATCGCGCCGCGCCCATCCACCTGCTGCATAGGTGCTTGCGTCGCCGCTGGCGCAGCAACCTTAGCAGGCGCAGCCGGGGCATGGGTTTTTTTATTGACGATGTTTTGCGCGAAGAGATTGGCCGTCTCCGTGAACGCCAAGACAATGATGAGCAAAGCGACTACCGATTTGCCAAAGGCCGTGAACCAGCGGTGATGAGTACGGTACATCTAGTCCTCCAGAATAAAATTTAGACGGAAATTTTTAAGCACGAGGTTGAACCAACTGAATGGAGAAGCGGATTGTTGATCCGGTTAAAAATGGTTGAACATGGTGTGGGGCAGCGCTCTTGTTGTAGCTGGTGAATATGGATACTATCTAGGCGCTTTTTCTTTGTCAATTTTGGAAAAGCAAATTGCTGCGCTTGAGCCAGCCAGCCAACTTTGAGGCTGACCCTTTACGGATAAAAAAAGCATTGCAACGGATAAGAAAAAAGTTAATACGGATAAGAAAAAGCCTGGCTACGAATCGGAGAAGTGTTTCTCTCTTAGCGAATCTTTGCGGCTTGGCGCGAGATGTAGTCTATGCAGTAGCCAGCCGCTTGCGCGCCAAGTCGCAAAAATTCGCCAGGTATT
This sequence comes from Acidobacteriota bacterium, assembly GCA_016201275.1. Classification (GTDB taxonomy): domain Bacteria; phylum Acidobacteriota; class Blastocatellia; order UBA7656; family UBA7656; genus JACQDB01. Next base: position 61,585 of record JACQDB010000158.1, read on the forward strand.
CGTCATTTTTTTTGAGTACATGAATTTTCATGGCGACCCAGGAAGTGAGCGGCAAACTTATCGAAGAAAAATTTTTATGGGACAACTTCTTGATAGACCAACTTTGCTCGAAGAGCGCCAGCGTCTAGGCCGCGAAGGTCGCCGCGTCGTCTTTACCAACGGCTGTTTCGATCTCCTGCATCCCGGTCATGTGCGCTATCTGGCGCAAGCCCGCGCTCTGGGTGATGCGCTCATCGTGGCGTTGAATAGCGATGCTTCGGTGCATCAATTGAAAGGCGCGGCGCGCCCGATTCTTAAAGAACAGGAACGCGCCGAAGTGATGGCGGCGCTCGCCTGTGTGGATTACGTGACGATATTTGACGAAGAAACGCCGCGCCAATTGATTGCCGCTTTGTTGCCGGATGTTCTGGTCAAGGGTGGCGACTGGTCGCTTGAAACCATAGTCGGGCGTGAAGAGGTTGAAGCGGCGGGCGGCATCGTCGTATCGCTTTCGTATATTGAAGGCGTGTCCACCACGGAAATCATCGAAAGAATTTTGGCCACTCAACGCTCAACCTGATTTCACACAGCGGCGTAGCGTTCCGGCGAGACAATCAAAAACATGGTGCCGTGAATCGTAAACAGCGATTCGTCCACGCTGCCCGGCAAGGCGCAATGATAATCGCCCGCGCCCAGCACTTCGCCGTTGATGTGATAATCGCCTTCCAACACCAAACACTCTTCTGCGCCTAGGTGCCGATGTTTTGGCAGGCTGGCTCCGGGCAGCAATTTGTACAGCGTCGTCACCGTGCCTTTGGCATCATCTTTGAACAGACGTTTGATGAAGACGCCTTCCCATTTTTCGTTCCACTCGCCTTCGTTGGCGCGAATGGTCAACGATTCGCCGAGCGATTGGTGAACGGGTTTAGCGGGTTGTGGAGATGCCGACTCGCCAGTGATTTCCGCCCAGAGGCGGTCGCGCAACCGCGCAGGCGGTTCGACGCGGGGTGCAGCAAAGGCCAGTTTTTCGGCCAATAATTGAAAGCTTTGTACTTCGACTTTGCACGTTGGGCAGCCTTCGGCGAGATGTTGTTGAAACGCTTCGGCTTCCTCTTGAGGCAACACGCCAAAAGCAAATAAGGCCGCCTGCAAAGTTGCCTCTTCTTCCGATGTATGATGGCTCATAGTTGCTCCTGTAGCATGGGATTGAGGAATTCGCGCAACTTCATCATAGCTAATCTGAGCAGCTTTATCACGGTGTCCGGCGACAGGTTCAAGCGTATAGCAATTTCGTGAGGACTCAGGCCGCTGTAGTAAGACAGTTCAACCACCTGACGTTGAATAACCGGAAGTGCCGCGAGCGCCGTGCGCGCCAGATGCTGTTGTTGAGCGAGGAAAGCAGTCGCCTCAACTTCACTCGCCGCAACCGAGCGCAACGGCTCTTGCAGAAAAGGGGAAGCCTGGCGTGGTTCAACGGATGCCGAGCGTCGGCAATCGAGCGCTCGTGTGCGAGCCAGCGCCAGTATCCAAGCCAGCGGCGTAGTTTGTTTCGCATCGTACAGCGCCGCCTGTCGCCACACCTGTTTGAAGACTTCTAGCAACACCTCTTCGGCGCGTGCGCGGTCGCCGGTGATTCGCAGGATGAGACCGAAAACCACGGGGCTGATCTGTTGATATAAAGCATCGAGAGCCGCCGCTTCGCCTTGAGCAATTTGTGCAAGCAGGGTGAGATAAAATTGTTGCTGGTCGCAAGCCAGCGCCTTCGGTAAGAGAACAGGATTTTGATTTTCCAGATTGTGGCGGATTTGGCTCATTCACCCGCCCTACGCCGAAAGATTTTTTTCGGATTCACCAGTAGAAAAAAAATATTCATGAAAATGCTTGCCTCGCGTAAAAAGAGAAGGCGGAAACGACGAGGCTCCTTGATTAAGAGTCGTGCGCGAGTTTAATCTTGCCGCCACACTTGGGGTGCAATGAAAAGTGAGACTCGGTTGCGGCTAGAGCGGTTTTCATAGGTGTGTACTGAACACCTTATCGTTGAGCAGCAGTCTTCGACCGTGCGAAGGTCTTCGACCGCGCGAAGGTCTTCGACCGCCGCTCAACGGGTTTGATATTTCAGTAATCTCAAACCAAAACTGCTCTAGTGGTTTGACCAGCCGTTTTCGTCGGTGCGCGTTCGCCGCCCTGCAAGGGCGCAATGCACTATAGCGGATTTCATTTGTCCGCGACCACGACCCCTGGTTGAGAGGCTTACTTTTACCCATATCTTGTGCGCTTGTGATTAACAATTGATCCGTTAGTCCGCGAAGCGGGCGATAGCATATAGC
>JACQDB010000159.1 GCA_016201275.1 Acidobacteriota bacterium
CCGGTTCAGAGGTTGAAGTCATAAAAATCCCACGAGCGTTATTTGAGCGCTTAACAGATGCGCTCTGCTACGCTGCGTGATGGATAAAGTCGAGCTTAGAGCGTGTCGCAGAAATGGATTTTCTGCCTAGATATGGTGTGTGATGATTTGACTATCCACAACATATGGGTTGTTGATGGGATTTTTGCGACACGCTCTATATGCGCGGCACACCAAGATTCGGGAGATGAAACTTGGCGAACCGCATGAATGTTCATCTCGTCGCGGCGCTCATACCGAATCTTGGTGTGCCGCGCATATAGTTACTTTGGGGTTTGGTTATTCGAGACGAAGCGTTTGCCCTTGTTGTGGCATTCTGGCAAGCGCTTCGTTGGGAAAGGCGATGGGGAATTCGATATGAATCTGTCCGGCTTCCACTTTGGTTTTCACTGCGAATCCCGAATGCCGAAAGACCTCCAGCATCTTTTGATTCTCGGCCATCACGTCGGCTTCCAAAACCGTGAAGCCGTTGGCGGCGGCAACCCGCGCCAGTTGCCCTAAGAGAAGGGTTCCCAATCCCAACCCTTGATAATCGTCGGCGACCGCAAAAGCGGCGTCGGCATGACCGTTCGGCAAAGCATAATAAAAGGCGTGGCCGACGATGCGCGGCGGCACTTGGGCAAGCGCAAGCAGCCCGAAACGATTGACGAAATCCACTTCCGCTTCATTGTGCGCTTCGACAATCAACGACGGGTCTTTGAGGTTCGAGAAAAATCGCAGCCATCGTGAGCGGTCGGAAAGAGCGCGAAAAAAGCGCAGCAGTTGCGCTTCATCCACCGGTTTCAGCGGACGCAGATGCACCGTCAAGCCGTCTCTGAGCGTGGCTTCGCAGGCCAAGAAAGTGGCATCCACATCGGATAATGAGGCAACGCCGTTCATGATAAATCCGCCCACTCAATGGATCTGAAAAGGGCGATTAGCAACATTCGCCTGGTCGGATACGACCTCAGCAACCTCGACGGGTCGCGGCGCATTGGTGACCGCTTCTTCAATATGAATGTTGGTGACAATCTGTTGGGAAAATTGCCGCGATTGCTCATGGCAACGATGAATGAGGGTCATAATATTATGCCAATAACAATCGGCGCAATGCACCGGCTCGGTCAGCGCGTGGCTACAGTTGTCAATCAACTTGCGAATCTCTGCCAGTTCCGCAAGCGAAGGCGGTTGTTGATCCATCCAGTTAATATTTAATACGATTCGTAAACGGCGAGATTGCATCTGGTTTACATTCTGCGGTTGTTTGAACTCGAATATGGCTTTGAGAAATCCGAGAGGGCTTTCGATAAACTCCACTAACATCGTCTTCACCTCACTTTTCGAGCGATTCAATCCGGGCGATCAAAAATAGCGTGCATGGATTTTCCGATTATACACCAATCGCTTTGCGCTGTGTGGTTAATTTCAAATGAACTTCAAGTAAATCGCCGGCCAGCGCCAGAAAATCCGCCGCCGTAATGATGCCCACCAGTTTGTCATCTTCCAACACCGGTAAACATCCGACACGATGTTGGCGCATCAACTGCACCGCTTCCAGGGTCGGCGTGAGCGGACTAACCGTCAACGGCGCGGTCTTCATAATATCTTTGACGACCAGCGCTCTTGTGCTTTCCAAGGTCTGGCCTTGCGCCATCAGGTGCAGCAAATTGCGATGCGAGACAAGGCCGAGCAAATGGCCTTCATCATCTTCGACGGGGACGTGACGGATGTGCCGCCAATCCATCACGCAGGCCGCCAGATCAATCAAATCATCAGGCCGCACGGTGAATAAATCGGTCGTCATAAACTGCCCGACGCTTTGATAAGCGTTGGTCACTTGCGGCGCGGCGGACAACTCCGCCAGGTTCCATTGATGCACCGGCGTGCCGCTCTTCTGCTGTTCCAGCATATTGGCGGTCAGCGCGTGCAAGCGTTGTTCGCGGGTGCCTTGATTGCCCATTGCCGCAAGCGAATGCAAAGACCAGAACGCGCCGCTGCGTCCACTGCGCGCTCGCTCTTCGATGATGCCCAAATATTTATCGCTGTCTTCCGTAGCGATTTCGGTCTGCCGTAAACCGGAACGCGCCAACGGTAACAGATGTTCCAGAATCAAGGTGGCGGCAGGCAGATTCCAATCGTTGAGCCAGTTGAATTGCGCTTTCAAACCGTGCCGGGCGGCGGCAAAAAAATTCTCTTTCACATCATCGAAAGCCATCAGGCGATTGACCTCGCCATACTCGTGCGGCAAGGCCGTCATCAAGCCCAGAAAGAACGCCGCGTTGGCGATTTCATCCACTATGGTAGGCCCTGCGGGAAGGGCGCGATTTTCAATACGCAGATGCGGACGATCATGGATGACGCCATAACAGGGACGATTCCAGCGCCACACCGTGCCGTTGTGCAGTCGCAGAGCGGTCAATTGCGGCACTTGACCACGCGCCACCACGGCCAGCGCATCCTCGTCAATCTGCTTCATCAAAATGACGCGAAAGCGCGCAATGTCGTCGCGGAAAATTTCTAACACTGACTCTTGCACCCAATCATCGCCGAAACTCACACGCGTAGGATGACCGCGCAGATGGCGCGTCGCCGAGCGCTCGTCAACCGAATGTTTGAAGAGCGCGATGCGCGTCTCGTGCCACAACCGATGGCCGAACAATAGCGGCGAATTGGCGGCGACCGCTAAAACCGGCGCGGTGATGGCCTGCGCGATATTGTAAAACTTGACGAACTCCTGCGCGCTGACTTGTAGATGCACCTGAAAACTGGTGCAGCAGGCTTCCAGCATGACGTTATCGTGAACGATATTGATTTCATCCAGCCCTTTGATGTACGCGCTGAAACGGTTGCCGCGCAGTTGATTGACGGCGCGATTCAATTCCGCATAACGCGGCACCGGCGTCAGATTGTCGAGGGTCAAATCGCTTTGCCGCAGGGTCGGCAAAATGCCCGCCAGTAAAACCTCCGCGTCATATTCACCAGCCACTCGACGAACCAGGCCGACCAGTTCGGTCAATTCATCTTCCATGCTTTGCAGGCAGTTGCTGTGAAACGGGCGCGGCGTAAGATTAGCTTCCAGATTGAAGCGCCCGATTTCTGTGGTCAACGCCAATTCTTTGGCGCGCTCCAACACTTGCATATTGATGGAGGCGGGACGCATTGAGCGATCCACCAGAAACATCTCTTGTTCAGCGCCGATGCGACGTGGCGCGCTTTCCATCCAGCCGCTGTCCAGCATCTTCTCCAATGCCGCCAAGTCAAGCAGCAAAGCTCTGGCGAAGTGCTGCGCCTGCGCTTCATCTTGTTCGGCAGAGATGGTGTGTTCGCCCATAGCGATCTTGCCTCGAAAAAAAACAACAAAACTCCTGCACCGCCGCAGGCCAGGCTTGCAGTGGTTGACGAGAAAATGAAAATGCGACGAAGCGATGAAGGTGGTCAAGAGCCGGAGTCAGGGCGCTGGCGGTACGCATCAAGTGCAACCATGAGGTCTGACAAAATGCGGCTCAGGCGGACGGCCTGACTTCGGCTCGCACCGTAAAGCCGTAGGGCGACTACCATATCTGCCTACGGCTTTCTGAAATGCTACTCGATCTTGTGGTCAGTGATCGGTTCCGGCGTTTGGATGATTTTGGGGATAGCGATTTCCAAGATGCCGTTGGTAAAGGTAGCTTGGGCTTGCGCTGCTTCTATGTCGCAGGGGAGGTCTATAGAGCAGAGCAATTCTTTCACCGTGGTTTCATCAAGCGCCGTCTCCTCTTTTGCTTCGCTCAGGCGCGATTCCATTTTGCCATTGATGAGCAGGCGGCGCGGTTCGATGCTGAGGCGCAGCGCGGTGCTGTCGAAGCCCGGCAGTTCGGCGCGCACCATCAGGCGTTGCGGCTCTTCTTCTAGGTTAATCGGAAGGTTGAGCAGATATTCGGCTTCGGCGCGGAACCAGTCTTCCGCGTCTTGACCGATAGCGCCGCCGCGTTCCAGAAATAATTGGTAAGCGCGTTGTTCGATGGCCTGATAAACTTCCTGCATACGCTGCAGCAGTTGATCGGCCTCGACGAAAAGATCGCTTGCGGGTTTCAGTTGAGCAATGGGCTTGCTGGATTCGGGTTGTAAAACGGTTTGACCTGCCATAATTTTTTACTCCTTTTTAATCAAGCGGGGTAGCTTGAAACGAGGGTTCACGAACAACTTCAACGGAGCAGGGAGCGGTGCGTATGACCTCTTTGGCAAGGTTGCTGTGAAAGAGGCGCATAAATTTTTCACTGCTCTCTGCGCCAATTAAGATTAAGTCTGCGCCCCAACGGGCGGCATCTTTAACGAGGGTCTTTTGTGGATTACCTTTGAGAATTGCAGTGGAGACCTGTAACCCTTTGCGGGTCAGGCTGCATACCATGTGTTCAACCAGAGTGAGCGTGGCGTTCGCTTCGGGTTCCACATAAGACTCGACATCAACAAAGTCCGATGAAAATGATACAGGTTTTTTGATATAGAGCAAGCGCACCCGCGTATCGGCAGGCCAAGGGCGTGACAGCACTTCCCGTATCACACTGTCAGAGGACGATGAACCATCAACCGCAAGCAGTAATTTCATGCCCTTCTCCTTTCACTCGCTGCATAGGAGCAATGGATGTGCCAACCGTATGAGCGCGGATTGAGGCGCGATTCGGCAAAAAAAAATTGCCCCGGCACGGCAGCTTGCGAAGTTTCGCTCAACCGCTTGGGGAACTTTGCACATAGCCATAGCGCCGGTCGTCTCACCGCAAAACGGCAAAGGCAAGTCGCCCGCCAGGCGGTTCTGGCAAAACTCGCAGAGCCAACAGGGCATCGGCATCAAGTGAAAATGGTGAAGGCATATGTTGAGAGCGTGCGGCGCGTGACTTGATTCACAGAATTTCTTGCTCTTCATTTCTATAGATAAGTCACGCCTGCGGAATTACGGGTTGTGGAGAAAATACCCGGCAAAACGTGAAGGCTTTTCCCATGCCCTGTAGGGGCGACCACCGCAGGGTCGCCCCTACAAGATTGCAAGTTATTTCATCCGCAATCCTGTGGCGTTACAAAAGGCTCAATCGTTACTTCTTCAGCCTTACTTTTTTCGCGCTACCAGTTTTTCAGTCGGCTGATGATGAAGCGAAAATAGGGAGCGAAAGTTTGAACGGCTAGCAGTTTGAAGTTTAGGCAGGGTTTGCTCAGGCGCGAAGTCGTTGGCGGTTGCGTCACGTTCTGAAGTGAAACCAGATAAAGTCTCTCGCACGAGTGGCTATCGAAATTAGCGCACTCCCCTGTGACCATTCCAACATCCTACTCGTGCGAGAAGTTCAAGTTTTCAATTCCACTGCAATGAAAAGATTCGGTGCGAGCTTGACTGCACTCTCACCATGACCGAAATTCAACAGAGCAAGATTTGTGCCAGCCAGATTACTGCAAAAACCGACCATTTTACGGGCTTTTTTCGCATCTTAGCGCATCGTTTGCGAACTTTGCCGCAATCTTCTGCGAAGCCTTCCCCAAAATGTTCTGCATCTTCTGGCGACGCCTATCTTGGCAGCAGGTGCGCGCCAACTTGAGCCACTAGGTGGCCAATTTTTTTCTGGTCGAAGCGCCGTGCGTGGATGTTGATGCGTTGGGCATTTTTCCGGTAAGCGTAGAGAACGCCGGATTGCTTGACCGTTGGTTGATGTTTGCGTAGCGAAAATTTTCTCAACCGTTTGGAGAAAACGCGCTAGCTGAAAATAGCGGAACGGGTTGGCCAAGGTTGATGGCGAAATTTGACGCTGCTGCACTCGGCACACCAATTGCCCGTGTGCGTGGTGAGTTGAAGCGCAGAGGTTCCAAGTTTGCACCATCTGCAAGGTCGCGTTTTTTTTCAGCAGCAGGAGAAGAGATGATGAATAAGAGGATGAAAATTTTAATCACTTACGATGGTTCGACGTGCGCCGATAACGCTCTCGAAGATTTGTTGCGCGCCGGTTTGCCGAGCGCCGCCGAAGCGCTGGTGATGTCGGTTGAAGAGGAGTGGATGCCGCCGCCGCCGATTACCAGTTTTGAATTGGTCGCCGAAATTTTTCCGCAAAATAATCTCGGCGTCCGCACCGCGCCGGAGTTGTTGACCGAAATTTCGCCGACCCAGGAACTGGCGTTGAAAGCCAAAGCCCGGGTGCAGGAACTGTTTCCGGCCTGGGAGGTCATGGAGTATGCCTGTGCCGGTTCACCGGCCACAGAGATTTTGAAGAAGGCGGAAGCGTGGCACGCCGATTTGATTACCGCAGGCTCGCACGGGCATACGGCATTAGGGCGCTTCTTTTTTGGCAGCGTGTCGCACAAGATTGTCACCGAGGCGCATTGCACAGTGAGAATTTCTCGCTGCGGCGGCGAAGAGCATTTCGAGAAAGAAAAAATCCTGATCGGCATAGACGGTTCGCTCGGTTCGGACGCGGCGGTGCAAACCGTGGCGGCGCGTCAATGGCCTGCGGCAACCGAAGTGAAATTGCTGATCGTCACAGACCCTTTGAAGCCTTCCTTGGTCGGCAACTTTATCCCTGCGGTGGTGCAATGGGTTGAGGAAACTAATCGCGAAGAACACCAGTGGGCGAAAGAGATTGTCGAACAACAGGCCAATGAGTTACACAAACATGGATTGAAAGTTTCCTTCGCGGTCAAAGAAGGCGACCCGCGTCGCGTGCTGATCAACGCAGCGGAGGACTTTCATGCGACTACCTTGTTTGTTGGCGCTAGAGGGTTGAGCGGCGTTGATCGCTTTCTGCTCGGCAGCGTTTCGGCGGCCATCGCTTGCCGCACTCACTGCGCCGTTGAAGTGGTGCGCCCGGTGAAGTGAAATTGTTTGTTGGTGTTTGCTTGTGTAGTATAAAATTATGCGTCGCAAATCCGTGAATCGTAAAACCGCAAACACCATTGTTACGAAACCTGCAACGCCATCAGGCCAAGCTTCCCAAGCGGCTGCGCCTCAGAAAAGGAAGACCGGGCTGGGGCAAAAGGTCGAGCATTTTTTTAAGGACCTGGGGCCGGGCTTGATTACCGGCGCGGCGGATGATGATCCATCGGGCATCTCCACCTATTCGGTAACCGGAGCCGCGTTTGGCTACGCGCAATTGTGGACAGTCATTTTTTCGTTTCCCTTAATGGCCGCTGTGCAATTGATGTGTGCGCGGCTGGGTTTGGTTTCCGGTCGCGGTCTGGCCGGGGTCATACGCCAACGCTACCCGCGCCCGGTCTTGTGGTTCGCCTGTCTGTTGTTATTGATAGCCAACACCGTCAACATCGGCGCAGACCTCGGCGGCATGGCCGAAGTTATGGAGATGATGACCGGGGTTCACGCCGTGGTGTGGTTGCCGTTGTTTGCCGTGTTGATTGTGGTGCTGCTGATTTTTATCAACTATCGCAACATTGCCAGAATCTTCAAATGGCTGACGCTGGTGTTGTTCTCTTACGTTATCGCCGCGTTTCTGGCGCACCCGGATTGGCGTGCGGTTTTTCAATCCACTTTCATTCCGCACATTGAATTCAGCCGAAATTATCTGGCGACATTTGTGGCCATTATGGGAACGACGATTTCGCCGTATCTGTTTTTCTGGCAAGCGGCGCAAGAGGTTGAAGAGGAACGCAAGCTTGGCCGAAAAACCGTGAAGGCGCGACGCGGCGCGACCTTGGAAGAGTTGAGCAGTTGCCGCAGAGATGTGTTGACCGGCATGGGGTTTGCGGGCGTGGTGATGTACTTCATCATTTTGACCACCGGGGCGACCTTGCACGCCAACGGGCAACAGGACATTGAAACGGCAAAGCAGGCGGCGGAGGCTTTGCGTCCGCTTGCTGGCAACGCGGCATACCTGTTGTTTACTCTGGGGCTGGTCGGCACGGGTATGCTCGGCGTGCCTGTGCTGGCCGGGTCTGCCGCTTATGCGATTGCCGAAGGGATGCACTGGCGCGGCTCGCTTGACGACAAGCCGAAACCTGCCGCCAAGTTTTATGCGGTGCTGGCCATCGCCGTCATCATCGGTCTGGCGCTCAATTTTTTCGGCGTCAATGCCGTCAAGATGTTGTTCTGGGCAGCGGTCATTAACGGCGTACTCGCGCCGCCGCTGGTAATCATCGTTACGCTGTTGACCAGCGATAAAAAAGTGATGGGCGATAAAATCAATACGCCGCTGGTGCGTTGGCTCGGATGGCTTGCCGCATTGGTGATGACGGCTGGCGCAATTGCTATGTTTATCTTGTAGGCATGGTGTAAGCTCACTGCTTCTATGAATCGTTTATCGCTCAGGCGCTATGCCTGGCTCTCCATTGCCACGGCCATCGCCACTATTCTCTTAAAAAGTTTTGCCTACTGGCTGACCGGTTCCGTGGGGTTGCTGTCGGACGCCATCGAATCGTTGGTCAATCTGGCAGGCGCATTGACGGCGCTGGCGATGTTGACGATTGCAGCGCGTCCGGCGAGCGACGAACATCCTTACGGCTACAGCAAGGCCGAATATTTTTCGAGTGGTGTCGAAGGCACCTTGATTTTCATTGCCGCTCTCAGCATTCTGGTTGCCGCCAGCGGACGGCTTATCTATCCGCGAGTCATTGAACAAACCGGCGCGGGACTGATCGTTTCTTTCATCGCGTCGGTGATCAATTTTGTGGTAGCGCGAATTTTGCTGGAGGTTGGCAAGGCGGCCAATTCGATTACCTTGGAAGCCGACGCGCATCACCTGATGACCGATGTCTGGACTTCGGCAGGGGTGATTGTGGGCGTCGGTTTGGTAAGCGTGACGGGCTGGCAACGCTTAGACCCGATAATCGCGATTGCGGTGGCGTTGAATATTATCTGGACCGGCTTTCATTTGATGCGGCGTTCGGTGTGGGGCTTGATGGACCGGGCGTTGCCGAAAGCGGAACGTGAAGTGGTGCTGGAAATTTTCGAGCGCTACAAAGCGCAGGGCGTCGAGTATCACGCCTTGCGGACGCGACAGGCCGGAGCGCGGCGCTTCGTGGCGGTTCACGTACTGGTTCCCGGCGCGTGGAGCGTGCAGCGCGGCCACCAATTATTGGAAGAGATCGAGCAGGAGATACGCAGCGCGTTGCCCGACGTTTCGGTGTTGACGCATCTGGAGCCGGTCGAAGACCCCGCCTCGTGGGATGATCTGGAATTGGATCGCTAGAGGTTTGACCGGAGCCAGAGTGAAAATTTTGAAGCCGCGTTTGAGCCAGCCTGGGTAGTGCGAAAAAAGTACGGCGGCAGAATGAGCGCTTGCATAAATGAGCGCTTGCATAAATGAGCGCTTGCATATTTGGCGTCGCTTGATTTTCAATTGCTGGTACAGGCGACCCCCGCAACGTCGCTCGCACCAAGCTTCCAGCGCATTCTTTGGATAAACATTTTCTTAGAGCGGTTGGTAGTGGCTCAATGAGGAGAGAGGGAGTTTGGCGTTTCGCCTTCAGACCGCGGATTGGTGTTGCCACACCTGCCTCCTGTAGGCCAATGGCGTTAAGTTGTACCGCAGACGGTCTAGTCTGCGGCTGACAGCGGCAAGCTAAGACTGGGATTTCGCGCGCTTCTGCCACCAAGTCCGCCGCCGGCTAGACCGCCTGCGGTACCTCTATGCCGCTTAACTTCATGCCATTGGCCTGAAGGCGCAACTCCAAACTCCCTCTCTCCTCCTTGACCCACTACCGAGCGGTTTTTGTTTGAAATTATGGAAACCTCAAACCCGTTGAGCGGCGGTCGAAGACCTTCGCGCGGTCACAGACCGCTGCTCAACGATAGCGCGTTCCGTACACCCATA
>JACQDB010000162.1 GCA_016201275.1 Acidobacteriota bacterium
CCAACTGCCGTTGGGGGGCTTCAGATAAATGGCCTAACGGCCTCGGCTCTCCGTTGGTAGATTTTCCAGAGGCGAAGTAGCCTGATTTCATAGGCTTTTTCAACCCTTGGAATTATTGAACCTCACCTCAACAAGCTGAGGTTCAATAATTCCAAGCGCGAACCGCAACGTCGGCTCTTGATTGATGTTGTCCAATCTGAAATTGTACAAAGTCGAGGTTAGAGGGTGTCGCAGAATTCTAGGAACAGCCCATATGTTGTAGATGGTCACACCATCACCTACAATATCTGGACAGAACACCCATTGATGCGACACGCTCTATATGCGCGGCACACCAAGATTCGGCGCGAACAGTGCAACGGCCTGAATAATCATGCGGCTCGTTGAGTTTCTTTTTCCGAATCTTGGTGTGCCACCTCTATAGTTACGCCCTTTCAAACGAAAATCACCACCGGCCATAAAAAAGGAGCGCTCCGAAGAACGCTCCTTTTTGGCCTGAACCGCGAGGTTCAGGGTTGATGTTGAATCGCTTGTCTATTGAACCGTCGTGATAATGGGTTCGCCATGTTTGCGACCTTTCTTGGCTTTGCGCGGTACGCGACGCACCGGACGTTTCTTATCAACCGATTCGGCAGGTGTTTCATCGGTGATGACTCGCGGTGAAGCGCCAGCGCCGCACTTCTTCATATTGTTGACGCCTTCCATAGTGGCGCGTTCCGGCAAGATGAAGAATTCGACTCGGCGGTTGAGATTGGCATCGCCGGATTCGTGCGGACAGGTGTCGCCGTAGTTACGAACCGTGATGCGCGAGGCGTCCACACCCTTTTCATTGACCAGATAATCGCGAGCGTTGTTGGCGCGAGTCAGCGAAATGCCGACGCGCTCGGTCGAATCGCGATGACCGTCAATGACCAGAGCGGCACGCGGGTCTTGCTGCATTCTCAGCGCCACATCATCCAGACAAGCCTTGTGCTCGTTGTTGATTCTTGCCGAATTGAACGGGAAGAAGATCGGGCCACAAGGTACGAGCGGATTAACTATTTCTGGAGGTGGTATCTTCGTTACTGTGAATGAAGTTGTGCAACTGCTGCCCGGACATGGCTTGTCGCAGCTTGTCTTGTCGGTAGCAACATTCACCGTGACGGTGTAGGTGCCAGCATCAAGACCGTTGGTGTCAATGGTGACTTCAGAGCCGCTGGTTGACGACAATCTGCCGCCGGTTGCAGACCAGTTGAAAGTGAAGTTGCCAGCGCCGGATGCCGTGGCGCGCAAGGTGACCGGTTCACCGGCATTGACTGAAGTCGGAGTCGTCACGGCCTGACAAGTGACGGTCGGGCAAGGCGGCTCGGTGACTTCAAATCTGGCGGTGCAGCTTGTGGTGCCGGTGGTGATGCAATCGCTCGGACAATCCACTGCCGGTACGCTTGCCGTCACGCTGGCTGTGATCATATAGGAACCGCAAGGCAATTGCCCGGTGGCTACGTCAACCGATGCGCCAGTGCCGCTGATGGTGACCGGGCGACCTGAAGCATCTTTGACTTCCCATTTGTATTCATAATTGACCTGACCATCGGCATAACCCGGCGTCGAAGGTTTGTCGGTCAAGGTCACCCGTTCGCCGCGATTGACGGTCGTGGATGACACCGACAAGACACAGGTCGGAGCCGGTGGTGGCGGACAGGATTTGCGGCTGCCAACTGATATGTAGCCAACGAAACCATCAGCCCCGCCGAGGTTGCCGAAGGATTGATTCGGGGTGTCGAAAATTGGTGTGGGAACGAAGAAGAACGGTTTGGTGAAGCCGGTGAAGCGCAACACCTGTAAGGATTCTGCATCCATCTTGTTCAACAGTCGGCGATAGGCACCGCCAAATGAAAGCGCGCCACCTTTGAAGAAGAAGCGCAAACCGAGGTTCAATTCCAGCGGGTCTTTCTCGCCAAAATGCGGTGTGCTGCTGCCCACATAGCGGGTATGCAGCAATTCGGCAACGACTTCCGCGTGTTTGTTGACGGCAATGCCTGTGCCGAAATTGAGCAACAGTTTATCGGCCAGGTCTAAGGCTTTGACGCCGCCGCGTTCAGGGTCGCCGGTGTGAATGTAGCCAAAGTTTTCATAGAGGCGGAACCGTTTGCCGCCCGATTCCTGACCCAACATCAGGATTGGCCCATACTCGTATTCGCCGTTGGTGCGACCGCGCGCCTGAGCGTGTTCGTCACGCGAGATGGGAATTTTCAAATAGCCGCCCAGCGCCACGCTGAACCAGTTTTTATCCGGGTTGATCAGATTGACTTTGGTGCCGAGGTAAACATCGCCGCTGCCGTTTGACGATTGGCGCGGACCGAAGACCGGATTGCCGGAACTGTTAAAGCCCAGAAAATCCACTTCGCCAAAGAACGGCAAATCATTGTAAAAACCGGGAAGTGGCGTGATGAAGGCAGGGCCCAATCCCACTGCCCCTTTGACCTTCGTTGGGTCTGTAATGGGTACATAAGGCCCACCGGGAGGAACCAGTCCTTGACCAAAATTAATCGGGGTGCCGAAGGCTCCAAGTTTAGGAAGGATGCCGCCAAACAGAGCGCCGGTTCCGGGATAAAAGGCTGCGCTGTGATCGGTGCCGCCAATCGCCGGCCCTAACAAGCGCGAGGGATCACCGGCTAGTCGCACGGCGCTGTATTGATAGCCGCTCAACAGAAACGGACTGCGAGAAGTGGTCTGCTGCCAAGTGACCCAATCCACCCACAACTCCCAGCGGTTGGTCAGGCCAACCGTGAAGTTGAACGGCACCTGATTGATGTCCAGGTCGCCGGGGTCACGATCAAAGTTATTCCAGAACAGGGCGAAATTGAATTCCCCTTTGCACAAGGTTCTGGTCGAAAAGGTATTGAATAATCCTGTGCCTCCAAGCACGGTCGGTGCTTTCTGCTGCTGGGCCAGATTGCCGTGACCCCCACTCTGCGCCAGGCTTAGCCCTCCCAGCACGAGAAGCATCAAGACCAGCGTGCATATTCTTTTAGCCGCTTTCATTATTAGTTGCCTCCTGAATTGTTCATAATTGCGGTTTGCTTTCGGTCCGCCTCCAACAGTTGCCAGAGGTTTTCTAATTGCCCCCTCAAGAAGTTGTGGGATGAAGCTTTTGCGAGCGCAATTTGCGAAGCCGTTCCTGCGAGACTTCTGATTCGATGCTACCCTTCTTATATACTAGCAATCCGGCCTCTGGTCAACACAAAAACGCATTTTCCTCAACTCTTTAGGTACTCTTCCCTGTACTTCTCTGAAGGTTCCGAAATGGTCTGACAAACCGGAACTTTATTTTTTCATAAACGAAATTTCCGCTACGCATAAATGCCGCGTATCTTGGTATCGTAAGCGACGCGGTCTATGGCCAACATATAGGCCGCCAGCCGGGTGTTAACATTATATTTTTCGGCGACGCGCACAACATCGTTAAAGCTGTTGACCATGATTTCGTGCAGCCGACTGTTGACCTCGTTTTCATTCCAGAAAAAGCCCATGCGATCCTGCACCCACTCGAAATAACTGACGGTGACGCCTCCGGCGTTGGCCAGTATATCGGGAATCACGAAGATATTTTTATCGGCAACGATGGCATCGGCGTCGGCAGTGGTTGGCCCGTTGGCACCTTCGGCGAGAATTTTACATTTCAAACGGTCGGCGTTTTCCGTGGTAATCTGATTTTCCGTTGCCGCTGGCATGAGGATTTCGCAATCGAGTTCGAGAAACTCTTCGCGGCCTACGTGGTCGGCTTCGCGGTAGCCTTCGACGGTTTTATGCTCTTTCAAATAGGCTATCAACCCCGGCACATCTAACCCGTTCGGGTTGTGAACACAGCCGGAGATGTCGGCCAAGCCGGTCACTTTATAGCCTTCGTGGTGCATCAACGTCGCCGCCGTGCCGCCGACATTGCCCGCGCCTTGAATGACAACGCGGGTTTGCGCTACCTCCATATTGAATTTCTTGACCGCTTCGTTGCAGACAAACAGCAGGCCGCGCCCGGTCGCTTCGCGGCGTCCTCTGGAGCCGCCGATTTCGATGGGCTTGCCCGTGACCACAGCCGTAACCGTGTGCCTCATGTGCATGGAGTAGGTGTCCATAATCCACGCCATCGTCTGCTCATTGGTATTCATGTCTGGGGCTGGCACGTCGCGCTCAGGCCCTATGAAATCCATCAGGTCTGAAGTGTAGCGCCGCGTCAGGCGTTCGAGTTCGCCGGGACTCATCTCGTGCGGGTTGCAGATGACGCCGCCTTTGCCGCCGCCAAAAGGAATATTGACGACAGCGCATTTCCAGGTCATCCACGACGCCAAGGCGCGCACTTCATCCAACGTCACATCGGGCGAATAACGTATGCCACCTTTGGCGGGGCCGCGTGCGAAGTTGTGTTGCACGCGATAGCCTGTGAAAACTTGATAATTGCCATCGTCCATCATGACGGGGATGTATAAAGTAATTTCCCGATTCGGCCAGCGCAGGATTTTATAAATGTTCGGATCGAGGTCGAGCAACTGTGCCGCTTCGTCGAAGCGCTGCATCATGGACTCGAAGGGATTTTCCTCTTTGATCTGCTTGATAGGCATGAAAGACCTCCGTTACGTCTTATTTTTTAGAGCCAAAGCAAGGTAAAGAACTCCGCTCCTTATTGACCCGCGATTATAGCCAACCAAAAATTGATAGGCAATGAAGGTTCGCGGATTTCCCCAGCCAAAGGGAAAAGGCGAAAGGCAAAAGTAACTCGCCGGCTGGACGCCGAGGCGCGGCACGTCTGGCGGCACGTCTGAATGTAGCAGCTATGCGGTTGAGATGAAGACCAGCGCAAGGCTTGCACTGGCTCATCAAGCCTTGCGCGGAAGGCAAAATGGCTTTGCTGTGTTGGTTGCCACACGCTGCCCGGACGCTTATCAGGATTTCAGGTTTACCGTTGCTCAAGGCTGCGACGCCAAGGCAAAGCACTTTTTGAAGATCAAAAAAGTTGCGAGCGGAAAGGCCGCTTGCTTGAGTGGACTCCGCAAAAAGTTGAAGTTATAATCGGCAACGCGGCGTCCCCTGTGACTCTTGATCCGCACCGATATTTTCTTCCGTTTTTGTCCAAATAGATTTGTATAGATTGAGTTGTGGTAGTAATGGGTTGGGGAAACGCTGTCAGTAGCAGCAGCAATAATAATGAAAAAAGGCTCGCAGTTTTTGCCTTGCCAAGCGGCTGCGAGCCTTAACGAAACCATCGCCTGAACTGAACGCGACGGCTTTGCATTTTCTAAGACGATTGCCGCGCCGAAAAAGTCACATTTTTTTCTGGCGTGAAGAAGAAACTGCATCGTGCGCTCCTTCGGTTCAGCAACACGGTCTTCTCGCCGCCGTGTTTGTTTGCTGGAAGACCAAATAGGAAACCGACGATGCAGGCAGAATCACCCCCCGGCATAGCCCAAGTCGCTGCGCCGGAAGCAGTGGAAGCGCTACAGAAAACGGGTTGGCGGATTGTGGCCTCCGCCTGGCTGGCCAAACGTCTTGCCAAGCCGCGCCACCAAACCTCGCCCACGCAAGCGCCATCAAAACTTGCCGTAGGCGGCCTTGCGGCCTTGATCTTCCTGCTCGCTTTCGGCGTGCGCCTGTTGCATTGGCAGGATATGCGCGTAGAAATTTTGCAGGAAGATTCTATCGCCACAACTCTGGTACGGCTTTATGAAAAAGAGACCCGGCGCATGGAAGAAGATGGCGGCGTATTGTTTCCAAGCCAGCCGATTGACGCAGGCGATGCGCGTATGCTGGTGCATCCGCCGGGCTATTCGATGATGCTGCGTTGGCTGTATGGCACACAGCCTCCCGATAATCACTACTTCGCCTTGCGGATGATTCAAGTCGTAAGCGATGCGCTGGCAGCGATGTTGTTGTTTTTTATCGCCGCCGAATTCTTTCCGCTGACGCTCTCGGTCTTGGCCGCATTGCTTGCGGCTTTGTCACCGCATCTGGCCTATTATTCGTTGTGGTTATCGCCCGATTCGCTGGTCGTGTTGCCTATATTATTGGGCGTGTGGTTTTTTATCAAAGCCCGCAAACGTCCGCGTCTGGCGATGGTCATCGCTTCCGGCATCTGTTTCGGATTAGCTTGCTGGTTGCGCGCCAATCCTTTGTTGCTTGCGCCGATGTTTGCAGCGCTCGTCTTTTTTACCTTTGCACGCGGCACGCGCTTACGTTCCGCGCTGGCCTTATCGCTGGCGATGCTGGCGGTGATTGCGCCGATTACGCTTCGCAATTGGATGGTCTATCATCGCTTCATTCCGTTGACCATCGTGACGGGATTGAATCTGGTGCAGGGGCTGGCGGAATTTGATAAAGAAGGCAAATTCGATCTGCCGCCACTCGATGGTGACGCGATGCTGAAAGATGCCAAATGGCACAACAATCCTGACTATGCAACCAACCTCTTTGTGCCGGATGGCATAGAGCGCGACCAGTATCGTTTCAAACGCGGCGTCGCAGTGATTCGGCAAAATCCCCGATGGTTTGCCGGCGTCGTGTTTGCGCGCATGGCCTATATGGTGCGCTATAACGATTTTCGCCCGCAAAACAATACGACCTTTACCAGCATAGCGCCTACGGTTGCGCCCCGGCCCGGGTTCGGTCACCGCATCGAAGTCGCCCAAAGCGCTACGCCCATCTGGTCAATCTCGCCGAGCGATATGGTCGCCAAGGCCGAAAGACTCTCGACAGAAGTTGACATCTCGCTTACCCAGAGTGGCAGATTGAGATTGCTGGGCAATGGCATCGCCCACGAAGAACAATTGTCGCCTGCGCCCATCGCCGTAAAAGAAAACACCGATTATATTCTGACCATACCAGTCAGTTTGGAACAGAGTCGTGTTGATTTGCGGATCAGGGCGTTAGACAAGCGCTTCACTCTGCAATCGAAGCTGGCTTATCATTTCAGCCGGAGAGTCAAACCGCCGAAAGATAAAGTGAAAGCTCCGGCAAGCGATGAAGCGCTTGACAACGCCAATCCCAACCCCTCGAATAACAACGAAGAAAAACCGATGACCTTAATGCAGGTGCCTTTTGCAAGCGGCCACCATAGGGAAATCCGTTTTGTCATTGCCAACAACGGCGCGTCCGACAAAACCATTCTGGAGGCAGGCCAGGCGCAATTATTTGAAATCGGCGCGACGCCCTATCAATGGACACAAGGGCCGCGCTCGGTGGTCGTCGGTCTGCAAAAAAATATTTTCAAGACCGCTACCATGCGCGTGCTGATCGTTGTGGGAATCGTCTTGCTCTTGTTTGCCAAGCGGCGCAAAACGCTGCTCATTCTGCTTGCTGTGCCGGTCTATTTTCTGGTCACGCACGCCGCCTTCAGCGTCGAACAGCGCTACATTTTGGCGCTGCATTATTTTCTCTTTGTCATAGCGGCCACGACGCTTTATGTTGCCGGGGTGATGCTTACAGAAGGCGCGTTGCGATGGTTAAAAGTGATGCGCGGCGCGAAGGATAATTACACGACAGCAGAACTCGGATGAGCGAAACTGCCGGGCAAGGCGCAGAGAATTTTCTCGACACCAGCTAAGAAACAGAGAAGCTATATTATTAAAAAAGTATAAGGAACGCTTGAGGCTTGATGCTAAGAAAGGAAGCCAGGTTTTGCTTTGGCTGGCTGCCGCCTTATTGATTACAGCTTGCCTTATGCGTTATTGGCAAGCTCCCTCATTCTGGCTGGATGAAGCCTTTGTTGCCGCATCCCTTCGCTATCCGACAATTCATACAATCTTCGCGCCGCTCGAAAACAAGCAATTCTTCCCGCGCCTCTATCTTCTCGCCATCGCTGGTCTTCGAGAACTATTTGGCTACCGCATCTGGGTATTGCGAGTCCTGCCTTTTTTATGCTTCATCGCAGCCAGTTTGATGTGGGCGCGGTTGCTGATAAAAAAGGCAGGCAACGATTTGGTTATTGGATTGCTTGGCGCGGCGCTGATGCTCGGAGCGTTTGCCTGGATGGATGAAGGCATCCAACTCAAACAATATACCTTTGATGTTATGTTCGCGTTAATTCCGTTTTGTCTCAGCGACGATTTCTTCAAAGAAGTATTGGTAGGCGGAAAACATAAATCGCGTGCGATCTATTTGGCTATTCCTTGCGCCTTGTCTTATACCTATCCGATAGCGTTGATGGCGCGCCTTCTCGGCTGGTACTGGCAACCCGGCAAACGGCAAGGATGGCGATTGCACAAACCAACAGTGTTCGCCTTGGGTGCCGCAATCACGCTTGGATTCGTCAGCATCTGGTTTACGGATTATCAATACAATATGAACGATCAATCAGTTTATCTGTCATATTGGAGTCATTGCATTTTGCGTTCGCGTTTTCAGGAAGGTGGTCTAAGCGGTTTGCGTTTGCTTGCAGATTTCTTTTGGGGTTGGCATCAAGGACGATTGATGCCTCTTGTTATAGCGGTGATTGCACCGCTACAGCTATTGGGAATCTATCAAGTTTTAAGTAGAGGGAGAGCGACCAACGCTTCTGCGGAAGATTCGGCCTGGGGATCGCGTTCACGCGGCTCCTTGATTTTACTGACCAGCGTAATCCTTGCAGGCTGGGTGGTGAATTATCCAATCTGCGCGGGCAGACTCACGTTATTCGTCCAAATCCATTTACAAATTTTGACGCTCGAAGGCGCAGTATTCATTTTGAGATTATCGCACGCAGGCAGCATTGCAAAACTCTTGCTTTACCTCTGTGTTGGGATCATCACTTTATTTTCAGCCCATCGGTACATCAGTTTTGTTCGTGACGAATCACCCGAAAATCTTCGTCCGCTGGTATCCCTGATAAAACCAGATCTGTCAGAAACGCTTTGGGTACATTCTTGTTCGGTGATTCAAGTTCAGACTTGGCCTGATCCCTTGCCGGTTCAAAATGTCTGGTTCAGCAAAAAAAAGGAAGTCCCTGAACCGGGGCAAAAAGTTTGGCTTATCTGGACTCACTTAGGCGATGATTACTGCCGCGAGTCCTTGGAAAAACTGCGGTCACGAGCGCTTAGTTGGCAAGTAATAGATGAAGGTCGTGGGCGCGGATTAGCACTCGCTCAGTTTTAAGGTTCACCTCAAACTGATGTTCCTTTCTTGGTAGGGCTAAAAAAATAATGCTGAAGTGGGAAGGATTGAACCGATGAGTAGCGCTGTAAGAGCGACCTATCTATAGAAATTGAGTACGAGAAGTTCTCTAGCTCTGTAGAAGCTAAACCATAGGTCACTCCTGCAAAGCGAAACCGGCGCAGTTGGCTGCCGGTCGAGCCATACTTTTTTAGCACCCCTTTTTTATAGGCGGTCTTGCAGGTAATGCGCCAGCGCCTTTGATGGTTTGGTAAAATGATGCTCAAACGCCTGAGCTTGATGGTGCGCTACAACGACCAACGCCTACAAGAAATCTGGATTTTCACAAGCACCGCATTTTCTCTTTGGATTATGGATGAAATAAAGTGCAAGACTTGAGTGATTTCCCCATGCCCTGTACGGGCGACCACCGCAGGGTCGCCCGTACAAGGTTGCACTTTATTTTATCCACAGTCCTAGAGCGGTTTTGGTTTGAGATTACGGAAACCTCAAAGCCGTTGAGCGGCGGTCGAAGACCTTCGCACGGTCGAAGACCGCTGCTCAACGATAGGGGGGTTCCGTACACACCTATGAAAACCGCTCTAGCTGTAAGCAGGAGCGTACAGGTCGTGCGAGGAATTTGGTTGCTGGATTTTGTCAGTCATAGAGTTTTGGTGTGGGCATCTTTTTGCAGACAGCAAATCTCCAAGCAACGGTAGGGTTGGGTGGAGCCGTGTGGGTTCGTGCGGCGATGCCCTATTCCCCCTACCACACTCAATCAGGTAAATTTGCGGAGGAGAGAAAAAAATAATGAAACGAAAAAGTATTGTTTTGAGCCTCTTGATTGGCCTTCTGGCGCTGGGGTTGACCGCTTGTGCAGACCGCAAAAGCATCAGCGAGGTGACTCGTGATCCGGCGCGCTATGCCGATAAAGAAGTCATCATCGTCGGGCGCGTCACCAACTCTTACGGGGCGTTGAACTATGGCGCATTTGAAATAGATGATGGCACCGGCAGAATGTGGGTGGTGACGGAAAAATACGGCGTCCCCAGCAAAGGCACGCAAATCGGCGTCAAAGGCAAAGTGATTCCGGGCTTGACCTACAACGGGCGCAACTACGGCACGGGCTTGCACGAAACCGACCGCCGCACCCGCGAAACGAAATAATCCAGATCACCGCACCAGCGGCGGTTGGCACCGACCCAAAGGCTTGGGGGTGATTTCGCACTTGCCAAGCCTTGCCATTTCTAATGGCGCGCCACGCTCAATCGCCTACCGCGCTACTGACCGCGGGTTGCGGCTGCAATAATTCATAACCTTCCGAACGCGCCACATAAGTTGCTGCCGTTATGTCGCCTGCCACATTCAAGGTCGTGCGGCACATATCGAGTATGCGATCCACTCCCAAAATAATAGCGATCAGCGCCGGATCTACACCAATCGTCGTCAGGACAATGATGATGAACGGAATCGAACCTGAAGGCACACCCGCCGTTCCTATGCCGCCGAGTATGGCCAGATAAGCGACCATGATTTGTTGGCCGAGGCTTAAATCAAAACCGGCCAGTTGCGCGAGAAATAATACCGTGACGCCTTCATACAGCGCCGTGCCGTTTTGATTCATGGTTGCGCCGATGGTCAACACGAAACTGTTGATTTCGCGGGGCACGCCCAAATTCTCTTCACAGACGCGCAAGGCCGTCGGCAACGTCGCATTTGACGACGACGTGGAAAAAGCGGTGAGCATCACAGTCTTGATGCGGCGAAAGAATTCAATCGGCGAAAGGCGCGACAGAAAATAGACCGACAGTGAATAGACGCCGAACATATGAATCGCCAGTCCCAGCAACACCGCTACGACAAACCACGCCAAGGCGCGCAGCAAGTCAAGCCCGAAAATCGCCGTGTTATTGAACAGCAGACAGGCAACGGCATAAGGCGCAAGCTTCATAATCATGTCAATGATTTTTGAAGAGATTTGAAACAGCGAATCCATGACGCGCACAAAGGGCGCAGAGGCTGATGGCGCAAGCAGCGTGATGGCGATGCCCAAGACCAGCGCAAAGAACATCAGGTGCAACATATTCGGGGTGTCGGTCTGTTTCTCTTCACCGGCTTTGATGCCGATGATGGAGGCCAGCGGATTCGAGGGCACCAAAGTCTTGATTACCTGCATCAACGCAGAGTCTGTAGAAGTGCCGATCTTTTTGGCATCTTCAACGCTCTTGGAAGCGTCCGGGGCGTAGCGCGCTTCCAGTGCGGCGCGAGTCTCCGGGGCGATGCGCGTACCCGGTTTGATGGTATTGGCGACCGTCAAACCGATGACCACAGAGATTGCCGAAATCACAATCGTGTAGGCAAAGGATTTCAAACCGACGCGCCCCAGTTTGCGGATGTCGCCGATACCAGCAACCCCGACCACCAGAGAGGAAAAGACCAGCGGCACCACCGTCATCAACAGCAAACTGAGAAATAATTGGCCGATGGGTTTGGTCAGGTTGTTGATGACCCAGGTGATGCGCGGATGATTGCCGCCCCAGATGGCATTGCTGGCGACACCGGCGACAACGCCGATGAGCAAGCCTATAAAAATGCGCGTGTGCAGCGGCATTCCTTGCGGTTTGTCGGGCGTGGTGTCTTTGAGGTCCGTGGTCTCTTCCGCTTCATAAGCATCGCGGCTCAACTGCGGGTCAGTGGTCTTCTTGCTTTCGTCTGTCATGTTCCCTCTCCTGAAGTTGTTGGTGATTAATGCGTTGACGAAGGTTATGGTGTTCAGGCGCGTGCGTCAATGTAGCAGCCATCAAGCGCTTGATATTATTTTCAACCGGTCAATTCAAAGTGCCACATCGGCAACAATCGGATCGTGATCGGACAACGCCTTGTCGTGGTGTTTCAGGTCTTTGATAGTTTGCGCTTTGATGCTTTTGACGCCGGTTTGTTCGTCCGTCGCTTCGCCTGCTTGCAAAACCTTGAGGCCGCGTGCGGCTAACCAGTCGAGGCGAAACTTCAGGCGTAGGCCGTCCGGCCCGACTCTTCGCATAGCCAGCCAGCGAACCGGCGCGGGCAGACGGCTCTTGTCGTCGAGCGCCGAAACCACTGAACTGCTGGTCGGCATCCCGTCGTTGAGCGCCTCAACTTCATAGCCTAAGCGTTCGAGTTCGTCTAGCGCTGCTTCTTTTTTCATGAGGCTGCGAGCCAGCCTTGCCGGGTTGCTGCCCAAAATTCTCACGGTGTTTATCAACGTGCGAAATTGTCCGCCACGCGCAAAGGTGTGAGTGTTGAAATCACCACCGAGAATAATATTTGCCGCTGGTTCGCGTCGTGATGTGGATGGGGAAATGGCTTTTTGCGCTAGTGAAGGCGCTTCGCTTTGCAGACGCGCTTCGATGGCTGTGAGGGCGGCGCGCAGTTGAGCGGCGCGACAACGCGGCGTGTTGACGACATCGAGATGAGCGGTCGAGGCCAGCACCTTTACGCCGTTGATTTCCAGATCAACGACAATGGCCAGGCGTCCGCCCAGGCGTTTTTCGGCGCTCGCAAAATTGTTTTCGCAACGCGGCAGGCGATAGAGTTGCGGGTTGGCAAAGCGGTGTCGAGTCAAAATCGCATTGCCGTGCAAGGCCGTGGTGTTGCGACCTTCCAACTGCAATTCATCGCCCGTGCCTTTGGTGAATTCCAAGTATTCCGTGCCATAAATCGCGTGCGCCGAAAGGGCGCGACTCAAGCGGTGCGCGACATCGAGATTGCCCGAACGCCGCATTCCAATATCGAGTTCGTTGAGCAACAGCAAATCGGCGTAGCGCAAAAGCGGATGATGATTCAACACCGCAATGAGACCTTCGAGTTGCGCGCCGCGCTCGATGTTCCAAACCACGACGCGCAGAAAGTCGCGCAATCGCGGCGCGGCGTCCGGCGCTTCATAGATGCGCGGCTGATGGAATAACGCCTGTAGCGTTGCCTGATGTTGATGATAGGCTTTGGAGCGGCGCAGTGCAGCAAAGGTGGCAAACGCTTCAAGCTCGTCAACGAGTGGTTGATGGTCTGTACAAGCGGCAGTGAATTTTTTTTCTTCGACGGTTTTCATGCGGTGCAAGACATCCTATTATTGTCGGCAAGGCGCTGGCAACCAAAGCACGGAAATGGCGTCTAAGGCAGAGCGCGTCGGCATCGTTTTGGGGATTCTCTTCGACACTGTAAAACAACAAGGATGAGCAAACATGGCAAATGCAAGCTTGGCAGTCAAACCTGATATTTCCGACAACAACCGCCAGAATAACCGCTGGGCGACGCTCCGAAGTTATGAATTTCTCGCCTTCAGCATCATCGGCTTTGTGGCGAAATCAGTTTTATTAATCCGCCTGCCTTATCGAGACTGGTATTACAATGCCGGTTGGACAACCCTGCTTTTAGCCTATTTTTATTGCTTTTTTCGCTTTCGGTTCAAAGCCACGCCGCCTCTGCTGGTGGTCTTTTCGATGCTATCGGCGGTCGGCATAGACGTGGCTGGCAATTACTTTCATTTATATGGCAAAGCCTTTTTCGGCATTGAGTATGACGAATACACGCACCTGCTCGGTTCGGCCTTTTCGCTGATTCCGGTGATGTGGGTGTTTCGCACGACGACGCGCCGCATGGGTTTCCGCTTGCCGCCCGATATGGTCGGCTTTCTGTCAACCACCATCACCTTCAGCCTCTGCGCCTACTATGAAATTCTCGAACTATGGGACGAATTATTCTGGGGCGACTTTGAACGCATACATGGCTCGCACGATACCGCCAACGATTTGATGTGGGATTTGGGCGGCATCATCATCGCCGCGTTGGTCAGCATCATGGTCTATAAAACCATAGACCGCCGCGAGGCCGCGCAATTGCAAATTGCCAACGCCGTGCTGGTGAATCCCTAAACGGCGCAGAAGCATTGCGTTTTTCTGGGCAAAGAAAAAACCACCGATGAACACCGATAAACACAGAGGGAGAAAATCGAGATATTTCCTCTTCCTATCTGGTATCGGTGTTCATCTGTGTGCATCTATGGTTCCTTTCACCAAGAATTGAATGCCCTTGCCCTGTCGCCTGATTTTTGCCTTTGGAAAAAGAAATTCCTTGACGCCTTTTGCCTGATTCGAGGAGAATTTCATCGCTACGTTCTTTAATCAATAGCCAGCGACGACATACAAAGGTAAAACATCAACTGAAGATTTCTTCAGCACGATGTTTGAGATATGTGAGAACCGTCAACCAGACAAATCTGAATTTGGAGAATCTCATGAGAGCTTTGCGCTTGCGTTATTTTTTGTTACTGGCAGCAATTTTTGCCGTTGCCATTCCGGCTTCTGCGAAAGACAAGTGGCTGAACCTGCAAACCAAAAACTTCAATATCGTCAGCAACGCCGACGAAGACAACACGCGGGAACTGGCGCTGAAACTCGAACAGTTCCGCGCTGTCTTCGCAAAAATATTCAAGCTACCAATGACCTCGGCGATACCGGTCACCGTTGTGGTGTTTAAAAACGATGATTCATACAAGCCTTTCAAACCGCTTTACAACGGCAAGCCCGCCAATGTCGCCGGATATTTTCAACGCGATGAAGACGAAAACTTAATCACCCTAGACCTCTCGGCGAAAAGCGAAGAGCATCCCTTTGCGCTCATCTTTCACGAATACACGCATCTGTTGACCAGCACCACGCCGCGCCGCTGGCCGGTGTGGTTGAGCGAAGGCATAGCGGAGGTCTATTCGACTTTTGAGGTCAATAAAAACAAGGCGATTTTAGGCTCGGTCATTGCCAACCACGTATATTATCTGCGCGAAAAACGCTTTGTGCCATTGAAGGATTTATTTCAGGTCGGCCACGATTCCCCGATTTACAATGAACGCGATAAACAGGGCGTCTTTTACGCGCAGTCGTGGGCGCTGGCGCACTATCTGATGTTCGGCGACAAGCTGGTGCGACAACCTATGCTGTCGCAATATATCAAGTTGATTCATGCCGGAACCAGCCCCGAAGAGGCATTCACACAAGCTTTCAAAACCGATTACGCGACCATGGAAAAAAATCTGCGCGAGTACATTGGCCGCAATGCTTACACTCAGGTGACGATCACGCTCGACAGCACCGAAGGCGAAAAAGAGATGACCGTGAGGCCGTTGTCCGAAGCCGAATCGCAGTATTATTTAGGCAAAATCCTCCTTCACACACAACGTCTGGATGAAAGCGAAGCTTTCTTCAAACGCTCGCTGGCGCTTGATGCCACTCTGCCGCAAGCGCATGAAGGCTTGGGCTTTGTGGCGATGCGGCGTGATAATTTCGCCGAAGCCGAAACTCATTTCAAAGAGGCGGTGGCGCATGACTCGAAAAATTTTATGGCGCATTACTACTACGCCGAGGTGTTAAAGCGTCAGGCCGAAGCGCGTTCGGGACGATTGGATGCAGCAACCACCAAGACCATTGCCGACGAATTGAAGACGACGATTCAATTGATGCCGACCTTCGCGCACGCTTATTCTTTACTCGGTTTCATACGCCTGGTCAGCGGCGAACAACTCGAAGAAGGCGCGCAGGCACTGCGGAAGGCCATTCAACTGGAGCCGCAGAACACCGACTTTCGTATCAACCTGGCGTCGCTGCAAATGCGTATGCGCGATTTCGACGGCGCGAAAAAGACGCTTGAATCCCTGCTCAACAGCGAAGCGAAAGCTTCCGCTCAAGCCATGTTAAATTCGCTGGAAGGATATAAACAGGCGCTGTCGTCGGCCAATAGTTTAGTGGTAGTCGAGGAGGTGAATCACGACAGCGACGCTGAGAAAGAGAAAGACACGCCAACCTTGAAGCGACAGGAACGCGGCGAAGACGAACGTCCGCGCACCAATTCGCCAACCGGCGCGCCGGTTAGGTTGGAAGGCACGCAGCAGTTGAGCGGTGTAATTACGGCGGTCGAATGCAAAGGCAACGCGATGACGATTGCCTTGAAGACCGCCGACCAAGTGGCGCGCTTTTATATCCCCAATCATAACCTGGTGCCGTTTTTCAGTCGCGCCAGCACCTACAGCGTGGACATCGTTTGTGGTCCCAACAAGCTACAGGCGATTATCTATTTCAAACCGCAGACCGCCAAAGCGCCTTTTGCTGGCGAAGTCGTCGCTGTCGAATTTAAGCAATAAGGTCGTGGTCGGCGACGCCTAGAGCGGTTTTGGTTTGAGATTACGGAAGCCTCAAACCCGTTGAGCGGCGGTCTCTGACCGGCGCACGGTCGAAGACCGCTGCTCAACGATAGCGCGTTCCGTACACCCATATGAAAACCGCTCTAAAGCCCAGTGCGTCAGCGCTGGGTAGGCGGGTGGTGATGGTTTCCCAGTCCGCCAAGCGGGTGATAGATAATTGGCTATCACCCGCTTGGCGGGCTAACTATACGGCTGGGCGCTCGTCCACGGGCTAACACCCGTGGCTTTATGCTTACGCCCACTTCGTGGGCTAACCATACAGCTGGGCGCTCGTCCACGAGCTAACTTTATGCTTGCGCCTACTTCGTGAGCGATCCAACCGCACCATACGATTAGGACACGACTTGCTTGCCTTGATAAAGCCGCGCCTCGTCGGGTAGCATAACCATTACATTTTCCCGACCCAGAAAACGGAATGAAGGCACACCGATATGAGCGAACCGGCGATTACCCCTGACAGCATACGTTCACACGGCCTCAGCGACGAAGAATATCAACGCATTATCGAACTCCTCGGACGCCAACCTACTTTTACTGAACTTGGTATTTTCTCCGTCATGTGGTCTGAGCATTGTTCCTACAAATCGTCTCGCGTGCATTTGAAACGCCTGCCGACGACCGGCGAATGCGTCTTGCAAGGCCCCGGTGAAAACGCTGGCATCGTGGACATCGGCGGCGGCATGGCGGCGGCTTTCAAAATCGAATCGCACAATCACCCGTCCTTCATCGAGCCGTATCAAGGCGCAGCCACCGGCGTCGGCGGCATCCTGCGCGACATCTTCACCATGGGTGCGCGCCCCGTAGCGGCAATGAATTCGCTGCACTTCGGGCTGCTTGCCGCCACGCCCAACGCCGCGCCCGAAGAACGTGCTACCATCGCTCGCAATCGCTCCATCATGTCGGGCGTCGTCAAAGGCGTCGGCGATTATGGCAATAGTTTTGGCGTGCCGACCATCGGCGGCGAAGTGCGCTTTGCCGATTGCTATTCGCGCAATCCGTTGGTCAATGCCTTTACCTTGGGCATCGTGCGCCACAACGAAATTTTCTACGGCAAAGCCACAGGCGTAGGCAATCCGGTCATCTATGTTGGCGCGAAGACCGGACGCGACGGCATACACGGCGCGACTATGGCCTCGGAAGAATTCGATGATGCGTCGCAAGCCAAACGCCCTACCGTACAAGTCGGCGATCCGTTTTTAGAAAAGCTGTTGCTCGAAGCTTGCCTGGAAGCCATGCGCGATGGCGCTATCGTTGGCATACAGGATATGGGCGCGGCGGGTCTGACCAGTTCAGCTTGCGAGATGGGCGCACGCGCTGGCAACGGCATAGAGATAGATGTTGATCTGGTGCCGCAACGCGAAACCGGCATGACGGCTTACGAAATGATGCTGTCGGAATCGCAAGAGCGTATGTTGATTGTCGCCGCCAAAGGGCGCGAACGCGAAGTCATCGAAGTTTTCAAGAAATGGGAACTCGATGCCGTGGTCATCGGGCGCGTCACCGATGATCAGCGCTTGCGTGTCAAACAGGGCAACCAAATCGTTGCCGATATTCCCAACGAAGCCTTGACCGAGGCCGCGCCGAAATACAATCGTCCGCTAAAAAAGCCCGATTTCATTGGCGAAATTGCCTCTATCGAACAAGTGGAAAAATCTGTAGCGGAACTCGACGCGACGTTTATGCGCCTGCTTGCTGCACCCAACATCGCTTCAAAAGAGTGGGTCTATAGGCAGTACGATCACATGGTTCGCACCAACACCATCGTCTTGCCGGGGTCGGATGCGGCGGTGATTCGCGTCAAAGAGAAACGTCGCGCTCTGGCGATGACGCTGGATTCCAATGCGCGTTATTGCGAAGCCGACCCGCGTGTAGGCGTGCAATTGGTCATCGCCGAAGCTTGTCGAAATTTGATTGTCGGCGGCGCACGACCGTTGGCGTTGACCAATTGTTTGAACTTCGCTTCGCCGGAGCGCCCCGAAGTGATGTGGCAATTTTCCGAAACCATTGATGGCATGAAAGAGGCTTGCGAAGTCTTCAATACGCCGGTCACTGGCGGCAACGTCAGTTTTTATAACGAGACCGAAGGGCGCGGCATTCATCCGACGCCGGTCATCGGCATGGTCGGTGTCGTTGCCGACGCCAAACACATCACCACGCAATGGTTCAAGAGCGCCAATTGCGCCATCGTGTTATTAGGCAAAACCGCAAACGATTTGGGCGCGAGCGAATACGCTTTGGCCACCCAGTCAACCACGAACGATCAACCTAACCGGCTGGGCAACGCGCCGCCGCTTGATTTGCAATTGGAGAAGCGCGTGCAGGAAGCTTGTCTGCAAATCATTCAAGCCGGTCTGGTCGAATCAGCGCACGATTGCTCGGACGGGGGTCTGGCCGTGGCGTTGGCCGAATGCGCCTTCTCCAGCTACAAGCGCGAGGCTATAGGCTGCGAGGTGAACCTTGAAGGCGAATTATCACAAGCGGCGTTGTTGTTTGCCGAAACGCCTGCGCGCATCATCGTGTCCGCCGCCAAAGAAAATCTCGAAAAGATTTTCGAGATTGCGCGTGAGCAGAACATCGCGGCAACCGTCATCGGGCGCACCGGTGGCGAGAATATAAAAATTGCGGTGAAGGGTGAAGTGATCATCAACCGCCCGACCACCGAAGTGGAAAGCGCCTGGCGCAAAGTCTTGCCGCAAAGTCTGGAAGAGGCTTCGATGATTGCCGCCGAACAACGCTGATTTGCAAGGGTGCAAGTAAAAGCGAGACTCGGTTGCGGACAGTGGTGCGACCAGCCGTTTTCCTCGGTGCGAGTTCGCCGCCCTGCAAGGGCGCAATGCAATAGCCCAGCCCTGCAAGGGCGCAATGCAATAGCCCAGTCCAACGAGTTGGGGACGCACGCGCCATCCATTCCCAAGCCCTGAAAGGGCGGCATCGTTGATGGCGTGAAGCCGTATTGCGCCCTTGCAGGGCTAAATGAAATTCGCTATATAGAGGGTGTCGCAGAATTTCAGAAACCGCCCATATGTTGTGGATGGTTAAACCATCACACACAATATCTGGGCAGAACATCCATTTCCGCGACTCCTCTATATATAGGCTCAATCGTTCCCGCTTCGGCATCACTTTTTTAGCGATACCAAAGTTTTGTTGACGCGGCTGGGAGAAGTTACTTGGTCTCGTTACACTTTTGCTTGACTATGAATATGCAAAACAGACGAAATTTCTTACCCCTGAAAAGCTTAGTCTTTTTTCTCTTGGCATTGTGGTTTGGTTGGGCATTCCTTGCTGATGCGGTCGCGCAGACCACCACCGTGGGCAATCTCAGCGGCACGGTGCGCGACGCGAACGGCGCGGCGATTCCCAAAGCCGAAGTCCTCATACAGGAAGAACGCACGGGGCTGGCGCGCCAAGTCACGGCCAATGAAAACGGCTTTTTTTCCGCGCCCAGTCTGCCGGTGGGACGCTATCGAGTGAGCAGTTCGCCATCAGGATTTAAACAGACCATCAACAGCGGTCTGGAATTGCACGTCAATGAAAACCTCGTCGTCAATTTAACCCTCGAAGTCGGGCTGGCAAGCGAAACCGTCACCATCACCGGCGCGGCTTCGCAGTTGGAAACCCGCAACGGCGAGGTCAGCAGTTTGATCGGCGAAAAGCAGGTGACGGAATTGCCCTTGAACGGGCGCAACTACGCGCAGTTGGCCTTGATGGTGCCGGGCGTTTCTCCGGCTACGGGGGGCGTCGGCGGTGGCCTGTTTGCCGCCAACGGCACAGGGCTGGATGCAGCGGTTGACATATCGGTTAATGGCAATGGCACGAGCAATAATTTGTGGACCGTTGATGGTGTGAATAATTTGGATGTCGGCTCGAACCGCACTCTGTTGGTCTTTCCTGCGATAGATTCGATTCTGGAATTTCGTGTCGAGCGCAACAGCTACAGCGCCGAGTTTGGGCAGGCGCAAGGCGCGGTCATCAACCTCATCACCAAAAGCGGCGGCAATCAATTTCACGGTACGCTCTTTGAATTTGCGCGCCACGACCGCTTCAATGCTACGGACTTTTTTCTCAAGCGCGCCGGTCAACCGAAAGCCGCATTGCGCTACAACAATTTCGGCGGCAACTTCAGCGGCCCCATTATAAAAAATCGCGCCTTCTTTTTCTGGAGCGAAGAATGGCGACGCGAGCGACGCGGCGTCACGCTTGGCGCGAAAGTGCCGACGGCTGCCGAAAAGCGCGGCGATTTCAGCGGCGCGTTGACCTCTCAATTGCCGCACGACCCCTTGACCGGCAGACCCTTTCCCGGCAATAAAATTCCCGCCAATCGTTTGAGTCCGGCAGGGCTGGCGCTGTTGCAAGTTTACCCAGACCCAAACACCAACACTCCCGGTAATAACTGGGTCGCGTCGCCGCTGCAACCCATCAACACTCGACAGGACAGCATTCGTGGCGATGTCACGCTCACCGCCAACCTGAATCTCATGATTCGTTACATCAATGAAGCGTGGGCGCACGGCGCGGCTTCGGGCAACTTCTGGGGCGATTC
The DNA here is from genome assembly GCA_016201275.1 of Acidobacteriota bacterium. Classification (GTDB taxonomy): domain Bacteria; phylum Acidobacteriota; class Blastocatellia; order UBA7656; family UBA7656; genus JACQDB01. The sequence goes on from JACQDB010000162.1 coordinate 20,862, forward strand.
GCCGTTCCCTACTCTCAGTTCGGATTGGGCGCAGCCGAGCAAGAGTTTCGCCATCAAATTGACCAATAGCCTCTCTTCTTCATCGGTCAATGAATTTCAATTTTCCCGCGCCGGTAACGATGTGATGATTACCACGACAGCGGCGACGGCGGCGCTCAATGAAGAGATTGGCGCAAAGTTCCCAACCGTTTTTCCGAAACCGCAAGGCGTCGGGTTGCCGACCTTTTTTGGCGCGGACGGTTACCCACTGCTGTGGCATCAAGCGCCTTGGCAAAATCATCAAGACCTCTTCATATGGAAAGATGATTATGCCAAAGTCAGCGGCGCGCACAGTCTCAAGCTGGGCGCTCTGGTCAGTCACAATATCAAAGACGTGCTGATTTATGGCCCCAACGGATTGGCACAATTTTGCGGCTCCAACACGCGCACAGGCAATGCCATTGCCGAACTGCTGGTCAAAGATTTGCCGCTTGCCTGTTATACGGAAATCAACGACATAGGGCAGCGCAACGGACGCTGGCACGACTTTGAATTCTATCTGAACGACACTTGGAAATTGAGTCGCAAACTGACGCTGAATGCGGGCTTGCGCTGGTCTAGATATTCGCCGACTTATATTGCCGATAATCGCATCAGCAACTACCTACCGCGATTGTATGACGGCAAAAATCCGCTCAGTGGTTTGGTGCAGGCCAACACGCCGGGCTTCAATCGCGCTTTGGTCAAAGCTTATAATCGCGGCTACCAGCCGCGCCTGGGACTGGCCTGGGACCTCACGGGTGACGGCAAGATGGCCTTGCGCGTAGGCGTCGGGCGCTTCATCGGGCGTTCCAATGACAATGAATTTATTCTGCGGCTGGGCGGCAATCCGCCGTGGATTACTACGGTCAATTCGCATTATGGCGGCAGCTCGGTCAACCTCAGCGATGACCCGACTTTTCGCAGCCTCGACACCATCAATGCGGGGTTGAAAAATGCCGTTGCCGGAGTCGGTTCGAACAGCGGATTTACCGCCGTGAGCGAAGATTTCCGTCCGCCGGAAAGCTGGCAATGGAACGCCAGCTTGGCGCGTGAGGTCATGAAAAACACGCTGGTCGAAATTTCCTACATCGGCAATCACGGCTTGCACCTATGGCGACGCGCCGTGAATTTCAACGAGGTGATTCCCAGTGCGCGCCCGGCGATTGCGCGAGCCATTCAAAACAATCAAGACCTCACGGCGCTGATTGATGCGAATCGCCGCTTCAAAGGCTTGGGGCCGATCAGCATGACCGAATCCACCGGCGACTCGAATTATCACGCCCTACAGGTTTGGGTGAATCGGCGGTTCAACGAGCGTTTGGCTTTTCAGATGTCTTATACGTGGAGCCATACGATCACCAATGTGCCGCTGGCTTCGTTCACCAACACCACGAGCGACCCGTTCAATTACAATCTTGACCGTGGCGACGCCGACCTTGACCGCCGACAGATGTTGATTGCCAATGCCGTTTATGTTTTGCCAGCGCTGCACCGTTGGGGAGCGTTGGCAAACCGCTTGCTCGGCGACTGGCAAGTGAACGCCATCGCTACGTGGCTTGGCGGCGTGCCGACCGATGTGTTATCGGGAGCCAACACCGCAGGATTAGCGGCGAATGCGTCCGGCGGTTTTCGCCCCGACAGAGTCGCAGGCGTGCCTTTGTATCTGCACACCGGCGAGCCTACGCGCTATTTGAATCCAGCAGCTTTTGCCTTGCCTGCGGCGGGACAATTCGGCAATCTGGGGCGCGGCAGCATACGATTGCCGGGGGTCAAAAATTTCGATCTCTCGGTGGTCAAGAATTGGAAACTCGGCGAGCGTTATGGCGTGCAGTTGCGCTCAGAGATGTTCAATGTGTTCAATCACGCGAATTTCAACGGGTTGGATAATAACTTGAGCTTTGATAATACGGCGACGCTCCCCGATCCGAACAATCCAAGTCGCCGCGTGGCGAACCCGAATTTTGGCAAGCCCATCAATAGCCGCTTCGGTTTGTTGAATGGCGACTTGGGGCCACGGGTGATTCAATTCGGCTTCAAGTTCAATTTTTGAAGTCGTTGGTTTCAATCAGAGCGCTTGCCCAATCGGGCTAGAGAAAATCAAGCCCTCGAATTCGTTGGGTGAAGTCCCAGCGGCTTCTACGGATGAGGACGGATGCTCCGCACATACCCGCTGCATTCGTCGAAGTCGCTGGGACTTCATGAGGATTTGGCAAACCTTGAACCTTCGTAAATGCAATCCTCTGATTTTGCCATCGCCCGGTTGCAGGTTTCGCTAGAGCGGTTTTCATATATGTGTACGAAACACCCTATCGTTGAGCAGCGGTCTTCGACGGTGCGAAGGTCTTCGACCGCCGCTCAACGGGTTTGATATTTCAGCGCCGGTCAGAGACCGCCGCTCAACGGCTTTGATATTTCCGTAATCTCAAACAAAAACCGCTCTAGGCAAGGTGGTGAAGGTTGTCTATGGTTTTTCAGTTGGCACTCTTTTCGCTGTTATGGTTCGCCGCGCTCTTGCAGTCTCCGACTGAGGCGATGCAACGGCACGACAAAGCCGCGCAGGAGTTGCAGAGCGCCGGTAAACCTGATGCGGCGGTCGCCGAATATCAAGCGGCGCTCGCCGCAGGTTATCGCCAACTGGGAAAACTTTTTCTCGCGGCGGGCGAATATCAACAAGCCGCGCAAGCCTTGACTCAGGCCGTCGCCTACGGCAACACCGCGCCCACTACGTTGATCGAGCAGGCGACCGCATTTTTTTATGCTCAACAGTATGAACAGGCGCTGGCTCCTTTGCAGATGATGCTCACCAGCGATGGCCGCAATCTGGCGGCGCGCCAACTGCTCGGCAAGGTCTATTTCCGGCGCGGTCAATTTGCTTCCGCTGTCGGCGAACTGGAGCGCGCCGCGACGCTTGCGCCGAATGATTTCGAGACCAGTTATATGCTGGCTCTCGCCTATATCAAACAGCAGCGGATGGCGCTGGCGCGGCAAATCTTTGAGCGCTTGTTGCAACAAGCAAGCGCTCAAGAGCGCGACAAAGTTCAAGCGTATATCAAAGCCGCAGAGCATCAAAAAAATAACGGGCAAGCAGTTGAAAATTTCTTCCGCGCACAAGTCAACCCACCCGATGCCTTGAGGAAAGAAAAGCTCAAGGCATCGCAACACTACTACACGCAGGTTCTCGCCCGTATTCATCATCAGTGGGGGGTGTTGGAAGCCGAACGGCAAAATTTTCGCGCCGCCATTGAGCAGTTTCGCGCCGCCGCCCATCACGATGCAGGGCTGCGTGATGTGTATTACAATTGGGGGCTTGCCTGCTATAAAGCGGAAGGCTATCAAGAGGCGATACCGGCGCTGGCCACGGAATTAAAAATCAATCCGGCCAACCTCAACGCCAAACATCTTTTGGGAATGTGTTATTTCATGGCCGACGATTATGCCGCCGCCGCCGCGACCTTGCGCGAAGTCCTACTCGCCAAACCCAACAACCTGGCGCTGTATTACACCCTCAGTTTAGCTTTGCTCAAACAAAACAAAGTCGAAGAAGCGAGCGCCGTAATTCAAAAGATGGTGCAGATGAGCGGCGATAGTCCGTTGCTTCACATCTTGCTTGGTCAAGCGCATTCAGCGCACAACGAGGACGAGCAGGCGCTGGCGGAGTTGCAAAAAGCTCTGGCGATGGACAACAAAATTCCGCTGGCGCATTTTTATACGGGGTTGGTTTATGTGAAAGCTGGAAAGTTTGCCGAGGCGACGCAGGAGTTTGACGAAGAGCTTTTCATCAATCCGAAAGACGACTTGGCCAGGTATCACCTGGGAGTCGTGCTGTTGGCAAGCGGCAAAACGGCAAGCGGGTTGCAACGACTGCGCGAAGTCATCGCCCACAAACCGGAGTTTGCCGATGCGCGCTTCGAGTTAGGCAAAGCCTTGTTGCAACAGGGCGACGTAGAGGGAGCGACGAAAAATCTTGAAGCGGCAGTGAAGTTGGCTCCCGACAAAGCGCACATTCAATATCAACTGGGTCGCGCTTACACTGCCGCCGGGCGCGACGCCGAGGCGCAAAGATGCTTCGCCATATTCAAACAACTCAAAGACAAAGAGCGCGGACGAACCGCTCCTTGAGCGAGCGTGTCAACAGGAGCGCCAGCGTCGTGCTTGCGTCGAGTAAGGATGAGGGAAGAAATAACCTGCAAGACTTGAATGCTTTTCCAATGCTCTGTACGGGCGACCACCGCAGGGTTGCACTTAATTTCATTCACCATCCTATAGCGGCTTGCAGAGGGGTGCGATTTGTTGAGAGGCGGTCTGTGACCGCCGTGCTTGAGAGGGTGTGCGATTTGTTGAGAAGCGGTCTGTGACCGCCGTGCTTGAGAGGGTGTGCGATTTGTTGAGAAGCGGTCTGTGACCGCCGTGCTTGAGAGGGTGTGCGATTTGTTGAGAGGCGGTCTGTGAACGCCGTGCAGCGGTCACAGAACGTCTCTCAACAAGGTGTCATTTTTCGTGGGCAAATGAAATTCGCTATAAGCGAAAGGCTGGCGTTCCTTTGTGGCCTTCAGGAAAAGATTGCTGATGAGGATTGAGCGGCTGCTTCAGGCAAACATTTTGCGATTGAACCAAGCGCGTAGGCGCGTTCTTCGGCGCGCCTTTGGCCTTTGGCCTTTTACTTTTTGCCTTTTACTTTTTGCCTTTCTGCTTCTGCCTTCCGGTTGGCTGCCTAGCGCACAAACGGCAAACGGCGGCGTGCGATTTACCGACATCACCAAGTCGGCAGGTCTCACTTTCAAACACCGCTCGTCGCCCGAAAAGCGTTACATCGTCGAATCCATGAGCGGCGGCGTAGCCTTGTTTGATTATGACAATGATGGCTGGCTTGATATTTACTTAGTCAACTCGTTGACAATGGAGGCGCTGCAATCGGCGACCCCAGCGCCCAGCGAACTCTATCACAACAACGGCGACGGCACGTTTACCAACGTCACCGCGACAGCCGGTGTCGGCGCTGTCGGTTGGGGCATGGGCGTATGCGTAGGCGATTACAACAACGACGGCTGGGACGATTTATACGTCACCTGCCTGGGGCCCAATCACCTGTTGAAGAACAACGGCAACGGCACGTTTACCGATGTCACCACCAGCGCGGACGTCAAGGACCCGCGCTGGTCAACCGGCGCGGCCTTCGTGGATTATGACAACGACGGCTACTTGGACCTCTTCGTTGCCAATTATGTGGACTTCGATATTCACAAATTGCCCGTCAATGAACGCCCCTGTCGGTATCGCGGCATAGAAGTTCAATGCGGCCCCAGAGGCTTGCGCGGCGCAGGCGACACGCTGTACCACAACAACGGCGACGGCACTTTCACCGATGTTTCGGTCAAAGCTGGCGTCGCCGATCCCCAAGGTTATTATGGCCTCGGCGTAGTGTGCAGCGATTTCGATGGCGATGGCTGGGTGGATATATTTGTCGCCAATGATGCGACGCCAAATTTTCTCTATCACAACAACGGCGATGGCACCTTCAAAGACCTAGGCTTTGTGTCGGGCGCGGCGGTCAATGAAAACGGCGGCGAGCAGGCGTGCATGGGCGTCACGGTTGGCGATTACGATCACGATGGACGGTTCGACCTCTTTGCGACAAATTTTTCTCAGGAATACAATGTGCTGTATCGCAGCACCGGCAAGAATCTGTTCACCGATAGTTCGTATGCCGCGAAAGTTGCCGAGGCGAGTTTGCCGTATGTCGGCTGGGGAACGAAATTTTTTGATTATGACAACGATGGCTGGCTAGACCTCTTCGTCGCCAACGGCCACGTTTATCCGCAGGTAGATCAAGCCGGTTTGGATGCTGGCTATCGTCAACGCAAGTTGCTGCACAAGAATAATCGCGATGGCACGTTTACAGAAATCGCCGCGCAGTGCGGCGACGCCTTGATGGAAAAGCGTGTGAGTCGCGGCGTCGCTTTTGGCGATATAGACAACGATGGCGATGTGGATATGATCGTCAATGACTTGGACGGCGCGCCGCAGTTGTTGAGAAACGATGGCGGCAATGCCAACCATGCGCTCCTCATCAAAACGCTTGGCACCACGTGCAATCGTGATGGCATAGGCGCACGGGTCAAAGTTGTCAGCGGCGACTTGACGCAAGTGGATGAAGTTCGCAGCGGCGCAAGTTATCTTTCGCACCACGATCTGCGTTTGCACTTCGGCTTGGAGAAGCGCACCAAGATAGACTTGGTGGAAATTCGCTGGCCGGACGGAAGGCTGGAAAAACTCGAGGGCCTAGGCGTCAATCGCATCATCGTGGTCAAAGAAGGCAAAGGCGTGATTGAACAAACAGCGTTCAACCGTGCCGCCGCGAAGTAATTTTCAGTTTGACGTTCCGCCTTCAAGCGGCGGGTTGTGCCTATGACCGCAACCGCTTGACAGCGGAACTCCAAACATTTTCGGTGAGGTGATTCTGATACGTTATGTCTTTAATGCTTGCAGAGATTCAACAGCAACCGATGGCGCTGGAGCGCACCATTCGCCGCGAAGGCAAACGCATCAAACGCTTTGCCGAATCCATCGCTAAACGCCGTCCGCAATTAATCGTGTTGGTGGCGCGTGGCAGTTCCGACAACGCCGCGCTGTTCGGGCGTTACCTGTTGGAAATCAGCACAGGCATTCCCGTGTCGCTTGCCGCGCCCGGCGTCCACACCCTTTATCACACCAAGATGCGTTTGCAAGATGCGCTGGTCGTCGGCATTTCGCAATCCGGCGAAGGCCCAGATGTCAACATCGTTTTGGAAAACGCGAAACAAAGCGGCGCGCATACCATAGCCATTACCAACGCAGCTGATTCGGCGATGGCGCAACTTGCCGATGAAACTTTTTTGATTCATGCCGGACGCGAGCGCAGCGTCGCCGCTACGAAAACCTACACCGGGCAACTGGTGATCTTTCATATGCTGGCCGCAGCGCTCAACGGCAATCAAGGCTTTGCCGAAGTCGAACGCCTGCCCGAACTCGCCGCGCAATCACTGGAACTGCGCCCACACATCGAGACGATGGTGGAACGCTATGCCTACATGAATCAATGCGTAGTCGTAGGGCGCGGTTTGAATTATGCCAACGCTTACGAATTCGCCATCAAATTGATGGAGACCTGTTACGTAGTGGCCGAGCGTTTTTCATCGGCGGATTTTTTGCACGGCCCGATTGCTATGGTGGAGCGCGACTTCCCTGCTTTTTTGTTTGCGCCACCCGGCAAGACCTTACAGGGAATGCAGGATTTGCTGGGAAAATTGAATAAACTGGGCGCGGAAACCGTAGTCATATCGAGCGAGAAAGCGGCCTTGAAACTCGCTTCGCGGACGCTACAAATTCCTTCGCGCATTGAAGAGAGCCTGACGCCGATTCCTTACATCATTCCGGCGCAACTGTTCGCGGCCCTGCTTGCCAAAGCCAAAGGATTAAGCCCGGACAGCCCGCGTTCATTGGCTAAGGTGACAAAAACCGTGTAGGCAAATCAGTAGAAAGGCAAACGTAAGCTCGACTTTGTACAATTTCAAATTGAACAACACCAATCAAGCGCTGACCTTGCGGTTCGCGCTTGGAATTATTGAACTTCACCTCAACAAACTGAGGTTCAATAATTCTAGAGTGGTTTGCATATGTGTGTACGGAGCCCCCTATCGTTGAGCAGCAGTCTTCGACCGTGCGAAGGTCTTCGACCGCCGCTCAACGGGTTTGATATTTCAGTAATCTCAAACAAAAACCGCTCTAGGTGCTGAAAAAGCCAATGAAATCAGGCTGCTGCGCCGCTGAAAAATCTAGCAACGGAGAGCCGAAGCGGTTTGGCCATTCGTCTGAATCTCCCCGATGGAAATCGGGGGATGCTTAAAGTCCTACCTACACACCAAGCAAGCAAAGCTTTCTTCAATCCCCCCAACGGCAGTTGGGG
>JACQDB010000160.1 GCA_016201275.1 Acidobacteriota bacterium
AATCCCCCCAACGGCAGTTGGGGGATGGTTAAAGTCCAGCCTTGAGCCTCGGGCAAGGTTGGACTTTAACCATCCCCCGACTACCATCGGGGGATTCGTTTATCGGTAGCAGCGTTTCGTAGGTTGGGCTTTAACCCTCCCCCGACTACCGTCGGGGGGATTCGTTTATCGTAGGCGGCGTTTCGTAGGTTGGATTTTAAGCCTCCCCCGACTGCCGTCGAGGGGATTAGCAAGGCTGGTTCGCCTCTGAAAAATGTACAAAGTCGAGGTTAGAGCGTGTCGCAGAATTCCAGCAACAACCCATATGTTGTAGATAGTCAGACCAGCACCTACAATATCTGGACAGAAAATCCATTTCTGCGACCCGCTCTAGTTACAAGGTCATTTCTTAACGGTAATATGCACAACTTGGTTATATGAGTCCAAAACCTTTGCTTGGGTTTGCGGCGAACCCGATGTCGCATTCTGGTCTAGGCGGGTAAAAGGGCGAGTGGAGCAGGTGTTGTTGCCGCAGTCAGAATTAGGATAAGATGCTGTTTGCCTAGAAGTCATCTTCACCCGGCATCATCAGAGTTGGTTGTGGTGGGACTTACAATTTGTCGAGGCAAAGGAGGCTCATGACGATCTACATTGCCGGTATGCATCGCTCCGGCACTTCAATGATAACTCGGCTATTGAATCTGTGTGGCCTCTATCTTGGCCCACAGGAGGAAATCTCGGCTACAGGCTTTGATAATGCGGAGGGGTTTTGGGAAAACAGCCACTTCGTTGAACTGAACGAGGCGCTCTTAGGGCAATTAGGCGGCAGTTGGGACTGGCCGCCTACGATGCCGGAAGGCTGGGAATTGGGGGCGGGGCTGAGCCGCTTTCGCCACGACGCAGGAGCGCTGGTGAAGCAATTTAATTGCTATGAATTGTGGGGCTGGAAAGACCCTCGCAATTCCCTCTTGTTCCCTTTTTGGCGGCGCGTGATCCCAGACTTGAAGATACTGATCTGCCTCCGCAATCCTCTTGAGGTGGCGCAATCGCTGCAACAGCGTGGCCATTCCTCACTCGACTTTGGCCTACAGTTATGGCTGACTTATATGCAACGCCTGCTTGCTGACACACAGCCATCGGAACGAGTCGTGACGCACTACCATGGGTATTTTTACAACCCGCAGGCAGAGTTGCAGCGGGTGTTGAACCGGCTACAAATAGCGACCTCGGAAGAAGTCATCGCCCAAGCCTGCTCGACGATCTCTGAACCTTTACGGCATAGTTGGGTGACGACGCAAGAGTTGAGAAGAATCCCAATTCCTGATGAGATATTGAACTGTTATATGAAACTGTATGGCGAGGCAGAAGCCATCTATCACACCGCAAAAGAAACGGCATTGCCGACACAAAGGAAGAGGGAAACCAGTAAATGAGCAACTTCGATGATCGCTCTCTCATTCAAAGACACAGCTTACTTGGTAAGCTGTCGTAGCGAGGGTGATGGTGCCAGCCCACGCCCCATACGCGCCTCCAGCGGTGTAAAATCAGCAGTTGTTTATTAACTCCTTTTACGCGGCAATGAGTTGCCAACCTGATGATGGAGCCTTGTGGTATCTCTCCTTAAACGATTCAAGCGTGCGCTGCACCCACGGTTACCGGAAGCCACGAATAACGCCTCCGCTTTGACCGTAACGCCTGCGCCCGACCTGGGGTTTGTCGCCTGCATAGAGGGCGGCGTACTGGAAGCGCAGGCACTGCTGCTTTTTGAGAGCATCAGACTGTACACCGGACGTTTCCAGAACTGTGCCTTGTACGCGCTATCACCACGCGCCGGACATCCGATTTCCAAAGAGGCTCGCAGAAGACTTGATGAGTTAGGCGTCCATTATTTCGATACAATTCTCAACACCGAAAGCCCCGAATATGGCTCCGCGAATCGGGTGGCCGCTGCCGCGTACATTGAAGATATGCGTCGCCACGAAACCTTAGTCATACTGGACAGCGACACGCTTTTTCTTGGCGAGCCAACCGCCTTTATCCTTCCCCCGCACGTTGATGTGGCGCTACGACCGGTGGATGTGAAAGGCATATCCACTGCCGGTGCGAAGGATGGTTGCGACACTTATTGGCGGAAGCTGTGTCAGTGTTGCGGCGTGGATTATGACGACCTTCCGTGGCGAGAGTCTTTTGTTGATCGTCAGCCAATTAAAGCCAATTACAACGGTGGGCTGGTGGTGGTACGCGGCAGGCTGGGAATTCTGCGTCGCTGGGCAGACTTCTTCTTCCTGTCCATGCGCCAAGGCTTGCGACCACACGCGGATGGCTTATCGTTTCGAGCCGGTGCGGGTTGGGTTGAACCGGCAGTGGCCAGGCTGTGGGGATCGAATCAAGCGGCGCTATCCTTGGCCATCTGGAGCGCCAGTCAACGGGTCGAGGAGTTGTCGCCGCGCTACAATTATCCCTTACACCTGCACCATCAAATTGATCCGGTTTTCGCCCAAACCATTTTCCCCCATCTCCTGCACGTTCATTATCATTGGCTGTTTGCCAAAGACGCGCTGCCGCTGAATCCTCTCTTCCTTCCTGATGGACCGTTGTCCGTAGTTCAGCGGCATTGGCTGCGTTCGGCGACTCCGCTGGTTTGAGCTTTTGGGGCTTTCCAGATAAAGCGCAACCACGAAACGAGGTGCTGATGCGCCGTCGAAATCAGCACGAAATTCAGAGACAGCGAACCCGTGAACGTCAAATTTTGGGGCGCTGTCGAGTTGTCGGCTCAGAGCTTAGGTGTGCCGGTACATATGTACATTTGCGGCTTGAGGAACAGGCGAAGCAAGGCACGCACGGAAGCCTTAGGGAAAGAGATTTTGGTTGGTAAATGCAGAGTGGCTGCGGTATAAATAATTGGCCTATGAACTTAATCCGCTTAACCAGCGTAAAGTGGTTTGAGTTTTTAAATTTCACACACCAATCAGGAGAAAAATATTATGCAGGTAAGAAGATTTATCCCTCTGCTGGTTATTGCATTGCTGGTGGCGGCGTCGCCGGCAATGTCAGCGGCAGCGTTTGTTGAAGACAAAATTTCGGGCAAATACACCGGCGTAGCCAAGAGCGACGCGGTGGGCGATTTGCCTCTCACCGTCAACCTCAAAAATACCGGCGGCAAACTGTCCGGCTCGATTGACACCGCGCAAGGTACAGCCACCATCACCAATGGCACTATTGACGAAGCGACCGGCGCAGTGAAATTGACCTTTGATGCCGGTGGCACCGAAGGCACGGTTACTGCCATGTTCAAAGATGGCGTCATCTCCGGCAAATGGGATTTAGGCGGCATGGGCGGCCCACTCGAATTGAAGAAAGAAGGCATGGCAGCGATGGCTCCCACCACTCCCACTACTCCTCCGGCTCCCGCTGCGGGCGGCATGGCAATGGCCTTTGGCGGCGACTGGGATTGCACCGCCGATGTGATGGGACAGGCGCTGGCCTTCACCCTCAAGCTCAAGCAGGAAGGCGATAAAATTACCGGCGAAAGTACTTCCGAGCAAGGCACTGCACCGATTGCCAACGGTAAAGTAGTGGGCGACAGTCTGACCTTCAGCCTGGAAACTCCCAACGGCACGGTGTCCTTCACCTCCACCCTCAAAGATGGCAAGCTGGTTGGCAAATACGACTTCGCAGGGCAGATGACCGGCGACTGGTCGGGCAAGAAAAAATAAGCGTCCGGCAAATTTTTCAACAGTAGGATTGCGGCTTGGAAGACAACTTCTTGGTTCGCAATCCTATTTCTTTATTGACTTCATCACCTGCGTAACGATTCAATCGCCTGCGACGATTTTAACCAAGGGAATCTACGTCATGAAAATTCTGGTCATCGGGTCGGGCGGTCGTGAACACGCCTTGTGCTGGAAATTCGAGCAGAGCAAACACACCACAGACCTTTATTGCGCCCCCGGTAATGCCGGCATAGCCGAAGTCGCTACCTGTGTCAAAGGCAATCTCAACGATGTCGAAGGGCTGGCCGAATTAGCCGAAAAGATCGGCGCGGATTTAACCTTCGTAGGCCCCGAAGCGCCGCTCGTGGCTGGCATTGCCGAAGCCTTCGCGGCCAAAAATCTACGCATCGTCGCGCCTTCAAAAACCGCCGCGCAACTGGAAGGCAGCAAGATTTTCGCTAAAGAATTTTTAGCGCGACACCGCATTCCTACAGCGCAATTTGCCGCCTGCGATTCCAGAGACGCGGCGCGTCAAGCAAGGCACAGTGGTTTCCAATTTCCCGTCGTCGTCAAAGCCGATGGCCTGGCCGCTGGCAAAGGGGTTCGCATCGTCCAAGACCAGCAGGAATTTGACGAAGCCTTACACGCTTTGATGGGCGAGCGCGTCTTTGGCGAAGCCGGAGCAAGAATCGTTTTGGAAGAATGCCTGTTCGGGCGCGAAGCCTCGTTGATGATTTTCACCGATGGCAGCGCTTATCAAATCATCGCTCCGGCGCAGGATTACAAACGCGCATACGATCATGATGAAGGATTGAACACCGGCGGCATGGGGTCGTTTTCCATTGACGGTTTGATTGACGAAGCCTTGTTGGAACGCTGCAAGCGCGAGATTATCGAGCCAACTTTGCAGGGCTTGAATGAAGAAGGCTATCCGTTTTGCGGCGTCCTCTACATCGGCTTGATGTTCACCGAGGCGGGGCCAAAAGTCATCGAATACAATGCGCGTTTCGGCGACCCGGAAACCCAGGCCATACTGGTCAGATTGGAAAGCGACCTCGTAGAAATTTGCGAAGCGATAGTGGAAAAACGCCTCGCTGCGTTTGACGTGAAGTGGAGCGCGGAAGCGAGTGTTTGTGTAGTCGCCGCGTCGGGCGGCTATCCCGGCGAGTTTGAAAAAGGCAAAGAGATTCACGGCATAGAGGAAGCCAGTCAGGTCGAAGGCGTGACGATTTTTCATGCCGGAACCACCTTCAACGAAGACGCGCAAGTGATCACCAACGGTGGGCGTGTGTTGGGCGTCACGGCGCGCGCACGAACCCGTCAAGAAGCGCGAAGTCGAGCGTATGAAGCCCTCGGTAAAATTCAGTTCGAGCGTATGCACTATCGTCGAGACATTGCCGATTGAGGCAGCGCGAGGCGACCAAGCGCGACGCTTTCGGGGACTTGCTGATGGATGTAAAGAACCCGCACGACGCATTTTTCAAGCAGTTGATGTCGCGCCTCGAAGTGGCGCGGGACTTCCTGCAAAACTATTTGCCGGAGAAGGTGATCGCTGCGCTTGACGTGCGCTCGCTGGAATTGGTTGACGGCTCGTTCGTAGATGAAGAGTTGAAAGACCATCTTTCGGATTTGATTTTCCGCGTCAAACTCAAGCGCGGCGGCAAAGCCTACATCTACATTTTATTTGAACACAAAAGCTCGCCCGATAAATGGGTCGCCTGGCAAGTGCTGCGTTACAGCATACGGGTGTGGGAAGCCGAAAAGCAGAAGCGCGTCAAGAAATTTTCACCGGTCATTCCCATCGTCTTTTATCACGGCGCTGAAACCTGGCAGGTGAGTTTGCGCTTCAGCGATTTACTCGCCTTCGAGGGCATCGAAGAATTGCGCGACTATGTGCCGGAGTTTCGCTATCATTTATGCGACGTGTCACAATATGCCGACGACGAGATACGCGGCAGCGCTTTGTTGCGTTTCGGATTGTTGTTGCTGAAATATATTTTCCGCGCCGAGTTAGCCGCGAAGCTGACGCCGATCTTCGAGATTTATCGTCCGCTGTGGCAAGGCAATCGCTGGGAATTTCTGTTTACCGCATTGAAATATTTGGCAACCGGCGCTAGAAAATTAAAGCGAGAGAGTTTGCAGGAAACGCTGACAACCGTGTTTCCCGAAAAAGAAGGAGAAGTAGCAATGTCAACACTGGCCGAAACCTGGATGAAAGAAGGCTTGCAAGAAGGTTTGCAACAAGGCTTGCAACAGGGCCGACAGCAGGAAGCCGCAACCTTCACCTTGCGTTTGCTGCGAAAGCGTTTTCAACTTGATGCAAAGACGGAAGCGCAAATTCGCACTCTGGGGGTTGAGCAACTCGAAGAACTGGGGGTGGCGTCGCTGGATTTTACCAAGCCCAAAGAGGTACTGGCGTGGTTGCGCGCCAATCATCAATAGCTGTTTGCGACGAAAAGGGGCGGAGAGCTTTCCTCTTCCCCTCGGTGTTGCTGAACCTCGGCCTATGGTGACGGCTGCCCTTGCCTTCATCTTTTTGCTCAGACCAGGCGCGGCCACAAGCGGCGTGTTTGCGGAGTGCGGCTGGCAAATCAACTACTCGGAGCCAATCGCCACATGAAAAACCAACCGATGAAAACCTATCGCTGTAGTGTCGCTGTGGTTCTGTTGCTCGCTTTTGCGACTTCGGCGCAATCGCCAAAACCCGCCGCGCCACCGGCGACAGCGGCAACGCTTGCGGCGCGAGTGAAAGCCGAAGCCGCCAACTTCAAAGGCAACATTTTTCTCTACGCGAAAAATTTGGACACCGGCGCGACCTATTCCTTCAACGGCGATGAAAAGGTTCGCACCGCCAGCACGATTAAAACCGCCATCATGGTGGAAGCCTTCGCCAGAGTTGCCGAAGGCAAAGCGAAATGGAGTGATGAACTGAGTTTGACCGCTGCCAAAAAAGTTTCCGGCTCCGGCATACTTCAAGAATTGTCCGACGGTTTGAAACTCTCTTTTCGCGATGGCGTGACCTTGATGATGCTCTTGAGCGACAACACGGCTACCAATCTGGTGTTGGATATATTGACCACCGACGCCGTAAATGCGCGCCTGGATGCGTTGGGTTTGCAGCACACTCGCGCACTCAGAAAAATCGGTGGCGGTGGCGAAAGCGTGGCGGACAAAGAGGCGGACAATAAAAAATACGGACTGGGCGTGACAACTCCGCACGAGATGGTGATGCTGATGGAGAAACTCGAACGCGGCGAAGTCATCAGCCGCGAAGCCTCAAAAGAGATGCTGGATTTGATGAAGCGCGAACAAGGGCGCAACGGCATAGGCCGCACCTTGAACGGTGTTGAGATGGCGACGAAATCGGGAGCGCTCGAGGCCTTACGCAGCAACGTCGGCATTATCTATTCCCAGCGCGGGCGCATTGCGATGGCGATTACCTGCGACAATATGCCGGAGGTAGATTGGACAGCAGACAACGCCGGATATTATATGCTGTCGCGGCTGTCGCTGTTGCTGCTTGAAGGCTTGGGGAAATGACAAGAGGCCGCGATGTGGGGATGCGGACGCCAAAAAAAATTATGGACAAACTTTCAGACTCGCCTGCTGCCGTTTGGTCGTTGAAAGAGTGGTATGAAGTGCGCTTTGATGAGAAGGTAATTTACCTTGATTTTATTGGTGTTTTGTAACTACTCAGCCCGTGCTTGCGGCTGTGCCGCTTTGAGGTGCGGAGAGTCGCAGACCATCACAAAAAGGCTGGGTAGTTACGGTGTTTTTCGCGTTTTTAATCTGCAACAACCGGCGCAAACCAGAAGGCAAAAAAGCTGACATCGTTCACCATTGCTGCGGTAAGGTGAAAGAGAAATCTTGGCGATGTGACGCGAGAAAATAAATAAGGGAAACCAACAACTGCTTTCGCGACAAGTCGCCAAGTTTCGCCAAGCCGCTAAGTCAGAGGTCAGGATTTACCAGTCGCAAATTTGCAGCACGACGCAAACAGGCGCGATCTGAAGGTCGCGCCTGTTCGTTTGTCTGCAAAGAAGAGTTTGCTTATTGGTTGCGGCTGACTTTCTGCGCCGACGGTTCTGCGCTGCCCGTCTTCACTTCATTTTTATCGAGCGTGTAACTCATCCAGCCGATCATCATCTCTTCAAAGGTCTGGTCGCCCCACTTTACCTCTGTGGTCGCATCGGGGTTGTACTTGTTCTGGGTCGAATTATCGAAATGCGCCAGACAATCTACGCGAGTGCCTTTGGGGGCGGCAACCGGCTCTTTCAAAAAGTAGTAGGTCTGCCAATTGAAATCATATTTCGGCACCGACAAAATAATCTCCGAATGCCCGTCGGGATAGGTCACACGATAGAGAAAATCTTTGCCTCTGAGGTGCATATGCGGCATCAACGTGCGAATGTGCGCGTCTTCTTTGAAAGTGTAAGACGATTCCACTTGATAATTCGCCTCGCCAGCCGGAATCACAAATTTCATGTTCAGCACCGGCATCACCAGCAGTTCATTCCTGGGCTTCTCTTTGGCGAAAATCAAACCCACATAGGAACGATCACTGGCGGCTTTGCCGTTTGGCGTGTAATGAACCTGAAACACCAGCGTCGCGCCCGCTGGTATGCGTTTGGCCAGACCGTCTTTCATCACCGCCGGTTGTTCGCCGGGGGCCCAGCCAGTGAGCAATTGCTGTCGTCCCTTGGTCTGAATGAAGACGATGATGTGATGCACTACGCTGCGATTTTCCGGGCGAATCTCAGCAGCTTGTACCCATTTATCTTCGGTGAAATTGGTCGGCACGTTGAAATATTTATAAGCGACCACACCGGAGGCGGGAACCGCGCAGGCTTCGGGCATCTGGAAAATCAGATCCGGCTTGCCGATGTTCCACCCCTCAACGAATTTCGGCGTGGGCGGTAACTCTTTGGGGTTGCCTTCCAACGCGCCGCCATCCACCCAGGCGGCAATCGTCTCTACTTCTTTTTGCGACAGGCGGCGGTCATTCGAGAAGGCTCCGTGCTTAGGGTCGGCGTGCCAGGGCGGCATGACTTTAGTGACCACTTTTTCTTTGATCGAACGCGCCCACGGACGCGCCTCTTTGTAACTCATCAAAGACATCGGCGCAATCTCGCCAGCCCTGTGGCACTCCACGCATTTGCTATAAAAAATTGGCGCGACATCTTTAGTAAAAGTTACTTTGGCATTCGCCGCTTTTTTGCTATCGCTGGCGTTGGCTTCAGTCAAGGCGAAGCAACCGACCGCCGCAAGAAATACGGCAACGGCTGTGGTCAAAAGTAATCGTTTCATCTGAATTCAAGCCTCCTCATTTCCAAGCTGATTTTTGATAGCGGGTCGTCAATGCCTACGAATAAATAAAAAATGCGAATCAAGAGTTGAAATCAGCCCGACAAAGAGTTGTAGAATTGGGTTTATGGAAAATCAACTCATCCAACTCTATGTCTGGGTCTGTAGCGTTTACGATAAACGCTCAGTCCTGAAAGTTCAACGTCTGAGCAACAATAACCAACCGCCTTTTACCGACCAAGAGTTGGTGACCATCTATCTGTTCGGTCATCTCCAAGGTCATTTTCAACAACGCCGCATCTATGACTACGTTGGCGGTCATTGGCGGGCTTGGTTTCCTGACCTGCCGTCTGATCAAGCCTTCAATTATCGCCTCAACCTTCTCAGCCTCGGTTTGGCTTTGCTGCTCGAAGAGTTGCTCAATGAACTGCTCAACGGCTCCCCAAACCTCACCGATCACGTCTTGGATTCGTTGCCCATTATCTTGGCCAAAGGCAGTCGCGCCGATGCCGCCAAAGTCGCCAAAGAAGT
>JACQDB010000161.1 GCA_016201275.1 Acidobacteriota bacterium
CTGGCATTATCAAGGACGCATCATCCGTAAGGTACTGGCGCATACGGTCGGCGTCTTTCTCAATCTACAAATGAGGCGACCGTCGCTTGATTTGGATGGCCTCCTCGCAATTTGAGCGATGAAAGAGTCGCACATTAGGTATACCTTGCATAGCGATATGAACTGTGCGGCTTGGCGACTTGGCCTGCAAATTAGATTATCCTTCCCGTTATCGGGTTTCGTGCAAAGAAGTGTTAGAAACGAGCGAGCGAAATCGGATTGTGGAATTCGCTTTTCGGCGTCGTCTCCTGCTAACATCTAGCCTCTGAAATCTGGCATCTGAAAATCGTTTATGTTTATTCCGCAAGGCAAAGTCGTGCATCAGAATCTGGCGACCAGCTATGTGCTGGTGGAGGCGCTGGTGGCCGATTTATGCGAAGGCGGGTTTTCCGGCGTCGTCGAAATTACGCTGCGCGATACTGATAATCACATCGTTTTCGATAGAGGCAAGGTGATCGGCGTCATCGAAAAACGCGGCACGCAATACGCCATCAAAACGGCTATCAACGATGTCACTGCCAGAGCTAAAACCGAACGCGGAGGCGTCTCTATCTTCGCTTACGCAGTCCCGGTCGCCAAAGCCTTGGCTGGAAGAATGTTTGCCGAAACCCTCTATGCAAAACTCAGCACAGAATTCGCCGACCTCGAAAAATTGATTGGCAAATTTATGCGCGAACGCGAACGCCTGTGGTTCATAGAAGTATTTGCCGAAGCCAACCCGGTCATGATTTTCATAGACGATGGCAGGTGCAGCGTCATCCCTTCCAATGCCATCGCCAACGACAGCGATTTGGAAATTGCCGGATTGCCAAACCACATCGCCTTGCGGCAATTGATTGAACGCTGCCAGCAAGCGGGCGGCAGTTTTGATGTTCATTTCAAAACCGCTAACGATGAACCTGCGGCAACACCTTTGGCCAGCGGCGGGCGCGCCGCGCAAGGCGACAGCGCCGCGCCACCCACGGTCGCGCCTTTGCCTGCCGCTGCTTTATCGTCAGCCGTTGATGCCATTCCTTCTTCGCCACACGCTGCGCTTGACCAAGGGTTGCCGCTTGAACCTGCCAGTTATCAGCGCCAGGAAATCGCCGCCACTCTTTCGCATCGTCAAGCGCCGCCCTCGCCGGACTTCATTACCGCAGACGATTTCGAGATGATGAAAGCCGCCGAACCAACTTCCTACGGCGTCGAAGTAAGTACCACGCCGACACCGGCCAGCGCCAAAAACGGCGCGGCAGAGCCAGCAAACTTTGACGCTTTGGTTGCGCCAAGCGCGGTGGGCGAAGGCAACGCACCGGTCCAACATCAAGCGAAAGCCAAACCGCAGGCTACGCCGAAAGCCGCAGGCAACAAGGCAAAAGATTTGCGGATTCTGCCGACTCGTGAATTGATGGCCTTGTCCGATGATAGCGAAAAAACCGCAGACGATTTACGCCTGGCGGAGATTAAAAAATTACTCGGCGAGATGGCCAAAGCTATCGAAGATGTTTTGCGAATCATCGAGCAGCGCGATGATTTCCCTTTGCACTTGCGCGCTGGACAATTGAAACTGGCGTTGCAATATCCTTTCCTCGATCCCTTCGGCGCAGAGTTCGAGTACATGGAAGGCGAGATTGTTTTCGTCGGTCAGGCGACTGCCGAAGACTTCATCGCCGGCGTCACCGATGCTCTGCGACTGGCGGTTACCAGCGCTCTTCAAGAGAGCGCCAACCCGACGCGCTTGCGCTCCTTTTTCATAGATAAACTGCGCTTCATTTTTAATCGCAGCCGCGAAGAGTACCTACAGCATGGGCTGGATGCGTCGCTGGAACAAATTGCTGGCGTGCAGTTTTGATTTCCCCGTCGGGCGACGGAAAATCCCTCACGCGAAGGCCTCGTGTGAATTCCCAGCAGCTCAATCCGTTTGCGCCAATGGGGACGGATAATCCGCGCCGCGCCGCAGCCTCCGCCCTATCTGCTGGGAATTTTTTTTGCGGAGGCGGACATCGAATCTTCGCACCTTCACGCCATTGATTTTTCAACCCGCCTACTGCAAAGGTCGCTACAAATCTTTATCCCGCATCATGGAAAGATAATCGCTGGCTTCGTGGAATGCCTGTTGGTCATCGCCGAAGCGTTGCAGCCATTTCACCTCGGCTTGGGCGCGCCACCAACTCAATTGCCGTTTGGCATAATGCCGTGTGTCGAGTTTCATCTGATTGAGCGCGTCCTCCCGCGTTCGCCAGCCCTGTAAATATTCGACCACGCGACGATAGCCATGCGCCTGAAAGGCTTTGGCATTGGCCGGTACGCCGCTTTCCAGCAAGCCTTTGACCTCTTCAATCAAGCCGCTTGCAAACATCAATTCAGCGCGGCGATTAATTTTTTCATAGAGCAAATCACGCGGCGGTGACAGCGCGACAATGCGTATGCGCGAAGCCAGTGGCGGCGGTGGCGGCAAGTCTTTTTGAGCTTCGGAGATGCGCCTGCCGGTTTGAAAATAAAACGCCAGAGCGCGCAGCGCTTTTGACCAATCACGCGGGCTGATGGCCGCAGCGGCTTTGGCGTCCAGGCGGCGCAACAGACGATGCAGATGCTCTGGACTGTGGCGGTCGCGCACCTTCATCAAGCGCTCGCGCAAAGTTAAATCGGTCGCCGGACTTGCAAAAACCGGATGCGTGATGGCGCGCAGATAAAAGCCTGTGCCGCCGACTAAAATCGCCATACGCTGGCGCGCTTCTATCTCTTCAATCGTTGCAATGGCAAGTTTGGCATACTCACCGGCAGTAAAATTTTCCGTAGGCTCGACCAGATCAATCAAGTGATGCGGCACGCCGCCTTGTTCTGCGGGCGGCACTTTGGCGGTGGCGACATAGATGCGGCGATAGACCTGCACGGAATCGAGATTGATGATTTCGCCATGAAATTGTTGAGCGAGTTTGATGCCCAGTTCACTTTTGCCCGACGCTGTGGGACCGACGATTGCAGGTATCATGATGATTTTTTACAATGAATATTTGCCGCTGGCAACTGTAGCAGAGCGCGTCGAGATTCTGAAATGAAGGGCGCAGGCGGACCGCATAATTTTTTTCTGAAGGCGTTTGAAACTTTTTGCTGTAGCCTTCGCTGTAACCGTGAAGCGCAGGCAAGCGTCTAAGAATAGGGCGAGAAAATCACCAAGATGATTGATAAATTGGCTTGCTACGCAGCAATGTTGAGCGGCGAGAAATAGCCGGAACGGTAGAGAGCATGAAGAATTTTTTCAGCGCCTTGAAAAAGCGCAAGGCCATAATCGGTATCGTCGTGGGAGTGGCGGCGGCAGCAACAACGGCTTATTTTATCTGGGGCAATAAAGCCAGCGCCAGCGATTACATCACCGCAAAAGTTGAACGCGGTTCGGTGGACGTAAGCGTTTCGGCAACCGGAACGGTGCAGGCGGTGACCACCGTGCAGGTCGGTTCGCAAGTGTCAGGTGCCGTGCAATGGCTGGGCGCGGATTTCAACACCGAGGTGAAACGCGGACAGGTGATTGCCCGTTTAGACCCTACGGTGTTTCAGGCGCAGGTTGATAATGCCCGCGCCAATGTCACCAATGCAGAGGCCGCCGTTCAGGCCGCCGAAACCGAAATCACCAATCAACAAGCGAACCTGGCGGCGGCCCGCGCCAATCAGGAAGTCACCCGCGTGCAGCGCGACGATGCTCTAGCGCTGGTCAAACGCTATCAGGAAATCAAGAATGTGATTGCTGGGCGCGATATAGAAGCGGCGCAGGCCAACGCCAACGCTGCCGCTGCGCGTTATCAACAGGCGGCGGCGCAAGTCAATCAGGCGCAAGCCGCGAACGCTGCCGCGAAGGCCAAAGTGGTACAGGCGCAAGCCGCGCTGGCGCAGGCCCGAGCGCAATTGCAACAGGCCACCGCCAACCTCGATCATTCCATCATCACCTCGCCGATTGATGGCGTCGTCATTTCGCGCAACGTGGATGTAGGCCAAACGGTTGCCGCAAGTTTGCAAGCGCCTACCTTGTTCACCATTGCCAACGACCTTACGAAAATGCAGGTCTTGGCTTCGATAGATGAAGCCGATGTCGGACAAATCAAACAGGGCATCAAAGCCAATTTCACGGTTGATGCTTTCGCCAATGAAACCTTCGCAGGGGAAATCACGCAACTGCGTTTGAACGCTCAGACGGTGCAGAATGTCGTCACCTACAACGCCGTAATCGAAGTGGCAAATCCGGAAATGAAACTGCGACCGGGGATGACTGCCAACATCACGATTCCTGTCAATCATAGGGAAAATGTTTTGACGATTCCGAATGCGGCTCTGCGGTTTCGCCCGAACCTCTCGGAGCAGGAACAGGCGGCCTTGCGCGAGAAGATGGAAGAGCGTCGCAAACAACGCGAAGCCCAACGCGGCGCAGCAGCGCCCGATCAAGCGCAGGGCGCGGCAACCGCGAATCAGGAGCCATCACCGCGACCAGGCCAACAGCAAGAACCAGCGCCTCAACAAGGCCAACCTCAACCAAGTCCGCAAGGGCGACAAAGCCAGCCGCCAGGGCAAGCGACGCCAGGCGGTGGACAAACTCCAGCCGCCAACGCCACTGATGAAGGCCAACGTCGGCAAGCCGGGCAAATGGTTTGGGTGTTGATTAGCGGCAAGACTGTTGAGCCGCGCTTCGTTCGCACAGGATTGACCAACGGGCGCGTTACGGAAATCGTTAGCGGCGACATACACGAAGGCGATACCGTCATCATCGGCCAGACTGACGCGGGGGGCAATAACAATCGCCAGCAACCCACTTCGCCGTTCACGCAACGACCCGGCGGCGGTCCTAGGGGCCGATAAGCAACCGTTAGTCGTCTGGAGTCCGGTGTCCGGCGTTTAGGCTTGAACAAACGATTTTGTTTTTTGTGAACGTAGCCATTCATCAGCATAGACGCCGGACTTCGGACTCCAGACGACTGACGCAGGGGAGTAAGAAGTTGGAAACTCAGGTCACTGCACAAATTCATCAAGCCACCGATGCGCTGCATACTACGTCGTTGATTTCACTGGTTCACATTCATAAAACCTATATGATGGGCGACGTAGAAATTCATGCCTTGCGCGGCATCTCGCTCAATATTCAACGCGGCGAATTCGTCGCCATTATGGGCACCAGCGGGTCGGGCAAATCTACGACCATGAATATACTTGGTTGTTTGGATAAACCGACGCGAGGCCATTATTACCTGGATGGCGAAGACGTATCGAAACTTTCACGCGATGAACTGGCCGACATACGCAATCGTAAAATTGGTTTTGTCTTTCAAGGCTTCAATCTTTTGTCGCGCACCACGGCGCTGGAAAACGTCGAACTGCCCATGCTCTATCTCGGCTTGAAACCCGCCGAACGCCTCAAGCGCGCTACGGAAGCGTTGGAGATTGTCGGCCTCAGCGACCGTATGCACAATATGCCCAATCAACTTTCCGGTGGGCAGCAACAGCGCGTCGCCATAGCGCGTTCGCTGGTCAATCATCCGGCGATTATTCTGGCCGACGAACCAACCGGCAATCTTGACAGCCGTACTTCGATTGAAGTGATGGACGTATTTCAACGCTTGAACGAGGAGCGCGGCATCACCATCGCGTTGGTGACGCACGAACACGACATCGCGCAATACACCAGGCGCATGGTGGTTTTTAAGGATGGCAAAATCCGCAAAGATGAACCGGTAGGCGAGACGCGCTCGGCGCGTGAAGAGTTGAAAAATATGCCGCTCATCGCTGACGAAGACGACGAGGAGGACGACGAATGAATCTGTGGGGGACCTTTAGAATTGCCTTGCGCGCCTTGAGCCGCAATAAACTGCGTTCGTCTTTAACGATGCTCGGCATCATCATTGGTGTCGGTGCGGTCATCGCTATGGTGGGCATAGGGCAAGGGGCATCGGCTTCGATACAAGCGCAGATTTCCAACCTCGGCAACAATATGTTGATCGTCTTTGCCGGGTCGTCAAACACCGGCGGCACACGCGGCGGCTTTGGTTCAGGCACGACGCTGTTGCCCGAAGACATCACGGCCATCGAGCAGGAATGCTCGGCGGTCAAAGCCGCAAGCCCGGTGGTCAGAGCCAATGGGCAACTGGTTTTCGGCAATCAGAACTGGGTGGCTTCAAGCGGCATTCAAGGCACCAACGAAAAATTTCCTGAGATACGCGCCTGGCCTATGGCGGCGGGCGAATTTTTCAGCGAAGCCGATGTGCGGAATGCGACGCGGGTGTGTGTGATCGGCAAAACCGTTGCCGATAATTTGTTTGCTGGCAGCGACCCCGTGGGACAGACTCTGCGGGTTCGCAATCTGCCGTTTCGGGTGCTGGGCGTGTTAAGCGTGAAAGGCCAGAATCAATTTGGGCAAGACCAGGACGACACGGTGCTTGTTCCCTACACCACAGCGCAAAAAAAGATGTTAAACATCACCCATGTGCAAGCGGCAATGGTGTCGGCAATCAGCGCCGCTGCAACCTTCACCGCCGAAAAACAGATCACCGATTTACTGCGCCAACGGCATAAACTGTCGGGCAATCAGGAAAATGATTTCACGGTTCGCAACCTCACAGACGTAGCCGAAGCGGCTGACCAGTCCAGCAAAATCATGACCAATCTGTTGGCCTCCATCGCCGGTGTGTCGCTGCTGGTTGGCGGCATAGGCATTATGAACATCATGCTGGTGTCGGTGACCGAACGCACACGCGAGATTGGCATACGCATGGCGATAGGCGCACGCAGCGGCGTCATTCGTCGGCAATTTTTAATCGAGTCCATCACGCTGTCGGTGGTCGGCGGTATCTTCGGCGTCTTGGTCGGTGTCGGCGCGTCCATCATTATCTCGAAGACCTTGAATTGGCCGACCTTGATCTCGCCGGTTTCGATAATCGCTTCGGTGGTCTTTTCGGTACTCGTAGGCGTAGGCTTTGGCTATTACCCGGCGCGCAAGGCTGCCGCTTTAGACCCGATTGAAGCGCTGCGCTACGAATAAACTGCACCGCTCCAACACACCGGCCAAACGATTTCAGGTTTTCATCAGAGGCCGTTTGGTGGTTTGCCGATCAAGTTTTTTCAAGCGCAAGAACCGTGTCGCCGTGCAATTTTTAACCACGCGGTGTAGCGAGAGCGTGTCGCAGAATTTCAGCCACCGCCCATATGTTGTAGTTGGCTAAACCATCACCTACAATATCTGGACAAAACATTCATTTCTGCTACACGCTCTCGCGACTTTTTCAACATCGCTCATGGTCTCACTCACAAAAATTATTTTTACTCACTAACTTTTTCGCCAGCGTTTGACTCTATATTCATGTGAGGCTATTGCAGCCGCGCAAAAATTGGTTCGGAGTAAGGATGGCAAAGGCAAGCGCAGAACCGCCCGATGAAATCCTTGTGGTCGGGGCGATACTCGGCAGTCTGGATGCCTTCGATGAGTTGGCGTCGCGTTATCGCGCTGCGGCGGTGCGCGTGGCGCAAAGCATCGTCGGACGCGAGGACGCCGAAGACGTAGCGCAAGAGGCTTTGTTGCTGGCCTTCAAAGCCTTGCCTTCGATTGACGAGCCGTCGAAGTTCGCTGCTTGGTTGTCGGCCATCACTCGCCATCGCGCCTTGCGCTTTGGCAAACGCGAAAGCCTGCACCAAGCCGGTCGCGTAGAACTGGATGAAGTGCTGCTTGAAAATATCGCCGCCCTGTCGCGGCCTTTCGTGCAGCAAAGCTCAGAAGAATTGAATCGGGCGCTGGAAACGGTGGCACCGGATTACGCTTTGGTTTTGCGTATGCGGTTTCTTGACGAGATGCCTTTGAAACGCATCGCCGCGTTTTTAGGGGTGCCGGTTTCAACGGTGAAATGGCGCGTGCATCAGGGCAAAAAACTGCTGCGCGAAGCATTATTGAAAATCAGAGGTGAATAAATGGAAAAAGAACAGGAGATCAAAAAATTGACCAGCGTGTTGCGGCGCATCGCTCGTTCGGCGAGTTATGCCGCCTGGTATAACGCCGCGCCGGACGCCGCCGCGTTTTGTGTCCGCCAATACAACGGCGTGCTGAAGCGCTTGACCGAACTGGAACCGCAAGTTGCTCATGCCTTCGCGCCGCTTGCGGAAACGGCTTCGCCACAGGTGACGCGCCTGGTTGCGCGCGGACTCTGCGAATATTTTGCCGACCAGAGCGACGCGCAGGCCGCAAGAGAAGCGCCTTATCGCTCATTGCACACCGGCTGTTGGGGCGCAAAAAAAATGCGCCACGGCTGGGCGGCGTTCGGTCGCTGGTAAGAAAGCCACAGCTAACCGTGGCGTGACCAATATCTGCAATAACGCTTTTGCCTGAGCAATGAAATAAGGAGGGCAACGATGGCGGAAATGATTCGCGTAGCTTCGCTTGACGAGATGACCGAGACGATGGCGGTCTGCTTAAATCATCGAGACATTCCGTATTGCGTCATCAAATCCGGCGACACCGTGCAAGCTTTCATTGCAGTCTGTCCGCACGAAAACAAAGTGATGAATCCGCCGTTGGTTCTTGATGGTTGCCTGGTCTGCCCTTTTCATAAGGTGGCTTTTGACGCAACGTCAGGCGCAGTACGAGAGGCGCGCAACAAGCGCCTCACCAAAGGGCTGTCGCCCGTGCAGACCGGAATTCTTGCCGGGGTGGTGTATTTGCAGGCTCAAATCGAGCATCAGAGTTTTGCGCCCCTCAGCAAATGGCAACGCTTCATCAGAATATTCCGGCGTTTCGGGTTGCGCGCTACAAGTTTGGGCAAGGGTTGAAAGTAAAAGTTTATAGATAGAGTCTGTCGCAGAATTCCAGAAACAGTCCATATCTTGTGGATGATTAAACCACCACATACAATATCTGGACAGAAAATCCGTTTTTGCGACACCCTCTAGTTAGCAATCACACAGGAGGTGTTGTATGGAAAGAGAGCAAGAGATAGCGAAGTTGGTAAATGTATTGCGCCGCACATCGCGCATGGCTTTGCAATCGGAATGGACGGGCGGCGCGGCAGACACGGCGGCCTTTTGCGTCGAGCAATACAATCGCGTGTTGGCGCGTTTGAAAGAACTCGATGGCACGAATGTGGTCATCTTTGAACCGCTGGCGACGGGCAGTTCGTTGACCGTTGCGGCAATGGCCTGCCGACAACTGGCGGCATTTTATGAAGACGAAGTGCCGCCGCAGCGAGGGGATCGCAAATGGACGAAAGAGATGCCGTTTTTTGATCCGCGACCCTTCAAAGAGTTCTGGGAAAAATCGGCGCGTGACATCGAAGACTTCGGCGAATATATACGCGAAAGCATCGAGGAATGGGCGCGTCAACGCCAAGCCAAAAGCGCCGACTCGCCGCCGAACCCTGAACATAAACGCGATTGAAGAGATCACGCGCAGCCTTGCCGTTTAGAAATTCTCGGCAAAATCCGTAACCCCGAAGGGCAAAACCAACAGCGTCCCCGTTGTTGAAAAGCGGTCTCTGACTGTTGGAATTCCAACAGTCAGAGACCGCCGCTAGAGCAAAAATCTACAAGCCATCGCCTTTGCCAGTAATCGTTGACTGAGGTACGTGATCCTTGGAACACACAGTGCAGAGAGAGGCACTATTTCCACAGAATCCCAACAATCAAAGTGAATTTTTGTTGACCAAAAAAAACGATATGATGCACACCCGAAGTTCAAATCCAAAAGTAAAAAGGAAATTTAATTGAACCGAAAAACATAGCGATTGTTTCTATGAGTGGCTTGGGTATGTTTGCCAAGCGATTCGTCTTTCTTACACTCGTCGTTGCGGCGAGTCTTGTTTGTGGGGGATGTCCTGGCAATCAACCCTGTACCCATTGTGGGTATGCCGCTGGAGCAGATGTTCTCGTGCAAGCCCCAAATGGCATTCAGTATCGAATCACAGCCAATAGTCGTGGCTGTGCAAGTATCGGTCTTAATGATTGCAATGGACTTCGTTGGAATGCTCTCGATTAAAAGACAAAATCCAAAGGCGCACAACAATTCTATTGCCAAACGCATTTTTCCAGCTACCTTGTAGTTGGCAATACTTGTTCATGAAATGAAAAACCACCTGTGAGGTGAAACATGAAATCAAGAATGATGATGAAATATGGAAAGGTCGTTTTGACTATGAGTATGGTTATCGGGCTTGTTGTTTTGCTTGCCATGAAATGGAATCGAACGGCAAAAGGCGAACCATACTCGTTGCAAACCGTGCAGTTTTTGCAGGCAGGCATTGGCGCTCAAGCGCCGTGTCCAACCAGTAGCAGCAACTATCAAGTGCGGATCAACGGGGCTTTGTATTTTATGCAATGTCGCTCCGGGGTCACAGCAAGCCAAGCGGTTGTTGATAAACTGTCCGTTCTGGAATACCAAACTTTACCCGGTTCGTGCAATTCGTCAAATTGTTCTCGTTTAACGCGGGCGCAGGTAAAGAGCGTGATAACCGCAACCTTCATGAATGTACTGAGCGCTTTGTCCGATGCTCAGATTGACGATATGTCACAAAACAGTTTGCGGGTGTTTCCGAATTATGCTCCCCCTGCCCGTATTGATCAGGTCAAGCTTATCGGCTCTCATGGAAATATGACCCCTGCTGAATTTGGACAAATGGCGTGGGATATACGCAGTTCGTATTCCTATCTCAGACCAATTGTTCAAACGGAAATCGCTGCCTTGATAGACTCCAAGTTGGATATGCTGGCATATGCTTGCCCGGATTGGAATATGTCAACCTACTCACCTTATCAAGTCTATATGTTGGCGTACTCCTTAGCTCTTGATGACCATTTGGGACTGTCCATCACGGCTCTCAATCAGCGAATGAAAGAGATGGAAACTTATATCTACAACAACTGTAACGGGCTGGTGTGTCCGTCCGAAGGCAAATGCGCGTTTGGCACTAACGGGTATATCTATAAAACCCCGGCGAACATCTTCTTCAGTGATGCGGTGCAAACCGATTTATTAAACCGAATCAGTGCGCCCAATTAAAACGCCGCGTCAGCTATCAAGCTCTCTAAACCTGGAGGACTTGCAACGGTCCTCCAGGTTTATTGGTGTTGCGATAAATAATGCCCATATAGCGAATTTCATTTGTCCGCGACCGCCTCTCAACAAATCGCACACCTCTGCAAGCCGCTATATTCTTTTCAATACCCGCCTTTTCTTTTAGTATCTTTGCTGGTCAATTCAAAATCACAGGTGAATCTTTCAACATGAAATTAAAATCGTTGTTGCTGCTCTTTCTCATCGCAAGTTGCTTTTCGATCACCGCCACGGCGCAGGGAAAATTTGAATTTTATGCGCGTGGGCCGTATCGGGAAAACGTGCCGCGTCCGGCGGCCATCACCGGCTATGAACCCGGACAATTTCAAACTTCGCATGGGCAAATCGTCCGCGTCATTGAAAAAATTGCTGAAGCCGCGCCCGACCGCGTTCGCCTCCTCGAAAACGGCGAGACCTGGGAACATCGCAAACTTTATTTAGCCATCGTCTCCGCGCCGGAAAATTTAGCCCACCTCGATGACATCAAAGCCAGCATCGCCAAACTCGCAGAGCCGCGAAAAACCAGCGACGCCGAAGCCAATCAAATCGCCGCCAACGCGCCGGTCATCGTCTGGCTCAACTACGGCATACACGGCAACGAATCGGCCAGCTATGAAGCCGTGCAACAGGTGTTGTATCAACTAGCGGCCTCGAACGAACCGCGCACCCTTGAAATTTTGCAACACGCCGTCATCGTCATCAACGTCATGCACAACCCGGACGGCCACGAACGCTTTGCGGCGTGGGAAAATTCCGTCGCCATTGGTAACGCGGAAAATTTCAGCATCGAACATTTCGAGCCGTATCAAATTTACGGACGCGGGAATCATTATCGCTTCGATATGAACCGCGATATGCTGGCCTTTACACAGCCCGAAAATATCGCCGTTGTTCAGGCCCTGCGCGATTGGCATCCGCAGGTTTTCGTTGACCATCACGGCCAGGTCTCCAACTATTTCTTCCCGCCGGTTGCCGATCCGGTGAATAAAAATTTGCCCGAAAGGTCAAAGTTCTGGTTCGACAAATTCGGGCGCGGCAATGCAGCGGCCTTCGATCAATATGGCTGGAATTATTATTCGCGCCACGTCTTCGATTTGTACTATGCGGGCTATCAAGATTCGTGGGCGTCTTTGAACGGCGCAATCGGCATGACTTATGAAACCGACGCCGGGGGGCCGCGTTCCCTCAATAGCAAACTTGATGACGAGACCATCTTGACCTTTCGCCAAGGCATCGCCAAACACTTCACCGCTTCGCTGGCCACGCTGGCCACTGCTGTTGATAATCGGGAAGCGCGACTCAAAGATTATTACGCTTTCTTCAAATCGGGCATGGACGAAGGCAAAACCGGAGCGATGAAGCGCGTCGTTTTGCTGCCCGGCAAAGACCCTTCGCGCACCGCCGCGCTGGTTCGCAATCTGGTGCTGGAAGGCATTGAAGTAAACGTAGCGCGTGAAGCCTTCAAATCCGCTTCGGCGCATGATTATGTTGCCGGTAAAGTCGCGGCGAAAGATTTTCCGGCGGGCGCTTACCTCATAGATTTTAATCAGCCGAACAAGCGCCTGGCGAAAGCGCATCTGGAACCGAATCCCGAACTCGATAAAGATTTTGCCAAACGCGAACTCGAACGCCGTGAACGCAACGACAAGCGCGGCAAAAATGTCAACAAAGAAGGCTACGAATTTTATGACATCACGGCTTGGTCTTTGCCTTTGGCCTTCGGCGTTGAAGCGTACTGGACGGAAGACGCGCCCACCGTGAAAGGCGCGTCGGTGAATCTTACCGATGTGATCACCATTTCGGGGCCGAATAAATATTTCGGCGCGTTGCTGAGTGCGGCGGACGCGCAGCCCTTGTCGGGGCTCGGCGGCGGCGTCGAAGGCGGGCGCGCCAACACCGCTTACGTCATTCCTTACGGCACCGACGCGGCGACAAAATTATTAATCCATCTGCTCGATGAAGGATTCAAAATTGCCGTGACGACCCGACAGATGAACGCCGGTGGGCGCAATTGGCCAGCGGGAACTTTGATTGTGCGAACCCATCGCAATCTCGAAAGCTTGCACGACCGCATAGCCAAACTCGCCAGCGAAACCGGCGCACGAGTTTATGCAGTGAATTCGGCGTACAGCGAAGAAGGCGACACCGGGTTGGGTTCGGAAAATATCGAAAGTTTGAAAGCGCCGAAAGTCGCAGTGGTGTGGGATGAAGGCACCAGCCCTACCAGTTACGGCGCTCTATGGTACACCTTCGAGCGCGGCTATGGTTTGAAGTTTACGCCCGTCAACATAGAGGTTTTGAAATTCATCAACCTGTCGCCTTTCAACGTCATCATTTTTCCAGACGGCAGCGGCGGCGCGTATCAAAGCGCGTTAGGCAAAGATGGCATAGAGAAATTGAAAGGCTGGGTGAACGGCGGCGGCGTGTTGATCGGCTTGGGCGGCGCGGCGGCGATGTTCACCAATAAAGACGTGGCTTTCTCAACCGCAACACTGGTCGGCAGCGAAGGCGATACTGCGCCAACGGCTGCGCCTGCGCCTGCGCCAACGCCGCCAGTTTCTACGTCGGCTCAAGCGTCAACGCCGACTCAACCAACGCCCGCCTCCAGCAATGCACAGCCCTCTTCCGCGACGAAAAAATCGTCGTCAGGCGCGAAAGAAAAGACCAAAGAAAAAAATGTTGAGGTGAGCAACGCGCCGACAGCGAAGGCCGAAGAAAAACCGGTGGCGAAAAAGAAGCCTACGGAACCCCTAGCACTGCCGGGCGCAGCGTTTTTGACGAAGATTAATCGCGACCACTTTTTAGCTTATGGTTACGACGCCGATTCGTTGGTGGTGTTATTGACCGGCGATACCTTTTTGCGGCCCTCGAAGAATGGCGCGAACGTCGTCACCTTTGCTGACAGCGGCCAATTGACGGTAGCCGGATTTACCTGGCCGGATAACACGGAAGAATTGCTGCGCGGCGATGCCTATTTGATAGACGAACCGACAGGGCGCGGCCACGTCATACTGTTTGCCGAAGACCCGAACTTCCGTCTCTTGTGGCGCACCGCACAGCCGATGTTTATGAACGCGGTATTGCTCGCGCCTTCGCTGAGGTAAGCAGCAACCAAGAGATGCCTTCACTACCAAGCACACCAGACACACGAAACCAAAAAAGCGCGCCATCACCTGCGTATGCTTGGCGTTCTTCGTGGTTGAAAAACTGATGATATTTTCAATGCGAAAAAAGCATCTGGCACTAATTGCCAAGGAGTCATCGTGAATATATCCGACATCCCGTTCAGCGTGATCGCCTGGTCAACAGTCGCCCCAACCGAACACCCGGGCGAAACAGGTGTGGCTTACTGGCGCACCCAAAACTTCGGCGACATCCGCGTTCGTATGGTTGAGTACACGCCCGGCTACCTCGCCGATCATTGGTGCAGCAAAGGCCACATACTTCTTTGCCTCGAAGGCGAACTCCACATCGAACTCGAAACGGATAGGCGATTCACCCTCGCCGCAGGCATGAGCTATCACGTCGCAGACAACACCGCAGCGCATCGCTCGCACACAGAGGTCGGTGCCAAATTGTTCATCGTTGATTGAAGCAGGTGATTAAATCGAACCTTGAAAGATGGGTACAGCGAGCCAGAGGTTGGCGCGAGGGATAAACCTTCAGCTTGCTGGATTATCGCACCAGCAAGCTGAAGCTCTGAACCTTTCCCCGGTTGGGCTGCCATAAAAAGCGTGGAGTTATCAATTAGCAATCTGCACTTGATGGCTCATCGCTTTTTGCGATTCGCCTGCAGGGGTCTGTTTCTCGCGGCTCAATTTTTTGTAGTAGTCCGAGATGTATCGCTTCATGCCAAACTGCACCCAACTCATGCCGTATTTTTCCGCTTCGGCTTTGGCTTGCGCGGCGGTTTGGCTTTCTTGACTCATGCGATAACAGGCGATGACGACACCGGTTCTATCGGCTCCGTGTTGGCAATGGACAAAGACCACACCGTTTTCAGGATTGTTGATAATCGCTAAGGCCTGGGTGATTTGCTCATCGCTTGGACGACTCAACCCGCCCATTGGCAGAGCGAAATAATTCAAGCCCAAGGCTTGCGCTTCGCGTTGTTCGGCCTGGGTGTTTTCATCTTCGCCGCGCAGGTTCAGTATGCTCTTGACGCCTAGTGCGGCCAATTTTTTCAGGCCGTCTTTTTTCGGTTGTGCGCCGCGATAGAGGCGTTCGTTGACCTGATGAAAATTCGGCAACTCCGCATAGCGCGGCTCGGTTTGTGAAAAGGCGTTGATAGACAACAGCGCCATCACCACAGCGATGACGCTGAATTTCGGAAGAAAAAATTTCATGGCTTTCCCTCAATTCAGATTAGCGGTTGCGGTCAAAGTTAGCGGCGGCGAGTTTTACTTGGAACTGCCATTGACGGTGGTTGCGCCGACAGCGCTGTGAGCATGGTAATCCAGCACATAATCTTTCAACGCGCCATGTCCGAAGCCGTAGCCGAAATCAAATTGCTTCATTTCGTCATAAGCTTTGGCGGCGTCCCAGCCGTCTTTTTCCATGCGATACACTGCCGTGATTAAACCGGTGCGATGGCGACCGCCTTTGCAATGCACGAAGACCGGTTGATTGGCCGGGTCATTGACGATTTGCAGAACCTTTTGCACCTGTTCGTCGGTCGGGCGTTCATCGTCTTTCATGCCGACCTGAACATATTTCATGCCAGCGGCTTCGACCAGTTGGCCTTCTTTGGAACTTCGCATTTGCAAATCAATAACGGTTTTCACGCCCATTGCGGCGAGGTCTTGATAGTCGGAATCTTTGGGCTGGGCACCACGGAAATAGTTCTGATTAATGAAGCCGAAGTTTTTAATTTTGGTTTTGAAATACGGCTGTTTCTCCTGAGCGATTGAGGTCAACGCCAACGCCAGAAGTACCATAGCGGTTGCTACGAATGAAAATTTTTTTACCACACGCATACACACTCCTTACTTCTCTATCTTAGTTTTGTTGTGAATCTCTGCCTAATGATTTTAGGGGATTGCGATATTTATGATACCTTTCAAAATGAAAAAGTTGCAATCGTAAATTTATTATAGCGGCTTGCAGAGATGTGCGATGGATTGAGAGGCGGTCTGTGACCGCTTCTCAACTAGAGGTGTCGTGGGTCGCGGGCAAATGAAATTCGCTATAAGGATTTCTTGCTTTCGGCCAGGCTGTAGAAAGGAAAATGGATATGCAAACCCAAGCCCTTTTGAAAGACCGCGCCAGAGATTTTTTCGCGTTGCTACAAGATGAAATCTGCGCGGCACTAGAGGCGTTGGACGGTGCGGCGCAGTTCCGCGAAGACCTCTGGCAACGCGAAGGCGGCGGCGGACGCACCCGCGTCATCGAAGACGGCGCGCTGTTTGAAAAAGGCGGCGTCAATTTTTCAGCCGTGCATGGCAACTTTGACGAAGCCTTTGCCGAGCGTATGCCGATAGGCAGCGGCACGGAGTTTTTTGCCACCGGGGTTTCCCTGGTACTGCATCCCTTGAATCCTATGGTGCCGACCGTTCACGCCAACTTCCGCTACCTTGAAAGAGGCTCTGGTGGCTGGTTTGGTGGCGGCAGCGACTTGACGCCGTATTATCCGGACCGCGAAGACGCGGTGCATTTTCATCACACCTTGAAAGCCGTTTGTGACCGCTTCGACCCCGCTTATTATCCGCGCTTCAAAAAATGGTGCGATGAATATTTCTATCTCCAACACCGCGACGAAGCCAGAGGCATCGGCGGTATCTTCTTCGACTATTTACCCGGCCAAGGCCATTCAGAAGCGGCAAACGCAATAAGCAAAATCGAAGAAGTGTTCGCCTTCGTGCAGAGCGCGGGGCGCGCTTTTCTGCCTGCCTATCTGCCGATTGTCGAACGGCGGCGCGGCGAAAGCTACACCGAACGCGAACGCGAATTTCAATTGATTCGGCGCGGACGTTATGTGGAATTCAATCTGGTCTATGATCGCGGCACCACCTTCGGGCTGGAGACTCGCGGACGCACGGAATCCATATTGATGTCTTTGCCGCCGCTGGTGCGCTGGGTTTACGATTACCGCCCAGAGCCGCACAGCCGCGAAGCCCTAGCTTGGGAATTTTTCAAAGCGCAGGACTGGCTGGGCAAGCAGGGTGCGGACGCTTGATAAAAAATTCTTATCCGCTTGCGACGGCAACCGCTCATTCAGGTGCATAAATTCAGCAACGGAGATTGACCATGGCTTTAGTGATTGATTCGGCTCGCAACGAAGTGCGCGCTCTGGAACAGGTGACAAACTGGCGCGGCAAACAGGTATTGGAAATCGGTTGCGGCAACGGGCGATTGAGCTTGCGCCTGGCGCGACTGGGCGCATACGTTCAGGCCGTTGACCCGGACGCCAGACAAATTCGCGACGCGCAAGAAGCGTTGCCGAAGCACTTGTCGCGGCGAGTTCAATATATGGTCGGCAATGGCGAGCAGTTGGCTTTTCCATCCAACCGCTTCGACCTTGTAGTATTTTCGTGGGTGCTGTGATGAATGGCTCACGAGGGCATGGTTCATGCTCTGCACGAAGCGCATCGCGTGCTGAAGGCGGACGGCCTTTTGCTTGATTTGCGTCCCGCGCTTCAGCATCGCCGCGTCAGTCTGGTCGCAGGGAAACAGTGGCAACCGGTCGGCGTGATGCGCGAAAAATTTATTGATGATCGGGCGGCGAATCGCGCTGTCGCCAGAGTCTTGCGCGCCGGGCTGTTCAATTGTGAAGCCGTCAGGGAATTTGACCTCGACCGCGTGATGGATACCACAGCGGATTTTCAGGCGTGGCTTGACGATTTCATAGCACGCGGCAAGGCCCCGTCGCATGAATGGTTAATCAAACGCCTCGAACGCTTGCAGCGCCCTCGACGCCCGAAACTGAAAATCGTTGTGCGCGGGGCGATCATGATGAAGGTGTTGAGGAAACCGTCTGGCAACCACTAGCAAGCGGCTAGAAAGCAGGCCGCTGTGATCTTGCTCGGCGCTTAGGATTAGGGATGAAATAACCTGCAAGACTTGAGTAATTTTCCCCTGCCCTGTACGTGCGACCACCGCAGGGTCGCACGTACAAGGTTGCACTTGATTTCATCCAATCCTTACATTTTGCAATGACCTTCCCAACGTATGCGGCGGCTATTTGCAATCATCCGCAAATAGCCGCCATTTTATGCAGAGAAAATTCTGCTTGCTGATAAAAGCGCTGCGAGAATTATTACCGCCTTTCAACGCCTCGGCTTGGACTCTGCAATTTGCTATTGCCTCATCGCAAGCGTCATCATTGTTGACCGGCGCGCACGGTCATTGACTGACCCGGTTTAGCTTTGCGCGGCAACTTCTGGTCGCGCATCGCCGCGTGATAAACGAAGGACGCCATAATCACAGCCGCCTGTTTCATATCCTCTTCCTGTATGCGGTCGTACACATCCATGTTGGAATGATGGGTGCGGGTATCATATTCAATGCCGTCTTGAATGAACTGAAAACCGGGAAGCCCTACGCTGTCAAACGCCAGATGATCGGTGCCGCCGGTGTTGGCTAACGAGAGCGTTGATGCGCCCATATCCTTAAACGGTGCGAGCCAGGCGCGGAAGATGGGGCGCACAGCTTCGTTGCCTTGCATATAAACGCCGCGAATTTTGCCAGTGCCGTTGTCGAGATTGAAATAGGCCGAGAATTTATCGTAGTCGGGCAAGAATTCATAAGTCGGTGTGGTTTGCGGCGCGCCCGGTTGCGGTGGGCCGAATTGATTGCCGCCCGCGTCTGTGCGTTTGCCGAAATGCTGCGCCACATAAGCGCGGGAACCGAACAAGCCTTGCTCTTCGCCGCTCCACAAGGCTACGCGAATGGTGCGGCGCGGCTTGAAGCCGGAGGCCATCAAGATTCGCATCGCTTCCATAGCGACTGCCGAACCGGCAGCATTATCGGTAGCGCCCGTGCCGCTGTGCCACGAATCATAATGGCCGCCGAGCATCACGATTTCATCTTTCAAATCGCTGCCGGGAATTTCGGCGATGACGTTGTAATTCATCAAGTCCTGGTCTTGATAACGCGCCGCGACATTGACTTCCATCTGCACGGGAACGCCTTTTTCAAGAGCGCGCACCATGCGGTTGTACTGCTCGACGGCGACCACGACTTGCGGAAGAATTGCCGGTGCATCTTTGTCGCGGAAGGTTTTGCGTTGGTCAAACGGCACCTCCTGCGGATACGGCAAGGTTGCCGATTGCACGAAGATGGTGCCGCCATCGCCGCGACCGGATTCGACAATCACTGTCGCGCCTTCCTGAGAACAAAACAATATTTTTTTCTGATTAAACGCCTGTTCCGTTCTCATCTGCTCGAAACGCTTACGCTGTTCTTCGCTCATTTCGGGACGACCCGTGCCGCCAACTGCTGGCGGTTCAGCATTGGCCAGGCGCAATAATTCTTCATCGGTCAGGCGCGTGCCTTCGGGTGTGAAATGCGCTTTGACTTCGCGTGCGGGAGTAATGAGGACGATGGCTCCTTTGAGTTCACCTTTGTATTTTTCCAGATCCGCGTCGGTCTTCGCGTCCAGATAAACGACCGCGCCGCGTACCGTGCCTTTGGTGCTGCCCGACCAGGCCTTCGGATAGGCGATCAGCGGCGCATAGGTCGGTTTGGTCATGCTGGCGCTGAAGCCTTCCAATGACCAGCCGCGCCCGAACGGCCCCCACGATTCGAGATGCGAATGTTGCAAACCAATTTCCGTAAAAGTCTTCTCAGCCCAGTCCTGAGCCGCTTTCAATTGCGGCGAGCCGGTCAATCTAGGTCCGTAAACATCTGTCATATAGCTTAAATATTCCATGACTTTGGAATTTTTCAAGCCCTGCTCTTTAATTTTGTTGACCGCTTCAAAATCAACTTTTTCCGGCTGCTGTGCCGCCGCCTTGAGGGCAAGGCCGGGCAACAAAAAGCTCGACACCAACAATAGTACAGTGGCGGATCTTTTGAACATGGGTTCCTCCTATGTGGATAAAAAATGGCGTTGCATGAATTTGGTTACAAAGGGAATACCGCAGTCGCTGGCCATCGGTTACTCACTTTCTTTGCCAAAGAAAAAGCAGAATAGCATTTCCTGTGCGTATAATCGAAGCGATTGGCTGTTGCCAGAAAGGCTTGCAAAATTACTGGCGCAAATCGGTAGTGGCTCAATGCGGAGAGAAAAGAAAAGTTTGGAGTTCCGCCTTCAGGCGGTTGTTTCAGCAGCCAACAAGACCGCCTGAAGGCCAATGGCATTAGGTTGAGAGAAACTGTACCGCAGACGGTCTAGTCTGCGGCTGACAGCAGCAAGCTAAGACTTGGATTTCGCGCGCTTCTGCCACCAAGTCCGCCGCCGGCTAGACAGCCTGCGCTACATCTATGCCGCTTACTTCATGCCATTGGCCTGTAGGCGGTACTCCAAACTCTATCTCTCCCGATTGAGCCACTACCCGCAAATCTTGTGGGGCAACTCTTTTTTACCTCGGTTATATGACCAGCGCTAGTGTGAAAGGGGGGGCCACCAACTTCACCGGAGACCGCAATGGTTTCATCATTCAAAAACTCTACAGCGTGTTCTTTGTGGGAAAAAAATCTGCGATGTGCGGAAAGCCATAGGCTCTCAGTGACGAGGCAACAATTCGTTTCGTCGCGCAGACGAAAAGCCAAAGGCTCGGTTGTCGAAACCCCTGAGCCTTTGGCGAAATGATTAGCTTGCTACTGAACGGCAAAACAAAATGAGATTCGTGCGGTTGAGAGAAGGTCTGTAATCGCTGGAAGCGTGGTCAAAGACCGCTTCTCAGCGCCTACCCGTCTATTTTGCCTTTTGGTGGTTTGCCGCAGTCAAAGACCGCCTCTGCGACTATTTTGCCTCTCGGTATCATGCAGCGGCGAATTATGGTGAGCGCGGCGCGACAAGTGGAAAGTCTCTGACGTTTAACGAGGCGCTAATTTGCTAGCACCTCGTAATGCCCCTCGGCGACAATCAAAACCGTAGCGCCGTTGATTGAGTACGGTCGTTCGTGAACGCTGCCCGGCATGGCGCAATGATAATCTCCAGCCCGCAGGTCTTTGCCATCCACTTGAAAATCGCCTTCCACCACGGTGCATTCTTCCAAGCCCGTATGGCGATGCAGCGGGGTCTTCGCTCCCGGCATAAACTTGACTAGATAAGTCGTTGTTCCGGCGCGCTGATTTTCAAATAAGACTTTGGCAAAGATGCCTTCCGATACCTGTTGATAGTCGCCCTCGTCGCGGCGAATGGTCAACAACGCCGACGAATCAAGTTGGGCAATCTGGTGCGGCGCGGTTTCTTTTGCGGGAGCGTTGGCGGCTGGCGATTTCGGTTCGGTCTCCATCACCGCGCAGAGTTTATCCCACACGCCTGCGGACGGCTCAATCTCCGGCGCGCCGAAGGCGAGAAGATTGGCAACAGCGACAAACTCTTTGGCCTCGGCCAAACGGTCGGCGTCAAAAGTGGCGAGGTCTTCGGAAAAGGCGCGGGCTTCATTTACAGTCACGGTTCCCAGAGCATTCAGCGCGGCTCTCCAGTCAACATCATCGTTCATCTTCTGCGTCATAAAGGACTCTCCATAATCGGTCTAAGAACCTCCCGCAATTTTATCATTCCGAGCCTTGTTCTTGTCTTAATCGTTCCCAGCGGCTGCCCCAGTTTCGCGGCGATTTCGGTTTGCGTATAACCCGAATAGTAAGACAATTCGATCACCTCGCGTTGTTCCGGCGGCAAGCCATCAAGCGCGGCGCGAACGATGCCGCTGATTTCCGACAACACCGTGGCGGTTTCGGGATTCGCCAGCCGCGCTGGTTCGGAGGTCGTCGCCTCGTTCAACTCGTCCTGTTGCAGGTTATGACGTTCTGAACGCAAGCGGTCAATCGCCCGGCTGCGCGCAATGGTAGTAATCCATCCCAACGCCGCGCCGCGCGCAATATCATACCGATTCGCCTGTCGCCACACCTGCGCGTACACATCCAGCAACACCTCTTCGGCCATGCTGCGATCTCCAAGAATACGCAGAATTAATC
The DNA here is from genome assembly GCA_016201275.1 of Acidobacteriota bacterium. Lineage (GTDB taxonomy): Bacteria > Acidobacteriota > Blastocatellia > UBA7656 > UBA7656 > JACQDB01. Next base: position 22,172 of record JACQDB010000161.1, read on the forward strand.
CGAAGATCAGTCGGTTGGTGCCGTTGTAGAGCAGACTCATCGCCTGCTGATCGCCATCAGCAATCCTGGCAATCAAGCCCACCCAATCCTGGTCATGCCGGGATGGCTCGACAGCTTCTTCAGTTAAGGGAATCTTTTTGACCATACTCAGGCCGATTCGATGCCTACGAATCGAAAACCGATTCGGATGTACCTTACCTTAAAAGTTTTTTCTTGAATTGCGATTTCGCATCATACCAACGAATATACCGATATGCAAAAGCCCGAACCTGAAATCCAGGCGGAAATCTGCCCGACCAAATGCCGCACGCCTTGCTAACTGCCGCGCCGCATTTTCATAGCGGTCAACGTGTTCTTCATCAACATGGCGATGGTCAGTGGACCTACGCCGCCCGGCACTGGCGTAAAATAACTCGCCGTTGCCATCGCCTCTTGTGGATTAACATCTCCGACCAGCGTGTAGCCGTTCTTGTCAAAAGCAGCGCGACGTTTGGGATTATCGGGATAAAGCCGTTCCAGGTCTTCGCGGCTCTTCACATGATTCATGCCTACGTCAACGACCACCGCGCCGGGCTTGATGAAACTTCCATCCACCATTGCCATGCGCCCGATGGCCGCTACCAAGATGTCGGCGCGGCCCGTGACCGCAGGCAAATCCCGTGTGCGCGAATGGCACACCGTCACCGTGGCATTTTTATGTAGCAGCAACAGCGCCATCGGCAAACCGACTAAACGACTGCGCCCTAAAACCACGACATTCGCGCCGGAAATTTTGATGTCATAGCGTTCCAGCATTTCGACTATGCCTGCCGGAGTGCAAGGACGTAAGCCATCTTCGTTGAGCGCCAGCCGCCCGGCATTGACCGGATGCAAGCCATCCACATCTTTGCCGGGGTCAACGGCAGTCAAAATTACTTTCGCATCAATGTGCGCCGGTAGCGGCATCTGCACCAGTATGCCGTCAATTTCGTCGCGGGCGTTCAACTCCTGCACCAGCGCCAGCAACTCGGCTGTCGAAGTGGTTTCCGGCAGTTCGATTTTTTCGGAGTAAAGGCCAAGCGCTTCGCAGGTTTTGACTTTGCTGGAGACATAAATATGCGACGCCGGATCGTTGCCGACCAGCACCGCCGCCAGTCCCGGCCTCAAATCGCGTTCTCTATATTCTGCCACCGCCGCTGCCACTTCCTCCTTAATGGCTTTGGCTACGCTTGTGCCGTCCAGTAAATTCGCCGCCATCTGATGTCATCCTCGAAAGCAAAATATAAGAGATAAAAGGTGAAGCGTAAAACTAAGCCAAAAGTATGATGGTGGACAAAGAAGTTGTCAAAGGCGAGGCGTTCGGCTTCCGCGTGCCGTGAAAAATTAAGCTACAACTACTGGAAAACGGATCTTGCATCAACCAGAAATTGAAGAGCAGCAGCAAACCGCAAGTAGCCAGTCAGCGTGCCGCCAAGCTCTACTGCTTGTGGTGGCTGGAAGCGGTGAGCTACACTGGCAAGCGATAATTACTGGTCAAATGAAGATGAAAAAAATTTCCACCCTCGCCTTTCTCGTGCTGTTCTTTCCCAGTTGCTTCGCGCCCAGCAACGCCATTCCGGCCAATCAGGCCGGAACTTCGCCAACTCCAACCGCCGCCCCCAAGCAAACGGCGAAAGCTCCTGCACCTACGGCGACGCCTGTCGTGTGCCTGGACCCCGGCCATCCTTCGGAGACCAGCGCCGGAAACGTCGTGCAAAACGGCACCACCGAAGTTCACATCGTCTGGCTGGTCGGTTTGAAATTAAAAGCTTTGCTGGAAGCCCAAGGCATCAAGGTGGTGATGACCAAAAACCGAGAAGATGAAGTTGTCACGAACAAAGAACGCGCTATGATTGCCAATCGCGCCCAAGCCAAGCTGATGATCCGTCTGCATTGCGATGCCAGCAGCGACAACGGTTATGCCGTTTACAGTCCCGATAGACCAGGCACGGTGCAAAACACAACAGGGCCAACTCAAGACCTGATCGAGCGCAGCAAGGTCGCCGCGAACCTTGTGCATCAAGGCATGGCGGCGGCACTTGAAGGAGTCTTGAAAGATGGCGGCGTGCGCGGCGATTCGAAAACTTTTATCGGCGCGAAACAGGGCGCTTTGACCGGCTCGATCTTTTCCCAAGTCCCCGCCGTGTTGATTGAAATGGTGGTCTTGAGCAACCCGCAGGATGCCGAGTTTATCAAGTCCGAAGCCGGTCAGATGAAAATGGCTGGCGCTATTGCTCAAGGCATTACACTATACTTGAAGCCATAGCAGCGCATCGCCGCCATCGGCATCTAAAGGCCGCAGCAACATTCCCGATTGGAAGGAGCATTTGTTATGCGAAGAAAAATGAAGGCCACATTGCACGCAGGAGTTTTGTTGGCTTCCCTCATCACCCTGCTGTGCGGATTCACCTGGCAAGACCATGTGCCAACCTCGGAATGGGAGAAATTCGATTTTGCCAAACAGCCGATAGACCCCAGGACGCTGCCAAGAATTCCTTTGAAGGAATTGAAACTGATACGCGGCATCATCTTCGGGCGGCATGGCAGAATTTTCATGGAGCAGGAGATACAGGAGTTTCTCTACACCACCAAGTGGTACAAGCCCGATGACAATTTCACCAACGCCATGCTCAATGCCACAGAGCGCCAGAATCTTGATTTGATTCGCGAAGCCGAGACCAGAAAACACCAGCGCGTTGAACCCGGCGACTTGCGATTTTATCAGGACAAACTCATCAGCAACGCAATGCTAGGCAAACCGACGCTCGCCGAACTGCACATCATGCAGGCGGAGATCGAGGCGATTCGCGGCAAGCGTTTCGAGGCCGAGCCGAGCCTGCAAAAATATTTCGAGGAGCGCTATTGGTACGCGCCAGCGGCAAAATATGATCCCGGCGCGTTGAGCGAAATCGAGCGCCAAAACCTTACCACGCTGGCGACTTTTCAAAAGGTGCAGCGCAATTTGAAACTCGCACCGGGCGATATGATTTCTTTTCAAAACCGTTTGGTGACCGAAGACCTGTTGCGCGGTTTGAGCCTCCATGAATTGCGTTTGATACGCAACGAAATTTACGCTTTGCGCGGTCGGCAATTTCGCACCTTCTGGATACAGGACTATTTTTACGGCCAGAGTTGGTACAAGCCTATGGAGGATTTTCGCGAGCCGGAATTGTCCGACATCGAAAAGAAGAACATCGCCACCATCGTCGCTTTTGAAAACCGCATTCACGAAGAATTAAGCACCACGCCAGTAAGTAAAGCTTTGCTGGACGGAATGTTTCTGGAAGACGCCCACAAACTGCGCGACGAAATTTATGCGCGGCGCGGCAAGGTCTTCAAAAATAAATGGCTGCAAAAATATTTCGCCAGCTTCAGTTGGTACAAAGCCAATCCCAAATTCACCGAGGCTTTGTTGAGCGAGATTGAAACCAAGAACATCGCCACCATCAAGGCTTATGAAGGCAAGGCCGAAAGCCTCATGCGTATGGTCGAGGGCTGATAAGGCAAACGGTTTGTCCCGCGTGTCGGGACTTCACCAAAAGTGACTCCCCGTAACTTCCGTGAAAGGTATCAAGATATGGTGCTAACTATCGCAACGGCGTACAACATCTTGGGAGTCTTCACGGAAATTACAGGAGAGTCCAAAACGTAAAAAGCCAGCCTTACGCAAGTAAAAGGCAAGCCTTGGATTGGAATCTTGGCCGCCAATAAAACCATCCTGTTAACGGCGAGCGCAAGGCAAGTGAGCCGTGCGCTCCCTGTTTTCATTACGGCAAGCGCGCTCAAAAATCCGCAAACTAGGGGTCAATAATTTCGTTCGACACCACAGGTTTTTCTTGAGCGTTCGTCGTGCCGTTCGCTGTGGTAATTGCTATACTGGCTGCGAGGCTTTATCAGATGAAACAATTTTTACGCATTGTGGTGCTGCTCGTGCTATTGGTTTCCCTGGCAACGGCGCAAAGCAACACCCTGAACCCTCCTGCCGCGCCGCTGGCCAAAACCGAGGACAGCCGCAGTGCCGCCGAGATTCGCAAAGATACTTTCAACATCGTCTGGCGCACTGTTAAAGAGCGACACTTTGACCCGACGCTGGGCGGCGTGGACTGGCAGAAGGTGCGCGAAAAATATGAGCCGCGTCTGGCGGCGCTCAAGGATAACAACGCCCTCTACGCTTTATTGCAAGAGATGCTCGGCGAATTGCATCAATCGCATTTCAACATCATTCCCCCCGAAGCGATTATTCCCGATGATGTGAAAGAGCCGCCGCTGGGTGGCGTCGGCATTGATGTGCGGATGATTGACGGACAGGTGATCATCGTTCACCTCGAAAGCCAGTCGCAGGCTGAAAAAGCCGGAATCAAAACCGGCTTCATCGTCAAAAAAATAGACTCCACCACGGTTGAACAGATTTACGAACAAGTCAGAAAGAAGAAAGAGTCAAGCGTGTGGATGAACCTGCGAACGGCGCGCGGTGTGATGTCTCGCATCAACGGCAAACCGCAAACCACCGTGCAAATCACTGTGCTTGACGAACGCAATCACCCACGCGAAGTCAAACTTCAGCGGGAGCGCTTGAAAGGCGAGTTGTCGCAACGCCTGGGAAGTTTCCCGCCGCAATACACCGAGTTTGAAGCCAAGCGCCTGACTCACAACATCGGCTACATACGTTTCAATACCTTTGTGCCGATTCTGACCGAGCGCATACGCCAAGCGGTTCGCTCGATGAACGATGCGAGCGGTGTCATCTTCGATTTGCGCGGCAACCCCGGCGGCCTCGGCATTATGGCGAACACCATCGCCAGTCTGTTCTCTAATCAAGGAGGGTCGCTGGGCAAGATGAAGATGCGCGTCGGTGAAATCAACTTCGCCATCTTTCCCCAACCGAATCCGAACCTCAAGCCGGTGGTTATTTTGATAGATAGCACCAGCGCTTCGACGACGGAAATTTTTGCCGGAGGGATGCAAGAGTTAGGGCGCGCCATCGTCATCGGTGAACGCAGCATGGGCGCGGCTTTGCCGTCCACCTTTCAGAAACTGCCTACGGGAGCGCTCTTTCAATTTGCCATCGCCGATTTCAAAACTCCCAAAGGCATATTGATCGAAGGGCGCGGCGTCATTCCCGATGTTGAAGTGAAGTGGAATCGCGCCAGTCTGCTCAATGGGCGCGACGCCCAATTGGAATCGGCCATTGAACAGATTTTGAAACGCTCGAAAGCCATCGCCAGCGTCCGGTAAGGCAGCGCCGCAGGTAAAAGTAAAACTATATTGTAGAAAAGTTTATTGCGAACCTGGAAAAAAATACTTATGGGATGCCGCTCGACTTGATGATGCCGTTAACCGGGCTGATGTTGATGAAGTTAAACAACTCCTCAATGAAGGGGACACTCCAAATACTTGTAATCTTCTTGGCGACCCCATTTTGATCACTGCCGCCTGGATTGGAAGCTCCGAAATCATACAACTATTGATCCAGCGAGTAGCGGATGTTAATGCAAAAGAAAACGATGGTAAGAGCGCCCTTCAACGCCTTCGGCAAAATAACGCTTATTGGCATGAAGGTCATAAGCAAGTGATAGAAATTTTGCTTCATTCAGGTGCGAAAGAGTGAATTGTGTGCAGGGTTTCTACCACTAGAGCGGTTTGCATATGTGTGTACGGAACGCGCTATCGTTGAGCAGCGGTCTTCGACCGCGCGAAGGTCTTCGACCGACGCTCAACGGGTTTGATATTTCAGTAATCTCAAACCAAAACCGCTCTAGCCTCGCAAAAACCAGTGTGGAATGAGTAGAACAATTTTTTATTTCCGTGCCAGATATTATTAATCACTTCGATAATCCGCTCAATTTCTTCTCTATCCAAGCGTTCACTCATAAATCAAAATGTAGGAACAACGATGAAGGCAATCTAACCTTACTTCGCCTGCGCTTCGGTGGGGCGGTTCTTTTTCAGATACGCATTCAAGCCCGCGAACAATGATGCGGCGATGCGTTCGCGGAATTGCGAGGTCTGCAATAATGCTTCGTCTTTGGGATTCGATAAGAACGAGACTTCGGCCAGTACGCTCGGCATAGCCGCCCCCAACAACACCACAAAGCCCGCGTGTTTGACGCCGCGATTGGCAGCCGTGCGCGGCGAGGCTGCGCCAATGCCGCGCACCAATCCCGATTGAATGTAACGGGCCAACTCGCGGGATTCGGCGACACGATTGCCTATGGTGACGCTGGCGGTTATCGGTGGCGCTTTTTCTACAGGCTTGTCGCTTAGGGGTTTGGTATTCTCGCGGTCGGCGGTCTCTTGGTCATCAGCCTTGGCTTTGTCGGGGCTGACGAAATAGGTCTCGACGCCGGACGCCACTTTCGAGGGGCTGGAATTGGCGTGAACCGAAATGAATAAATCGGCATGGCGCGCATTGGCTATGGCGGTGCGTTGTTCGAGCGCTACGAAATAATCGCCGTCACGCGTCATCACCACATCAATGTCTGGATAGGTGCGTTTGATATAGCTTTTCAAACGGCGGGCGACATCGAGGGTCAAATCTTTTTCGCGCATACCGTTGCCGCTGATGGTTCCGGTATCGTGGCCGCCGTGTCCCGCGTCAATTACTACGCAATTGATGGACACGCCGCTGGCCACTTTGGCGTCAACCGCTCCGGCAATCGTGGTGGCTGGGGAGGTCGTAGAAGCGGCGGGGCGCGCTTCATTTGGAGTGTGCGGAATAATCGGCTCGGTGATTTCCGGCAAGCCCATAAGCGGCGGTTGTCGGTTTGCAGAGTTTGCTTTATTGGCTCTGGCAAGCGCTTCCGAGCCTTCCAGTTTCGGGCGCGTTAGATTTGCGGTTTTGGCTATCGCTTCATTCGGTTGCGTTGATGATTTGGAATTGGGTGCATCCGTGACGCGCTCTGTCGCTTTCTCTTTCGGCGCAGTGGCAAGCGCTTCACGGTTTTTAGCCAGCGCCGTCGCAGCGTGTATGTCCACGACGATGCGTGCCGGGTCGGACAATTTGAACGCCGAATACTCCGACTGTTCGCCGATTTCGATTTCGATTTGCACGCCCGATTTTTCCGATGCCGTGGCCGCGCCGCTTTCCTGCACGGTGAGGCGTTTCAATAAGTGCGTATCGCCAACGATAAAACGTCTGCCGTATAACGAGGGCGCGATGGCGGTTCTGTCAAGCTGAATGGCGATGCGCTGGTTGCCGAGTTTAGTCGGTGTGAAGGTCGCATCGCGGGATAAATCAATTACCACGCGGGCATAATCCTGACCGCTGAAATTTCGCACGTTGGTCAATTGCGGTGCATCCGGTGCGGCCTCTGGGTTGCTGGACAATTTTCCTGCCGCCATCACATCAACCGAACGATTGCCAATTTGCGATTCGAAGCGCATCACCACAGCACGCGCTTCACGCGCCAACACCGAAGCAGGAAAGTAAGCGACCAGTTCTTGATAGGCGGCGACCGCGCCATCCAGGTCTTGCAGATTCTCTTCATAAATCTGCGCGATGTTGATGAGCGCATCGCCTACGAAAGCGCTGTGCGGATGCTCGGCGACGAGTTGTCGCAGGGTTTCGATGGCCTGTTGATAAAGCGCCGAATCGCCCGTCACGTCGGCCATTTCGCGTTGCAGTTCAGCGCGTTTGGTTAATGATTCGGCGGAAAAATAGTTGTCCGTGTTCAGGCGTATGACCTGACTGTAGGCGTCCAACAGGCGCAGATAATCGCCCGACGAGCGTTCTTCGAGCGGCTTGGAATGCAGCGTTTGATTCAATTGACTGGCGTGTTGAAAAAGTTCTTCGGCAAGCGTGTGCGGTGGCGCGGCAGTGGCATTCGCCGGATAAGCGGCGTTTAAGGTTTGGCGTGCGGGCAGGCACAACACCAGCGTCAGGACAACGGCTTGGACAAACAACTTGTTGCGAGTCGGCTTACGCATACCACATCAATTTTCAATGGGGACGAAGGCAAAAGGGTCTGGTTTTTTCGCTGCTCAGGTGAACCGCTGGGGGTGGGTTCGCGGCCAGTATATAACACAATGGCGGTCAGCATCTAGTGGTCAGCGCAGCCGTAGGAAAAGCTTGCGCCAAAGTGACCGCTGGCAACTGACCGCTGCCCGACAAGGTGCGGAGGTTAATAATTGTTTGACAGCCGCCCTTTGGCGTTCAAGGCTTCGGGCGCAACCGGCTTGGTCGGTGCGGCAGTCGGTGCGCTGGCTTTGGCGGCGTGTTTGTTGCGCGAGTATTTCGCCGAGATTACCTTCACATAATTTTGCGTCTCGCGGTAACGCGGGATTTGATAGCCGGAATTGACGACAGCGTTTTCCCCGGCGTTATAACCGGCAAGCGCCAGTTGCACATCACCGTTGAACATATCCAACAAAAAGCGCAGGTAGCGCACACCAGCATCTATATTTTGTGCCGGGTCGAAAATATTGGTGACTCCGAAACGTCTGGCCGTCCCCGGCATCAACTGCATCAAGCCGCAAGCGCCTTTGTAAGAAACCGCACGCGAATTGTAACCGGATTCCTGTTTCATCAAAGCAAAAACCAGATTCGGATCAACCCCGTATTTGGCTGCCGATTGTCGCACCATCACGTCATAGGCCGGATTGCCTGTGGTTCCCAATTCGGCAGTAAAGGTCTGCACCATAGGCGCATTGGGTATGAGGATGGGCGTGGGCGATGCGCTTTGCGTCAAGGCTTTCGTGGGCGCGTCTTTTAAGGTTGAACTGACTTTCGAGGGTTCCGCGCTGGCGCTCGATTTAGCGGCTTCAATAGCAGCGGGGTGGGCGGTGACAGCGGCTTCGTGTATGACCAGTGCGGGAGTGCGCGGACGCGGTGTGTTGGCGGTCGCTTCAACGCTCATCGCCATATTGGCATCCTGCGCCTGTAGGTTGGTTTGCAAAACTCCCAGCAAAACGATTGCGGCTAAGACGATAAACAATCTCATTACATCTCCGAGCAAATGGGGCTGGTGAATGAGCGACACAGACGCCGATTGCGAAAACGGTTCGACAACCGAAGCCCGTCACGGATCGGGGGATAAGTCTTTCTCGTTTTGTGGAGTTGAAAACGAAGAATGGGAGACGTTGTTCAACTTCACTTCGGCAACCAGTCATTCTTGCAGAAGGCAAAGGGAAAAAGGTGAAAGGTAAAAGTGCTACGCTAACTAAGGATACGACTTTTACCCTTGGCCTTTTTCCGTTTGGCTTCCGCAAGACCTTGGCTTTGCGACCCGGAATCACTTCCGGTGTGCCTTTATCGGTGACGCTTCCAAACAACTTGTTGCGACCCAGCCAGTCTAATATGGGCGCAGGGCAATGTCAATAATTAGCTTCGTAGCGATTTTTCCAATTCGCAATTCTCCGATGGCAGTTGTCAAGGCTGCGGCGTTGCACTAAAATTCCTGTTTCTTCTCGGGCTGCTTTTCTCGCTGAATAGGTCCTGAGCAATACTTCGGAGGCATTGGAAATACTATGTTGAAGTTTTTAAGTCGGCGCAATCGCTCGCGCAATGCGTTATTGATTATCTTCATCGCCGCTTTGACCATCGGACTGATTGGCTTTTTCGCGCCGGGCTTGCGCCCTTGGGCCAGCGGCGGCGCGGCGGCGGATGATGATTCGGTGGTTGCCACCGTGTTGAAGCGTGACATTACCGTAAAAGAGTTGCGCTCGGCACTGAACGCCTACGGGCAGCAGATGGCGCAAGGCCAAGGGGCCAGCAAACAGATGGACCTGGAAACTGTTTATAGCTTGTATGGGCAACAGGCCATAGATAATCTAATTCGCAAAGAGATTATTTTATATGAAGCCGAGCAGAATAATCTGCTGGCTACCGATGGCGAAGTGCAGGAAAAACTCAAACAGGTCTTCAACCCGTGGCCGGGGCCGGAACAATATCGTGCGCGCCTGCAACAGGCAGGCACCACGCCCATAGAGTTTGAAGAGAATCTGCGCGCTTCGATTGCCGAAGAAAAATTGCGCGCCTTTATCTCTGCCGCCGCGCAGGTTTCGCCGCAGGAAATCGAAGATGATTATCGCAAAGCCAACACCACCTATAAAGTGCGTTGGATGGAAGTCACGCCCGATAAATTCCGCTCGCAAGTGGTGGTCAACGATGCGAATCTGCGCGCCTATTTTGACGCGCATAAAGCCGACTTCAAAATAACGCAGGAAGAACGCAAGGCGAAGTACATCTTCATAGACCAGAAGAAAGCCGGAGAAGCGGTGCAGGTGTCGGACGACGAATTGAAAAAAGCCTTCAATCCAGCAGCCAATATTCAACAGGTGCGGGTCAGTCAAATCGTCATCAATGTTCCCCAAAAAGCGGGCGAGGCCAAGCCCAAGTCCACCAAACCGAAAGAACTGGCCGGAGCCGCTGACGCCACGCCGGGAAGCGGCGAAGATCAGGAACTGGCGAAAAAGGTCGAAGACATTTTCAATCGCGCCAAAGGCAAAGACGGCAAAGCACCGGAAGACTTCGCCGCACTGGCGCGTGAATTCAGCCAGGACGCCAAGAGCAAAGCCGCCGGAGGCGACATCGGTTATTTGAACAAGAAAGACAAACGCGACAGCGACGACCCGCTTAACCGCGTCTTTTCGATGGCTAAAGATGAAGTCAGTTCGCCGATTCGCAAAGGCGACAAGTTCTACATCTTGAAAGTGACCGACCGCAAAACACCAACCTTTGACGAAGCGCGCCCCGATCTGCTCAAAGAAGTGCGGAATCAGAAGAGCTATTCGAAGGCGGTTGAAGTCGCTCAGGAAGCGGCGCAGAAATTCAAAGAGTCTAAAAATGCCGAAGCCGTGGTGGCGGAAATCAACAGCAAATACGGCGCACAGGTTGCCGTAGTCAAGGAGACGCCGTTCTTTGTGAAGGGCGAAAACCTTCCCGAATTGGGCGCTGCCTCTGATCTGGAAACGGCGCTCTTCGCCTTGCCCAACCCCGGCGAGGTGAGCAATTGGGTCAATGCCAACAATGGCTTTGCCGTTGTGCAGTTCAGCGACACACGCGACCCTCACGATCCGACTTTTGAAGAGGTCAAAGCTCGTGTCGAGCAACGCTATCGTGAGGACAAAGCCAAAGATATCGCCGCTGAACAGGCGCGCAAAATCGCTCAGGCGCAGACCCCCGATGCCATGAAAGCGGCAGGCGATGCGTTGGGCTTGCGTGTCGAAGAACGCGCCGGGCTGTCGGCCAGCGATTCCATAGGCCCACTGGTCAGCGAAGCCAACCGCGAGCCGATTTATAAACTCAAGGCTGGCGAAGTGCTGCGCGAGCCGGTCAAGATCACCGACAGCGATAATTATGTAGTCGCGGCAGTGATTGAACGCCGGGACGCTGACATGGGCGAGGCCTTTCAGAAAGCGAAGAAAGGCATCGAAGACAAATTGCTACAGGAGAAACAGGAAGCGCTGTTTATGGCGCATCTGACCACCGTTGAAAAGCAACTCAAAGATGCCGGCAAGATTAAGATTCGTCAGGAAGTGATTGACACTTTGCTGGCCAGCAGTCCGACGAAGATTGATCCCAGCAATCCGATGGGCACTCCCAATTCTACACGCCCACGCCGCCGCGCTCCGCAAGGACAACCCCGCCAGTAAAGGTTTGGCGATGAGGAAATCAAGAGGCCGCAATTGATAATCAATTGCGGCCTCTTGGTTTTGATAAAACGATTTTGGTGCTGAATCCCAGTGCTGGCACTTTATTGCCGCCGTAATCATTAAGCGTTGAGAGGTCGGTTCCGCCTCCTGGCTAAATTTATCTGAGCGCTATCTGGCCGTCTCTGCCGAATCGCTTTTACGGTTTTGTGGTTTGCGCGGTCTCCAGTTTGGCTTTCATTTTTTCTATATCCTGTTTCACTTTGGCAAGGTCTAGGGCGTTGGGTTGTAATTGTGTATAGAGGGTCAATTCCTCCACCGCTTTTTGCGTCTCGCCGCGATACGAGTAGCCGTAGCCCAAAAACTTGCGGGTGTCGGGGAATTTCGGTTCCTGTTGTTTGGCCAATTCCAGATAGCGTATGCCTTCATCCAGCATATTCTCTTTGATGAAGGTTGCGCCCATGTGAAAGTTGCTGAGGGCCAAGTCCGGTTCATATTGCAGCGCACGGGAAAAGTAGGCGCGGGCTTTCATATAATTTTTCAACTCGGTGTCATAGGTGTAGGCGTGCCCCAGCGTATCCCACAACGGCGCGCTCTTTTCATTGAGGCGCAAACCCTGTTCGCAAAGTTCTATGCCACGGGTCAGATGCGAACGCTCATTGGTCAATTCAAACATCTGTAGATGGGCATTGGCCAGATTGGTGATGACCATGATGTTATCGGCTTTGAGGGTCAAATAATGCTCGAAGATTTCGATGACCTTCTGCGGTTGTTGCAACTTGACGTAATAATGACCGAGGATGAAATTGGCCATCGGTTGATCTTCGGCCACTGCTGCACCATGTTTCCAGAGCGTGAAGTCATCTTTCCAAGCGGTGTTCTGCGCCAGCGTTTTGCCGGTAAAAATAAGCGCTATGAGCATGACCACCGCCGCTTGAGCGGTGCGCCGATTGCTGAACGACAGCCATTTTTCAAAGGGGATTTTTACGAAAGCCAGACCTGCGAGCAGCGAAAATCCTACGGACGGAATATAAACATAACGCTCCTGCACGAGGAAATCTTCGGCCAGCGCGCCGAGATTCAACACCGGCAACAAGTGAATGGCAAACCACAGTATGGCAAAGCGGGCGATGCTGGAATCTCGCAATCTCCACAGCAGAGCGCACACCGCTACGACAAAGAGCAAAGGCAGATAGAAGCGATAACTCAAAGGGCTTTTGACCATTTCGGTCTGATGAAAAACCGTCAGATGAAACGGCCAGAACAACAAGCCTATGTACTTGGCAATCACCAGCGGAATGCTCATGGCCACCTGCTCATGCGGATAGGCATTGTAGTTGGCATCGCTTAACACGAAGCCCAGCGCCTTGAAGCGCATGGCGAAATAAAAGATCGTCGGCAGCAAAAACATGGAGGCGTATTCCAGTGCCGGTTTGAACTTTTCGACAAGCGGTTGATTGCGGTTGTGAATGAAAAGTTCGTAAGCGCCTATAAAGATTGGCAAAGCGACGGCAGGCTCTTTGGAAAAAGCCGCCAGCACAAACAGCCCCAGCGAATACAGAATGTTTCGCGTGCGCCCTTCTTCGCGATAGAGCATATAAAAATAGAAGGACGGCAACAGAAACAGCGCCAGAAACAGGTCCGTAGAACCGCTGATCCAGGCGACCGACTCGCTGCGTAATGGATGCACCGCAAATAACAGCGTAGCGATGGCCGTGAGTCGCAAATCGCCGCTAATCTTTTCGCAGATTTTGAAGACGAAATAGACGCCGATCAGGTGCATCAAGATATTGGCAAGATGCCAAAAGAAAGCGGAGGTGCCAAACAGCGTCCAGCCAATCATCAGATAAACGGTGAACACAGGGCGGTAATACGGCGTGGTTGGCCCGGCCTGTTTATTGGGGTCTTTGTCCTGTTTGACGCGCCAGAACCAGACCTCTTTGGTCAAGGCGTCCGGCAGATTTGACCAGCGTCGTATGAGTTCGTTCTGTAGAATCTGCGTGGTGTCGTCGTAAGCAAAATCATTGAACAGGGTATTGGCAAAACTGCCAGCCGTGACGAATAAGATGGCGATAAGAATAGCATTACGCGACCAGTTGAAGGCCGACATTGATTTGCTGACAGCGCTGCCGTAAGCCGGAACTTTCGGAGCGCGATTTTTTCTGCCCATGTTGCAACCTACAATAATAGAAAATTTCGGTATGAACCCAATGAAGATTCGGTAAACAAGATGCTACCGTTTAGGGCGTAGCGTGTCAACGCTACGCTCTGTCCCTTGTGATGAAAAACGCTGCACGGTTGAACTTCATAACCGAGAGAAATAACCAATAAAATCGGGCGATTTTTCACCCTCAACCGTTTGTTGGCAAGCCCTTTGACGTAAGCCCGGTTCAGGGTTGAATCCAACTCTCCGGCACCCAGCCGTTGCGTTCACTATATGCGCCGCCCACTATCTGCACCTGAATTTTGCTGAAGTCGAGTTTGACAAGGCGAACCTTTGTGCCTTTGGGAACCCGCATGAGCCTGCCCTGTTGCACGAGATTTTCCAGCTTGCTTTGATCGCCGGTCGGCAGCGCATTCATTAACTCTTGCAAGGCATTGTCATCAACAGCTACGTAAATCGAGGATTGATTGCCCGCCTGTAAAGTGGCTTCCGCGCCTACGCCGAGCGCCGCGGTGGTCGCTCGATTGCTGACCTGCGGCGCGGGTTCCGAGGTCTTGAACAGACGCCAACTCAGGATGATGACCGCAAGTCCGGCGAGTATGGCGACCGCAATCCAGAGTACGGGTTTTCGCGGCCACGCGCTTGCGGGTTTGGCGGCAATCTCAACTCGCTTGGTCGAGGTTGCCGCCATCATGGGCTGAGTCACCGCCTCCGCCTGCTCTTGAGGTTCAAGAGTTGGCGCAACCTGCTCCGCAGGGCTTGCGCGACGGCCTTGCCAGCGCGCTCGTTGTCCACGCACCCATAATCCGACGATGAGGAGAGCCGCGAATCCGGTTATACTCGCGCCCAAAGTGCGCGCCGCCGTGTTGCCAAACGACACCTCCAAGCGATGCTCGCCCGCTGGCACTGCTACGAACTGCACGCCATCCGGGTCGCTGGCCAACGTCACGGGTTGACCGTCTAAACGTGCCGACCAGCCGAGGAAATTATAGGTTTTCAATCTCACCGTCACCGGCGTGGATACCTGGACCAGCACTTCGCGGCGTGTCGGTTCCCAGCGGACAATTTCGCTCTCCCCGCTTTTGGGTTGCAGCACGACCGCTTCGGTCTGCGGCAACTCTTGTGGGTTCCTAGAGCCTTTGGGCGTAAAGCCTGCATCCAGGTAGTTCGCCGGTTGCTGGTGAATCTCGTGCGAGAACGAGGTTTTCATAATATCGTGAAGGGTGAACCAGAAATTGAAGAGGAGAACCGCGCCCAAAGCGATGCGATAGCTCCAGCGTTTTGCCTTCGAGAGCGTCACCGTTCGGTGCAGCGCATCCAGAGTTGCCGCGACCATCAAGGCCGTGAACAGGCAGACAATCAGCAGCCAGCGCCACGCAAAAGTGGCGACCTGAATTCTGGGCAGCAGTTTCGAGATATGAATCGAAAGCGATGTACACATGAAGGCGCTGATGATTGCCATCAGCATCCACAAGCGCGTTTGCACACGCCCCGGCCTTGCGCTTTCATCCGGCAACTCGCCGCCTGATGCTGCTTGACGGGCTTGCGAAAGCGCCCATAGCGTTACGCCAATAACCAACAGCGTCACCGCCAAAAGTTCAAATGATCCGTTAATCAAGCTGCCGAAACTGTCTGTAGGCAGCAGCGTCAGATAGCTGGTGTGATAAGGAAAAATGGTGCTGAAGTGCTCTTGTATATCTTTGGTTTCAAGGGCAGCGGGCAGCAGATAGATGGCGCTAAACAGAAACCCCAGCACCATGCCCAAGCCGATTCTGAAAGCGATTTTCCAATCGCTGGCGCGCAGCGCCCAGACCAAACCATAGAAAGCCAGCAGGTAGGTCAGCAAAAAAGCGGTCGGAATATGCGTAAGCAGAAAGAGTCCGAAACATAATCCCAATCCGGCATAGTGCAGCGCTTTGCCGCCCGTGCCGAGTTGCACCGCGAAGTACAGTATCAACGGCGTCAGCACGAAGCCCATAAATTCCGGCATCGCGCCGCGCCAGTACAACTCCAGCGTGTGATACGGAACCGCCATATAAAAGAGCGCCGCCAGCAGACTCGGCAGCTTGCCATAGTAAAGTCTGGCGAGCCTATAAAAAGTCAGGCCGGAAACGGCGAAACCGCAAAGGCTGACGCCGAAAAGCACATCAAGCCAATTCTTGAAGACCATATGAAACAGTGACGTAACATAATAAAAACCCGGCGGATAATAGTTCATCCAAGGATTGCCATAGCCCTGATTCATTGCGGGCAACCAGCGCGGATAAAGGACGCCGCTGCGTATGACCGTATCGAAGTCTTGCATCACGGCAAGGTGTTGCACCAGGTCGTGAGTCAACGGCATGGAATTTTTGTGGACGCGAAAAAACGGCGCGGTTAGCGCCAGCGCCGCAACCGCGATCACCATCACCGGCGCGAATTTCGCTGCATAAAATGTTGCTGGGCTTTGGGGTTTTGCTGTCATCGGATGCTTTGGGGGTTCAGAAAAAGAAGTTTGGCGTACCGCTTAAAGGCGGCAGGCTGAGACGGCGAAATCTGCCGCCTTTAAGCGGTACTCTGAACTTTAGGTTTCAGTTTTGCAGAAAACATTTTCTTGAGCCTTATCGTTGGTCGGCCAAGGCTCCCAAGGAGCAGAGGGGGTTGGCCAGGGGAATTTTCGATTTGTGATGAAGGTCATCGCTTATACTTTCGGGCGGCACACCAGTATGAATTGATAACCGAGCAGCGTTTTCCTGAGCTTGGTCAATCCCCAGTTCAGCAAATGGAAGAAGCTGAAGGCGCGCCCTTTGCTGGTCGCTGGCAGAATCAAGGGCAAAGGAATCGGCGTGACGCTGGTGCTGATGACATCCAAGCCGCAATCGCTGGCCAGTTTCTTGGCGGTCTTCAAGGTGAAGAAGCGCAGGTGCGTTTCATCCAGTATGCCGACACGGCTGTAGTTAAAGCGCCCGAAAAACAGATTCAGCCGTATCCATATATTGGCAACATTGGGCAGCGAAATCAGCACGCTGCCGCCGGGTTTGAGCAAGCCATTGACCTTTGCCAGTACGGTGCGCGGGTTGTGCAGGTGTTCCAGCACATCGCCGAAAATGATGGCATCAAAGCGCCCCAGTCCGCTCAAATCCATCTTCTCAATATCGCCGACCAGCATCTTTTCACAATACTGCTGGGCGATTTCGGCCATCTGCGGGTCTTGTTCGATGCCCGTGACTTTGCAGCCGAGCTTGACCATTTCGGAACTGAGATAGCCGGTAGCCGTGCCGATTTCCAAGACCTCCGCCGGTCGTTGTTGGCTCACCCATTTGACCATCTGCGCGTGGCTGCTGTACGGGTCGGCGTTTTTATAAACGTAGCGGTCGGCAGCAATTTCGTATTTCGGTTCGTGCAAGACGCGGGCTTTGTGCAATCTATATTTCATAGCCGATTTGATGCAGTTGAAAGCGTATGCCAGACCGTTGACATAACAAATCTCGTCGCCGTAATAGGTGGGTATCGGGCGTTCGGCAATGCGTAAGCCCGCCTCTTTGAATTGAATCAGGATGTCTGTGTCGAAGTGCCATTCGTTGGAGTTCATCAAAAAGGGAATGCGCTTGAGGGCTTCGCAACTGTAGAGCCGATAGCCCGAATGAAACTCCGACAACTTCATGCCGATGATGCGATTTTCCAGCAAGGTCAGAATCTTGTTGCCGACGTATTTGTAGAGCGGCATCCCGCCAGCGCGTGGGTCGCAGCCCTCTGCCATGCGCGAACCGAAGACCATATCAGCTTCATCGTTCTCCAGCGGTTCAAGCAATTGATTGAGGACTTCGGGCGCATATTGCCCGTCGGCGTGCAGCATCACGACAATGTCAAAGCCACGGGCGATGGCGTATTGATAACCGGCTTTCTGATTGCCGCCATAGCGCAGATTCTGAGCATTGCGATGCACGGTCAATTTATCCAAACGCTTGGTGTGCTTGTAGCCGAGCGCCGCATAATAGGTGTTGTCGGTGGAGCAATCATCGAACAAAAAGACCTCTTCAACCTTGTCCCACACCTCTTTCGGTATGCGATCCATCGTCCAGTCCAGTTTATTGACCGCGTTGTAGGCGATGACAAAGATGCCGATGCGCTTTTGTGGTGATGGCATTTAAGACCTGCTTTGAGTCGAGAATAAGCCTGGAAAATTTATCAGCTTTACCTCGCCTTGTAAAGATTGATGAACGGCCTCGTAAGGCTATAGCTGTGAACGGCAAACAATTTGAAGTGCAGGTTGAGCATAGAAACTTTCTTTGAAAATGACCGAGTTTGCGTACCCGGCGACTCCAAAGAAAACGCCGGATGGCGGAGGCCATCAAGCCGTTCCGCTACGCCGCCAACTGAGGAGGAAAAAATGAAGCGGGTAAATTGTTGAAAAGGAGAAGTGGCCCCTCAGGGATTTGAACCCCGGACCAAAGGATTATGAGTCCTCTGCTCTAACCGCTGAGCTAAGGGGCCAGCGTATGGAAATTCATTCAATGACTTGATTCTGCAACCCCAAGGCAGAGGATTTTTTCTGTCTTCAAGCCGACGCCACTGCCGGTGCCGACCGTTTTGCACTGCCTCATAGTCAAGGGGAAATTAAACCATCTCGACGGCCATTTTGCAAACTCCAGCTTCAAACGATAGTGCCGAAAACTTGCTTTGTGAATAGGCGTGGCATAAAATTGTCGCGCTTTTACGGATCGTTACAAGCTTTCATCGAATTGCTAAAACGACGCTGAGATGGCTTCAGCCAATGAGTATCATTCAACCACTGTTGGCGTGCGCGCATCGCCATTAACGGGCAACCGGTGGGCGGGGTGAAGGCCGATAACTTAAGATCGTGGATGAAATAACCTGCACAACGTAAGTGCTTTTCCAATGCCTTGTACGGGCGACCACCGCAGGGTTGCCCGTACAAGGTTGCACTTGATTTCATCCCCAATCCTTAATGTTGCTTTGCCTCGGTATTCAACAGCACGCTGATTTCGAGTTGGGCCTTCGATGTCGTCTGGCGCAAGCGCGCAGAGCTTTTACAACTCGCTTGAAAGGACAAAGCATGAGGCGAAATTTCTTCTTCCCAACCACGCAGAATATCAGGAATACGACGGGGCTTGCTTGATTCTCTGGCGTCGTGATCTTCGTGGTGAAGTGAGTTTGTCGTTGATCCGTAGTGGGAGAGGAAAAGCCCTGCGAGGCCAGCAAAAAGTCGTGCTTGAAATAAACCACCGATGACCGATGACCAGAGCTTCGCTGATCTTCGGTCGGCGGCAATTCATCACCATCGAAAGGACACCATGAACGCACCAAGAGCTTGGCGAAAGCCTTATTTGACGGGCTTGATACTGTTTGTCATAGTTTTTTTCGCCGGGTTTTTCAGCTTTGCCGTACCGTCTAGCTGGCAGGAAAAATCTCCTGCTGGTGCGCCGCCGCCTGCTGTTGCTGCGCCAACCGTGGCGGCGCATTTTCATCACCTGCATTTGAACACCACCGACCCGAAAGCCGCGATGGCTTTTTATCCGGCGAAATTCGATTGTGAAAAAGGGCGGTTTGCCGGTTTGTTGGACGGTATATGGACGCAGAAATCATGGCTGCTGTTTCGCCAGGTAACGAAGCCGCCGCTTGCCGATTTCACTTCGGCAGTCTGGCATTTCGGCTGGGGCGCAGAGGACATGAAAGCGACGTATGAAAAACAGCTTGCTTCGGGAACGAAATTTTTTACCCCGCTCACAGACATCAGCGACATCGGCGGCACGCAAGGCGCGACCGGCACTTTTTTTTATGCCTATGTTTCCGGCCCCGATAATGCCTTGATTGAATTGAACACTGCCGGACATCATCGCTTCGGGCATATCCATTTATTCAGCGCCGACCCGATTGCCGCAGGCCAGTGGTACATGAAATATCTGGGCGCGAAAGGGCGCGTCAGTTCGTCACGCGAACCGCGCATTTATCGCGGCGTACAAATTGGCCCCAGCGCTTCGCTGATGGTGGATAATGTCAACCTCATCATCTTCCCTGTCGAATATACCAAGGCCGCTTATCCCGAACAGTGGAAAGGCAAAAGCGAACTCGAATCCACCAAAGGCCACGTCGTTGACCACCTCGGTTTTAGTTTCGACAATCTGGCGGAGGCCGTAGCCAGGTTGCGTAAAGAGGGCGTCAAGGTGACAGAAGAAATCCACTCGGTCGCGGGCGGCAAAATCAAATTCGCGTTCATTGAAGGGCCGGACAAAATTCGTATCGAATTGATTGAAGGCCACGCTCACAAAGAGTAATCCAGTCGTCTCTTTTTCGTCGGCATTCTTCAGGCGTCGAGCCGTTATCGCTTGCCCGACGATTTTCCTGCTGCAACTTTTCGCCTTCATCGGTCTTGCTCAAACAGGCAAATTGTCTAGGCGTTGGGAAGGCAAATATCATCTATGCAAGGCGAACGCCCGGCTCTTGCGACCTTCAAAAAAGAGGACGACAAGTACACCGATGCAATCACCGGTCTGCGCGGCGACCCACCGCTCAAAAAGAGCAAAGTTGAGGGCGACAAAGTTATTGCCAAAGCCGAAATCGAAACGTCGCAAGGCAATTTTGTTAACAATTACACCTTCACCTTGCAAGGCGATTCGTTAAAGGAACAAGGAGTGCTTGATTTCAACGCTAGTCTTTTCACGTTTGATATAGCGTTGAAACGTGCTGCTGATGAAACTGCTACGCCAGCAACTCAAGCGTCAACTGCGCCGCGCCCACAACCCCAAATCCAAGGACAGGCAGCAGCGCATAAACATACCGCAGCCGCAACAGAAATAGTCCATAGATTATTTTGTCAGTCAGTGGAGTCTTGAATACATCGGACGCGAAAGCGCTTTCGGTCCTGCGTTGCGTGAAGGCGTGGTGACGTTTACGAAACGCCCGGATGGCAAATCGGTTGGAGGTTCAATCGCCGGCAAACACAATGGCGGCGCTTATATAGCGAATTTCATTTGTCCGCGACCACGATACCTTGTTGAGAGGCGGTCTTCGACCGCCTCTCAACAAATCGCACACATCTGCAAGCCGCTATAAAGAAAGCTGCGTGATTGCCTTCGCTTGGGCAATACGATCTATGCCAAAGAGAGGAGGAAATAAAATTTCCAGTGGCAGTTGAGAGACGGTCTTCGGATTACCGCTCAACGAAAGCAGAGGAATTTTGTGAGAACTCTGCCGATTGAAAAGCCGGATAAGCAATCAGGCTGTTGAGGTAAAACCATGTGGTGCTTCAGCGGCTGTCTCACAGGGCACATCACGATCAAAACTATTGTAAGCGATAAAATCCGACGCTAGGATGGGAAACGTTACAGTGCCCCTTCCAGTATTTTAATGCTTTGAACCCTGTGACTGCTCTATGTAATGAAGAGGATGACATGAGAAAGCTTTTGCTCTTCCTATTGCTCTTTGGGTCTTTTTCTCTGGCCATAATGATCGGCGTACATTCGCAAGAGCGTAGCAAATCTAAGGTACCTAGACTAACAACGGACGATGTGAGTGGGACGACGCACAACCCGACAGGGAATAACGAGAATGATACAAAAGCAGTGCAACCGTCTGGCAAAGACGGCATCACCTCAATCGCGTTTAAAGAACTTTTTAAGGCAGGCGAGACCAAAGTAACTCGCATCAATCCGGGCTCGGTGACAGACCTCCCGACAGGCTGCACGGTTTACAACAACCTAGCTTTTGATGTGACAACCGAAGCAATCGCATCGGGGCCGCACACTATCGTTTTCAGTGTCGCTTCCGTGCAGGACCCAAATGTATTTGCTCACTTGAGGGTACTCAGTCGGGAAAGAAATATTCTTGACCCTGCCACAACGACCTGGATTGATCGTACTGTCGCTCCGCCTAGTAAGTCCGCGCCAGATTTTGCCAACAAGACGATTACGGGCAAGCCTGATGAACTCGGGCAGATCGTCGTCGTGATCTTTGACCCACAACAGATGGATAAACTGCCAATGGCGGATTTATCCGTGCAAATCACTGGCTCCCCCGACCCAGTGGTGCAAGGTGAAAACACTACCTACACATTCACCGTCAGGAATAGTGGCCCACAGGAGGCACCCGATGTCGTTTTTAATGGGGTGGTGGATACTGATATGCAAGTGGTTTCTATGGCATCCAGTCAGGGGGACTGCCGACAGTCCGAGCAGTCAGATAGCACTGTCATTTGCCACATCGGCACACTCTCAACAGATAGGATGGTAACGGTTACAGTCGTCACCAAGCCCAGACCGAATTTAGCGTATTCCAAAGGTAAGCAAAAGTATTCTGCTATGAGCATCGTAATATCTAAAGCGCGTGAATCGAACTATACGAATAACCAAGCCCGAATTATTTCAAAGTAGGTAAACGTGGGGTCTATAATGTGACGCCGCCTCACTTGATGTGAATAGCTGCTGATGTCGAACTCCGGCTAGATACAACTGCCTTGCCAAGCAAAGGAGTATCGCACCGTTGAGCCGTGGTCTTTGACCACGCCATCCGTCGGCCTCTGACCGAATTTCAACGGGTTCAGGATATTTGGGCATTTGCTACTTCAAACGCTTTTCCATAGCCAGCAGTGCAGGGCTGTTTCTGTAGAGAGGAATTTCGTAAAAGCCCAAGGCTTGGTAAAACGCGATGGCGCGCTCTTGCCTAGGCGGTTCGTAAACTTCTAGGCGCACTTTTTGGTAGCCGCAATGTTGGGCGAATTGCAAAAGCTCGTGGGCAATTTTTACGCCCCAGCCGTGCGCTCGATAGTCGCGCAAAATCCACATCCGTTTCAATTCGCACACCGCTTCGTCCAAGCGCTTGATGCCGCCGGTTCCGACAATTTTTTCGTCATCGGCAAGCACCAGAAAAATCCCGCCATTATCGAAATAAGCCGCTTGCACATTGTCCAAATCGGCAAACTCGCCCACCTCGTTGAACGCCTGTACCAATTCTTCGACCGTCGGTTTGAGTTTCCAGATTTCATTGCAGACTTCCGCCATCACTCGCTTGGCGGCGTTGATGTGTTGCGGTTGTAGCAGTTTGATTTCAATCACGCGCAAATTTCTCTACGCAGAAAAGCAATGCCAGATATAGTTTTTCTGACATCGCTTCAGCTTCACGAGTGAGCCATGCGTTACGCTTTCGGCGGGTTCTTGACGACTTTCTGTTTCGCTTCGTCAAAGTACAACACGCGCCCCTGACGATACGATTCAACGCTCATGGCGATGGCCACCATGGTCTTGTAAGCGGTCAAGGAATCAAGTCTGGGCAACTCGCGGGTCTTCACGCAGCGCAAGAAATTTGCCATGTGCGATTCCGTTGGTTCGCTCTTCCAAATCAATTCACTGGCTCCATGTTTTTCTTCAAATTGTTTCTTAAAAACTTTTTGCGGCGTGATGGTAATCTGCTCAACCCGCGCTTCAAATTGGCCGCTTGGATTGATGAAAATGGTGCCTTCGTGACCGCGTATGAGCGCCGGTGTGTGGGTATCGTTGGCCATCGAAGAACTGATTATCACCGAATGACCTTTGCCATAATCGGCGGTCATGGTGAAGGTGTCCGGCACTTCGCGTTCATCTTTGAAAACGTAGATGCCGCCGGTTCCGGTGACGCGATAAGGGAACTGCGCTTCGCCCCAACATATCTGCATGGGAGCCATGACGTGATAGAACAAATCGGTAGCGATGCCGCCCGAATAATCCCAATACTTGCGGAAACGGAAGAAGCGGTCGGCATCAAAAGGACGACCAGGCGCGTTGCCCAGCCACATTTTCCAATCAATATAATCGTCGCCCGATTTATCCGGCCCCGCAGCTTTATCAATCGGCCAATTCCATTCGCCGGTGGTCGAGTTGCGATGGAAAGAACCTTGACTCATGATGAGTTTGCCAATCAAGCCGTCCTGCACGGCTTTGCGAACTTTCCACCATTGATCGGAACTGGTGGTCTGTGAACCGACCTGCAAAACGCGCTTGGTCTCCTGCACTTTTTCGTGAATCTTTTTGGCCTCTTCGACGGTCTTGGTCATGGGCTTTTCCAGATAGACATCTTTGCCTTTGTCGAGCGCCGCCAGCGCTATTGGCGCGTGCCAGTGATCGGGCGTGGCGATCAACACGGCGTCCAGGTCTTTGCGCTCCAGCAATTCTCGATAATCCATGTAGCCGTCGCATTTGCTGCCCTCGCCGTATTCTTTCATCACCGCTTCTTTGGCCAGCCGTGTGCGCTTGGCATAAACATCGCAAACGGCGAGCGCCTGGGCTGGCGTCTTGTCCTCTTTGCCGGTGTCTATTGCCCATTTCAAGATGTCGCGTCCGCGTCCACCTGCGCCAATCAAGCCATATTGAATTTTGCCATTGGCCGGTGTGCCATAAACGGAAGCGGAATTTTTCAGGATGGTGAGAGCCGCGCCTGCGCTCGCGGCAGTCTTCACAAAATCTCTGCGGTTTACTTTCGATTCAGCCATAAACTTTCTCCCGTGTTAAAAATTTCGTAGAGCGAATTTGCGGGGTGAAATCCGTTGCGAATATATGTCACACCGGGGCGCAACTTCAAGGCGGAAAGAGCGAGAGGAAAGCTTGTGCAGATAAGAAGTACGCTTGTCATGCACGGGAACAACTAATTCTTTGCCTTACTTGGCGGCTTGGCGCGTGGGGAAGGCTTGCTCAACCACCATCAAGGGTTCGCGCCAAGTCGCCAAGCCGCCAAGTAAGGCAAAGAAAAATTTCTCTCCATCAAAATGTCTCTCCATCAACATGACAAGCGTAAGGCTGCGTGACGCCTTCAATCGAAACAGACTGCCAGTTCGCGGCGCGGTCGTTGATAATCGTCCAACGCTTCCCAAGGTTCTTCAAACAAATTTTGCTGGGTGAAATTTTTGCTCAACAGCAAATGGCAATCGCTGATTTGGCGTTCTAAAAAGGCCGCTTCGCAACTCGCCAGATAATAATCCCACATCCGTATGAAGCGTTCGTCGAAGCCCAAAGCGCGCACCGCCTCCAAGGTTTTATGAAAGCGTTCGCGCCACACATTCAAGGTGCGCGCATAATGCGTGCCGATGTCCTGCATATGAAAGAGCGTCAAGTGCGTGACGCGCTTCAACGATGCCAGTATGCCGCCAAGCGTAGCCAGTTCGCTGCCCGGAAAAATATATTTCTGAATCCAGTCGGCGCGTTGGCGATAGGCCGTGAATTTCTGATCGGGAATCGTGATGGTCTGCAACAACATCGCGCCATCGTCTTTCAACAAACGATTGCACGCGCCAAAATACTCGTCATAAAACTTGTAGCCGACGGCCTCGAACATCTCTATGCTGACGATTTTATCGAAGCGACCTTGCAGGTGGCGATAGTCTTCATAAAGCAGATGGATTTGCGCTTCGCCGAAGCCATTGCGCGCAAAGCGGTCAGCGGAAAATTCGTACTGCTCGCGGCTGATGGTCGTCGTCGTCACTTTGCAACCATACTGTCCGGCGGCGTACAAGGCGAAGCCGCCCCAGCCGGTGCCGATTTCCAGCACCTGATCTTGCGGCGTCAATTTCAACTTGCGACAAATCAAATCGAATTTATTAATCTGCGACGCCTGCAAAGAATCGTTGAGGTTTTCATAGACGCCGCACGAATACGCCATCGTCGGATCGAGAAAGAGCCGATAAAAATCGTTGCCCAGATCATAATGATGCTCGATGTTTTTGCGACTGCCGGTCAAGGTGTTGGCGCGCAGTTTGTGCGCCAGAAAATCGAAAGCCTCTTTAAGCATAGACATCAGGCGATGACTGCTTTCGACGGTGGTGATATTGCGAAACATCAGGCGCAGCGCGTCAACAATATTCGGCGAAGACCAATCGCCATCCATATACGCTTCGCCAAAGCCTACATCATTGCCCGCCAGCACGCGCTTGAAGACGCGCTCGTTGTGAACCTGAATGGTAGCGCGCAACTCGGCGTCCGTCTGGCCAAAGCTGTAGGTGCGTTCGGGGCAGACGATGTCCAGATGTCCGCCGTCAAATTTTTCCAGCATCTTTAACATCAGTTGTCTGGCGAGGTGTGTACTCCAGCCGTTGCCTGTTTGTACCATGATGATTCTCCGTTTCGGTCGCTATTTTTTCTCTTCCCACTTTTGCCTTTTTACTTTTTACTTTGGCCTTTTTCTTTTTGCCTTACGCCGGGGTCTGGATAAAACTTCGCGCCTTTCCAATAGAGTTTCAGCGCCTGCCAGTGAATTGCCGTGATGACTTTGGCGGTCATCCACGGATGCTTGAGCAAGGCTTGATGCAGCGCTTTACCGGACCAGGCGCGGCGTTCAAGTTGCAAAGTCGCGTCAAGATTCACCTGCCCGTCTGCGATGGTGTTCATGTGAATCATCAGTTGATTGCTCGCCGTCAACTCATTAAACACGAAGGTATAATCCAGATGCAGACGGTTGAACGGCGAAACGTGCATACGCTTGGCGTCGCGATAGCGATGCACTTTTTCAGCGCGCCATTCATTGTGCGAGGCGAGCCAGTAATTTTCCGAATCGCCAAAAGTGTTGTTGACTTCGGCGACGATGGCTTGCAAACTTTCCGCCCGGTCATAGCAGTAAAAAAACGACACCGGATTGAAGACATAACCGCAATAGCGCAGATGGGTGAGCAGAAAAATGCGCCCGTCGGGTAAGGCCAGACCGTTGGCTTCGGCGTCTTGCGCCAGCCGTTCGCGCAAGCTCAAATGCGGTTCACCGAAATGGTCGCGCTCATAAAACGCCGCCCAGTTCCAGCGGTTATGACTGATGAAGGGCGACACCTGCACCAGATCGGCAAGGCAATCAATATCCATCAACACCATGAAAATTGGATAGGTGAAGTCGTGTTTTACCGGCGTGAATCTTCGGTGCCGTAAATTGCCTGTGCAGATCGCTGATTCCATAAATAGCTCATGCAAAGATTGGAACCACGAAGCACACGAAGCAGTGAAAAAGTTCTTCGAGGTTTTCGTGGCCTTTGTGGTTCAACCGTTCAACAGTCAACCCCCAGCGCACGCGCCACGCGCAAGGCCGAATTCAAACCGTCTTCGTGAAAGCCATACAACCAGTACGCGCCGCAAAAATGGGTGTGATGTTTACCGCTGATTTCCGCCCAACGCTGTTGCGCCGCAATCGCTTCGCGGGTGTAGAGCGGGTGATGATAAACCAGATTGCGAATCACTGTGCTTTTATCCACCGCGCCGTTGGTGTTCAACGACACGCAGTAGTCTTCGTTCGTGTCGAGTGTTTGCAGCCGATTCATGTGATAAGTCAGCGTCGTGCCGCTGAGGCTTGCGTCATTGACGTGATAATTCCACGAAGCGCGAGCGTTTGGTCGGCGCGGCAGTAAACGCGAATCGGTGTGCAAAACGGTTTCGTTGCGTGAGGTGTGAAAGTGCTTGAGAATCGCAACCTCAGCTTCTGTAGGGGTGGCCAGCAAGGGCAAAATTTGATTGCCGTGACAGGCGAAGACCACTTCATCAAACCACAATTCTTTATCCGCAAACCTCAACTTCACACCGGCGTCGGCGCGCTCGACCGCCAGCAGGTTTTGCCCGGTAAAGACGCGCTCTTGAAATGGCGCAATCAGCGGCTTGATATAACGCGAACTGCCGCCTTTGATGACTCGCCATTGCGGATTGGTGTTGACGCCGAGCATTCCATGATTGTCGAAAAAACGTATGAGCGTTGCGGCGGGAAAATCTAAAACTTTGACAAGCGAAGTTGACCACACCGCCGAAGCCATCGGGTAGAGATACATTTCGCGGAAGCGTTTGCCGAAGCGCTGCGCCTCCATGTATTCGCCGAGCGTGATGCTTTCGCTTTGCGGCGTGTCCAACAAACGCCGTGATTGACGATTGAAACGCAGAATCTCGGTAAACAAAGCGTAATGTTGGAGGCTGAGAAAATTGCGCCGTTGAGCGAAAAAACCTTTGCTCCCGCGACTCGAATATTCAAAGCCGGTCGCTTGATGCGATACGGAAAACGACATATCGCTCGGCTGCGTTTCGACGTTGAGTTCATTAAGCAGGCGAATCAAATTCGGATAGGTGCGCGTGTTATGAACGATGAAGCCGGTGTCAACGGCAAGCTTGCCGCGACTGCTGTCCACCTCTACGGTGTGGGTGTGGCCGCCGAGCCGCTGGTCTTTTTCAAACAGCGAGACCTCGTAGCGGCGGCTGAGATAATAAGCGGCGGCAAGGCCGGAGATGCCCGCGCCGATGAGCGCAATTTTCTTCACGATTAAAATTTCTTTCGCCTTGGATTTGACTGCTGCTCTGCACCGGCTGTTCTGTTGCGGCTCGTAGAAAAACCTGGTCGAGCGATGCTCACCTTATAGTGATTTGAATTATCCTTGTCAATCTTCGTCATTTTTCTGAACCAATTTTCAGGAATCTTTTCTCGTCAAATTTATCACTGTATATTCGTTGCCAAGCGGCGTTTTGGATTCATTGCGCCAGAGTGAAACGGCGGCTGGGTTAAGCACAGGCCGCGCAATGGCAGCGTTGCGGCATACACGGTTCGAGGGTTGCAGAAAGGGTTGTTGAGGCGCTGACGAAAGCGCTATTTCAGAGCCGGCGATTACCAAGTCGGCAAACGCCGTTCGCAGGAAAATTAATATGGGCGGCGTGGCGAACACCAACGGCTCGTTGGCCGGATTTGCTTGCGCCGGTGAGTCAAAGCCGCTATGCCCATGACGGGTTGGCGCTATCGTTTTGGCGCGCTGGCGCGCTGTTCATCCATGACTGATAGCAAACCGGCATTCTCAAATCCGACTTTGCCGTAGCCCTGAACGAGAAGTGAAGATGCAGTACAAAGTTTATAGCGCTTTGCACCTCAATGTATGGGCGGCACTGCGGTGATCGCCCATACAAACAAGCGCCATCTGATTCAGTAATCTCAAGAAGTCAATCATCATCCGATCAACCGCGCCTTTTGCCTTTTTTTTAATTAGAGCGTGTCGCAGAATTCCAGAAATAGCCCATATGTTGTAGGTAGCTAAATCATCACATACAATATCTGGGCAGAAATTCTATTTCTGCGACACCTTCTAATTATCTCTAGGCACCGCCAGCATACGTTCGAGCGCACGGCGTGCGCCTGCCATCACGTCGCCCTCGACCTCGACCTCGAAGACGCCTTCCAGAAGCGAACGCTTAATATCCCACGGCGTAATCATCTTCATATACGGGCAGTTCAAACGACAGCCTATGCAACCATCGGCGACCACGAATTCTTTATCGGGATAACGCTTCTTCATCTGATGAATGATGCCGTTTTCCGTGGCCACGATAAAAGTTTTCACGTCCGGGTATTTCGCTACGCGCCCGAGCATGGCCGTCGTCGAACAAATTTCGTCGGCGATGGCGAGAATGTCTTCGCGGCATTCGGGATGGGCGATGACGACAGAATCGGGAAAGGCCGAGCGCGTTTTCTCGACGTTTGCGCCGCGCAAGACATCGTGAATTGGACACGCGCCGTCGTAAACCACGACCTCTTTTTCCGGCACTTGTTTCTTGACCCAGTTGCCAAGATTGCGATCCGGCGTGAAGAGAATTTTATCGTTCGGCAAACTGCGAACGATGGAAACCGCATTCGCAGAGGTGCAGCAAATATCGCTCAAGGCTTTGACCTCGGCTGTCGAATTTACATAAGTGACGACCGCGTGATCGGGGTAGCGGCGTTGCCATTCTTCCAGACTTTCCGGCGTGATCGAATCGGCCAGCGAACAACCCGCCGAAAGATTGGGCAACAAGACGCGCTTTTCCGGGTTCAAGACTTTGGCCGATTCCGCCATGAAATGCACGCCGCAAAAAATAATCGTTTCGGCTGCGGTCTTCTGCGCTTCAAGCGACAGCCCCAGACTGTCCCCGACAAAATCGGCGATGTCTTGAACTTCGGGGATCTGGTAATTGTGCGCCAGTATGATGGCGTTTTGTTGACGCGCCAAGTCGCGTATCTCTTGCATACGGGCGAGGCGGTCGGCGTCAGTCAGCGGCGCAAAGGCCGCAGCAAAATTGACAAGTTGTGTACTCATTTTTCCTCCACTTTCGCGCCACGGTCGGGTTTGATTTTATCGGTTCCGGCAGGAAAAATACGCCAGAACTCTTTGCGAACCAGACTCGCAAGCGTCGCACTTTTATTCAGACCGTGATAGCGCGCTACGGCTTCCAGCATCGCTACATCCCGATCCGTCGCTGAAAATGTTCTCACCTTTTTGTTCTGCATTCAAAAAACTCTATATACAAAATTTATATAAATTTTATACATAAAAAGATTTCGCCTGTCAATGGTTTTGTCAGAAAAAAGTTGACTGACGAGCGACAAGCGAAGGCGAGAAATTTTTGCGGAACAGGAGTAGCGCGGCAGCCCGATTCATCGGGCTTGGCGGTCGGTTCACAGGCCAGCGCTTTGAGCGCCGGATTGGGCAAGGTGGCGACGATAGGTGAGCGCGCTTGCGCGTGCTTCTCGATGCGGCTTTAGCCTTGCGGGTGGCGCGGCAACGATGTGCGAAAGGTATAGAGCGGTTTTGGTTTGAGATTACGGAAACCTCAAACCCGTTGAGCGGCGGTCGAAGACCTTCGCACGGTCGAAGACCGCTGCTCAACGATAGGGGGTTCCGTACACCCATATGAAAACTGCTCTAGGGTCATACAGTTCTCGTTAAAGAAGGGAGAACGGGAACCACAGATGAACACCGATGCACACCGATAGGAAAAGCCTGGTTTTTTCTGGTATCGGTGTGCATCGGTGTTCATCTGTGGTTTTTTCTTTATTCTTAAAAAGCTGAATGCCCCTGGCGAAAGGCGTAGCTTTGCGAATCAGATTTTGCTTTAAGAATTGCCGCGACAGAAGGTTTTGTAGAAGGCTTTATGGTTTTCCAAGCGTTGCGCCGCGCGCAAACCTTCCAGCATAGGCGAATGCAGTATGCGTTCGAGGCGGTCTTCGCTGGCGATTAAATCCCACAAGCCCATGCGCGTCCATTCGTCGCGTTGATGCCATTCGGGCATTCCTAAAATTGGATACAAGCAGACGCCTTGCAGTGGTATCCCCGCGTTCAATATGGTTTCGACTTCCGTGGTCAATTCGCGCATCCACACCACACGCATATCGCCTAGGTGACTGGTTTCGGTAATCAACATCTCTGCGCCATAGCGTTCCCAAACCCCGCGCACCAACTCGCGCAGCAAGGCGCGGCGCGGGTCATCATCCGCCAGCGGCGTACTGTTGCCCTGCCACTCCCATTGATTGGTCCAGTAATAATTGATGCCGACGATGTCCAAGTGTTCAGGGCTGCCGCCGAGTTCAGGCAACAATCTGCCGCTCAACATATCCCACGCCTGAAAGACCGCGTTAGCGTTGAAGGCTTCGGCTTCGGCCTGTAAATCCGGCCTGCCTACCGGCGCGACGACGCGACACAGCGGGTCAACATTGACGATGCGCGCACGCGGACAGGCAGCGCGAATCGCATTGATACCGGCAATCGCCGCCTTCATCAAGCGCACTTTCAATTCATAGCCGCGTCCGCTTTGATGCGGCGCAAAATGGCCGACTTCACCTGCCGCCCAAGAAAAATAGGAAGGCTCGTTGATCGGCGTGAAGTAACAGACGCCCACTTGATGCGCGCTGATGAAACGGGCGACCGCATAGCAGTAGTCGGCAAAACGCGCTGGCAAGGTATCGGCAAACAGATCCACATCATGCGGATAGCCGAAATGAAACAGGTCATAGATAACTTCGACGCCGTGTTTCTGGCTGGCCTCTAAAATCGGCAGCAACGTCGAAAAATCATAGCGACCTTTTACATCTACCAGCGGCCAGCGCACCACTTCACGCGCCGCACGTATGCCGACTTCGCGCAGCCGCGCATAATCTGCGTCCACGAATATATCGTGTTGCGTTGCCGACACCTGATCAATCCACTGCCGGTGGCGATTGAATCCGGTGCTGCCTTCAAATCCTGCGATAAAAAAACTCTTAAACATCATGCTCATGGCAAGCTATTTAAGTTTCGTGCGCGTTGCGCCCGCAAGCTTGGCGTACAGTGTCAACGCCTGCGCGACGACTTGATCTTGGTTGTAGTATTTGTAGGTCGCCAGTCGTCCGACAAAATGCACGCCCGTAGTTTGTTTCGCCAACTCCTGATACTTCTTGTACAACTCCATATTTTCCGGGCGCGGAACCGGATAATAAGGGTCGCCTTCGGCGCGTGAATATTCTTTCACGATGCTGGTCTTGGTGTGTTCCTGCCCGGTCAAATATTTGAATTCGGTGATGCGCGTGTAAGCGTGTTCATTCGGATAATTCACCACCGGAGCCGGTTGATAAACCGGTTTATCAAGGGTTTCGTGGTGAAATTCCAGCGACCGATACGGCAATTTGCCAAAGCGACATTCAAAGAATTCGTCCACGGGGCCTGTGTAAATCATCTCCTTGTACGGCACGATGCGCTCGATTTCGCGGTAATCGGTGTTCAATAATATTTTGATATTCGGATGGTCGAGCATCTTTTCAAACATCCGCGTGTAACCGTGCAGAGGCATCGCCTGATAAGTATCAGTGAAATATCTATCGTCGCGATTGGTGCGAATCGGCACCCGCGAAGTCACGGTTGCGTCGAGTTCCGAAGGGTCTAAATCCCACTGCTTGCGCGTGTAGTTGCGAAAGAATTTTTCGTACAACTCGCGCCCGACGCGGCTGATGATGACATCTTCCGAAGTGCGTATCGGCTCGCGAGGTTCGGCGACCGAAGCAAAGAAATCTTCCAGTTGAAACGAAGTCAGATTCAACCCGTACAAACGATTCACGGTGTCCAGATTAATCGGTATAGGCAACAACTGCCCGTCAACGCTGGCTAAAACGCGATGCTCGTAAGCCCGCCATTTGGTGAAGCGCGACAGGTAATCGAAGACCTCGCGGGAATTGGTGTGAAAGATATGCGGACCGTACTTATGTACCAAAATACCTGCGTCGTTGTAGTGGTCATAAGCGTTGCCGCCGATGTGTGGGCGCTTGTCCACAATTAAAACTTTTTTGCCCGCCTCGCTTGCCAGACGTTCGGCCAGCACACTGCCAGCGTATCCGGCTCCAATAATTAAATAATCAACCATGATGCAACTCCAATTCGGTGTCTTAATCGCCCGTCACCTGTGCGGCTGCCAGCGGCATCAACATCGCTTCGCTTGGCGGCGTCAGCGCCACCCGCTTGTCCACTGGCGGCGTATAGCGCGCCGTCAGAACCGCGTTGATTAAATGATTCATACGCGCCCAGGTGCGATCCCAAGAGTTGTACATCAGCGCTTCTTCCACTTGACGCAACCACGCCGTTTTGTTGAACGCATCGCTCAACAGGTATTCAGCCGCCGCCACAAACTCTTCGACGCGGTCGGCAATCTTCACCAAGCCTTGCTGCCCATACGGACGAATCACATCGCGTATGGAAGTAGAGACCACAGGCACGCCTGCGGCCAGGTATTCCGGCGTCTTGGTCGGGCTGATAAATTTGGTAGATTCGTTGCGCGCAAACGGCAGCATGGCTACATCCCAGCCGCTCAAGTAAGCCGGTAGTTCCTGATACGCTTTGCCACCCAGATAATGAATATTCGGATGTTGCGGTAAATCCGCAGGGTCAATCTTGACGACCGGGCCGACCATTATAATCTGCCAATCGGGTCGCGCTTGGGCTAGACCATCGAGCAATTCAATATCTAGCCGTTCGTCAATGACACCGTAAAAACCGAGGCGCGGATGAGGAATGTTACGTTGGTCATTCGGTTCTTTGAGAGGCTGTCGAGCTTGTGAAAAATGCTCGACCTCTATGCTGCTCGGAAACGGATGAATGTTGGCATGGCGATGGCGTTTGGCTTCATACAAACTGAAGCCGCCGGTGAATACGACATCGGCGCGTTCGAGCAATTCATCTTCGCGGTCTTTCAAACGTGGCGGCGGATTTTTGAAGGCTGACAATTCATCCATGCAATCGAAGACAGTCGCCAACGGCTCCAACTGTCGCGTAAAGCCGAGCGCCATAGGCGTGTAGTACCAGCAAATATATTCGCTAATCTGCTGCTCCAAAATCAGTTCATCTATCAACAGCGACTGTAAGGTGGCTTCGACTTCCTCTTCGTTCAAGCCGTGCGGCAGATGCGGCACAACGACCCAGACGCCGCCCTCGCGACGGCTGATGTCAAAGCGCGGTGCGGTGTCGGAAAATCTTGGCTCTTCGACAAAAAAGACGCGCCGCTCTTTGGCGCAACGACTCAACAGATGCTGCGGCCTTTGATAAACAAAGTCCCAACGCAGATGAGAAAAGCAGAGCAAATCCGGGGTTCGCGCTGTCGTTGAAGCGCGCAAATTCGCGTAAGACGATTTTCCGTTGATTGTCGGAAGTAGGTAATTCGCCGGTCGCGTCAGGCCGTTGGTGAGGGCTTTGGTGTTGTGGTCATTCTTCTGTTGCAATTTTTTTAGTTTCTCCATAAATCCTTTTCCTTAGGCGCAGACGATCTCGCGCCGTGTATGAATCTGAATGTTTCAGGCTCAAATAAGTAGGTCGCATGAAGAAAGTGCAATGGACGTGCCAAGACCAACGTATGAATTTTTTTCAGAGTGAATAAGGCGAGATTTCGCCAATAAAATCAGGGGTATTTTTCCTGTTCGAGGTTGTGATTGAAGGCGCGGACGAAAGTTTTTTTGCGGGAAAATCGTATGCTTGCCATACGTAGATTCGCACCTCGTATGTACTTCATACGCAGCGGCGCGAACCGACCAGCAGCAGTTGCAAGGCGAAACTTGGCGGCTTAAAAAAAATATTTAGCTGGAAAAAATTAATCCTTGAGCTCTTCAGCGCCATCGCCTGAGTGAATGTGATAAAGCGTCGCTGTACGTTTCGTGACTTGTTGATAGCGTGTTGCGAGTGTATTGCAGAAATGTTCTACGGCGAACGGTTCAACGAAATTAACGGTGCAACCGCCAAAGCCGCCGCCCGTCATGCGCGCTCCGATAAGGCCGGGAAGTTGTCTGGCAATTTCGACCAGCGCATCCAATTCGCTGCTACTGACTTCATAATCATCGCGCAGCGATTGATGCGATTGCAGCATCAATTGCCCGAAGGCTGCAAGGTTGTGTTGGCGCAGCATCTGCGCGGCTTCCAGGGTGCGGGCGTTTTCGCTGATCACATGGCGACAGCGCCGCCGGATGACCTCCGGCAGTTGCTCTTGATAGCGTTGAAAATCTTTCATGCGGACATCGCGCAGGGCCGTGATTTGTGGCAGTTCCTTTTTCAATATGGCGACGCCGATTTCGCATTCTTCACGGCGTTTGTTGTACTCCGAAGAAGCCAGCGCGTGTTTGACGTTGCTGTCGCAAACGATTACCGCTGTCGTTTGCGTGTCTATAGCAATGTCGGCAGTTTCCAGCGTGCGACAATCGAGAAACAAGGCGTAGCCGCGATGCGCCAGTGCCGCCGCCATCTGATCCATCAAACCGATATTCGCGCCTACGTAGTCGTGTTCGGCGCGTTGTCCGGCTTGGGCTAATTGCACGCGGTCTATGGCGACCTCGGATAAACTCAAGAGCGCCAGGCCCGCGGAGATTTCCAGCGCCGCCGAAGACGACAAGCCACCGCCTATCGGCACTTCCGATTGAATCAATAAATCCGCGCCTTTTAAGGTTACGCCGCAGGCTTCCAGACTGCGCGCCACGCCTTCCACATAATCGAGCCAAGGGGCTTGCGACTGGCGTTCCGCATCATCAAGATCAAAGGCATAGCGTTCATTGAAGTCCAGCGAACAGACGCGCACCAAGCGATCAGAGCGCGGCGCTGCGGCCACAAACGTCGAGCGATCAATCGCCATAGGCAAAACAAAACCATCGTTGTAATCGGTATGCTCACCAATCAGATTGACTCTGCCGGGAGCGCGAAACAAGCGCGGCGGACTGCCGAACATCTCCAGAAATTTTTGTTGTAAGGCTTGCCTGTCAACCATGTTTACAGCTTTCGTTTCTGATGCTTGCTCTTGGCCTTGGCGGCGCGGCGCATCCCGATTATTCACCTCGCCAAATTAATTTTCAAATGCTCATCATAATTTTTACATCGCCAAAATAATTTTCACCGCATCACGAGGCAGCCTTTTATTTTTCATCAGCGTAGCCGTGAGGATGTTGCTGCATCCATTGCCACGCCGAGGCGATGATTTCGTGCAGGTCTTGTTTCTGTGGCGACCAACCCAACTCGCGTTTGATCTTGTCGGAACTGGCAATCAACACCGCCGGGTCGCCGCTGCGGCGTGCGCCAACGCGCACCGGAATTTCGCGCCCGGTTACGTGCTGCGCGGCGGCGATGACTTCTTTGACGGTATAGCCTTCGCCGCCGCAACCGAGATTATAAATGGCGCTGCGGGCATTGAGTATATCGAGCGCCAGTATATGCGCCCGCGCCAAATCCACTACGTGTATGTAATCGCGCACACAGGTGCCGTCGCGGGTCGGGTAATCGTCGCCGTAAATTTCCACCTGTGGCCGTTGTCCGCTGGCCGCTTGCAAGAGGATCGGTATCAGATGCGTTTCCGGATTGTGATGCTCGCCACAATGCGTGGTCGCGCCCGCCGCATTGAAATAGCGCAAGGCCGCGTAATGAATGCCGTAGGCTTCTTCGTACCAGTGCAAAGCGCGCTCAAAGGCGAGTTTGGTTTCGCCATAGGGATTGGTTGGCGCGGTCGGGTCGCGCTCTTCAAGCGGTTGTTTTTCCGGCTCGCCATAGGTTGCTGCTGTCGAAGAAAAGACGATGCGCCGCACCTTACACTCGCGCATGGCGTCAAGCAAAGCAAGTCCGGCAAAGACATTATTATGATAATACTTCGCGGGATTCTGCACCGATTCGCCAACCAATGAATCCGCCGCCAAGTGAATCACCGCTTCAATGTTATGTTCACGCAACGCGGCGCTGAGTTTGGCGCGCTCCAGCAAATCGCCGTGAATGAAAGTCGCGCCGCGCACCACCGCCCCGCGATGCCCTTTGTAAAGGCTGTCATAAACCACTACGTTGTGGCCATCTTTGACCAACTCTTCGGTAACTACGCTGCCTATATAACCGGCTCCCCCGGCAACCAGAATTTTCATAACCTGATGATGAGCCTCAATCACAGACGATCCAGGCGTCCGCCATCTACTCTCACCGCTGCTCCTTGTATAAAGCTTGCTTCATCGGATGCCAGAAATGCTATCACAGCCGCGACCTCTTCGGCCTTGCCGACATCGTGTTGTTCAATTTTTTCTGCCCCCGATTTGACATTGGGATTTTCCCACAGCATCGGCGTATCAATCGCGCCGGGCAGTATGGCATTGACCCGTAAACCTTTGGGTTTGCCTTCCAGCGAAGCCGAGCGCGTCAGCGATAACAAGGCCGCTTTGGCCGCCGCATACGGCGCAACCAAAGGTTCCGTCTCTACAGCATGAATGCTGGAGACATTGACAATCGCGCCGCCGTATTTCATGTGCAGAAACGCCTCTCTGATGAAATGAAAAGCGCCAAGCAGATCAACCTTCAAGACGCCCAGCCAATCTTCCTCGGTCAAATCTTCGAGGGCTTTGAAGACCATCAAACCGGCGTTGTTGATCAAGACCTCGAAGCCGCCGAATGTTTCCATCGTCAAGCGCACCGTCGCCGCGACTTGCCGGGCATCTGCGACATTGCACAGGCTGGCGAGGGCGTCGGGAGCGCCAGCGGCTTTCACAGCCCGAACGGCTGCTTCGGCGTGTTGCTCATTGATGTCGGCAATGACGATGCGAGCGCCTTCACTGGCCAGACGTTTGGCGGTCGCCAGGCCAATGCCACTGACGCCGCCCGTAATAATCGCAACTTTGTTGGTAAATCGCATAGGCTTCACTCTCCTTGATCGTTGGTTGCCGGTGCGGTCGGCAAGGCTTGATTGCTGTTGCGTGCGGCGGCTCTTTTCTTTTGCGCCCAGGGTTCTTGGTGTTCGCTGGGCAGCACAATCGGCACGCGCAAACAGACGCTTTGGGTCGGCAAGACCTCGCGCCAATCTTCGATCAATTGTTTGTAAGCCCGCCCCACCGGGCGTATGCGCCGCTCTAAATCGAAAAGCCCAAGCGGATTCACTCTGCCATTGTTTTCACGCAGTGCGGTGTCCCAATCCACCTGATCGGTAAGCGAGTACCAGGTAAACCCAACCACAGGCATTCCGTTATTTCGCACCCGCAAAACATTCGCCCACTCTTTCCACAACCAGTTCACCGCTTCGTCACCCTGCGTTCCTTCTTTGAGATTGGTCTCGGTGTGCATCACCGGCAAACGATAGCGGTCATAATATTGCCGGGTGATTTCATCGTAGCCAAAGACTTCGCCGGAAGCTCGCGTCGTGCCATCGGCGGATACCCGATGTTCGTTGGTGACATAGTAATCGTTGCCCATGATGCAATGATGTTTCAGGCGATTCTCCAGAAAGAAATGATATTCGTCGCGGGTCACGCCGTTATCCATCAGGTATTCATACATCTCTGAATCCACCCGTTGACCATAATTCAAATCCAGCGACAGAAAGCGGCGGGCGTTCATGATCTCTGCCGGTTTGATGGCTTGGGGATTTTCGGCGTGAAAATATTCTGACGATTCGCTCTGTATAAAAATGGCATCGGCGCGCACCTTGAGAATGGCCTGCATCGCCAACACGTTGGCCTTGACGATATGTTTGAGCGCCGTCACAAACGCCTGATCGCTGCTCAACTGCTCGTTCCACCAACCGTAGAGCGCCGAGAACGTCGCGCACACAAACATCTCGTTGATCGGCGTATAAAGCTGCACCCAGGGAAAGCGCCGCGCAAAGGCTTCGGCATAGCCGGCAAACAATTCGGGAAAGTCGGGATTCTGAAAATTGCCCACCCAATCCGGCACTCCGAAATGGCACAAGTCCACAATCGCCACCAGGTCGCGGCTCTGCAACTCGCTAAAGGTTTCGTCGGCAAACTGCCAATCATACCGCTCGGCTCCCAACCACACGCGATGCAGCGGCGGACCATAACGTAAAAACCGAATACCCAGTTCCTGCACCAAGTCGAAGTCCTGCCGCCAATATCGGTAGTGTCCGCATTTCTCCATCTCATCTACTCGCAAGCGGCCTTGTTGAATGGTGGGCGCGCTGTTCTCTATTCCTGTGGCAAACAAGAAAGCTGGTGTCATGATAGGTTCTCACCTGTAGCTTGAGTTGCTGTAAACATAATTTGAAGTGAAGAGCAAACCAGATGCCACACAGAAGACGAGGCGATTGTATGAAGCGCGGACACTCGCTGTGGCGTGCCGCTTGATGCGGAAAATCTTTTGTTGAATTTATTGCAGCTATCGCATTGGTACAAAAGTTGCGACTTATGAAATCTTCAAGGAGGTAAATTTCTTGCAGGAGATGTTTGACCTACGTATATGAAAG
The DNA here is from genome assembly GCA_016201275.1 of Acidobacteriota bacterium. Lineage (GTDB taxonomy): Bacteria > Acidobacteriota > Blastocatellia > UBA7656 > UBA7656 > JACQDB01. Next base: position 61,376 of record JACQDB010000161.1, read on the forward strand.
ACGCTACCAATCAGAATCATAGAGCAACGTATATTAATCCGGTTCACCCGCGTGCTTGCCCGGATCCATATATTTTGAAATATCGCAATGAATACTGGTGTTACTGTACAGGGATATGGCATGACGGGCGTTGTTTCGGCGTATTGCATTCGCGTGATTTGCTGCACTGGCGCGAACTGGGCGGCGCTATGGAACGCTTGAACCCGGAGGCTACTTGTTATTGGGCACCTGAAGTCAGTTATGACAACGGGCGATTTCTGATGTATTACAGTGTCGGCAACGAAGCGACCATGCACATACGGGTTGCCATCGCCGACCATCCGGCAGGCCCGTTTGTAGATGCGGGCAGACGCTTGACCCGCGAAGAGTTTGCCATTGACCCGCACCTGTTCCGCGATGAAGACGGCACTTGTTATCTGTTTTATGCGACCGATTTTTATCAGCACACCCACATCGGCACCGGCACGGTTTGTGATCGAATGCTGGATTGGTTCACCTTGGCAGGCGAAGCGCGACCGGTAAGCCGCGCCCGTTTCGACTGGCAGGTTTATGATCCGCAACGCGCCGAAAAAGGCGGCGTGCGCTGGCACACTGTCGAAGGCCCTTTTGTCGTCAAACGCAAAGGCATCTATTACCAAATGTTCAGCGGCGGCAACTGGAAGAACAACACCTACGGCGTCAGCTATGCGACCAGCAACCGCGTGGTGTCGCCCGATGAATGGCAACAACTAGCCGATGGGGAACGGGTGTTGCCTATCCTGCGCACGCTTCCCGGTCTGGTCATCGGCCCCGGTCACAATTGCGTGGTGCGCGGCCCTGATAATTCGCAGATGTTCTGCATCTATCATCGCTGGGCGGATGACTACAGCGACCGCGTGTTGGCCATAGATCGAATGGATTGGGCTGGCGAGCGAATGTTTATCATGGGGCCAACGACGACGCCGCAACCTGCGCCCAATGCGGCAACCTTGACGGACTTTTTTGATGAACCGCAGGCCGCCGGTTTGGGAGCAAACTGGCAATGCGTCAGCGGCCAATGGGCGGTGAAAAATCAGGCGGCGGTGCAGGCGGCGGTTGCCGAAAAAGCGGAAGCGCGTTGTCGCCTCAAGGCGGCGCATTTCATTGCCGAAGTGCATCTGCGAGCTTTGCCGGACGCGCCGCCAGCCGGTGAATACGGCGTCCGTCTGCTCGAAGAGGATAACGCCGTGGTGATCTTCAAACTCAATGTCGAAACGCGTCAGGCGACCATTGCTTGGCGTTTATCAGAGCCGCGTTCGGCGCATTGGGTCGAGCAGAGTTTCGCTTTGCCGAAAAGTTTTCGCATGGAGGCGTATCATCTTTTGCATCTCGAAGTGAACAGTGCGTTGATCAAAATTTGCCTCGATGACAATGCCGTAAGATGGCACAGCCGCATCAACGGTCTGCCGCAAGCGCTGGCCTTGTGGACGCACAACACCGCGGCGGCCTTCGCGGGGTTTGCCTTGACCTGTGGCTGGCAGGATTTATTCACCGAGTCGCACAGCAGTCCCGACAAGCTAGGCTGGGAAATCAAACCCGACAACGGCAACTGGCATATCAAAGCCCAGCAATTATGGTTTGCCGGTTCGCGCTCGGTTCCTTCGATACTCACCAAAGGGAGTTTGCCGGAAGATTATGAATTCGTCGTCAATGTGAAACTCTGTAGTCCGCCGAATAATGGCGTCGGGTATGGCTTTTTGCCCGCCCTGCAAAATAATTTTGGCCCACTGTTGACCGTCGAACGACAACCCTCTGGCGGTTGGGCGATGCGTTGCGACCAGTTTTCTCAACCCTGTTTGATCGCTCTGCCGCCGACCTTTGACCCCTACCACGATCAACAATTCCGTTTTCGCAAGGTCGGCGGCGAATTGAGTATGCAATACGAAGGGCAGACACTGGGCAGCATACAGGTGGCCGTAGCCGCCAATCGCATCGGGCTATTTGCTGCAAAAGCCGCTCTCGCTTTTGATATGGTGCGGGTGACAGCCATCAAATAATCCTTTATCATTTCAAGCTTCCTCGTGCAGGATTTCAGCCGTTCTCACCAGTGGTTGAAGAAAGGGGTAGAACAAACCACGCGCCTCGTGTAAGGTGTTGTCAACGTAAATGAGCAATCCGGTACTAGAAACGAATGCGAAGAATTTCCTGTGGGCAAGCGGTATCGAAGACACCTTTGTACCCCAAACCAAAGTCGGGCATCGCGCCCTTGATGAATATGAATTGATGGGGCATTACGAGCATTGGCGTGACGACCTCGCCTTGCTGCGCGAGTGCAAAATGCAGGGCGTGCGCTGGGGCGTTCCGTGGTATCGCGTGGAACCCGCGCCGGGCGAATTTGACTGGCGCTGGACCGATCAGGTGCTGCCCTACATCGTCGAAGAACTGGGCATCACGCCGATTATAGATTTAATGCACTACGGCTGCCCATTCTGGTTGCGCCGCGAATTTGCCAACGATCAATACGCCACCGCCGTGAGCCATTATGCCGAAGCCTTTGCGCGCCGCTATCATCACCTGATCAAATTTTATACACCTTTGAACGAGCCTTTGGTCAATGCCTTGATGTGCGGCAAACGCGGCGTCTGGCCGCCGTATTGGAAAGGCGACAGCGGTTATGTGCGGGTGATGCTGCAAATCGTCAGAGGGGTAATCAACACTGTCGAAAAAATCAAACAGGTGGATCCGAGCGCGGTGATTGTTCAAGTCGAAGCGACCGGCTTGAACCGCGCCGTGCGTCACGATCTGGAAATTCTGGCGATTGAAGATCAACGGCGCGGCTATCTGTTTTATGATTTGATCACCGGCGCGGTCAATGCCGAGCATCCTTTGTACGGCTGGTTGTTGCGAAACGGTGCGGCCATACCGGCGCTGGAAGAGGTGCAAGCGCGACGCCTTCCGATTGAAGTCCTGGGCATGAATTTTTATCCGCAGTGGTCAACCCAGCAGGTCTATATTGACAAGAAAGGGCGGCTCTCGTATCGCGCCATCGAACACGAAGGCGAGGGCTTCGCTTCGTTGATCGAAGATTATTACCATCGTTATCAGGTGCCGATTATGATTACCGAAACCAGCGCCTTCGGAGCCGATGCGGTGCGCTCGCGTTGGCTGGCGCAATCGGTTGCCACGGTCAAACAGCTACGCGAGAAAGGCGTGCCGGTGATTGGCTACACTTGGTTCCCGCTGTTTACGATGGTGGATTGGCGCTATCGTTTGGGACGCCGCCCGATTGAGCGTTACTACATTGATTTGGGATTGTATAAACGGCAGCAGGAACCAAACGCAAGTCGTTGGCAAGCCACCTCGCTGGTTGACCAGATGCAAAGGTACATACAAAATCCCGAAGCCGCTATCGGTCATTGCCTAGCTCCATCACAACTGACTTCCGAATCCCCGAATCCTTGAGGCGCTTCGTAGCGTTTCGCCTAGAGCGGTTGTTGTTTGAGATTACGGAAATATCAAACCCGTTGAGCGGCGGTCGAAGACCTTCGCGCCGTCGAAGACCGCTGCTCAACGATAGGGGGTTCCGTACACACATATGAAAACCGCTCTAGCTGATACGGGCAACCATCACGGGGTCGCCCGTACTTTCATTTGCACAGAGGTTGTTTCCTCCGTCAGGCGCTGCGCTTATGGCCGCCGCGTGGAGTAATGCGCCAGGGCCTCGGGGAAAGCTCGTACCGAAGCCGGAGCGGTGACTTTGTTTTCCTGCAAGACGGCTTTGGCGGTGACGCCTGTGCCGTACACATCGCGCATATCATCTTTGTCCGGTTTGATGACGACGCCCTTCAATTCCAGTCCCGCAAACAAGCCTTTGCTGCGCGAGTACGAAAGAATCTCGGCGTTGAGTTTGGCATCAGTCGAGGCGCTGGCTTTTCTGCCGACCGGCCCGGCGGCTACCGACGCATCCGCGCCGACCTCGAATTTATCCGACAACAAACTATTCAAACCGTTCTGGTTCATAAACAGCATGATGAAATCCGTAGATTGCGCGCCAATTTGCAGGCCAACGCTGCCGCCGCCCAAGGTGAAAAACGCCGGAGCGCTCCAACCCCCTGCGGTGCGGCAACTGGCAACGCCTCTGCCGCCGCGTCCGCCAACAATCAAACCGGCTTGAATCACCGACGGGAATACCGCTACGCACTCCGCACGATCCAGGATGTCTTGCGGAATTTGCCTGTCGGGGGCCCCCATAATCTCTTGCAGCACACGCGCCGCTTTTTCCGATTGTTTCATCTCGTCTTTGGTTTTGTGATCCATCTTGTCCTGCGCCGGAAGGCTGGTTGTCAGCATCAACAACACCGCGCAGAGGCTGATGAAGTGAAGGAAAATCTTTTTTTGCATGATGCTACTCCTTATAAAAATAGAAATTTGCCCGGCTTCATATCGCCGCGCTTGTGGTTGCGAAGTGGCGGTCAAAAAGGCCGCCCACTGATTAAGTCCTAACCGTTCAAAAAGTTTTGCGGTGGTTGCTCATTTGGCCACCGCCATCACGGCTTCAAGCTGTGCCAGATTTTTCAAGCGCGCTTCGATGCTGTCACCAAGGCGGCCATCAAGCGAGCGACAGTGCTGGAAATCCTCGTTCGCTTCGTCGGTCTTGCCTTGCAGCGTCTTCACCAAGCCGCGATTCATATAGGCCACGGCGAGCTTCGCGTTGAGCTTGAGCGCTTGGTCAAAATCCTTCAACGCTTCGTCATGCTGGCGCTTGATCAATTGCACCACGCCGCGATTGTTGTACGCGACAGCGCAACGCGAATCGAGCGCCAGCGCCTGATTGTAATGCTGCAAAGCATTCTCCCACTGATGCGCTTTGAGCCAGAAATTTCCCAGATTGACATAAGCATAGGGATTTTTCGGGTCTATCTGCGTGACTTTTTCGAGGTCTGCATACGCCGCTTTGTAATCGCCCAGCGTGTAGTAAGCAATGGCGCGATTGAAATAGATGGAGAAACGATGCGGCTTGATTTGAAGGGCGTGATTATAGGCCGCGATAGCGCCATTCACATCGCCCAAGACCTGCCGGGCAGCGCCCAAGTTGATATAGGCATCGGCATAAGCCGGAGCCAACGCGATGGCCTGCTCAAAGTCGGCCTGCGCCTCTTCCATATTACCTTTGGCGTACCACGCAAGCCCACGGGCGCAATAAGCGGCGGCGGATTTCGGCACGAAACTGACCGTATAGTTGTCCTTATAAATGAAACTGTCGGCCTCTGTAGAAGCGTCCGCGCCAGCCCATCGTGCCAGGCGATTGGCGCGTGCCAGATAGTGTTCTATGGCTTGATCGTATTCGGCAATCGCCGCATCGAAATCGCCTTTGTCAAAATTCGCCAGCCCGCGCCGATAATGATCGGCAGTTGCTGAAAGACTTTGCGCCGGGGCGCGAAATGCCAGCATGAAAAAAATCACCATGAGAAAAAAAAGGATGCGTAGAGAGATGCTCTGCTGTTTGGGTTGGGGATTTTTTCGAGGATGGACAGAACCGGCAGCGTTCATTTTACCTCCTTCCAGGGGAATCGCTTCAAGCCGCACGCTCGTGAAGGCGAGCCACCGTCACAGGACAAGGACTGGGAAGCTATCTGTCCGGTTGATTAGGCAAGCCCTATGCCTTATCGCTATCGGAACCTAATAATGACGGGCATTTCTCGGTGATTCGAGCCACAGGAAAAGCGCCTCTGTGGACAGGGCAACGAAAGCAAAGAGCCTGATGGCGCGACCTCGTTTGACGTGCAAATCGGCATAACGATTGAGGCTTTTGTTGGTCAGCGACAGCAAGCCCAACGACAAGCGGCGCGCTCGAATTTTGTCTGAGAAGACAAGCCGGAATAGGACCTCGTAAGGTTGAGCCAGCTTCAAACAGGCCGATAAAAGCGCGGCGCAAAAATCGCTCGTCAACTATTCGTACACCTGCCTAGCGGTAAATCCTGCACCGGCGTATGGCATACATACGACCAATGTTTATGGGCAAAAAGAGAAGGCAGTAGGGAAACAGCGACAACCCATCAGCGCCAGTGATCGTGATGCAGAGCGGTCACGCCAACTTTTTTCAAGCGCCGGGCATGGAAAAGAGGCAGGAGGTTTTCCTGCCTCTGCTTGACCATCAAAACCGTTATGAAGGCGCTGGATTTGCCGTACTTTTCAGACGCCGAACTCTCCGCCGGTTCTCGTCTGCGGTTTATCCGTTGGCGTAAACTTGCGGTATGGATTCCAACAACGCACTGAACTCGACGGGCTTGAGAAAAAAGGCATTGGCTCCGAGCTTGACCGCCCTTTGCGCCTCTTCCTGAGTCTCGCCCGTCACTACCACTATCGGTACTTTCTCCAACTCCTGTTGCTTGCGAATCATGCCGATCACCTGCTTGCCATCTATATCGGGTAAATTCAAATCAAGGAGAATTAAATCTGGATGAGCCTGTATAGCGCTGCTGTAGCCGGAGGTGCCGTCAGGAGCGGAACAGGTTTTATAGCCTTCAATGGTCAATAACTGCTCCATCGCTTCACGGTTCATTTCATCATCATCAATAATCAATATCTGCATAGCTGGTTTTCCACTGTCATTCTGGTTCATTTCCTCTACTCCTTACTTACGATCAATACTTATGTGGGGGTGAAGGCGCTCAAATCAAAATTTTTTTTCCGGTTCTCGCGCTCAACAGGCGCTGGCTGACGACCGCGCACCAACTTTATTTCAAAGGCTCGCAGGCGATACCCAAACGCCTTGCCCTCAAGCGCGTCTCCCACCTCAATGCCTTACCGTAACAACTCAGACCCACGCAGCGGAACTTCTGAACTTCCTCGCCTTCTCCTTGGGAAAGAGAAAACCAATGGTTGGTTCGCTACCGCTTCTTCGTTTCGTCAAGCGCTAGACCAGCGCCTTCACGCGGCTGGTTTCAGGCGCGCTCTTATCAAAGTTGCAGCGGCTTGGTTGCCAGACTTTCACCAAGCAAAATCAATGCCTGAGCGAAAGTTTCTCTCAACGCCGGAAATTTCCGTTGCCGCTGTGGTGCCTTCTTTATCACAGCAAGCGATAAGATAAAAGGTCTTAGCACTTTCATACGCAATGTATGAAATCCAAACAGGAAATCGCGTTTTTGTACGAATCAATTGCGCCGCGCACAGGCAAAAAAGCCTTAAAAATCAGGCGATTTGACCAAGTACACTTTGGCATTTCTTTTGCACTATGACTCTGCGAAGTTGATTCGGATACTTCACCAAGGCTCTAAATCAATACACCGATAAGGCTCACCAATATGGTTTCACAACCGCGAACGCTGGATCGCGCTTGCGGAGTTTACAGCCTTGAGAGGTGATTGAGGAGTGCTTCGATTTTTATCAGAGGACGTGACAAGATGAATCAGTCGGAAACCCTTACGCAGGATCACCGCAACCCGTCAGAGCCTGCTCACGGGACAACAGCAAAGAGTGCCTTCCATACTCTTCAACAAACGGTCAGTCGCACCTTGCACGAGGCCGCCCACAGTCTGCAAGAGAAAGCCGGAGACCGGTCTGGCAAAAATCAGCAGTGGGCGGGCTATGGGCAGCAGGCGGCAGCGTGGTTGCAGCGCTCCGCCGACTACATTGAAGACTTGCAGCCGCAACAACTCAAAAGCGATTTGGCCAAACAGGTGCGCGCCAATCCCGGTCGCAGCTTGTTGATTGCCAGCGCGGCGGGTTTGGTAATTGGCACACTCATACGCCGGAGGTAGTTGCAATGCAGCATCGTAAGGAAGCGGTTCAACCGCTGCACAGAGATGAATCGTTGACCGCCTTGATTGGCGATTTGGCCAATCAATCGGCGGGGCTGGTGCGCGATGAAATGGCGCTGGCCAAACAGGAGATCAGTGAAAAGCTGTTGGCCTTTCGCGCTTCGTTGATGGTTATCGCCATCGGCGCAGTGGTCGGCTTGATTGCAGCATTGGCGTTAAGCGCCGCTGTCATCGCCGCGCTTGCCACCGTGATGCCGGTGTGGCAAGCGGCGCTCATCGTGGGCGCAGTCTGTGCCCTCAGCGCCGCTATCGTATTGGCATACGGCATCGGTCATTGGCAACAGGCCAGCCTGAAACCCCAACAAACTATCAAGACCTTAGAGGAAAATCGCAAATGGTTGAAAGAGATCACCTAGCCATCAGCCCCAAAGGCGAGGACGCCAAGGGGGAACGCAGCGCCGAAGAGATTCGTCAGGACATCGCCGCCAAGCGCGAATCCATAACCGATACGGTTGACCGCTTGAGCGACAAAGTGCAACGCACCTTCGACTGGCGCACCTATGTCGCTGAATATCCGCTGCTGGCTTTCGGTCTGGCCATCGGCGCGGGCTTGCTGGTGTCGCGGATGTTTATTCCGAAACCGACGCCGCGTGAACGCATACTGGACGCTTTGGCCGAGACCGTCGAAGACCTCAAAGAGCGGTTCGGCGAATATATCGAAGCCGTGCCGACGGCCAAGAAGTCGGCAATAGGCACTACGGTAAAAGCCGCGGCAACCGGGGTTCTAACCAAAGCCGCAACCGATTTTGTGAAAAATAAAATCATCGCGCAGCGCCACGATCAGGAAGCGGCACAGGACAATGGGCGGACGCGCGGTATCCCCATTCACTGATTTTTTATCGGTCGAAATTCTTACGCAACTCGCTAAACGAGACGTAAGGCAGCAGATCAACTTTTCACTTTATATTAAGGAGGAATTATGGAAAGCACGAAGAGAACGAAAGAGCAGGGTGGCATGGAAGAAAACAAAGGCCACGCCGCCAGCGAAGCCAATGCCGCAAGCAAATCACCGGGCAGCAAACCCAATGGCGAAGGCGGTTTTAAGCTGGGCGAAAATAGCAGCGAAGTGTTAGATCAGGCCAAGCAGGTGATGACCGATGCCTATAATCGCACCAGCAAAACATTGAATGAAACCTACACGCAGGCGGTGGATTATGGCCGCGAAAATCCTGGCAAGATGACGTTGATCGCTTTCGGCGCAGGCATCGGCATAGGTTTGTTGCTGGCCAATGGCTTGACGCCTTCGCGCACGCGCACCGGTCGCCTGGTGCCTCCTGTGATGAATGCGCTTTCGGAGATTGCCATCGAATTGTTCCGTTAGGAACGCCGAGATTGATTGGCTAGCGGTCAGTAGAATTTTCAGCAGAGAAAATAACTTTACGGTCTCGCCTCACTCGACCGTTAGCCAGTCAACGATTCCCGCATTGCGGACACCGCATACGCGTTATGCGGTTTCGCAGCGCTCGACCGTTCGTGTCTTCCCAGTTTTTTTTCTGCTTTCAATTTTTTATTCGTAAGGACAGGAGACCGCAGCAGGGCGTTACCGGAAGTAAAAACAGCGCCGAGAGCTTGCCGTTTGAGGACTGCCGATTTTTCCGCTGCCGTGATTGCGCGTGCCAGTTATGATCGTGAGGGCTTGCCGTAACCGGCAAGCGGGGTGAAATTCTTTTGGCGCGGCTGTGCGTTTCGCAGCGGCGCACGGTTTGGCATTTCTTCCTCCTGTTGCGCTCGCTGTGGTAGCCGAGCCAGCCAAAAGTTGTACCAGACGTTTCGCGTTGCATCATGATCACAACCTATGGGTAGAACTAGAAAGACCTGATTTTTAGTCTATGCCTTCAGGAGGTAGGCGATGCCAGCCTTGCCCAAAATTAAAGTTCTTTACGCCGCTGCCCGCCGCAAGAGCCGCGCTACGCGCAAGGGTCTGCTGCGGGAGGCCGAGTTTGAAGTGTTGGAAACTCACAGCGCTCAACAAGCCTGGCAATTGATTCACCAGCACCATCCCGAGGTCTTGTTGCTGGATGAAAAACTTGATGATCTGACGGCTCTGGAATTGTGTCGTCATTTGAAAGCCGATGCTCGAACGCGCCGCCTGCCGATTTTGTTATGCGCCGCAAAAGCCACCAGCGACAAGCCGAAAACGCACGAGTTGGCAAGCTTGGTGGATGCGTGGTTATGGCCTTTTACAGATGGCGCGCAAGTCGCAGCGACCATCAAACAATTGCTGCGCCAAGCCAAAGCGCAAGCGCCATCTGACGCGGCGTTGCAGCCCACGCGCTTGCTGATCGAGAGCAATACGCTGCCGACGCTGGTCTTCGATCCGCTCACGGAAACGATACTAGCGGTCAACGAAGCGCTGATAAATTGCTTCGGTTACACGCGCTCGGAACTGCACGCCATGAAGGTGCAGCAACTGTTTGCTACCGCAGAGGCGGCCTCCTGGGTGAACTACCTGTCGCGGATTCCGCAGAGCGAAAACGCCCTGCAATGGCAGTTGCAAAAGCGTGATGGCAGCCTCATAGACGGAGAAGCCATCTGGCAGGAGATACGTTGGCAGGAAGCCCCGGCGCTGCTGTGTTTTCTGCGCGACATCACCGAGCGCAAATGTCTGGAAGCGGCCTTGCGAGAGCGCGAACGTCATTTCCGTTTGCTGGCCGAAAGCGCGCCGGTGATGGTTTGGGCTTCTGGCACTGATAAGCTCTGCATTTTTTTCAATCGTCACTGGCTGGAATTTACAGGCCGCACCTTGGAGCAGGAGATAGGCAACGGCTGGGCTGAAGGTGTACACCCGGATGATCTGAAGCGCTGCCTGGAAATCTACTCAACTTTTTTTGAAGCGCGTGAACCCTTCAGCATGGATTATCGTTTGCGCCGCTATGATGGCGAATATCGTTGGGTGCTGGATAAAGGCGTTCCTCGATTTTCCGAGGCCGGAGTCTTTGAAGGGTACATAGGCTCGTGCATGGACATCACGGATCGCAAACAGGTCGAAGGCGAACGCGAATATCTGCTCAACCGCGAACAGCGCGCCCGCGCCGAAGCCGAAACCGCCAACCGCGCCAAAGATGCATTTCTTGCCGTCGTTTCCCACGAACTGCGCGCCCCGCTCAATGCCATGCTCGGTTGGTCGCGCATACTGCAATATAAACAGGTGGACGAAGCGACTCAGGCTATGGCCTTGGAAACCATCGAACGCAGCGCCCGTATGCAGGCGCAGATTATCGAAGACCTGCTTGATACCACGCGCATCATCAGCGGCAAGCTGCGTATAGAGGTGCAGCCGGTCAATCTTGCGCCGGTCATCCAAGCTGCCGTTGACACCATGCGACCGGCGGCGGACGCCAAAGGCATAGAGATTTGCGTGTCGCTGTATGCCGAGACCGATATGATTACCGGCGACGCCGAACGCTTGCAGCAGGTGGTCTGGAATCTGGTCTCGAACGCGATTAAATTCACGCCTAGCGGCGGACGTGTCGAAGTCCTCTTGCAGCGCGTTGACCCGGCGATGCAACTCGTCGTCAAAGACAACGGACAGGGCATCAAACCGGAAATGATGCCGTATGTGTTTGACCGTTTTTATCAGATAGACCGTTCCAACACGCGCCGTCAAAGCGGCCTGGGGCTGGGGCTGTCGCTGGTGCGTCATCTGGTGGAATTGCATGGCGGCACTATAACGGTGGAGAGCGCTGGCGAAAATCAGGGCGCAAGCTTTACCGTCAATCTGCCAGTGCGCGCCGTGCGCTCTGCCGCCGTGCCGGAAGCAACGCCGTCCACACGCTCCCAACCGGCAATGGATTTCGATATGAATCTTGATGGCTTATGGGTGCTGGCCGTAGATGATGAAGCCGACGCCAGAGAATTGCTCACCACCTTGTTGAAGCAATACGGCGCGAAGGTCACGGCGGTCGGTTCGGCCAACGACGCCTTCAAAGTCATTGCCGAAAGCGAGGCGGGCAAACGCCCGGACATACTGGTGTCCGATATTGGTATGCCCGAAGAAGACGGCTATACGCTGATACGACGGGTGCGCCAACTGGCTCCCAAAAGCGGTGGACGCATTCCGGCGGTTGCCTTGACCGCTTATGGGCGCGCCAGCGACCGCGTCAAGGCGTTGACCGCAGGCTTTCAAAGTCACGTTCCCAAACCCGTTGATCTGGCCGAATTGATTGCCGTCATCGCCAGTTTAACCACACGGGAATGGCAGGGAGGCCGCTCCCAGGCGCACGCCGAACGCCACTGACCTTTCAGTATGTGCAGGAGAGAGAGTTATGGAAACAGATAAAATCCTATTGATTGATGATGACCCGGCGATGTTGACGCTGACGCGCTTTCATCTGGAGTCGGAAGGCTATGCGGTGATGACTGCCGACAGCGGCGTGGACGGCATACGCTTGTTACAGGAAAATAATTTCCCCCTCATCCTCACCGATTTGCACTTGCCGGATGTGAACGGCATAGAGATTGTCAAACAGGCGAAGGCGCTGTCGCCGAACACCGAAATTATCGTCATCTCCGGTTATGGCTCGGTGTCGGGAGCCGTGGAAGCGACCAAAGCCGGAGCCTTCTACTTTGTCGAAAAGCCCGTCGAATATGAAGAGTTGACACTGCTGATTGAAAAGGCGCTCGAACGTCGCCAGCAGGCCGAAGAGATTAAACAACTGCGCGGCAAACTCAAAGACCGCACCTCGTATTACAACATCATCGGCAGCAGCAAAGCCATGCAGGCGATTTATGAGATCATTGATAACGTCGCCGAATCCGACGCTAATATTTTAATCCTCGGCGAATCCGGAACCGGCAAAGAATTAATCGCCAACGCCATTCATTACAAGAGCGCACGCTCGAAAAAACCGTTCGTGAAAATCAACTGCTCGTCCTTGCCCAAAGAGTTGATTGAATCGGAACTCTTCGGCCATACCAAAGGCGCATTCACTGGCGCGAACATGGACAAGATTGGTTTGATCGGGCGCGCCAGCGGCGGCAGTCTGTTGCTCGATGAAATCGGCGAGATGCCGTTGGAATTGCAGCCCAAACTGCTGCGCGTTTTGCAAGAGCGCATCTATTACCGACTCGGCAGCGAGAAAGCTCAGGAGGCCGATTTCCGTTTGATCTCCGCCACCAACCGCGACCCGCTGGCAGCCGTCGCCGAAGGCCATTTGCGCGAGGACCTCTACTATCGCATCAACACCATAGAGATACAGGTTCCGCCGTTGCGCGAACGCGCCGAAGACATCCCGCATCTGGCGCAATATTTTCTCAGCGAGTTTGCCGAAAAGTACAATCGCCCAACGCGCACGCTGTCGCAGCAGGCCTATGAAACCATGTTTGAATATGCCTGGCCGGGCAATGTGCGCGAATTGCAAAACGTCATCGAGCGCGCCGTGCTGCTGTGCAAAGCGGATGTCATAGAAGCCGCCGCGCTGCACCTGGGCAAGGCTTTGGGCAAGGCGGCGGCGGCCAGTGCCAGTGCCGTGGCGACCGCTGTGGCAGCACCGGTGACTTTGGAGAAAGAGATGCAAAGTGCCGAGTCTGCCGCGCCGCCCAACAACGGCAACGATCACGACCACAGCAATGTAGATACGCTGTTTGAAAACATTGGTCGCGTCATCATCAACAAAGTTGTGGATAGCGAACCCGATGCCGAACGCGAGGATGTGTTCAGTAAACTGGAAGGCGCTCTGGTGCACGCCGCGCTGGAACGCACGCGGGGCAATAAACAGGCCGCCGCCGATTTGCTTGGCGTTTATCGAGCGCGCCTCTACGGCATGATTAAGCGACACCATTTGTAAAAACGTGTTGGGAAATTATGTACATGGCGAATCCCTGCGATGGCAGTTGGGGGGATTTAGCCAAAGCTCCAAAGACTCTCAAATATATAGACGTTAGAAAAAAATTTCTTACAAGCTATAGAACCGGATTTGCAGACCGGTAGCGCCGCGTGGCATAACTGATGCCACTCTTTTGCACGGCGGTGAATGATGAACATAGAGATGCCTAATGACTGGCGAAAAGTCATCGGCGCGGAATTCGACAAAGACTATTTCAAAACTTTGAGCGCCTTTGTGGACCAAGAGCGTGCGGCCTTGCCGGAACAAATCTATCCGCCCGAAGAGGATGTCTTTTCGGCTTTTCAATTGACGCCCTACCACAACGTCAATGTGCTGTTGCTCGGCCAAGACCCTTATGTGAAGAAAGGTCAGGCGCATGGTTTGTGCTTTTCGGTGCGCCCGAAAGTTGCGCCGCCGCCCTCGCTGAAAAATATCTTCATCGAATTGAAAAATGATTTAGGCTGTCGCCTTCCCAACAACGGCTACCTGATTGACTGGGCGCAACAAGGCATACTGATGCTCAACACCGTGTTGACGGTGCGCGCCGGTACGCCGTTTTCGCATCGCGGCAAAGGCTGGGAAAGCTTCACCGATGCGGTGATTCAAAAGGTCAATGACAAAAGCACGCCGGTCGTTTTTGTGCTGTGGGGCAATGCCGCGCAAGCCAAAATAAAATTCATAGACACCTCGCGTCATTTCATCGTCAAAGGCGCGCATCCATCGCCCTTGTCCGCCAAACGCTTCTTCGGCAGCCGTCCGTTTTCCCAAATCAACGCACACTTGAAAGCCAGCGCCAAGCCCGAAATCAACTGGCAGATACCGGACCGTTGAGTAAGCAAACTTGGCTAGGGCAAGGTTGGCCTTCGTGCCTGATATACACACGCTGCGCTGTACGCTAACTGACCAGCACCGCAACCAACTGTAGGAAAACAATTCAAACTTGTTGAGAAATGCCGCTGAATCCAGCGGCATAAAGTTTGCTCTAGGTATTAGCAATCAAGTGAGCAAGACAACGGGTGATTGGTAACGCATTACCTGTGTCTGCGAACTCGGTGGCGGCGAATTGAAATATGCAGAAACGAGGCTTCAACTCGCTTGGGCTTAGTAAAGCGAGTGCAAAGTTGATTTGTGTTAAAACCCCTCACAGACTACCCTCTTAAGCCGCCACCAAACACCTTCTCTTGAGTTCGAAAATTTTTCAGGAGGTATTTTGCAATGATAGAAGCAACAGAAGCACCCGCCCACGATCAATGCCGCCACCTCGGTTGCACCTGCAAGCCGCTACTGGGCGAAAACTATTGCAGCGCGCACTGCGAAGTCACGCCTTACGAAACTCATTGCGGCTGCGGTCACGCCGAATGCGAAGCCAAAGCGGTTGACAGCGCTTCGCAAACCGCTTGAAGCGGCAAAAACTTCGGCAGCAGGATTGTCGTGTTTTTCGTGCCACAGGGCGATCCGAAGTGGCTCGCCCTCCTCTCCAAAAAAGCGAGCCTGATGGGATTCAGGCTCGCTCTTTTTTTTATGATTGGTAATGCCGTCTGACCTGGAGCCGTTTACCATTGCGTGTACGGGCAACCTTGCGATGGGTGCAAGTAAAAGTGAGGCTCGGTTTCGGACAGTGGTTTGACCAGCCCTTTTCGGGTGGCGAACAGGAAGCTTCTTTTTGCTGGCGTCTCACTTTTACTGGGTAGGTAGAGCGTGTCGCAGAAAATCCATTTCTGCCCATATATTGGGTGAGATGTTTTAACTATCCACAACATATGGGCGGTTACTGGAATTCTGCGACACGCTCTACCTACCCAGCTTGGTTGGGAGAGTCGAACGCTGTGCGGCTGTACCGCTTTGAGATGCGGAGCGTCTCGGACTCTCCGTTAGGCTGGCGCTGCGTTTTCGCGGCTACGCCGCACTGGAGGCTACGCCTCAGAGAAGCTTGGCGGCAGAAACCCACAGGCGGCGTAGCCGCGAGAGTTGCGAGCATAGCTTACGGACAGGCGCAGCCTTTCCGCACCTCAAAGCGGCACAGCCGCAAGCACGGGCTGGGTCGTTACTATACTTTTACCTTTTGCCTTCCGGCTTATTTTTTCGTCGGGGTCGCCGCCATCTTGCCGCTGACCTTCAATTGATTGTTGACGCTTTTCACGCCATCGGTATTTTTGGCAACGCGCTCGGCTTCCGCCTTCTGCTCGGTGCTATCCACCGTGCCGCGCAAGGTAACCACATTGTTCACTACGTCCACATTAATTTTGCGCTCCGGAGTGTTGCTGTTGGTAATCAACTTGGCGACAATCTTGGTGTGAATCCAGGCATCGTCAAGGGTATCGCCGATTTTATCGCCATACGATTTGCCCTTCTCGCGTTCCTGCTTGGCCTGCTCTTGGGTGTAATCGGTGCGCGACATTTCTCGCGGCTTCACCATGATTTTATCGGTAATCAAGATACCCGCTTGAGCGCTCTTGGCCAGATCAATCGCCCGGGTGCGTAAGGCTTCCGAATCCACGGTTCCCGACAAGGTGACTTGATTGGTTTCGGCGTCAGCGCTAACCCCTAGATTCACGGCTTTGAGTTGTGCGTCGGTGTCGAGTTTAGTCTTGACGCTGTTCTCCAAATCGCTATCGGTCATCTTGGCCTGCGAGGCTTTCGGCGTGGAACTGTTGGCGGTTTTATCACTGGTCTCACAACCGCCTAAAGCCAGACACAAGGCGGCAACCATTAGCGAACTTAACAAAAGCTTAATCATACGTCCTCCTGATTTTGTCTCTACCCGATGGATAGATAAAACCGTAAAGGGACAGCCTGCCGACGAGTTTCAGCAAGCTGTCCGTGACTCTTTCAAACCTGAAAACAATCATGAAAAATGATTGATGATTTAATCCAGCGCCTCGTCCACCGACTCTTTCACTTTGCGCTTGGCCTTGCCGTAGGTCTCTTGAATTTCGCCTTCAACTCTTTGCTGACGACCCTCCGCTTCGGCGCGCCGATCATCAGCCGCATTGCCAAGATTTTCTTTCACCTTGCCAACGATTTTTTTACCTTTGCCTTTGATTTCGTCCTTATTCCACATATCAATTCTCCTTTTCTGCTCAACCGACTTGCACAGTGCGATTGAGGATTATTAAAAATAGAACAAACAAATTCAGCCGTTACCCAAGCGGGAATGCACCATAACCACGGCGGCGCGGCGGCACGGGTGGTCGGCTTCCAACCAAAGCGCGTGGCGGCTTTCCGGCCTTGCCGTGCCGCGTCTTTTCAACTTCTCGTTCCGCCACATCGGCGACGGCGAACCCGGTTCCTGCAACCACAATTTAGTGACGTGTCGCGCCGGTGGAAATGAATGATACAGTCGTTGGTGATCTTTCATATGCGTGCTTCCTGATGCCAGACGCCGCGCTTTACATAGAAGCCAGATTCAAGCGATAGGTATCGGATTTGGGCAATGATGAAGCGACCGACAAGGGTTCCGGTATTTTGCGGAAGGTCAAATCCGCGCCGCTTTCATCAACTTCCAGAAACACCACGTCGCCAGCGACAATCTGTTTCGTGGCAATCAGATTCGATAGCGGCAAAACGATATAACGCTCGATGACGCGCTTTAAGGGACGCGCTCCGTAACGCCGATCAAAGCCTTCCAGCAGCAGAAAATCTTTGACGCGCTCCGACCAGCGAATAATGAAAGGCCCCTGACCGGAATCCAGTATGCGGCGTTGCAGCATGGCAAACTCCACATCAATGATGCGATAGAGCGCCTCCTGGCTGAGGGATTGAAAGACCACGACTTTATCAAGACGGTTCATAAATTCCGGTGAAAATTTCCGCCGCGCCGATTCCACACCGATTTTGTTCAGCCGTTTGTTGAGGGCTTCCGATTCCACCGGCGGTGGCGAAAAGCCGAGCATTTTGTCCGTCAAATTATTCATCTCCCGCGCCCCCAGATTCGAGGTCAATACCACTATGCAATTGGAAAAATCTACCTGCCGATTGTCACCCAGCGTCAGTGTCGCTTTGTCCAACACCCCCAGCAGCAGATGCCAGATCACGTCCGAAGCTTTTTCGATTTCATCAAACAGCACCAACGTCAACTTTTTATCTAGGGTGTGATAGCGATTCAAATTTTCCTGCGTCAACAAAGGCGGCGTCTCGCGGTGTCCCAGATAACCGGGCGGCGCACCAATCAATTTCGAGATTTCATGCGAGTGTTGAAATTCGGCGCAATCAATCTTGATGATGGCGTGGGCGTCGCCGAATAACACTTCGGCGGCGGCTTCGACCGAGCGCGTTTTGCCAGATCCGGTTGGCCCTAAAAAGAGCAGCGTGCCAAGAGGCTTACCGGGGATATTAAGATTCGATAAATAGACTTGATAGATTTGCGAGAGCGCCTGCACGGCTTCATCCTGCGCCACGACTTTTTGTAACAACGCCTGTTCAAATTCGTCTGCTTCAATGCTTCTCTTTTTGGTGTTCAAAGAAACCCATTGAGATTCCGGAGAATTATTGTTGAGATAATCCGCTTGTGATTTCTGCCCAAACATCATGTGCTCCTCCTTGGCCACCGTCTGCCTTGCCTCCAGTAAGTGGCATTCCTGGATTGACTAGATTGCCCAAAGCTGAAAAGACCCGCTTGCAGTAAGGGCAAAACTGATGCCAGAAAGTAGGCGGTCGGCAGTTGCTCGCGGTCACACAGGCAATTGCTTGAATTGGCAAAACTTATTTTTTTACTGGCGGGGCTGAGGCGGCGGCGTTCCACCAGCGCCGAATGATTCTGGAAATGGCAAACGTATGAATAAAAGACAGGGCGAGAAAATGTGTGTGAGAATCAGCCTGTTTTCTGCCTGAACAAAACTTTTTATACCAAATTACCAAAGCAAATCGGTTAAGCGCGTGTCTGCAAACCGCGAAGCGTGGCCGTAGCCCGACCGTAAGGGAGGGTTTTACTGGTGCCAGCAAGCCCTCCCTTACGGTCTTACTTTTACCCATAAGTCAGAACTTCATCAACTGCGATAGTTTTTTAGCCCACGAAGTGGGCGATAGCATATAGCCCAGTGCGTCAGCGCTGGGTAAATGCGAAACCATCTCTCGCTAGCC
>JACQDB010000028.1 GCA_016201275.1 Acidobacteriota bacterium
AATCCCCCCGATGGCAATCGGGGGATGGTTAAAGTCCAACCTTGCCCGAGGCTCAAGGCTGGACTTTAACCATCCCCCAACTGCCGTTGGGGGGATTGAAGAAACCTTTGCTTGCTGGGTGTGTAGGCTGGACTTTAAGCATCCCCCAACTGCCGTTGGGGGGATTCCGATGAATTGCCTCACTGCTTTGGCTTTCCGTTGGTGGAATTCAGACGAATGGCCCCAACGCCTCGGCTCCCGTTGGGGAATTCAGACGAATGGCCTCACGGCCTCGGCTCTCCATTGGTAGATTTTTTAGTGGCGAAGCAGCCTGATTTCATAGGCTTTTTCAACCCCTGGAATTATTGAACCTCAACAAGCTGAGGTTCAATAATTCCAAGCGCGAACCGCAACGTCAGCGCTTGATTGGTGTGGTTCAATTTGAAATTGTACAAAGTCGAGCTAACGACCCCGCCATATTTGCCCCGCAGGGGTGATGAAAATTACTTTGAGCGCCGCAGACGAGGCGGAAATTTTTGCCGAAGTTCGAGACTTGCTCAATCGGTTGAAATGATTTTCGACGCGCCGCAAAACGTCAAAGGTGTGCCTGATGACGGGCGCTGCGTTGTCGGAAAGCGGCTGCCGCATCCGGTTCATTTCGGCACCAACGGCGAAGCAATGCCTCAACTTCATTGCCTCAAGCGGTTCATTGCCTCAACCGGTGGGCGAAATTTTCTGCGCTGCGTAACCCCGCGAAGCGTTCGGGCGTTTATCTGACTGGGAGTGGAAAATTGTGGCAGCCCAGAGCAATTGGTGTTGACCTTTTTGAATGCAAGAAAGCAAACGCGAGCCTAATCTGACGACTAGCGAATTATCCCCCCGCGCAACCGACAAAGCTCTTGACGACGCGCTGGTACGCCGGGCGTGCGCCGGGGATGATGTGGCGTTTGCCGAACTCTTCGAGCGCCATAAAAAACGGCTGGCGCAAGTGGCGGGACATTATTTCAACCGCCGCGAAAAGATTGAAGACGTGGTGCAGGAAGCCTTCACCAAAATCTTTCTGGCGTTACCCGCTTATGCGCCGCAGCCGGGCGCATCGTTTGTCGCCTGGATTTCGCGCATCGCCATCAATTGTTGCTACGATGAACTGCGCCGCGTTGTCCGTCGTCCCGAAGATACCTTGAGCAACATCAATCCTGAAGAAGCCGAATGGTTGAACGCGCAGGGGTTCGTTGACCAGAGCCGAAGCGATGTGGAAGCGTCGGTGATTTCGCGTGACTTGGCCAACAAACTGCTGGCGCGGCTCAAGCCCGAAGACCGTTTGATTTTGACCTTGATGGAAGTATATGAACTGACGATGGTGGAAATCGCGGACCTCACCCAATGGTCGGTGGCGAAAGTAAAAGTGCGCGCCCATCGCGCCCGTCGCGCCTTGCGTCGCGTGCTGGGCGAATTTATATAACGGAGTAGATGCATGACAAAACCCACTAGGGAAAATCGCAATCATCAGTTAGATCAGGCAGGCCGCCAACTACTGCGCGCCGCCCGTGCCAGTGATGCGGAGGTTGATGCAGCCCTCGCCTCGCCGTTTCTGTACGCCAGAATTCGCGCTCGTCTGGGCGAGGCGAACCGCAATCCGGCGCAGCCGTTTTCGCCAGGCGCGCTGCTGGCCTTGGTATTCCGCAGAGCCATTCCGCTGCTGATGCTCGTCGCCCTGCTTGCTGTCGGCGCGTATCAATTCATCGGCAAGGCGCGGTCGCCACAGTCGCTACAACCTTCCCTCGCTGACCAGAATATTTTGTTGCCGATAAGCGAACCGAAAGCCCCCGTAACCGCTTGCAGCATCACCAGTCGAAGCGAGTGCGTCGTCTCCACCGATGATGTCGTAGCGTTACTGGTCAACGCTAAAGAGAGGCAGAAATAGCGATGAATGCACAACGAAAAATGCTGATCAAAATCTGGAGCGGCGTGGCGGCGGTCTTCCTGCTCGGCTGCATCACTGGCGCGGCAGTCAACGGCCTATACTTATCCGGCGCGGACCACGACACGACAACGCTTGCGCCGCATGACGCCAATGAATATTTCCAGACCCTGAAACGCGAAGTCAATTTGACGCCGCAACAGCAAGAGAGCATGAGCGCCATCCTTGACGAGATGCGAACCGAATACAAGTCGGTGTGTGCAGAGGTGCGACCGCGTTATTACAACGTCCGCGAAAGCGCCCGCCTCAAGATGCGGAAATTGCTGACGCCCGAACAACAAAAGCGCTTCGATGCCATCGTCACCAAAGATGATTGCAGTTGCCCCGAAACGCCCAAGTAAATTCGGCGCGCCCAAACCTTGGCGCTTGAGGCGTTGCGAAACCTTCACTCCGCCGATCTGCTTGAGCCGCAGAGTCGTGCAGTTCTCGTTTAAGTAAGGACTGTGGATGAAATAACCTGCAAGACTTGAGAGATTTTCCCATGCCCTGTACGGGCGACCACCGCAGGGTCGCCCGTACAGGGGTGCAGATTATTTCATCCACAATCCTAAGAGAGGAAGGCAACCACAGATGACCCCCGATAAAGGCACAAGGGGGATTTTCGGTGGTTTTTTATCAGGGTTTATCGGGGGTCATCGGTGGTTGCTTCTCGGTCTGCGACAACTGCATGACTTTGGCTTGCGTCATTCCCGGTCTGTATAAAAAAACCGGACGCGCTTTTGCAAAGGCGCTTTTGTGGGTAATAATTTTACCCTCAGCAAAACTATACGAGGAAGAATTTCGATGAATAAATCTATCATTGCCGTATTCGGCATACTGCTCTGCTCACTTCTGGCCAACGCGCAAAACGCCAAACCGACCACGCTGGAATGGCACGACTCGGTGCGTGATGTGTTGATTGATGGCGACCTAGACCGCAACGCTCAGGTCATCACCAGCGATGCGCCCACGCGCTTGGTACTGTTGTCGCCGAAATTCAGCAAAGCTCTCGTCCTCAACATCGAAGATAAAAGCGTCAACGTGATGACCAAAGAGGCGTTCAAATTTTCTGCCGATCAAACCTCTGCAACTTCTGACGCCAGCCAGGGGATGCAGGCGACGGGAAAATTCATTCGTGTTGACGGTGCCAATTCATCTTTCGTTTACACCTTTACTGCCGAAGGCAAAATGATTGTTATACGTTCGCATCCGGGATTGACCGGCGAAATGACGGAAGAGAAATTGTGGCAGACGGTTCCGGTGTGGCACGCCAAGATGGAGATTTTTAATCCCAATCCGCAAGCCGTCGCCGCCATCAAAGCGATGGACAAAGAAACCCACATCACCTTGATTTTCGGGACCTGGTGCGGCGACAGCAAAAATTATATTCCGCGTCTGTTGAAGACGCTGCATCTGGCCAACAATGCCAAACTCAAACTCAAACTCATAGGCATAGACAATCAATTCAATCAACCTGTGGACGTGGTGCAACCGCGCAAACTCATCAATGTGCCGACCGTGATTGTCGAACGCGACGGGCGCGAAATCGGGCGCATTATTGAAACCCCTGCGACCGCCAATATCGAAGAAGACCTGGCGGCTATCCTCAATGAAAAGCCGCTGCGGCACGAAGGTCGCTGGGAGCGCGGCGCGAAACTCGGACGCGGCGTCTATTCTTACCGTGACGCCAGCGGCAAAGAGATAGGCCAAGAACATTGGGAATTGTTTGCCGGAACCGATGGCGGCTATCTGGTTCACAGCCGCATCACCACAGGCGATTTGACGACCGAAGTTTTTCACGAAGTGGATGCGAAGAAAAATCCCACGTTCATTGAAGTGACCAAAACTTCCGGCGGCAACATCACGCGGACGCGCTACAACATTGAGGCGCATACGTTGTCGGCGACCATGCGGGGCAGCACTTCCGGCGTCGTCAAACAAACGCTCGAAGTACCCAGTCAACTAGCGGTTTCATCGCCCAGCGTGGCCGCCGAAGGCTTGTTTTCAGCGCAGGTAAAACAAGGCGAGATCGTTGGGTACGTAGTGCCGCGTGATTTTGTCAACACCACGGGAACGCTTCTTCAAACATCGAACGAAACGCAAAACGACGAGACCGTGAAAACTCCTGCGGGAGAATTTCGCACGCAACATCTGCTTCGCAAGAGCGCACAGGAAACCTCCGAATGGTGGCTGCATTCGCAATTAGGCATTCCGGTGCGCGGCAGGATGAATGGCAAAGAGTTCGTTTTAACAGCGCTTGAAATTGCGCCGAAGAATTGAGGCTTGGTTACTGGTTACTGGTTATTGGTTATTAGTTCTTGGCGATGAATCGCTATTGATACAAACGAAAGAGCGTGTCGTGGAATTCCAGCCTCCATATGTTGTAGCTGGTTAAATCATCACCTACAATATCTGGGCAGAGAATCCATTTCTGCGACACGCTCTAGTTACGAAAAAGGGCAAGCAAAAACCGTGCATCAATAAACTCAAAATCGTCTTTCTCCTAAACGCTATCAACCTCGCTGACAATTCCTTTCGACAAACTTTATCGTTGGTTTTCGTACCTTACCATAAAGCGTTGTGGAATGAAGCCGTCCAATTGTCACGACATAGAATTGCTCCCGCTCATTTATCACCACATCAACGATTCTAATTTCTGTCGGCTTGAAGTCGGTTGCGCTGACAAGGTATTCTAGCTGTTTGTTTTTTATCGCCAAAAAACACTACACATTTTCTATAGACTCAGAACGGGAGAAGATTGATGGCAACTAAGTACGTTTACCTTTTTGCGAATGGCAAGGCCGACGGGCAGGGCAACATGAAAGACCTGCTCGGCGGCAAAGGCGCGGGACTGGCGGAAATGACCAATGCCGGTCTGCCGGTGCCGCCGGGCTTCACGATTACCACGCAAGCCTGCAATGCTTATTATGAAGTCGGCGCGAAGTTCCCCGAAGATATGTGGGAACAGACGCTCAAGGCTTTACGCAATGTCGAAAAAGCGACCGGCAAAAAATTCGGCGATGCGGCGAATCCGCTGCTCGTCTCTGTGCGTTCGGGGGCGAAATTTTCTATGCCCGGAATGATGGACACGGTGTTGAATCTGGGCTTGAACGAAGACACCCTCAAAGGGCTGGCGCAGCTTACCGGCAACGAGCGCTTCGCCTATGACGCTTATCGGCGCTTCATACAGATGTTCGGCAAAATCGTTTTAGGCATAGACGCCGAATTATTTGAACACGCGTTGGAGGCGGCCAAGAAAAAAGCCAAAACCAAACTTGATACCGATTTGACGGCGGCGGATTTGAAAGAGGTCGCCAAAGAATTCAAGAAGATCGTCAAACAAGAGACCGGCAAAAACTTTCCTACAGACCCTTATGTGCAACTCGAAGAAGCCGTCAAAGCGGTCTTTCGCTCTTGGAACGGCGACCGCGCTATTGCCTATCGTAAATATGAAAAGATACCGGATAATTTAGGCACTGCGGTCAATGTTCAAACCATGGTCTTTGGCAATATGGGCAATGATTCCGGTACTGGCGTCGCGTTTACGCGCAATCCCGCCACCGGCGAAAAACTTTTATTCGGCGATTACCTGACCAACGCGCAGGGCGAAGACGTGGTTGCTGGCATACGCAATCCGAAGCATATAGACGAACTTAAAAATGATATGCCGGAAATTTATGATGAGTTCGTCGCCGTCGCCGATAAACTGGAGAAGCATTACAAGGATATGCAGGACCTGGAATTCACCATCGAGCGCGGCAAGCTCTGGATGCTGCAAACCCGCAACGGCAAACGCACAGGCCCTGCCGCCGTGCGCGTCGCCGTAGAGATGGCTCGTGAAGGCATCATCAGCGAAAAAGAGGCCATACTCCGCGTACCCGCAGGCGACATAGATCAACTGTTGCATAAAATGATTGACCCGAAAGCCAAGCTTGAGGTGTTGACCAAAGGCGTCAACGCCAGCCCTGGCGCAGCCATCGGTAAAGTCGTTTTCACGCCGCAGGAAGCCGAAGCCTGGGCCGCCAAAGGCGAACAGGTGATTTTGGTGCGCCGCGAAACTTCTCCTGAAGATGTGAGCGGAATGAAAAGCTCACAAGCCATTCTCACGTCAACCGGTGGCCCAAGTTCTCACGCTGCTGTGGTGGCGCGTGGCTGGGGCAAACCCTGCATTGTCGGCGCAGGCGAAGTCAACATTCACAACACCAAAAAAGAGTTCACCGCCAACGGTCAGCGCATCAAGCAAGGCGATTGGATTACCGTTGATGGCACCAGCGGCTTTGTCATACGCGGACAAGCGCCGTTGATTGACCCCGAACTGGGCGACGATTTCGCGCAGTTGATGGCGTGGGCGGATACCTATCGCCGCTTGAAAGTTCGCACCAACGCCGACACGCCGGGCGATGCCAAAGTAGCGCGCAATTTCGGCGCTGAAGGCATAGGGCTGTGCCGCACCGAGCATATGTTTTTTGAAGGCGACCGCATAGATTATGTGCGCCAGATGATTCTTGGTTCGCTTGATTTCAAACGCTTGGAAGGCGAAATTAAAAATCTGGAAAGCGAAGTGGCGAAAACCTCTTCGCCGAAAAAGAAACAGGAGTTGGGCAAACTTCTCAAGCACCGCAAACGCGAGATCGCCGAGCCGAAAAAATTATACAAAGGCGGCCTGTCGCAATTGCTCAAACTGCAACGCAAGGATTTCGAGGGCATCTTCAAAGCGATGGACGGCTTTCCGGTAACCATCAGAACGCTAGACCCGCCGCTGCATGAATTTTTACCGCACGATGAAGATGGCACCAAAAAACTGGCGAAGAAATTAAAAGTCAAAGCTTCGCACCTGTGGAAAAATGTGCAGACCTTGCACGAAGCCAATCCCATGCTTGGGCATCGCGGTTGTCGTCTGGGCGTAGTCTTCCCGGAGATCACCGAGATGCAGGCGCGGGCGATATTCGAAGCCGCCGTCAAGGTGCAGAAGAAAGGCGGCAAGGTGTTGCCGGAAATCATGATTCCCTTGGTTGGTCACGTCAACGAATTGAAGTTGCAGGCCGATGTGGTGCGCCGCGTTGCCGCTGAAGTGATGGCCGCGACCGGCGTACAGATTGACTATCTGGTTGGCACGATGATCGAGTTGCCGCGTGCGGCGCTCACTGCTGATAAGATTGCCGAAGTCGCCGAGTTCTTTTCGTTCGGCACCAATGATTTGACGCAAACGACGTTCGGCATTTCGCGGGATGATTCGGGCAAATTCCTGCCATTTTACGTGGAAAATCGCATATTGAAAGACGACCCGTTCCAGGTTTTGGACCAAGAAGGCGTCGGTCAACTGGTGCAGATGGGGACGGAAAGAGGCCGCTCGACGCGCCCCGATTTGAAGGTCGGGATTTGCGGCGAACACGGCGGCGAACCGTCTTCGGTTGAGTTCTGCCACCACGTCGGTTTGAGCTACGTTTCGTGTTCGCCGTATCGCGTACCGATTGCCCGCCTCGCCGCCGCCCAAGCCGCCCTCGGCAGCGAACAAGGCATCTCGCGCACCGCGTAATTAGAGGGTGTCGCAGAATTCCAGCAATAACCCATATGTTGTAGATGGTCAGACCATCACCTACAATATCTGGACAGAAAATCCATTTCTGCGACCCCCTCTAGTTCCAAGTAAACCGCCTCTCGCAAGCAGCGGGGTGGTGCAAAGCTACTTAATAATTTCTGGGTTTCATCCTGGCGATGGCATTGAGTCTGTCGCCAGGATTGCGCGTTCATCCCCACCGCAAAGCCGTAGAGCATTCTGAGCGGCGGCGTAAAAACGACTCGCCTGCAAGCCGCTTTAGATGACGGCGATCTCCGTCACCTTCTCCGCACTGAGCCTACTTTTACACGGTTGCTCTGACTACCAAATGCCTGCGCTTCTTTTGCCGGTGAATCGGTTTCACTTGAATGAAGGAGTGTGATAGAACTATTCGGGCAACTACACTGAAGCGAGAAGTCAGCATAGTGAGCGGCACCGCAACTGCCGCTAGGTAGAAAATCAAAAAAAAAAGGGAGGAAATTAAGTATGTTTATGAGGAGAATATTCATAGCTGTAATTTCACTTGTTCTCGTTCTATCGCTTGCCGCCAATACGTTGGCGCAACTGGGAACGGCCTCCATTAGTGGACAAGTGCTTGACCCGCAGGGCGCAGCCGTTGCTAAAGCCCGCGTGACGCTCAAGAACAAATCCACTGGTCAGAGCCGCGAAGTTCAAACCGATGACGAGGGCAATTACCGTATGCAAAATCTGCTGCCTGCGGCGTATGAAGTTCGCGTCGAGGCACAAGGATTTGCCGCTGCAGTCGTCGAAAGCGTGACGCTTGCCGTCGGCCAAGTGCCGACTGTCAATGTGTCGCTCAAACCCGCAGGCACTTCCGAAGTCGTGCAAGTAACCTCGAACGAAGCGGAGGGCGTAGATACCACCTCCTCGCAGGTGTCTGGCTCGATCTCGGACCGCACTCTACAGAGTCTGCCGCTCAACGGGCGCAACTTTCTTGATCTGGCATTTCTGATTCCGGGCAATGCACCGGCTCCCAACTATGACCCGACCAAGACGACGACTATCGAAATCTCTTCGGCGGGGCAGCTTGGTCGCGGCGGCAACATTGCCGTAGATGGCGCAGACAACAACGATGATGTGGTTGGCGGGACGTTGCAAAACTTTCCCCAGGATGGCATCAAGGAATTTCAAATCGTCACCAACCGCTTCTCCGCCGAAATCGGGCGCTCGGCTTCTTCCGCCATCAACATCGTTACCAAGACCGGCGGTAACCAACTGCACGGCTCCGGCGCGTTCTTCTTTCGCAACGATGCACTGTCGGCGCTTCCCGCCACGCTGGACCGAACGGTGGTGCAGACTTTAGGCAGGCCGCCCTTTGACCGCGAACAATATGCCGGATCGCTTGGCGGCCCCATCAAAAAAGATAAAGCTTGGTGGTTCGTCGCTGCGGAGTATCGCAATCAAGACGGCGTGGTGTTGACCGGCGTCCGCGATTTTACTGCACGCAGAGTGCTGACCAGTTTTTCCGGTGCGCCGTTAAACGATTTTTTGTTGACCGGACGCGCCGATTGGGCCAACACCGCCAACGACAACATGGCGTTTCGCTTCAGCCTGCAAAACGAAGATGATATTGATCGCGGCAGTTTGCGTCGTCCCATAGGCACTGCCGACAATCGCCAGCATTCGTTCAACAAGTATTACTCGTTCCTCTACAACTGGGTGCATACTTTCTCGCCCAAGGTGCTGAACGATTTTATTTTTCACGAAAACAAATTCAAGAACGCCATTCCAGCGTTCGTCAGTGGGCGCAACGAACTGCGCTTTCCTTCGGTTCAAGACGGCGGCAATTTCCGCATACCGCAACGCACCAGACAGAATCGCATACAATTGCGTGACAACTTGAGTTGGTCGGCGGGTACGCATTCGCTGAAGCTTGGCGGCGAGTATCAGCGCCTGGACACCGATGCCATATTCGATCTGTTCGGCTCCGGCACGCTCTTTCTGACGCAGGATTTCGCCACTACGGACACCAATGGCGATGGGAAAATAGATGACGCCGATATACCGGTGGCGGTGGCGATTCGCTCGATTGCGCCCAATCGTCCGCCGACAGTGCCGAATGTGGATAACAACTTTTTCGCCGCTTATATTCAGGACGATTGGAAGGTGTCGCCCCGTTTGACGCTCAATCTGGGCGTGCGCTACGAGTTGGATACCAACACCAAAAACCGCAGCCATTTCGGCGATATATTTTCCATCGTCCGTCCCTTCCTCGCTAGCGGCAGCCGCAAAAAAGACGCCAACAACTTCGCTCCGCGCATCGGTTTCAACTGGGACCCTTGGGGCGACAGCAAGACTTCTGTGCGCGGCGGCTATGGCATTTATTATGATCGCATCGTGCTGGAAGTGGCGTTGCTTGAACGTCTGCTTGATGGTCGCGCTCTGCCGCTTGAAGTGCGCGATGGCTCGAACCGCGCCAGCATAGCGCGTCCTTTCGTCGGCAACATCATTCCCGGTGCTGGCGCGATAGGCATAAACATCATTGATAACAACCTCGACACGCCTTACGTTCAGCAGTTCAGCTTAGGGGTGCAGCGCGAGATTTTTCATGACTTGGTGGTTTCGGTTGACGGCATTCACGCCTTCGGTTCGAGCTTCATCATTGGTCGTTCAATCGGGACGGTGTTCAATCCGGTCATCAACGGAACGGACTCGGTGGTGAATATCGAATCGTCGGTCAAGACCTGGTATGACGGGCTGCTGGTCAACGTCCAGAAACGGGTCTCGAACCGTTTCAATTTTAATGCTTCTTACACCTTGGCAAAGTCGCTCAACTACTCGAACGACGATCAGATTCCGTTCCAGGTCGGGCCTCTTGATCCCAATAATCTGCGCCTCGAAAAGGGCCCGTCGCCCAATGATGAGCGCCATCGCTTCAGCTTTGCGGGCGTCATCAACGCCGGACGCGGGATACAGGTTTCGCCGATCTACACGTTGGCTTCGGGGGTGCCGTTCGACATTATTTTGCCCAACGGGACGACGCGAATTCCTTCGATTCAGCGCAACGCTGCCGGTCGCCTGTTTCACACCGGCGCGGAGTTGAACAGTTATATACGACAGGTCAACGCCGGTGGCGGTGTCGGCGGAACGCTGCTGCCTCTGGTCAACGACAAGCTGAGATTTGGCGATAGCTTCACCTCGTTCGATCTGCGCGTGTCGAAGACCTGGAAGCTGACCGAGCATCTGCATCTTCAAGGTATGGCGGAAGCGTTCAACCTCTTCAACGTGACCAACATTCGCGGCAGCAACAACGTGAATTTCTCCGGTTTCCAGAATACCTTGATACCGGATAGCAATGATCCTACGCGGTCGTCGTCTTTCGGGACGCCGTTGCAGACCGCCGGTGGCGTCTTCGGAACCGGTGGGCCGAGAGCCTTCCAGTTCGCGGCGAAAGTCACCTTCTAACCAACGGCGGATGAAATAAGCCGCTGTTGCTGCGGTTCAAAGTTACGCCTTGAGGCGTGCAGCGTCTGCCTCAGCTCAGGCCGCAAGGCGTAACTTTGAACTTGCACCTTCTTTCCTTCACGAGCCTGCGCCTTGCACCAACGGCCTGGGAGTTTCGATGATAAAGTTTTTGAAGAGAGTGCTGGCTGCGCCTTTCGTGGTGGTCGCGGCGTTCTTCATCTTGCTGGAAGATTGGTTGTGGGATGATCTGGCGCGTTGGGCTGCGGCTATAGGGCGCTTGCCGATTTTTCACCAACTCGAAACCTTGATCCTCAAATTGCCGCCCTATGGCGCGCTGGTATTGTTTGCCGCGCCCTCCCTGTTGCTGGTGCCGATCAAACTTGCGGCGTTGTATTTCATCTCGCGTGGACAAGCGGCATTGGGCATGATGACCATCCTTGCCGCCAAAGTTTTCGGCACTGCGTTAGTAGCACGCATCTTCACTTTGACCAAACCGACGTTGATGCGTTTGCCATGGTTTGTCTGGGTTTATACGCGCTTTACAAAGTTCAAGGCGCGCATCTATGACACCATCAAAGCCACGGCGGTGTATCGGTTGGCGCATCGGCAACGCCTGCGCCTCAGTCGCCGCTGGCAGGAATGGAAAGCGCAACGGCGTGGCTTTCTGCGCCGCCGTTGGGACGCCGCTGTGCGATTCTGGCGCAAACGAAAACAACCACAGGAATAAATCAGAAAGGCAAAAGTAAAAAAGCGAAAGTAAAAAAGCGAAAGTAAAACCCTGCACCTGACCGTGCCGCAAAAAAATTTTCGACTCTCTCGTTTCTTCCGTTCCGCGCAAGGTATCAATATAGCGAATTTCATTTGTCCGCGACCACGACACCTTGTTGAGAGGCGGTCTGTGACCGCCTCTTAATAAATCGCACACATCTGCAAGCCGCTATATATTGTGCTGTACATCGCCATGACATACAACATTTAGGGAGTCTTTCCGCCAAATACCGGAGCGTCAATTTTTCTGATACGCTACCTTGGCGATGCGTTCACGCCTGGCTTCTGGCCTCAAGGTTGACCATTTTAATCGCTCGCTTTCACCCTTCGTTCTTTATTCCTCTTCGCACTTTTCCACTTCGCCTCGTGCGTTCATGACGATGCCGACGGCTTGATGACGCCCTCTCCACATAACGATTGGTTATCGTTTCCATAAAAACAATTCGTTGTACAAGCGTGGCGCGAAGCCTTATAACAGAATCGTAGCTTTACTTGAGTAAGGATTGATAATGAGTGTAGCAGCAGCAAGCGGCAATGCGACTTGCATAGAGTTTTATCAGCAGGCCAACTCCTGTAGTGAAACCATTACTCTGGCGCAATCAGTACGGCATTTGATTGCGCCATTTTTTTTGCCAAGCCACTTGCCAAGCGTTTTCACGCTACCGGCTACAGGGCGAATCAATGCTTGCGCCAGGCCCCTGAAGAGAGTCGCAAGGGAGACCCTGCGCGACTCAGGTTTGTATAGCAGTAAAGGAAGTATCTTATGTCAACCGTAGCTAATCCTCACGCGCACACGAGGACAACGACAGGTTCATTGAAACGCTTGCGCGAAAATCGAAACGCGCAGGAAATCTATTTTCTAGGCATTGATGGCGGCGGCACTAAAACCCAGGCCATTATCACCGATGCCCACTTGAACATTTTAGGAGAAGGCCACAGCGGTGCTGCCAATCCGCATCGCGTAGGCTTCAAAGAAGCCGTTGCCAATATCAAAGCGGCAACCTGTGAAGCGCTGCAACAGGCCGGTTTGCAATTCGAGGACATCGCCGCTGCTGTCGCCGGTATCGCCGGTATCAGCCATCCGATTCACTATCACACTATGGAAGAGGCGCTTGACCGCACACTAGGTTTAGACAAACTCGAACTCGTCACCGATGCGCGTGCCGCGCTCACCGGCGCGCTTGACGGCAAACCCGGCGTCATCGTCATTGCCGGTACAGGCTCGATTGCGCTTGGTTTGAACGACGCGGGGAACGAAGCGCGTTCGGGCGGCTGGGGGCCTACCTTCAGCGACGAAGGCTCCGGTTACGACATTGCGCGGCAAGCCTTGAAGGCCGTCGCCGCCTCGTTTGACGGGCGCTCGCCGGAGACCTTGTTGACACGCCTGATTTGCCGCGAGTTGAAGATTGATAAGCCTTCGGATTTGCCCAGCGTCATCTACCAAGATGACGCTGGGCCCGCCCACATTGCTTCGCTTGCCAAAGTGGTGGCGGACGCCGCCGCCCAAGGCGATGACGTGGCGCAGGAAATTCTGGAGCGCGCCGGTCAAGAGTTGGGGCAATTGGTGGTCGCCGTCATTGAACGACTGGCCTTGCAGCACCAGCAATTTCGCGTTGCCTGCATTGGCAGCGTTTTCAAAGCGGGCGATTTTGTTTTGGCATCATTTCGCCGGACGGTGTTAGCGGTTGCGCCCCATGCGGAAATCGGTGAGCCGCTGTTTCCGCCCACCATCGGCGCGGTCAAATTGGCAGAGGCATCCATACAGGCAGACGCCGAATGATAAGCGAGCTTCTTTGGCAAACCGCCATACGCACTACAGTGGAACAACACGAATAACTGACTTCTCTGCATACGGGTTGAGGGTTGCCGGGCAGGCGAATTTTATGGTGAAGAGGCGTTGGAAAGCTGTAGAGATTTTCACCCGCCACGCCGTCATCGTTGGCGAATTTCACGGACAGGCAATATGATTTAGCCGCTCAAATCGTCTTCTGACATCTGGCACATACATTCTTTTGAAAGGCTCTCGGTCATGGGATTTTCTGCGATTGATTACGTGGTGCTGTTCTTGTACCTTGTCGGCATCACGATATTCGGAACCCGCTTTCGAAAATCACAACGCACGGTCAAAGACTATTTCATCGGCGCGAAAAATACTAACTGGGTGGTCATCAGTCTTTCTATAGTCGCCACCGAAACCAGCACCTTGACGCTGGTGGGCGTTCCGGCGCTGGCTTATCAAATCACCGTGCGCCCCGAACAAGGCGGCAGTTTGACTTATCTGCAAGTCGTCTTCGGTTACATCATCGCCCGCATCATCATCAGCCTGTTGTTCATCCCTGCCTATTTTCAAGGCGAATTGCTGACCGCTTACGAACTGCTCAAAAATCGCTTTGGAGTGCAGACCAAAAATTTCGCGGCCTCGTTGTTTTTAGTGATGCGTGCGTTGGCCGAAGGTGTCAGAGTCTTTGCCGCCTCGCTGGTATTGAGCGCGGTACTGAGTGCCAGTCTGCCGCATCTGCCGCATTTGTGGTTATGGTCAATCATCATCGTAGGGATGTTGACGTTGGTGTACACCTTTGAAGGCGGCATCGCGGCGGTGATTTGGACGGACTTGATTCAGTTGGTGATTTACATAGGCGGTTCGCTGCTTGCCGCTTATGAATTGCTGCATCTGATTCCCGGCGGCTGGAACACCATAGCTGCCGACGCGCAAGCGGTAAACAAATTGCAAGTGCTGTCGTTTTCATGGGACTTCAGCGTGCCGTTTACCTTTTGGGCGGGAGTATTGGGCGGCACGTTTTTGACGATGGCTTCGCACGGCACAGACCAATTGCTGGTGCAAAGACTGTTGACCTGCAAAGACCAACGCGACAGTCAAAAGGCGCTAATTTTCAGCGGTTTTGTGGTGTTGTTTCAGTTCTCGCTGTTTTTGATGATTGGCATCATGCTTTATTCTTATTACCAGGCTTATCCGATGACCACGCCGCTGGCCAATAACGATCAGGTGTTTCCGACCTTCATCGTTGAACGCCTGCCGCACGGGGTTTCGGGGTTGGTGATTGCGGCTATCTTCGCTGCGGCGATGTCGAATTTGAGCGGTTCGCTTAATTCACTTTCATCAACTACGGTGCTGGATTTTTACAAGCCGCTCATCAATCCCAACGGCAGCGATGAAAGCTTGCTGAAACTATCGCGTTGGTTCACCGCCATCTGGGGAGTCATTTTAATTTTCATCGCCATCGTCGCACGCGGCTGGGGCTCGGTCTTCACGGTTGGCTTAACCATCGCTTCGCTGGTTTATGGCCCCATGCTGGGCGCGTTTTTGTTGGGCGTGTTGACCAAACGCGCTCATCAAGGCGGCGTGATTGTGGGTATGGCGTTGTCGCTGACCTTTATGCTGTGGGTTAAATTTCAAACTCCCATCGCTTGGACTTGGTATGTGTTGATCGGTACAGTCGTCTGTTTCGTTAGCGGCCTTGCGGTGAGTTTGGTATTCGAGAAAAAATCGGTGGCTTCAGAAAACGCCGCAGATTGATAAATATTTTTCAAAGATCGTGCGAACCTTGGTTAAACAAAACATAAACAGAATACCTCTATCCATTTGCAAACTGCTCATCACCTTTGCGCTGCTGGTTTCTTTATGGCCTTGGTCTTTACTGGCGCAGAGTAGATCAGCGGCAAAACAATCGCCTCAACCGAGGGCGCGAGTTGTACGGCTTGCGCCTGCCGCGCCCGAAGCCGCAGGCATGGACAGCAAGCGTCTGGCGCGCATTGATGAAGCGGTAGAAAAATCCATTCAGCGCCAAGAGACGCCGGGCGCGGTGGTACTGGTTGGGCGCAAAGGCAAAATCGTCTATCGCCAAGCCTACGGCAATCGCGCCCTTGAGCCACAAGTCGAAGCGCTGACCGTTGACACGATTTTCGATCTGGCGTCGCTGACGAAAGTTGTTGCCACGGCGACTGCGATGATGATTCTGGTCGAACAGGGCAAAGTAAAATTGAGCGATCCGGTGATTCGCTACCTTCCCGAATTCGGACAAGCTGGCAAAGCGCACATCACGGTTGAACAATTGCTGACGCATCGCGCCGGGTTCGTGCCGGACAGTCCGCTGCGTGATTATGAAGACGGCGCAGAAAAAGCCATGCAGCGCATTTACCAACTCGCGCCTGAGTATGAACCCGGCACGCGCTTCGTTTATTCAGACGTTGGCTACATCGTCGCTGCGGAAATCATTCAACGAGTTACAGGCAAACGCCTGGATGAGTTTGCCGAAGAAAATATTTATAAGCCGTTAGGGATGACGCATACCGGGTTCTATTTAACCGGGGAACAAATCTTCAGAGATATTGAACCTCAACTTCGCCAATCACAATTTGAAAGCCCCCAGGTTTTCAGCGTGAAAGCACGGAAAAATAAAACGAAGACCGCTCTTGTGTCTCAAAATCCAATTGCGCCAACCGAACGACGCGAAGGGCGCAAGGGCGATCAGAAAAGTTTTATGCGCGGCGAGGTTCACGACCCGCGTGCGTATTTGCTTGGCGGTGTGGCCGGACACGCGGGACTGTTTTCAACCGCCGACGACCTCGCCATCTTTTGTCAGATGATTTTGAACGGCGGCATTTATAAAGGTGTGCGCGTTCTCAGCCCTTACGCGGTTGAGCGCATGACGATGCCGCGCGGCGTTCCTGTGAACGAACTGCGCGGCATCGGCTGGGATGTTGGCTCGTCTTTCTCGACCAATCGCGGCGACCTTTTCCCCCTCGGCACCTTCGGCCACACAGGCTTCACCGGAACCAGCATCTGGATAGACCCTGCCAGTCAAACCTTTGTCATCATCCTTACGAATCGCGTCCATCCGCATGGCAAAGGCGATGTCACTAGACTGCGCTCGTTCGTCGCTTCCATCGTCGCCGCTTCCATCGTTGAACCGCCTTACGCGCCGCTCTTTGAGGCGGTCGCCAATCCCGCTTTTTACGAAGAGCCGCCGCGTAGCTTGGTCACGCGCTCCAACCTCAACGAAACCATTCGCCCGGTGTTGACCGGCATAGATGTTTTGGAGCGCGATAATTTCAAACCCCTAGAAGGCCGCAACATCGGCTTGATTACCAATCACACCGGGCGCGACCGCGCAGGGCGTTCGACCATTGATGTGCTGGCGGCGCAGAAGAATTTGAAACTCGTGGCGCTGTTTTCACCCGAACACGGATTGCGCGGCCTCGAAGATCATCCGGTCGCCAACAGCATAGACGAAAAGACCGGCCTGCCAGTTTACAGCCTCTATGAAAAAGATCAACGCAAACCCACCGCCGAAATGCTCAAAGGCATAGACACGCTGGTTTACGACATACAAGATATTGGTTGTCGTTTTTACACCTACACAGCAACTTGTGGGTTGGCAATGGAAGCGGCGGCGGCAAATCATATCCGGTTCGTTGTGTTGGATCGCCCCAATCCGTTGAATGGCAACGATGTCGAAGGCGCGGTCGCCGAAGAAGAATTGACGCGCCAGAAAGCTTACTACTTCACCTCGTTTCATCCGCTACCGGTGCGCTATGGGTTGACGATTGGTGAACTGGCGACCTTGTTCAACAGCGAACGAAAGATCGGCGCGGCCTTGACGGTCATCAAAATGGCGGGGTGGAATCGCCGTGACTATTACGACATGACGTTGTTGAACTGGGTCAACCCGTCGCCCAATATGCGTAGCCTGACCCAAGCCTTGCTCTATCCCGGCATAGGACTTTTAGAAACCACCAATCTGTCGGTCGGGCGCGGAACCGATACGCCGTTTGAAGTCATCGGCGCGCCGTATATTGACGGCGTGAAACTGGCCGAACAATTGAATCAAGCGGGACTAGCCGGAGTGCGTTTCGTGCCGCTGCGCTTTACGCCACGGTCGTCGAAGTTTGCCAACGAAGAATGCG
Source organism: Acidobacteriota bacterium (assembly GCA_016201275.1). Taxonomy (GTDB): domain Bacteria; phylum Acidobacteriota; class Blastocatellia; order UBA7656; family UBA7656; genus JACQDB01. The sequence continues at coordinate 17,616 of JACQDB010000028.1, forward strand.
GCGGCGTCAATATCATCATCACTGACCGCAATGCTTTTCGCCCTGTACTGGTCGGCACAGAGATCGCGTATCAACTGCACAAGCTCTACACCAATGTCTGGAAGGTAGATGATTATTTGCGCCTGCTGGTCAACCGCGACACGCTGGCAGCTTTGAAAGGCGGCAACATGACCAGTGAAATCAGCCTTCGCTGGCAGCAAGGTCTGGCCGAGTTCAATCAGACAAGGCAAAAATATCTGCTGTATTAAAGGCTTCGTTGTACCGCCTTCAGGCGGAAGCGTGCAACGGAGAAAGCTTTCGTCTGAAGGCGGTACAACGAAACGGGCTTCACGATTTTTGACAAAAACATTTTCTTAAAGGTTATCGCTAGTGCAATCGCTTAGGAATTTTCCGGTGAGTAGCGACTCACCAACTTGTGTGCTAATCTTGCAGACCGCTGGAAGAATGCAAGTTCTTCTGCTAATGCAATCAACCATTCCACTACTTGAAATATGGAGGAGCCGAAAATGAAACGTGCGATAAAGCAAGTGGCTTTACTGGTGCTGCTCCTTTCGTGCTGGAGTCTGAGCGCGGCGGCGCAGGAAATTACCGCAACCGTCAACGGTCAGATTACTGACTCGTCGGGGGCGGCGGTGGCCAATGCCGAAATTACGCTTACGAGTCTGGCAACGAAAGAGACGCGCATCGTCAAATCAAACGACGAGGGCTATTACACCCTGCCGCTTATCAAACCGGGCATCTACGATCTGAGTGTCAAGCTGCAAGGATTCAAAGAATACATCAACAAAGGGCTGGAATTATTGGTCAATGACCGCAAGACCTTAAACATTGCGCTGGAACCCGGACAGGTCAGCGAGAGCGTCACGGTTACCGCTGAAACGCCTATCGTGCAATCGTCGCCGACGGTTGGTGACGTGATTGACAGCAAAAAGGTTTTAGAGATTCCGCTCAACAACCGCAACTTTCTGCAACTCATCACCCTGGTGCCAGGGGTTTCGGCAGATGACACCACCGAAGCCGGAATCGGCTTGACCAGCACCACTAACATTGTCATCGGCGGCAATCGCCGCAACTCGACCAACTACCTGGTGGACGGTGTATCCAACGTGGATGTAGGCTCGAACATCACTCTGCTGTCGACCCCAACGGTGGATTCGATTCAAGAGTTCCGCGTCATTACGTCGTTGCCGAGCGCCGAATTCGGGCGCGCTTCGGGCGGCGTTGTCAACGTCATCACACGCGGCGGTGGACACGATTTTCACGGCAGTATGTATGAATTTTTCCGCAACGATAGATTGAACGCCAACAGTTTTTTGAGCAATGCGACGGGAAGATTTGGTGACCGCAACGAATTGCCAGCGAGCGATCCGCGCATCGGCAAAGAGCGTGCGCCGCGTCCCACCTTGCGCTATAACAATTTCGGTTACACGGCCAGCGGCCCGGTGTGGATTCCCGGTGTCTATGGCAGCAAACGCGACAAGACGTTTTTCTTCTTCTCGGAAGAATGGCGACGCATCATTCGTCAGCCGACCGAGAATTTTCAAACCGTGCCGTCGGCTTTGGAACGCGCGGGCGATTTTTCCGAGACCTCGACGCAGGTGATTGATCCGCTTACCGGCACGCAATTCCCCGGCAATCGCATTCCGGCGAATCGCTTAGACCCCATCGCGCTACAGATTTTGAAACTCTACCCGGACCCGACCATCGCTTCAACAACCGCTGGTCGCGCTCCCAATCGCATACTCGCGGTCGCTCCGGCCATCAACAACACGCGGCAAGAGACCTTGCGTATAGACCACACCATCACCGCCAATCATCGCTTGACGGGGCGCTACACGCACGACCTCAGCCAGACCCGCGAACAGGGCGGCCTCTTCTTCGGCGTGGCCATTCCCAATATTGCCACCACCGATACCAATGTTCCCGGACAGGTGCTGGCGGTTTCGCTGACCAGCACTTTCAGCGCCAATATCGTCAATGAAATTACCTTCAGTTGGTCGGGTAACGACATCACGACAAATTTGATTGGTCGCTGGAACCGGCAAAACGTCAACATTCCCAACAACGAACTCTTTCCGCAAAATAATTCGGCGCTGCCGCCGACCATTGCCATCACCGGCTTTCCGGTTCTGGGAGCCTCGCAGCTTTTTGATATTCACTATCGCAACGTCAATCCGAAATGGAACCTGGCGGTGTTAAACGGCGCGCATACGTACAAATTCGGCGCGGATCTAAGCTGGGAGAAAAAGGACGAGAACGCCGCCAATGAGGCGCAAGGGCGTTTCAGTTTCACCGGGCTACAGACTCGCAAAACCGGTGTCACCAGCGGCGTTGGCCTTGCCGACTTTTTGCTGGGGCGCGCCAGTGCCTACAGCGAAACCGAATTTGACGTGACCAATCACCTGCGCTTCGGACGCACGGAGTTTTACGCGCAGGATACTTGGAAGGCGAAACCCAATCTGCAACTCGACTACGGTGTGCGCTATCAACTGTTCCGCCTGCCGAAGGATACCAAAGATGTTTTCGATGTGTTCCTGCCAGAGTTGTACAACCGCGCCTCTGCGCCAAGCTTTGCCAACGCAACTGGCACCGCGCTCGTCAAAGGCAGCGGCGATTTGCTCAACGGCATTGCCATTGCCGGTAAAAATTCGCCCTTTGGTCGGCGCATTCAACAACTCGACAAAAATAACATTGCACCACGATTCGGTTTTGCGTGGAGTCCCAATGCTCACGGCGGCTTTGGCGAAAAACTTTTTGGCGGACCGCAACGCACCGTCATTCGCGGCGGCTATGGCATCTATTACGATCAAGTGTTGATCGGCATACTTGAACAAAACACCTTTGTGAATCCGCCGTTTGCCAACACCGTTTCGCTTTCCGGCACGGTTAGCGCGCCGATTACTTACGCCAACCCGGCGGCGGGAAGCGCTCCGGGAACGCAAGCCCTGCGTGCTTTGATTACCACCACGAATCCGTTTATCACGCCGATTACGCAGCAATGGAATCTCACCATTCAACGACAGGTCGGCAATAACATGGGATTTGAAATTGGTTATCTAGGCTCTGCCGGCAATCATCAAACCCGCCCGGTTGACATCAACGCGCCGACGCCGCAAGAGATTATCGCCGCCGGAAAAGGCATAGCGACTTGCGACACCGCATTAGTGGCGACCAACAATCCCAATAACTGCATCAATCTGGCGCGTCCGTTCCGTGGCTACACTTCAATTACCGACCGTCAAACCACGGCAACCTTCCGCTATCACGCGCTGATCAGTTCATTGAAAGTTCAAAACGTGCATGGCTTGTCGGCGCAATTGTCTTACACCTGGTCAAAGAATATCACTGACGCGACCAATGACCGTGATGCGATAGATTTGCCGCAACTTCGCACGAACTTCGCGTTGGAAAGAGCCGTGGCGCGCTTTGATCGCACGCACGTCTTCAAGGCCAGCTATGTTTATGAACTGCCCTATCCCAAGAGCGGTTTCCTGGCCAATCCGTTTTTGAGTCAGGTCTTCGGCGGCTGGCAAATCGCCGGCATTACTACCGTGCAGACCGGTTTGCCGCTCAATCGTGTGGTGCAGGGCAGCGTCTCCGGGCCACGCGGTACGCGCCCCGATATTGTCAGCGACCCGTTTGCCAATGTGCCTACGGGAGTGAGTACGAGTCCGTACTACATCAACCCGTTGGCTTTCCGTCCGTCGGCTATCGGCACGGTCGGCACTTCGCCGCGTTCGCCGTTCCGCTTCCCGACTTTCCGTGGCACAGACTTGAATCTGGCGAAGAACTGGCGTTGGGCTGAACGCTATCGCATACAGTTCCGCGCCGAATTCTACAACGTCTTCAACAACACCACGGTCAGCGACATCTTCCAAACGGTGCCGGATCGTCTGCCCACCGATGCGGCGTTTTCGAGCCTTACGGCCTTCCAGGCAACCGGCTCACAGTTCGGACAAGTGTTTGCCACACGAGTGCCGCGACTGATTCAATTCGGCTTGAAGTTCGGCTTCTAGTTGGAATTGGTTTGACCAAAAACCAAGCCGCCGCGATTTCGATTGCGGCGGCTTTTTCTTTTTGTGTCGCGCTAAAAAAGTAATACTGAAAGCAACTGCCGCGTAGCGGCAAGATGAGTTTAGCCAGGTGTTTCAACGCCTAGAGCGGTTTGGGTTTGAGATTACGGAAACCTCAAACCCGTTGAGCGGCGGTCGAAGACCGCTGCTCAACGATGGCGCGTTCCGTACACCCATATGAAAACCGCTCTATAAATTATTGGCCTCTACAATTCGCGCTGCAAACATCAGCGCGGCTTTGGGGTTTTCGGCTGTTGTTTGCTGAGGCCGCTTTCGAGTTTCTCTCTGGCCTCTGCCGCCAGTTTTTGCGCCGCCGCAAATTCGCGCTTGGCTGCTTCTCGCTTACCGATGGCATTGTAGGCGCGGCCTAAAAAGTAGCGCGTGTCCGCCCAATTCGGATCAAGCGCCACGGCGTGTTCCAGCATCACTACGGCGCGCTCCGCATCGCCTTTTTTAAGCAATGCCTGACCCAATGATTCAAAGGCCGGACGAAAATCTTTCGCTTGTTCCGCGACCTTCTCCAACATCTTCACGGCATCGTCCAGGCGATTTTGCTCAAGATAAATTTTCCCCAGATGATAACGCGCCAAGGAATAATTGGGATTGATTGCCAGCTCGCGCTCAAACTCAAGCGCCGCCAATGCGCTTTCACCGCGTTGCAGATGCGCGTAACCGAGGGCGTAATGCGCTTCGAGTAAATTGGCGTCCAACTCTACGGCGCGGCGAAATTCCTCTAACGCACGGTCGTGGTCATAAGCATTATCGAGCGCCTCGCCATAGAGCAGATGGGCTTTGGCCGATTGCGGCGCAAGTTTGATTAACGCCGCCAAGCGCTCGGCGGCTTGGTCAAAACGCTTTAAGCGCAAATACGCCTGCCCCAAAGCCAGCAATACGGCGGCCTCTTGCGGATTGGCGAGGCGCAGCGTTTCCAGTTGTTCTACGGCTTCACGAAATTGTTCAAGGGCGATGAAGGACAGCGCCAGCAGTTGTCTGGCTTGCGCGTTGGCCGCATCAATTTTGATGGCCTGATGCAGCGGCGGCACAGCTTCCGCATAATGTGCGGCGCGAAAATGCGTGATGCCGAGATTGACCCAGGCGGCCAGCATTCGCGGCTTGATTTGCGCGGCGCGAGTGAACGCCTTGATCGCTTCATCGGGACGGTGTTGCCGATTGAAAACGACACCGAGATTGATGAAGGCTTCCGCCCATTGCGGATAGATGGTGACGGCCTGTTGATATTCGCTCGCTGCGGTTGCCCAATCCTGACGCGCTTCGGCGTGGCGCGCTTCGGCGAAGTGTTGCGCTGCTTCTGCCGATTGCGCCGACGCTGTAGAAAAGGCAAACGGCAACAGGCAACAGGCAACAAAGAAGTTTCGTAATGTCGGTTTCGCGGTTTTCATTTTGGCGTTACTTGATGCTTAAATCATACTATGACACGAGGTCGCAAGCTAAGACTCGCGCTGTTTTTGAATGCCCTCGGCGCGGCAATGCTATTTGCCGTTGCCTGTCACGCGCCCACGAAAGCACCGGTTGAAGAAACCCTGGACGCGCCCACCAATGAACCGGAAACCTATGCGGCAACCATCGTCTGTTCCATAGAAGACGGCGAACATAGCGAAGTCACAGAGACTCGGGTGATGCGCGCCGGTGATCTGCGGCGCGCAGAATGGACGGAAGGCGGCCAACGTCTGGCGCTCATCACGCGCTACGATACCGGCAAAACCTATCTGCTCAATCTCGACAAACAAATTTATAGCGAAACCGATAGCGCTGTGCCGGAACGTACATCGGCCAAAAGCGGGCCAGCCGCAACGCCCAAGGAATCAGCGAACGCCGAAGCCAATCGCCAAGCCTCGGCTATGGATTTTGTCGAAGACGATTTTTCCGAAGCGCCTTTGAAGGTAGAGAATCGCACCCTGCCGGATGAATATGTCGCCAATCAACTTTGCCAAGTCTTTGAACGCCACAGCGCGTTTGCTGATGGTCGCATCGAAATGACGAAGACCTTTCGTGCGGTAAATTTATCGGGGCTGGCGGTGAAAACCGAGAGCGAAAGCCTGTCGTCGCATCAGCATTTGAAAATCACCACCGAATGGCGCGACCTCAAACTTGCAGTCGCCAGCGAAGCGTTCAACGTGCCGACAAATTTCAAACTGGTCGCCGATTGGCATCGCCCGACAAAATGAAGGAGAAGGAGAAGCACGGACTTGCGCTTCTTCTTCTCCGGGTTTGCCGATTCATTTTGGCTCTCTGATCGGGCGCGTGAAGACCCCCAAGATGTTGTATGCGCTTGCCGTAGCAACCTCTATATGTTGAGTGCCTTCACGCCAGCCACCAGAGAACCTTAATTTTTTCGTAGTCCCCAAGGCGCTTGCCTTGCTCGAACGCCATCAGAACGAATAGAAGAAGGCCAGATTCGCCCAGTTCAATTTCTGATTCGCTGCCGCCTGTTTGAACCAGTCGGTTTGCACCTGCCGGTATTCGAGGGCGATTAAAAAATTAGGCGACAATTTATATTGCCCGTTGAGCATATAGGTTTGATTGCGTTTTCTCAGACCGACGAGCAAATCGGCATCGCGATTATTTTCGAGGCCATAGCCGAAATTGGCGCTGAGTTTTTTCCACGCGCCCTGATAATTCAACGGCGCTTCGGCGTGCAACTCAAACCAGCCGCCCGACGAAGTGATGCCGCGAGCGCGCCCATCGAGGACTACGGCGCTCTGCATAATGTTGCCGGATAAAATGCCCAGAGCGCGCCCGTGAAAGGCTTCGCCGCTGATGCGAACGCCCGACGACAACCACACATTCACATCGACGCCGAGGCCGTAAGAATGAATAGGGCTGCGAACCGTAGTGCCGGTGGGATTGCCGATAGCGCCGAGCAGACGGGAATAATGCAGGCTTGCGCCGCCTGATGATTCTCTGCCATGTGCAGGCGTGGTAAAGCCTATGCGGGATTCCACGGCGGGAAGCGCGCCGCGTTCGCCCAGGCCGATGGAGCGCGCCACGGCATTGCCAGTGTTGTCGCCGGCGTTGGGATCAAGCAGCGCCGCTGTGAAGATGAATTTTGATTTTTCGCCTTCGCGGTGTTCATAACGAATTTGCGGCACACGATTCCACAAATTGCCGGAGGTCGAAAAACCGGTGATCGCATACGACGCCAGAGTGGTCGGATTGAGCGGCGCAAAGACGGTCCAATCCTGTCCGGCTTCCAAAGAATTTTTCTGCCAGTCAATGCGCCCATAAGCCAGTCGCAGGCGAAACAACTCGAAATTTTCGCCGTTGGCAATCGCTGGTTTGCCGCCGAACAAATCGAATTCAAAGACGCCTGTCAGTTTAGCGGTCGCGAAAATTTTGCCTTCGTAACGCAAGCCCAGCCGCGTTTGTCTAGCAGTCATGGTGAAATTCTGGTGATTCTGATCGGCGGCAGTGCCACGCTTTTGTGCGAACAAAGGAATGTCGTTGTTGTTTGCGCCGCGATCCACAAAAGTTGAATTGAAGAGAATGCCGCCATAAATTTTCACGGGGATTTTCGAGGCTGTGGTAGCGCCTACGTCGCTGCGTTTATCCAACGCCTCCACTTTTTTCGCTGTTGCTTGGTCGCTGGCGCGCACGGTGTTTACTTCGGTCGCCAACTGTTCAGCGACTTGTTTGCCTGCTGCTACCTCTTGCGTGGTGCGCGTGTTGGCTTGCTCGAAGCGCGCCAGAGCTTGCTGCATTTGAGTTAAAGCTGCCGCTGCTTGTTGGGCTTGTGTCTGTGCGGCGTGGGCAGCGCTGGCGGCTTTTGCGGCGGCGGCTTCGGCTTGTTGAGCGCGTTGTTCAGCGGCGAGGGCGCGTTGTTCAGCGGCCTGCAAACGGTCTTCAAATTGTTTGAAGTCGTGCGGCGTCTGCCTAGGCGCAGTTCTGGCTTTGCGCTTCGCGGCTTTCTGTGTGGTGGCAGATCGGTCAGCCGCCATCACCAGAGAGGAAGCATCGAATGCCGGGACGAGTAACAAAACGAGTAAAAATTCGATACGCATCAACTTGCTCATGTAGAAACAATCTCCTCAAAAAATGTAGAGCAAACCAGGCGTTTGCTCTGCGCTTGGAGCGGTTTTTGTTTGAAATTACGGAAACCTCAAACCCGTTGAGCGACGGTCTCTGACCGTCGCTCAGTCACAGACCGCTGCTCAACGATAGGGGGTTCCGTACACACCTATGAAAACCGCTCTAGCGTGGCAGAATCGGAACAAGCGACAGACTTGTTCTACGGTCTCTCCGCAATCTTGATGCCGATAAAAAGGCAGCAGCGTTGGGTGGAATTGCCACGAAAACAAGGTGGGCGATGCACTAAGCCGCGAGCTTTTCCCCATCGCAGTGGGGAACTATTCACACCTTCACAAAAAATCGTACTCATCCGCAAGTCATCAACAAGCGCTGTGGAAAAGGCGAAGGGAGTTTTGAATCACCCAAGGGAAACGGCAAAGCAAGTATGTAGCAGCACCGCTTGCTCAGAGTTCAGTAGTGTCTTAATCGTATGGCGCGGTTGGATAGCCCACGAAGTGGGCGCAAGCATAAAGCCACGGGGTTAGCCCACGAAGTGGGCGCAAGCATAAAGCCACGGGGGTTAGCCCACGAAGTGGGCGCAAGCATAAAGCCACGGGGGTTAGCCCACGAAGTGGGCGCAAGCATAAAGCCACGGGTGTTAGCCCGTGGCTGCCAGCCCACCACACTAATCTAGCCCGACACCCAGCGCTGAGGCATTGGGCTTTAGCGCGGTTTATGTTTGAGATTACGGAAACCTCAAACCCGTTGAGCGGCGGTCGAAGACCTTCGCACGGTCGAAGACCTTCGCACGGTCGAAGACCGCTGCTCAACGATAGCGCGTTCCGTACCCCCATATGAAAACCGCTCTAGGCGCTCACCCGCGAAGCGGATTATGACCTGCCACAACTTCAGGACATCAACCAGAGTTCACGAACGCTGGTTGTTCAGCGCCGGTGGATTCGAGAAACGAAGGGCGAAGCGAGGAGCGCCGTTTTGCTGCCGAAAAGCGCAGCTTGCGAAGTGACAGGAGAACTCCTTACGAGGAGCGCGGACAGCGGTTCGCGCTCGCCGTCTGAACTTCATATCATTGGCCTGCAGGTGGGACGAGGAAATCTTGACGCTCTGGTATTTGGCGTGAAGGCTCCCTATAGAGGAGGCACACCAAGATTCGGAAAAAGAAACTCAACGAGCCGCATAATTATTCAGCTCGTTGCACTGGTCGCGCCGAATCTTGGTGTGCCGCGCATATAGATGTTGTATGCCATTGCGGTGCACAACGCAATATGTTGAGGCTCTACACGGAAGATACGGGAGCGCCGAAATCTTTTCTTTCAAAAGAGGCTGACTTTCACGCTCAAATATTTTTTAGGATTCTGGCGGAAATCATAGAGCATCTTCACCATTTCGGCAGACAATTCGTTGACGTTGTTGTAGAGCTTGTCGTCTTTCAACAATTTTCCGGCGGTGCCTTCGCCACGGTCTAGCCGGTCGGTGACGTTTCGCATGGAGACGACTGCCGATTGGATTTCGTTATGCAGGGTATCGTCTTTTAATAATTTTCCAACCGTGCCTTTACCGGCTTGCAGATCTGAAACCACGCTGTCCAGTTTTTCAACTGTCTTGTTGGCTTTGGCCAGAGTGTCGTTGAGTTGTTGATACACCTGATCGTCTTTCAAGAGTTTTCCGACCGTGCCTTTGCCGGACTGCAAATCGTTAGCGACAGCCTGCAATTGATTGACGGTGGCGCGCAAATCGTTATACAGCGCCGGGTCATTAATCAATTTGCCCATCGTGCCATCGCCTTCCTGCACTCGTTTGATGAGCGCCTGACTGTCCAGCACGGTGCGATTGAGGTTCACATAAATGGTGTCGTCGTGCAGCAGTTTGCCGACCGTGCCTTCGCCTTTGTTGATGCTGTCCATGACTTCTTGCAGTTGTTTGCCGACGGTGTTGAATTGGGTGAGGATGTCGTTAGCACCTTGAAAGACTGCCGCCAATCCCGCCTGATCGGCGCTGGGAATTTCTGCGCCATCGCCGAGCGCCGGATAGGTCGCGGTGCCGGGAACAATATCAATGACGCGGTCGCCTAAAAATCCCTGTTGCGCCAACACCGCTTTGGAGTCGCCGCGTATGCGGTCGCCGACCTCCGCCGCGTCCATCTTCATGGTCACCAGAATGGTCTTGTCATTTTGAGTTGCCGGAACGCCTGCGAAGCCGACGGCATCCACTTTGCCGACGAGTTTACCGGCGAGCCGCACTTCATCGCCTTTCTTCAAGCCTTCAGCGGCGCTCAATCGCGTCGTCATCTTGACGGTCTTTTTGAACAAGCCGATGTCGCCGGTCACCGACAAGATGAAGATGATTAAAATGGCGATGGTGGCCAGCGCCAGCAAACCAACGCGAAGCTGGGATACGCTTGTTTTCGCTCTTGGCATAACTCCTCCGTATATCGCCCCCTAGTCCTCCGTTCTTAGTTTTGATTCGTGCTGTTCGCAAATCCAAGCTAAGGACTAGGGACTGATCATGATTCACGCAAAAATTCCTGTATGTAGGGGTCGGGCGCTGTCCACAATTGTTCATCGGTGCCGCTGAAAATAATTTTGCCCTCTCGAAGCATAATAAATTTTGTGTTGATGAGATTCAATTGCCCGGCTTCCTGTTTGAATTCGACTTCGCCTTTTTCGTTGATCGTCGCATAATTCGACGACAGCATTTTGATGTCGTCTATGCGATGCGTGATGAAGATGGAACTGACGCCTTCCAGATCGCGCAGCTTGACGCCCAGTTCAAGAATCGCGCGCGCCGTAATCGGATCAAGTCCGGCGGTCGGTTCATCAAACAGAATCAACTTGGGGCTGCCCACCAGCGCTCGCGCAATGCCGACGCGACGGCGCATCCCGCCGGAAAGTTCCGCTGGCATCATCTCTATGGCTTGTTCAAGATTGACAAAGCGCAACATACGCCGCACGTTGTCTTCGATTTCCGATTCCGGCAGGCCTTGCTCGAACAGACGATAGCCGACGTTTTCATAAACTGAGAGCGAATCAAAGAGCGCCCCTTCTTGAAACACCATGCCGATTTTTTTGCGGACTTCGGTAATCTGGCGTTCGGAATATTCGGTCACGTCTTCGCCGTCCACCAGCACGCGCCCTTTGACCGGTTTAATCAAACCCAGCACCAGTTTCAAAATCGTGGATTTGCCCGTGCCAGAACCGCCCATGACGATTTTGGTTTCGCCGGGGTTCACATAAAAACTCACGTCGTCGAGAATCACCCGGTCATCATAGGCCATGGTGACGTTTTGAAATTCGATGGCGCTGTGAATTTCTTTCATCATCTCTGTCAACTGCTGAATGCGAGTATGAGTTTGCCGAGGAAAAAATCGGAAGCCAGAATCAAAATATCCGACAGCACCACGGCCTGTGTGGTCGAACGCCCGACGCCGACCGTGCCGCCGCTGGTGCGAAGTCCGGCGCGACAACTGACCACAGCGATGATGAAGCCGAAGACCAGTGGCTTCATGATGCCGCCGACGATGTCGCTATAGGTCAAAGCATTTTTTGCCGAGCTGATGTAAACCGAACTGGAGACATTCATCAAGCCGGTGGCGACCAGCCAGCCGCCGATAGCGCCGACGATGTCGGCAAGCAAGGTAAGCGCTGGCGTCATCACCAACAGCGCGATCAAACGCGGCCACACCAGTTTTTTAATCGGGTCCGTGCCAAGCGCACGCATGGCGTCCACCTGCTCGGAGACCACCATCGAACCTAATTCGGCGGCGATGGACGAACCGACGCGCCCGGTGAGCATCAAGGACGCCAGCACCGGCCCCATCTCGCGCACCAGCGAAGTCATCACCAATTGCCCGACCACGCCGGTCGCGCCAAAGGTCTTTAAGGTGTTGGAGGTTTGCAGCGCCAGAATCGAACCCGTGAAAGCACCGGTCAAGACGATAATCATCAGCGAGCCGACGCCTATGGTGTCCATTTGTTGAATGGTTTCGCGCAGGTAATGCGGCTTGGTGAAGGCGCTGCGAAAGGCGCGGCCTGCCATTAGAGTTGCTTCTTGAACTTCGTTGATGGCCTGTAGAATTGTGTTCATCACTCAGTCGGTTCTCGATTCGCTAGAGGTAAAAGATGTCAACTCCTCGTGATGTTTTCTCAGGCCGAACGCGCATTTGGCTGAGCGCATTTATGATGAAGGTTTCAAGACGCTCAGTCAAGCTACTTGATTGGGGATGGCAGATGGCGGCTGGTTGATTTGTCGGTGAGGTTTTTCATACCGCTCTTCAACGCTTGATTTTTCCTGCCAGGCTTGAGGGGTTCATCAATTCCAGCAAACTCAGGATTGTCTGCCGAAGGGATCGCCCGATAGGCGCTGCCAATTGGCCAATGACGCCTATCACTGCCGCTACCTTCACGGCGCGCTTTCCGCTTCAATCCGCACTCTGCGATTCGCCATCCGCCATCAATAAAACAGGTACTTGCGCCAGGCTTCGTCGGAGCGCCCGATGTAGCGAATGATCTGGCGGTTGACGTGCAGGTTATAAGCTTGCGGACGTTTCAACAAACGCATACCGACGGCTTCGGGCGAGCGGTCGCCTTTGCGATTGTTGCACGAGCGGCAGCAGGCTACGAGATTATCCCAACTCGAATCGCCGTTGCGGGAGCGCGGGATCACGTGGTCGAGCGTCAATTCCTGCGGCGGAAAAACGTGACCGCAATACTGGCAGGTGTAGTTATCGCGCAGCAGAATATTTTTGCGCGACAGGCTTTTGCGCTCGAAGGGGATGTGTATGTATTCGATGAGGCGTATGACCGATGGCAGCGGCATCGAGTAGCGTGACGAGTGAATCCAGCGCGATGAACTTTCTTCAACGTGCGCCACCCCTTTGAGAATGAGAATGACGGCGCGTCGAGCCGTGCAGACATTGATCGGCTCGAAGGACGCATTCAGAACTAAAACCCTTGAGTTCATCATTCTGAAATTGGAATATAGCCTGCCGAATTTGGTTCTGTCTAGTCGGCAGTCGGCAGTCGGCAATCACCAGCCGGTAAAATAATTGCTAAATCCGATTTTCAAATCCTCCGGCTGTTTCCTTCCGCTTTAGCTTCATCTTTCCCATCTGTTTCTGTCGCTTTCGAGGTAATCCCTAAAGGATTCATTGCCTCTTCCCAGTTGGCAGCGTGATAATCACCTTCACTGGGAAGCGCAAACATCTTTTCGCAAATCGCCAGAGCCGCAGCAATCCCCGCAATACAACCTGCGAAGGTGATGCGGGAAATGTATGTCCCTTTCAGCGAGTAACTGACAAGTGCTCCGAATAACAGGCCGATGATAAAACCGGGAAACCCTGCCAGTATTCTTTTGCGCCTGATTTCTTCAGAACTTCTTCGCCTATAACCTCCGCTCAAACTTTTGTGCTACGGCTTGGGCAAGGGCGGCGGGCCGTCCGGTATGTAGCCTTTATACGCGTGGCCTTTGGTCTTCTCTTTGAATTCAGCTTGAATCGCCTGGCGCGTCGCGGCGTCTTCAAATAAATCTACCATCGTAGTGGCGAGCGCTTTGGCCGCCAAGGTCAGCCCTTTGTGGCCTATGGACATACCGCCGCACGCCACCACCGGCCAGGCGTGCCAAGGCGCTTTGTAAGGCGCAGTCGTCACCGTCAAATTAATCATCGGCACAATCCAACTGACATCGGCAACATCCGTAGAGCCACCTTCGGGGTCGGCCTTCGGTTCCGTAAAGGGTTTGATGTCGCCCTTGAGGCCGACGGGTTCGACACCGGTAGCGCGTTGAATTTGGCGAGCGAATTCCTGTTCTTCGGCGGTGTATTGAATTGCTCCCAGCCATTCGAGATTCGCCTGCATCACTTTTTCACCGGCCATATTGACCAGCATTTCATAGTCGCCGGTTTGAATCGTCAACTTTGCTTCAACGTCGGCCATCAAGGCGGAGCCGTCGGCGATTTTGTAAACCCGCTTCATCACCTCTTCCACACCTGCACGGCGCGAGTCGCGCACCCAGCACCACAACTTGGCATACTCCGGCACGACGTTTGGCACATCGCCGCCTTTCAAAATCGCGTAGTGCATACGCACGGTTGGCTTGACGTGTTCGCGCAGCATATTGATGCCGTGGGTAAACAGTTCCAAGCCGTCAACAGCGCTGCGTCCGTTCCAAGGGTCGGCGGCGGCGTGCGCGGCTTTGCCTTTGAACTCAACGATGAAATCAACCATCGCCTGGGAACTATCGGTGTCGGCTTCGGTTTCATCGCCCGGATGCCACGCCAGGCACACAGCCAAATCGTTGAATAATCCGGCACGCGCCATATAGAGTTTGCCGCCGACGCTCTCTTCGGCAGGCGTGCCGAAAAATTTGATCGTGCCTTTGAGCTTGCCTGCCGCCAGCAATTCTTTGATTGCCGTAGCCGCGCCGAGGCTCGCCGCGCCAAACAGATTATGTCCGCAACCGTGTCCCGCTGCGCCCACTTCGAGCGCTTCTTTGGTGGTCGCAGCTTTTTGCGAGATGCCCGGCAAGGCGTCGTATTCGCCCAGTATGCCAATGACGGGCGCGCCCGAACCATAGGTCGCGGTGAACGCCGTAGGCATTCCGGCAACGCCGCGCTCAACTTTGAAGCCCTGTTTTTCGGCATAATCGGCGAGCGTTTTCGACGACCGCGTTTCGCGCAAAGCGGTTTCGGCAAACGCCCAAATTTGCTGGCTCAGATTGATCAATTCATCTTTATGTTGGTCAACCGAAGCCACCGCTTCTTCTTTTTTCTTGAGGTCGGAAGCCAGCGCCAACGAGGGCAGGAACAACGCTACTGCAAGCACCACAGTGATGAGAGAAAACCAACGCTTCATAAAAATCTGCCTCCTTTAGGTTGTGCGGCAGTGCCGCGATGATGAGTTGCCTTGCCGCTTGCTGGAATCGTTGCGGATGAATTATTCCGCGCCCTTGTCCGGGTCGCCTTGCAGCGATTTGTCGAGCGCACGCAAGCGCTCCCACGTATAAATGCCGTCATCGTGTTTATCGCTGAAGGTGAACTTGATGCCGTAGCGACCAACGTGTTCGGCATTCATGATAGTTAAATCTTCGGCAATGGTGCGCGGGTCAAGGATTCGCATACCGGTAATTTCATTGACACAGCGAGCGCACATACATTCGGCGCGCAGATAGTGAATGGCATAGACGCTGAGGTGTCCGTCGTCCCAGCGAATGGTAATTTCGCGGGGGCTGCTCTTGGTGATTTCAATCGGTACAGGGTTCGGCATAATTTTTACGCTAATAGGTTTCAGGCGTCAGGCGCTGAGTGTTAGCTGCAAGATCAAATACAAATTTCTAGTAGACATTATCGGGGATAAGATTTCTGCCATTACCTTTCAGGCATTTACAGACGCAATTTGCCAATTCCCGATAATGTCTAGTAACTACCCAGCCAGTGATTGCGGCTGTGCCGCTTTGATGTGCGGAAAGGCTGCGCCTTTCCGTAAGCTATGCTCCCCACTCTCGCGGCTCTGCCGCCAAGCTTTTCTGAGGCGCAGCCTCCTGAGCGGCGCAGCCGCGAACAAGGAGAAATTGCCTAGCGGAGAGTCCGAGACTCTCCGCACATCAAAGCGGCACAGCCGCACAGAGTTCAACTCTCACAACTAGGCTGGGTAGTTACAATTTCTAAGGGTTCTGCTGGTATAAATATTTGCCATTTGTCACCTAACACCTAAAACCTATTTGTGTTTCCAATTCGGCGGACGTTTGGCGATGAAGGCTTCAATGCCTTCTGCCGGGTCTTTGTACGACATCAATTCGTTGAGATAAATGGTTTCCGCGTGTTTGAGCGCCTCATCAAACGGCAAGTCTCGGGTTTCATTGATGGCGCGCTGTGCGGTGGTCAAAGCTGGGATACTCAATTGCCGCAGATGATTGAGTATCTGCTCGGCCTTATTCTCCAATTCGTTTTCGGCCACCACATGACTGACCAAGCCCAGCGCACGCGCCGTCTCGGCGGAAAATAATTCGCCGGTAAGAATTAATTCCCGCGCCCGCTTTTCGCCAATTACGCGGGGCAACATCACGCAGGCGGCGGGCGGAAACAAGCCCAATTTAATTTCCGGTTGCCCGAAACGCGCTGTCGGCGTGGCAATCACGATGTCGGCGTAAGCGACCAGTTCGCAGCCGCCGCCCAACGCTCCGCCAACCACCAGAGCCAATACCGGCTTGGCGATTAATTGCAGAGCGCGAAAGATGCCGTGAAACGATTCCAACATCTGGTAAGCGGTTTCCGCACGATGCTCTTCGATAGAGACGCCCGCCGAAAAAGCTTTTGAACCCGGCGTTGCTGCAAAGACGATGGCGCACACCTCGTTCATCTTGCTGATCTGGTTGACCGCATCCAACACCTCTTTCATCATCGCTATGGTGAAGACGTTGAGCGGTGGGCGCGCAAAAATAATTCGCGCTACGCGATTGCCAACTACCAGTTGAATATCTCGGTAATGACTCGCCATACCTGTGTCAGGAGTTAGGGGGCAGGCATCAGGGTTGATGAGGACCGTATAAAAATATGCGCCCGTCGGTTACGGTTGAATCGCATCCTCAATCCCAAATCCAAATCCTAAATCCAAATCCCCACTCCCCACTCCTAGTTTACCATTCGCGCTTCGATCTGTTCGGCGGTGTTGCAGGCTTCGTCAACCAATCTGTCTATCTGGTTGCGGAAGTCTTCCGCTTCTTCTTTATCGTCCAGCGACGATAGATTAATCAAGACATTATAAAATGCGCCCTTCACCGCCGTAAGCGCCAGTTGTCCGCCGACCGCCGCATCTGAAAGCGCGTTTTGATTGCCGATTTCGGCAAGCTCCGCAAGCCGCAGCAAAACCTCCAGCGCCGTTCGCGCTGTTGCCATCGGCACGAGAATCGCGCCGCGTGTAGCTTCGTTCATCTCTTGGGTGCGTGCCGCTTTTTCTGCATCGGTCGCTTTCGACAACTTCATCGCCTGCATCACGGCGGCAAAACTCTGCGCGTCTTCGCTAATCAATTGGCGCAGGCGAGCGCCTAGTTCGGCGAGTTCCGATTGTAGCGCTTTTATCCGCGCTTCGACATCGGCGTATTTCTTTTTGCCAATGGTGAGGTGGCAAACCATCTGTCCTAAAGAGGCCGCGAGCATTCCGCTGTGCGCCGCTACGCTGCCGCCGCCCGGAACCGGCGTATGGGCGGCAACCATCTCCGCGAAATTGCCAAGCGTGAAATCTTTGGCCTCGGTGTCGCCGCTGGTTGCCGTGACACCGTGTTCTCCTGTTGCCGTGACACCGTGTTCTCGTGTTGCCGTGTCGCTATCTTCGAGCGCAGCTACTAAACGATGTTCCAGGATTTGCTCTTGGCTGAAATTTTCGAGTTGCAGATAAAAGTCCGACGCTTCGTTCAACGCTTTTTGCGGCACGAGGCCGACGATTTCTGAACCGACGATAGCGACGCCGTAGCGCTCGGCTTCGCGCTTGACCATCTCGAAAGCGCGATGCAGCGGCGTGCCTTCAAAGTTGACCATATTCATGGAAACCTGCACGATGCCGCGATCTGACAATTCAAAACCAAGCGCCTTCACATAACGCAAGCCGCCCGACAGATAACGCACGGCGCGTGCGATTTTATTGGCGATTTCGAGATCACCAGTTCCCAAATTGATGTTGTACGCGATCAGCGGTGGACGTGCGCCGACCGCCGTGATGCCTGCCGTTGGGTGAACCGCTGCCGCGCCGAAATCCGGTTGGCGCGATTCTTTCACGGCGATTTCGTCGCGTATGCCTTCAAACTGGCCTTTGCGAAGCGCCGCTAAGTTTTCGCGTTCGGGTCGCGTCGCGGCTTTTTCGTAGAGATAAACTGGAATGCCCAACTCTTGAAACATTCTTGCGCCGCAGGCTTTTGCAAGCGTCACGCAATCGTCCATGGTCACGCCGGCAATCGGCACGAAAGGGATCACATCGGTTGCGCCCATGCGCGGGTGTTCGCCTTTGTGAGTCGTGAGGTCAATCAATTCGGCGGCTTTTTTTGCCGCAGCGATGGCCGCATCAACAACAACTTCGGGCGGCGCAACAAACGTCACCACCGAGCGATGGTGATTGGCGTCGGATTCGCGGTCTAACAACACCGCGCCGTTGACGGCTTGAATTGCCGCGACAATTTCATCAACGACTGCACGGCTGCGGCCTTCGCTGAAATTCGGTATGCACTCGACAATTTTTCTCATAGCGTTCAAGGTTCACCTTGCTGCAAAAAGAAAAAGCATCCTACCCGATTCGCGCAAGGCTTGCAAAGAACCGTATCAACCGAGGCTGAATCCGGTTAAAAAATCCGGTAGTGGGTCAAGGAGGAGAGAAAAGAAAAGTTTGGAGTTCCGCCTTCTGGCGGTTGTTTCAGCCGCTAACAAGACCGCCTTCAGACCAATGGCGTTAAGTTGTACCGCAGACGGTCTAGTCTGCGGCGGACAGCAGCAAGCTAAGACTGGGATTTCGTGCGCTTCTACAACCAAGTCCGCCGCAGGCTAGACCGCCGGCGCTACATCTATGCCGCTATGCCGCTTCACTTCATGCCATTAGCCTGAAGGCGGAACTCCAAACTCTATCTCTCTCGATTGAGCCACTACCAAAAATCCCTAGTTGCGAGATCAAGATGACCAATCAAAGTTGGCCGATGAACGATGATTACAATCAAAGACAGGCACAAAGCACATCAGGCGTGAAAGCGGCAGAGAAGCGAAGCGCAAGGGTAGTGGTAACCGTCACCTTACGCCCCCGGCTTCCTGCCCTTGAATTATATAGGGAGTTTGACCCGGTTAACGAGAACGCGGAGAAGCCTGATGCACCAGGCGGTTTAGTAAAAGGTGTTCTCAGCCGTTATCGCTTTATGGTGACTGCTGATGGTTGGATGAAATTCGATTTTTTCATCATGGTCTTGCGTTGAACGAAATACAATCACAAATACTTCCTGCTCCTCGGTGCGATTCTGAGAAGCCAGTTCTTTTGACCATGCATTAAATTTACTGTCGCCTGCCAACTCGACCTGTATCATCGCGTTATTGGGTATATTTTCAAAAGCCCATTCCGGATTCTGAGAAATATAACCACTGAGGAAAGCAAGCAACATCGTGTGAATTTGCCGGAAATCTTCATGGGTGCGTTTGTGGCGTTTTTTTAATTCCTTACTCCAACTCATCTCTTGCCCTCCCTGTACCTCCTAACATATTGCCCGAAATTAGAAAGAATCTCTTTTTGCGCGATAGCTTGACCTTGCGCCTCAGAAACCTTCATGGGAAGGTGATTCACTTCTTCTCCGTCGGGTTTACGATAATGAGAATGTGGCGGTCTATGATAGTTATCGTAGCGCCGTATCCAGCATATAACTTCCATTTTTTTCCACCTCAAGCGAATAGCTGTAGAGCATGGTTGCATCATCTCGTCGAGAGAATTTCACATTGGCGCGAACTCCAAAATCCAAGGGCAGACTGAAAGAGGTTTCATTCGCCATGCCGCCGAATTATACATACTTCTTAGCTGCGTTCAATCCGACTCCTGGTTTGAGGACCTTGCTGCTGTCTGTGTTGTCTGCTAGGTGAGAGCAACCTTTTAAGAAAGGCCATGACTTGCCAGCGAAAGCCGATAACTTTTGCAACGAAGGCTTGCCGCTGGCGTTTTTTTAATGCTCAATGATATTTGAGAATCCTGCACGCCCGTGGACACAAAGGAGAAACTAATGAAACGAGTGATTACGCTTGTCGCCCTGGCCTCTTGGTTGATGACGAGTTTGGTATCCGCGCAATCGCCTGCCCCTTTAAGCGCGCTGGCTAAAATGCCGGTCAAAGAAGTCACGATTTTCAAAGATGGTCATGCCTTCGTGCTGCACGAAGGAAAGATGCCTACGGATGGTGCGGGCAATGTCTTGATGGATTATCTGCCGACGCCGGTGCTAGGAACTTTCTGGCCGTACTCTGCTGATAAAAATATCAAGCTCACCTCGGTTGTTGCCAGTGAACGCAAAGTGCTGATTGAGCGCACGGCATTGCGACTCATCGAAATGCTTGATGCCAATCGTGGCGCAGAAGTTATCCTCACCGAAAAACCTGCCTACATGGAAAAACCTGTGCCGTATGTGGCAACCCTGGTCGGCATACCGCGTCGCTCTTCGCAGGAACTCGAAGCCACCTCGCCACCTAACGCTGGCGAAAAGCTGCCGCAGAAAGGCGATGTCATTATTTTGAAAACCAGCGATGGCACCAAGGTCTTACCGCTTGAGCGCATACAGGACGTGACCTTCAAAAACGAGCCGAAGCCGACGGTCGGCGAAGAAGAGTTTCGCAACCTCCTGACCTTGAAACTGGATTGGTTGGGACGTAATGCGGCGAAGACCGCCGAGGTTGGGTTGGTCTATTTGCAGCGAGGCTTGCGCTGGATTCCGAGTTATAAAATCACCCTCGATAATCAAGGCAACGCCAACGTCAAATTGCAGGCGACGCTCATCAACGAGTTGGCCGATCTGGAAGATGTGACCGCAAACCTTGTGATCGGTGTGCCGACCTTTGCGTTCAAAGAAACCCTTGATCCGATTTCATTGCAGAAAGAGGCGACGCCATTATCCGGGTATTTTCAACAAAGCGACCGCTCGCAGTTGATGACGCAAAACGCCATCATGACGCAGACAGCGCGCATGGGCGAACGACGCGCCAACTCAATCAGCGACCAACCGACGGGCGACTTAGGCCCAGAAGTCACAGACGCAACGCAAAACGAAGATTTGTATTTGTTCACCGTCACCCACATCACCTTGAAAAAAGGCCAGCGCATGGCGTTGCCGGTGGCCGACTACACTGTGAAGTACAAAGATATCTACACGGTTGACTTGCCGTTTTCGCCGCCTACGGATGTGCGTATGAATTTGAACAGCGAGCAGCAGGCCGAAATTGCGCGGCTGTTGAACGCGCCGAAAGCGACGCACAAGATTCGTTTGACCAATTCGAGCAACGCGCCGTTGACGACGGCTCCGGCGTTGATCGTCAAAGACGACCGCGTGTTGGCGCAAGGCATGATGACTTACACTTCGGTCGGTGGCAACGTGGATTTGGAAATCACCAGAGCGGTGGATATTCAGGTCGCCAAAAGCGAAAGCGAAACCGCACGCACACCGAACGCCACACGGCTGAACGGCGACACCTACACGCGGGTGGATTTGAATGGCTCGGTGAAACTGACCAACTATCGCAAAGAGACCGCCGACATCGAAGTGACGCGCTATGTGTTGGGCAACGTCACCAGCGCCACGCACAACGGCGAGGTGCGAAAAATCAACGTGATGGAAAGCGACCGCTACACGCCTATAGGCAACTATCCATCGTGGTGGGGCTGGTACAGTTGGCCTGCCTGGTGGTCGCAACTCAACGGCATAGGTCGCGTCAGTTGGAAAGTCAATCTCGAAGCGGGCAAGAGTGTGGATTTGAATTACAACTGGAATTACTTCTGGCGTTGAGGTTGTATTTGTCCACGCCACAGACGAAAAATCCTGTAAAAAATACGGTAACTAGAGGGTGTCGCAGAATTCCAGAGACCGCCCATATGTTGTAGATAGTTAAACCATCACACACTATATCTGGGCAGAACATTCGTTTCTGCGCCACGCTCTAGCTACGAATATAGCGGCTTGCAGAGGGGTGCGATTGGTTGAGAGGCGGTCACCGACCGCCTCTCAACCAAGTGTCGTGGTCGCGGGCAAATGAAATTCGCTATATAAGGCTAAAATGGCGTTGCCTTCTTTCGTCTGTGGCGCGGACAACGGATTGTCAAAGCGCTTCACTCAATCAAGCGTTTTAGTTTTCAGCGTCAGCAATTTTTCTACGATGTCAAAAGCGGCGCGAGGGCGTGCCATCTGCACAGCGTTCTGTTGCATCGTGAGAAAGCGCGATTTATCATCGAGCAACTTATCAATCTTGTAAGCCAAGACTGGAAGATTGTTGCAGCGAATCGCTGCGCCTTGCTCCAACAGATGATCCGAGTTGCGCTCTTCTTGTCCGGGAATCGGGTTGACAATCACAAACACCAAGCCCATCGCTAAGGCTTCCGAGGTGGTCAGGCCGCCGGGCTTGCCTAACAAAATATCCGCCGCCGCCATGTACTCGTCCATCTCTGTCGTATAACCCAAAGCTTTCACCGCGACGTGATGATTTTTCGGAATGCTGCTGGAAATCTTTTCCACTTCGTTGTGCAATTCTTGGTTGCGGCCACAGACCGCGATGACTTGCGCGGGGTGTTGCAAATGCAGGAGCGCCTGCAAAATGTAATTGACGGGACCAACGCCGAAGCCTCCGGCAGATACCAATATCGTCGTACAATCTTGTTTGAGTTTATGTTTGTCGCGCATTTCGCGTTGGTCTTGGCGACGCGAAAACAGCGGGTCAATCGGAATGCCGGTGGTGGTGATTTTGTTGGCGGCGATGCCGAGTTTTTCCAAGTAAACACGAGTCTCATCCAGCGCCACAAAATAGTGTTCGTAGTGATGACATAGCCACATGGCGTGGGCGTCCATATCGGTAACGACGATAGCTTGCGGACTGTTGAGCCGACCTTTGGCTTTCAACCACGACATAATTTCCGCTGGCAGAAAATGCGTGCAGATGGTGATGTCTGGCTGGTACTGCTCGATCATTTTGATGAACGGTCGGGCGTTGAGTTTATCGAAGGCCAAGCGGCGGCGTTCGTTCTTCCAAGGCTTATCGAATTGATCGTAGAGCCAGCCCAAAGCATCGGGAGCGCGGTTGACCAAATCAATATAGGCTTTTGAGTAGAGGGTGCGAAAAATTTTGTTGGTGTATTGCAGCGCGTCAACGTGGCGCACTTCTTCAGCCGCGTTCATCTCTGCGATGGCGCGCTCGATGGCTTGCGCGGCGCGTATGTGACCAGCCCCAGCGGAAGCCGATAAAATCAAAACTTTTTTGAACATGGCTGTGCATACTAAAGCACCGCTGAATTAGCGCGCAAGATTCGGATAGAAGCCGCGTGTCGCCTTGTGTGAAGATACCCAGCGGAGGTGAAAGCGATGTCAAAAATATCAAACGTCACAACCCAGACGCCTGCCTTGCCGGGGATTTCAGAAGATACTCTTTGGCAAGCAGTGCGGACACGCGATGCAAGCTTTGACGGCGTGTTTTATTACGGTGTCCGCACCACAGGCGTCTATTGCCGTCCGGGATGCGCTTCGCGGCAACCACAACGCGCCAACGTCTCGTTTTTCGCGCTGCCGGAAGCGGCTCAAAGCGCAGGGCTACGCGCTTGTAAACGCTGCCGCCCCGAAGTCGTTGCTCTGCGCGACCCGCAAGCCGAATTGATTCAAAGCGTCTGCCGCTTGATTGATCTCAATTTGGAAGAACCGCCAAGCTTGGCGCGGCTCGGTCAACAGACACAGATTAGCCAATTCCATTTGCAAAGACTCTTCAAAAAATTGATGGGCATCACGCCGCGTGAGTATTCGGAAGCGCGGCGCAACGAAAAATTCAAAGCCGAAATTCAGTCCGGGCGTTCCGTGACCGGCGCGATGTACGAAGCAGGCTACGGATCAAGCAGCAGGCTGTATGAAAAAGCTGCCGTGCAAATGGGCATGACCCCTGCGACCTATCGCAAGGGCGGCGCGGGAATGCTTATCAGCTTTACGATTGCGCCTAGCCCGTTGGGGCAATTGCTAGTCGCCGCGACAGAGAAAGGTCTCTGTGCCGTAAGGCTCGGCGATGATGCAGAAGCCTTGGTCGCCGGTCTGCGCGCGGAATTTCATCAGGCAGAAATACAACAAGACACCACAGCGCACTTGAGTGCGCCGCTTCAAACTTTGCTCGCTTACCTTGCAGGGCAATTGCCGCATCCCGCATTGCCGCTCGACGTGCAGGGGACAGCCTTTCAGAAGCGTGTGTGGGAGGAGTTGCGCCGCATTCCTGTGGGGGAAACCGCTTCTTACAGCGAAGTCGCAGAGCGCATCGGTCAGCCCACAGCGACACGCGCCGTAGCCCGTGCTTGTGCAACCAACCCTGTGGCGTTAGTGATTCCCTGTCACAGAGTCTTGCGCGCCGATGGCAACTTGAGCGGCTATCGTTGGGGTCGCGAACGCAAACAAAAGCTCTTGCGACAAGAGAGCAATTTTTTAAGCGCGAGCGGTGAAAACATTTTCGATAATTTACCACAAGGAGAAAAATAATGAGTACGTTTATACTGCTTCACGGTTCCTGGCACGGCGCTTGGAACTGGCACAAGGTCACCCCCTTACTTGAACGAGCCGGGCATAAAGCAATGGCGTTGGACTTGCCAGGACACGGACGCGATTGGACACCTGCCTCTGAGGTCACGCTCGCAAGCTGTGTGGACAAGCTCTGTGCCGTGTTGGATGCGCTCGCTGAACCAGCGGTTCTCGTCGCCCATAGCCGGAATGGCATAGTCATTTCACAAGCCGCCGAATACCTGCCAGACAAGATTAAAACGCTGGTCTATCTGGCGGCTTATCTCGTCCCCAACGGAC
This sequence comes from Acidobacteriota bacterium, assembly GCA_016201275.1. Classification (GTDB taxonomy): domain Bacteria; phylum Acidobacteriota; class Blastocatellia; order UBA7656; family UBA7656; genus JACQDB01. Next base: position 42,254 of record JACQDB010000028.1, read on the forward strand.
AATCTATGATTGATCTGGCGCGCACCGATAGTGAATCCCTTGTTCTTCCTAACTTGACGTTCAATCGGGAGCAACATTCACACGAATTGCGCGAAGAAGTTTTCAGAGAAGCTTTGTATGCCGATTGCTCTGATGAAATCGTCGCGCTGGCACGGACGCTATTGACGCCGGAACCCGATGCCCCAGGCGCTACACGCTTGCAATTGAGCGAAGAAAATTTTGGCAAGGTTGCGCGTGTGTACATAGAATGTTTGCAAGATCGCGCCGTCACGCCGTCTTTGCAAAAACGTATGTACTCCGCCTTGCCATGCAAGCAAGTGATTTCGATGAACACCAGTCATTCGCCATTCTTTTCGGTGCCGGATGAATTAACCGCGCATCTGATGGCGCTGTGAGGATGGAGAAGAGGGAGGTTATCGCGTGACAAGATCGGGGTTGGCTATCGGTCAAACCGATGGACGCACCAGCGACTTTGTCACGCGCTCAATTTTTTGACCATCTCTATTTACGTTTTTTCATTAGCCGTGATAGTCTTAGTGCCAGCTTCAATCCCAAGTTTCTTGTTCTGGCATAATCGCTCATGGATCAGATACCGGAAGCACCTTCATCTCAAGCAGGTTGGATAGCTCGGCATAAACGCCTGGTGATCACCGGGTTGGTGGCTCTCCTGCTCATCGTTGTGGTCTTCTTCATAGCGACGTTCTACGTTCGCTCCGGGCGCTTGAATCGCTATATCATCGGCGAAGTGCAGACCGCGCTTACGGGATATGGCTTGCGCGCCGAAGTTGGCGACCTCGAATTGGTATGGGGCATTCGCACCGCCAAAGTTCACGATGTCAAAATCTATAATCAGGAAACCGGCCAATTGGTGGCGACGCTTGACAGCGCCGAAGTGGTGGTAGAAATTCCCAACCCGTTTGCGTTGCGCTTGCAGCGCGAAATTATTTTCAAGCGCCTCGACCTAAAAAATCTGCAAGCTTATGTTGCGTTCGACGAGCAAGGCGTATCCAATTTCATCGGCTTGCACACGCCGCCGCCTGCCGCGCCCAGCCGCATCACCTTTGACTTTTCTAACCTCGTAGCGTCTATTGATGGCGGCACGTTGCACCTCGATGACCGCGCTCGCCGCATTACTGCCGATCTGGGAAAATTGAAAGCCAACGCGCAACCGATTGCCGGACAAGCCGTCATCAATCTGCAATTCAACGCCGACGAAGGCCAGCTTCGTTATGAAGGCCGCGACACCACTTTGGAAAGCCTCGGCCTCACCGCTCAAGTGGGCGATGCAGGAGCCGCAATCGAGCAGTTGGTGTTTCGTTCGCCGCTCGGTGAAATCGCTGCCAAAGGGCGCGTGGATAACTGGCAAACGCCGCGCTACAACTTCGACATCCAGGCGCAAGTGAATCTCGATGAAACCGAGCGCGTCTTTGTGCCAGACATCGGCTTGCAGGGCAAGGCCACCTTCAACGGCACGGTCAATGGCGAAGCGGCGCATTACCGCATCAATGGTCGAGCGACTTCTGATGAACTCGTCGCTTCTGATGCGACCGTGCGCGGTGCCAGCGTAGAAGAAATTTATGTCGAAAGCGATGAGGGACGCCTCACCTTTTCCAGCGGCGCGGCGCAGGCCGATGCGATTGACGCGCTGGGCAATCACTTATTGGATGTTCGGGTCAGCGGCTTGAGCGGCGATTATACCAAAGGCGTCACGCAGGCCAATGTGCCGCAACTCAATGTAGCGCGCGTGGCTTTGTCGCAAGGGCATATCGCTGGCCTTGCCTTGCGTAATCTTACGGCGCGCCTGGAAAACGGCAGAACGCAGGCGCGTGTGCAACAAGTGACCGCCAGAAGCCTGGCGCTGGCACAAGGGGAACTCTCGGATATTGTTCTGCAACACCTCGTCACCAATACCCAGAACGGACGCACGCAGGCGCAGGCGCAACAAGTGAAAGCGGCGCGCTTGAATTTGAAACAGGGAGAAATTTCCGGCATCAATGTCAATCAAGTTACGGCGACTCTGCAAGGCCAGCGTTATCAAGTCACCGGCGGACTCACCATCAATGGCGGCCAAGTATCAGGCGCGCAACTCGGACAGGCCAACGGCAAACTGGTCGCCGATAACACCACCGTCACTTTGAATCAATTCACCGCTGCGGTTTTAGGCGGCACGGCGAGCGGCGATGTTAGCGTGCAAATCAGCGGCAACGGCGCGTCACGTCTGGCGGCAAAATTAACCGAGGTGAAGACCGCCGCTCTGTTCAGCCTGATGGCGGTGACTCACAATCCGCTCACCGGCACGGTCAACGGCGAGGTCAATGTCAACTGGCCTGGCACCAACTTTGAAGCCATCAGCGGCGATCTCAACGCTCATCTGACCGGTGCCACCACGCAGACCGAAAGCGCCATTCCGGTCAACGGCGAGGTTGCTATCAAAGCTCAAAGCGGCACCTTCCAGGTTGAGCAATTGACGCTGGCAACGCCTGCTTCACAAGTGGTCGCTACCGGAACCCTCTCGTCCAAAGGCGACTCCGATTTGCAATTCACTTTGACCTCGACCAACGCCGCAGAATTACAGACCATCGCCTATTCCGTGAACGCTGTAAAAGAGGCGCTCGCCGATTTTCAGCCGCACCTGGCGGACCCCTTCAACTTTCAAGGCCGCGTCACCGGCAAGCTTTCCGACCCGACCATTGAAGGCGATGTGCAGGCCGCCAGCTTGGGCTTGCGCGAAGAGACGCTTGGCAGCTTGACCGGCCACGTCCTCGTGTCGCCCACGCAAGTGGCTTTTGAAAACGGCGTGCTGGCGATGCGTGATGGCGGCACGGCGAAAGTGAATTATTCCGCGCCGCGTGCGACGTTGGCTACGGAGGGTCGTCTGGATGCGACGCTGGATCGCGTCAATGTCGAAGCTCTGACGGCGGCAATGGGATTGTCCAATCAGCAATTCATCTCCGGTCGGCTTTCCGGTGAAGCGCATTTGACCGGCTTGCCCAACGCACCAAACGGAACCGCAACGGTCAATCTTCTCGAAGGAACAGTGGCCGGACAACCGGCGCAAGTGGCAACGGCAAATCTGCTTTTCGATGGTCGCACGGCGCGACTGGAACACAGCGAAATACGCCTTGCACAAGGGCAGTTGATGGCCAACGGTACTTACGATCTCAAGAGCAAGGCGTTTCAATTGCAAGGCAATGCCGACAAGGTTGACCTCGGTCAACTCGTCGCTTCGCTCAAGGTTACAACGACTGTGAACGGCACCGCGAACGCGACCTTTCAAGCCAACGGCAACACCAACGATATAGGCGACCTCAACCTAGAATTAAAAGCGCAAGGACAAAACGTCACCATCAACGGACGCGATGCCGGACAATTGAGCCTTACGGCGCACACCAATCCCGGCGGGCGCTTGGATATTGATCTTCTCACAGGCATAACCGGTAAGCCGCAACCCTTGCGCGCCAGCGTCGAATTGCGGCGTCCCGGCAAGCCGCTTACGGTTGATGCGAACCTCGCTGATTTTGACCTCGCGCCGCTGGTTGCCGCCTTCGCTCCCGACCTGGCTTCTGCGATTGCCGGAGCGGTCAACGGCAGACTGCATATCGCTGGCCCTCTGGTGAATGACAAAGATGAATTGACGCCGGATGGTTTGCGCGGCGACCTGACCTTGAACAACATCGCGCTGCAAGTTCGCGGACGCGCCATCGCCATTCAAACGCCGTTCACCGTCGCTTTGAATGGCGCACAGTTGACCTTGTCGCAAACCCGCATCAGCGGACAAGGCATAGACCTGCGACTCGGCGGCACACTGGGATTGAAGGAAGGCGCGGGATTGAACTTCGCGTTGAATGGCACGGCTACTCTTGACAGCCTTGGGCAATTCAATCCAGACCTGTTTCTTGGCGGCACCTTGGCGATTGATGCGCGGCTGACCGGCACCTTCAACAAGCCCGAATTGGGCGGCGAGATTCAAGCTAAGAATCTCTCCTTCACAGGCATTGATTTGCCGGTTTCCATAGAAGAAGGCAACGGGCGCTTGGTGTTTGCCGGCGATAAAGTCACGCTCGAAAATTTCACCGCACGCGCCAACGAAGGAAACTTCACGGCAAGCGGTTCTGCGACGCTCGCGCAACTGCAACCTCAAGAGTGGCAGTTCGTCGCCAACGCCAACAATGTTGATATTTTGTATCAGGGAATGCAGGCGGTAGTGAACGGCGACTTTACCCTTCGCGGCACTCCTGACCGGCAAGTGCTGGGCGGCACTCTCAACATTCCCGAAGGCGAATACACCACCAACCTAGACCTCTCCGGTTTGACGGCGGGTGGCGGCGCTGGCGCTGGCACCTTGAGTTTCGGCGGCGGCGGCGGCGCGCCCGGCAGCGCTGGCGGCTTTTTGAATTTGCCGCCCTTGAGCCTTGATCTGCACATCGAAGCGCCCGGCACGCTGTTGGTTCGCAATCAACAAATCAATACGGTTGCTTCCGCTGCTCTTGCGGTTGGCGGCACCTTCAACGATCCGTCTGTAACCGGACGAGTCAGCGTCGAAGGCGGCACCATCAAACTGCGCTCGCAACGCTATGACATCACCACAGGCACTTTGGATTTTCCTATAGGCGGCGATACGCCTCTCATCAATATTGCGACCGAAGGCGAGGTGAGCGGCTATCACGTTTATCTGGGATTAGAGGGGCCGATTGATGCTATGGAAGTGAACTTGCGCTCGGACCCGGATTTGCCGCGCTCCGAAATTCTGTCGCTCGTGGCGACCGGCAAAACCGATTCCAGCACGCTCGGCAGTCAAGACATACTGGCTTCCGGCCTTGGCACGGCGGCGTCGTTGTTATCGGAAGAATTTATTTCGCAACCGGCGCAGTCGTTGCTTGGCCTCAACCGCTTTCAAATTGATCCGGTCTTGCAACCCAACGCCAACCCGGCGGCGCGCTTGACGATTGGCAAACAACTGACCCGCGACCTCGCCTTCACCTATTCGACCAACGTCGGCTCGGAGCAGGATCAAAGCGTCATTCTGGAATACACCTTGACCAATCGCTTCTCCGGCATTGCCTCTTACACGCAGGGCGGCACGGTGATCAACGGGGCGCGCACCAATAGCGATTTCACCATAGAGATGCGCGGTCGCCGCCGCTTTTCATTGGGCTATGTGCAGGTCACTGCCAACGCCGTAGGCACAACCAACGCCGGCGCTGGCAGCGTGCCGCCGCGTCGTGAGCGCACCCCCAAACCCGCCGCCGAGGTTGCCCTAAACAAACCCGATGAGTTGAAGTTGAGCGAGAAAAAATTGCGCGAGTTGCTGCCCGTCGAAGTCGCTGGCTTCAGCCGTCCGCTGGCGCGTTTGGGCGAACGCAATTTGACCAACTACCTACAGGAACGCGGTTACTTTTTTGCTGCGGTGCGCTCTCGATGCGAGCCTGCCGATTGCCGCGGGACGAATATCAAAGTGTTTTATGATGTGTCGCCCGGCCCGCGCTACGACCTTGACGACATCCGCATAGAAGGCACCGATTTGCTTGATGTGGCCGATGTCGCGCCAAAACTGCAATCCAAAAAAGCGTCGTTTTTTGGCGGCGTGCCTATTGTCAAAAATCTGCCCTTGGTTGGCGGCCTGGCGCGTGGCATCACCAGCGACGACCGCATACGCCGCGACCGCGAGACCATTCGCAGCTACATGGCGGATTTGGGTTTTCGCTCGGCGCGAGTGTCTCATCGCATAGAAACCAAGCCGCAGCGCGAAGACCTCGTGCTGGTCTTTACCGTAGAGCCGGGGGCGCGCTCGACCGTGGCACAAGTGTTTTTCAAGGGCAACAGCGTGGTGTCGTCCGACGAGTTGCGTCGCGCCATACCGATTCAAGTGAATAAACCGTTTTCGCCCACCGAGGTGCGCGATGGCAATCGTCTCATCAAACGGCTCTATGCAGATAAAGGGTATCTGGAAGCCACTACACAATATCGTGTGGTGGATATGGACACCGACCGCGTTGGCTTGGTCTATGAAATCAACGAAGGCAGCCGCGCTTTGGTTGCCGACATCAACATCGAAGGCGAAACCAAAACCCGCGAAGCCGCCATCCGCCGCTTCTTCGCTTTCAAACCGGGCGACCTCCTGACCCCTGCCAAGATTCGCCGCACCCAACGCGATCTGTTTGCCACCGGCGCTTTCAGCGAAGTCAATATACAGGCTCAAGCGGTTAATCCGCAGGAACCGGAGGCGCGCCAGGTGACGGTTCACCTCACCGAGGCCAAGCCGCTGTTGATGATTTACGGCATCGGGTATTCCAGCGACGAAGGACCACGCGGATTGCTGCAATTTACCAACACCAATCTGTTCGGCCAAGTCAATTCGCTGTCGCTCAGAATGCGCGCCAGTTTCCGTGAGCAGTTGGTGCAGTTGCAATACATTGATCCGCGCATCTTCGGCAGTCAGTGGGGAGCTACGGTGTCGGCCTTTTATGATCGCAACTCGAACCTGCAAACTTTTTTGCAGCGGCGATTGGTGACCGGCGGCAGAACGGCCAATAGTGGGCCGGGCTTTGGCATCAATCGCTTCGTTGCTTTCCTGCAGGCCGAGCGAAAATTTTCCGACATCACTTCGATGCGCTTGCGTTACAGCATCGAACACACCCGCCTGTTCAATGTGCAGAACATTCCTGTCGAAGAGATTGCTCGCAACGCCCAGGCCGTGCGCCTCGGACAATTTTCGGCAGGCTTCACCCACGACACGCGAGACTCGGCGCTCAATCCGACCAAAGGGCAACTCATCAGCTTCGATCATTCGCTGGCGGCGCGACCCTTTGGCGGCAACGAAGCCTTCAATAAGTTTTACCTCAACTATCAACACTATACGCAATTGGCGCGTCAGACGCCGGTGCTGCGCGATTCGGTCTTGGCGTTTGCCGGACGTTTGGGTTTGGCCGCGCCTTACGCGATACGCGGCAGCGGCGCAGGCGGGGCGATCACCGCTTCCGATAGATTGTTGCCGCTCAGTGCGCGCTTCTTTTCCGGCGGCGCGACGACCTTGCGCGGTTTCCAGTTTGAACAGGCCGGACCGCAAGCCATACTCGAACCGCGCAATGCTAAAGAATTGCCAACGCTAGTGCCGTTGGGCGGCGATGGACTGGTGGTGCTGAATTTTGAATTGCGTTACCCGCTCACCACTCAATTGCGACTGGTGCCGTTTTACGATCTCGGCAATGTCTTTCGCAAAGTGAGCGACATCCAGTTCAACAATATGACGCACAGCATCGGCCTGGGCTTGCGCTTGAACACGCCCATCGGCCCTATAGGCATAGATTACGGTTACCTGCTCAATCCGCCGTCGTTTACCAGCGCCACCGGATTGATCATTCGCCAGCCGCAGGGCGTCATACACATTCGCTTCGGTCAGACGTTTTGATTAACTCGATATAACTAAGGCGTGTCGCAGCAATGGATGTTTTGTCCAGATATTGTGTATGATGATTTGACTATCCACCACATATAGGCTGTTGCTGGAGTTTTGCGACACGCTCGAACCTCGACTTTGTACAATTTCAGATTAAACAACACCAATCACGCACTGACCTTGCGGTGCGCGCTTGGAATTATTGAATCTCAGCTTGTTGAGGTGAGGCTCAATAATTCCAAGGGGTGAAAAAGCCGATGAAATCAGGCTGCTTCGCCTCTAAAAAATCTAGCAACGGAGAGCCGAGGCAGTGAGGCCATTCACCTGAATCCCCCCAACGGAAAGTCGAGGCCGTGAGGCCATTCACCTGAATCCCCCCAACGGAAAGTCGAAGCGGTTTGGCCATTCACCTGAATCCCCCCAACGGCAGTTGGGGGATGCTTAAAGTCCAACCTACACCGCAGGCAAGCAAAGTTTTTTTTGCAATCCCCCCAACGGCAGTTGGGGGATGATTAAAGTCCAGCCTTGAGCCTCGGGCAAGGTTGGACTTTAAGCATCCCCCGATTTCCATCGGGGGGATTCGTTTCTCGTTGGCAGCGTTTCGTAGGTTGGGCTTTAACCATCCCCCGACTGCCGTCGGGGGGATTGGCAAGCTCGGTTCGCCTCTGAAAAATGTACAAAGTCGAGCTAA